>JBDRNC010000001.1:0-34739 GCA_043811535.1 Elusimicrobiota bacterium
AATACGCCGTGGCATGTATATTCCGGGAAGTGCGATGCGTTAGCCGCAGCAAACGTTGCATAGAAACGGCGGTTCTTTCAAAAAGAGGTTTACACCTTAAGAAAAGTCAAAGACTGGCCTTGACAAACCCGACCACTTTAATTTACCATTGTTTCACGTGAAACAATGGTACCTACGGCAAATCGCTAAATGGCTTTATTGCTAAATTGCTAACGGTTTTCAACCATTTAACCATATATCAATGTCTCCCTCATCCCTGGATTCCCCACCCTTCCCTTGAATCGCTGCTATCGCCTTTTCTCCAAACCACGGTCTTCTTTCTTCCTTCTTCCATCTTCCGTCTTCCCCCCTTTCCCCTTCCTTTTCCCCTCTTTCTCTTCATGGTCTTTTTGAAACCGCGATTCCAATAATCCCGGAAACTGAAAGGCAGGTAGACGTAAGAAGTGAGATGGTAGAAGGATTCAATAGTGCTTTTCCATCTCCCTTTTCCCGTTTACCTTCTCCCGGCCTCAATTGTTTCACGTGAAACAAAATAGGGGCAATGGCTAAATTGCTAAATGGTTATATTGCCGTAAGACGTTAGCCATTTAACAATATATCAATTTAGCAATTAGACTTAATATCTCTTGACCAAACGGCAGCTTTATTATATAATGAGCGGGTAAATTGAGATTATTTGAATAACAGGAAATTAATGAAAACCATTGCGATTGCAAACCAAAAAGGCGGAGTAGGCAAGACCACAACGGCAGTAAACCTCGCGGCATGTCTGGCCCACCTCGGGCAGGAAACCCTCCTGATAGATATGGACCCTCAGGGAAACGCGACAAGCGGCCTCGGAATTGACAAAAAAACAGTTGAAAAACACATTTATCATGTCCTTATTGACCACGCGAAGCTTGAAGAAACGCTTCTTCCGACGGAAATTGACTGGCTGGACCTCGTGCCGTCGCACATAGATCTTATCGGCGCCGAGATTGAACTTGTCAATTTGCCCGAGCGCGACATGCGGTTGAAGAGCGCCCTGGCCGGGCTTCAGAAGGTTTACAAGTACGTTATCATAGATTGCCCGCCCTCTCTTGGTCTTTTGACGCTTAACTCTCTGGCCGCCGCCAATTCCGTGCTGATACCTCTCCAGTGCGAATACTACGCGCTTGAGGGGCTTGGACAATTGCTAAAAACCATTGATTTAATAAGGCAAAATATAAACAGGGAACTGACTCTGGAAGGCGTGCTTCTGACGATGTACGACAGTCGCGTAAACCTTTCCGACCAGGTAATAGAGGAAGTTAAAAAACATTTCGGCGACAAAGTATATACCTCGTTGATTCCACGCACAGTACGCCTTGCCGAAGCGCCGGGTTTCGGGAAACCTATCATTACTTATGATAGATCCTCGCGGGGCGCGTCGGCCTACCTGTCATTCGCCGCCGAATTAATGGATAAACAGAAAACATGACAACGTACTGGGTAACGTGTATTGTGTATTGAGTAAAACATAAGGCAAGGCACTTCAATAACACAATACCCGATACACAATAACTCGATACTAAACCGGAGGTTTAATAACATGCACAAAGCACTCGGAAGAGGACTGGAATCGCTGCTGTCGGTTTCGTCGACGCCACCGGCAACTGCCGTGGGAGAAGCCGTAACCAGCGTGCCGGTCAGCCAGATCAAGCCGAACCGTTACCAGGCGCGCGTTGAATTCAACGAAAAGAAATTAAAGGAACTTTCGGAATCTATCAAGCGCCACGGCCTCGCCCAGCCGTTGTTAGTGACAACCTCCGTAGTACCCGGCGAGTACGAGCTTATCGCCGGCGAGCGGCGCCTGCGCGCGAGCAAGATGGCGGGTATTAAGGAAGTTCCGGTGATAGTCAGGCAGGCCGATGAAAAACAGAGGTTCCAATTATCGCTTATTGAAAACCTTCAGCGCGAGGACCTGAACCCCATTGAAGAGGCCCGCGCCTACTCGCGCCTTAGCAAGGATTTCCACGCCACGCAGGAAGAGCTTGCGGAAGCGCTGGGCAAGGACCGCTCGGTCGTGGCGAACTCAATGCGCCTGCTGCATCTGCCCCAGGATATTCAGGACGCCATAGCGGAAGGGCTTATTTCTTCCGGGCACGGAAGGATACTGGCGGGAATAACTGACGAGGGGAAAGTAAAATCACTGGCTGAAAAGATAATAAAGGAAAAACTTACCGTCAGGGAAGTGGAGAAGATAGTTTCCGACTGGAAATCAGTGCTTTCGGGCTCAAAGAAGAAGGTAAGAAAGCAGGATGCCGAGCTGATAAGCCTTGGCGAAGACCTTCAGCGGCGTTTCGGAACAAAAGTTAAGATCTCCGGCAGGCCCAGTAAGGGGAAAATAGAGATACATTATTTCTCGCTCAAGGAACTCGAAAGGATAGTTGCCGCGCTGAGAGGGAAGAAGAAATAATTACGACAGTATCTGGTATCTCGTATCTAGTATCTCGGAAAGGCAACAACACAAAGGCGAGATACGAACGACGAGATACGAGATACGATTTTGGAGGAGATATGTTTAAAAACACATTGATAATTCAAGCACTATTACTATCTATCTTGGTCTCGGCGGTGTTTGCTGAGGGGGGTACGATAGACATCCAGGGTCTCGAAAGAATCCAGCCGGAGACGCAGGAACAACCCGTAGCGGGTTCGGAACCGGCGCAGTATTACCGCCGCCCGCTGCCCGTCTATATTTCGGAACTTTCCAATATCAACGACTACACGCTTTTCGCCAACGGCGGGTGGGACGGCAACTGGTATGTCGGCTACAACGCATGCTGGATGGAAGAGATCCCGCAGCCTCCCGATGGGGAATACCGCAAGGCCTACATAGGAGTGAAACTCGGCCGCATGAAAACGCGCCGCGTAACCGGAAAGCCCTCGTGGGAAAAAGAGGCGATACCCGGCGTCGTCTACGGCGCGCTTTCATCAACCCCGGCATGGAAATCCAACCAGCAGTATTTTCTCGCGGCCTCTGAGGATATCTCTCTTGAATCCGATCCCGAAAACGCGATTGAAGGCGTGGGCGAGTCGCGCTGGTTCTGGGCGGAGGTCCCGCTTGAAAAGGTGAACATGAGCGGGCCGAATTACGTCGCGGTCTGGTCGCCGACTGAATTCTTCGTTTCTGTGGCCAGCTCGCCGATACTGGCGGCCGGGTGGGGAAGCAAAAAAGCCAACTCATGGATAACGAACGATATCAAGGGCTACCCCCCGCTTACCTCTGTTGAAGCGCTCAAAACGCCGATCACTATCTTTGAACCGGCCATCGCGATGAAACTCGTCCCGATAGGAACCGAACAGGAGATTGCGGTCAGTATTTCGGCGATAAAAGAGGGGCGCGATAAAACTTCAAATAAAACCTTCATAGCGGATGTATCGGGCGAAGGTATTGAAAAAGCTTGGCTGGAGATGACTATCGACGGGAAGAAATGGGAAAGGAACGGAAGGACAATATATTCAGCGCCGTACGTACTGACGCTCATCGGCGACAAGATGCCGGAAGGGAAGAATCAAATCCGCGTCGCTGTTTCCGATATCTGGGGAAACATAGGATACAGCGAGCCCGCGGAGATACTTGTGACAAGAACGCAGGGAAAATAAATTGCCAAATTGTTAAATGGTTAAATTGCTGAAAGACGTTAGCCATTAAGCAATATAGCCATTTGGCCATTCGAAAATGATGAATAAAACTCAAAAACGTTTCAATAAAGAAACTCAACCGCCTAATATCAACTGGCAGGAGCTTGTTCCGGTTATTCTGCTTTCGCTCGTGCTCTTCTTCGCGCCGCTGTTTCCCGACGTAAAACTCACGCGGCCGAAACTCCTGCTTCTTGAAACGGGCCTTTACGGCCTTCTTTTCATCTGGCTTTTCATCAGTTTCGCCTACGGAAAGCTCCGCGTCAAGGTTTCGCTTCTTACGGCGCCGGTGCTGGCGTACGGCGCGGTGACCGCGCTGTTTTACTTTCTTTCGCCGGATAAGATAGTGGCGCTAAACGAGCTGAAACGAAGCATGCTCTCGCTTAGCGCGTATTTTGTCGCGGCTAACGTCATACGTTCCGAAAAACAGTTTCTGGCTGTAGCGGGCTCTTGGCTAGCGGGAACCTTCCTTTCCATATTGTACGGAATGCTGCAGCATTCCGGCGGCATATGGATGGTTGCGGTTCCGAAAATGGACCGCGTGATGTCCACCTCCGGCAACCCCATATTTTTCGCGGCCTGCATTGTGGTTCTTTTGCCCATAGCCATCGGGCTTATTCTATATGTCAGGAAATTCCAGGCGAAGATTTTCATCGCGGCGGCTATTTTTTGCGGTATCATAGCGCTCTACTACACCGAAACCCGCGCCGCGCTGATAGCTTTCGGCGTTTCGATGCTCGCGATGATATTCCTTGCGGTCAAGAACGCCAAAACGCGCCTTATTATGCTCGGGGCGCTGGCGCTCCTCGGCATCATCATAGGCATCGCGACCAGGAACATCTGGTTCCGCCAGCAGGAACACCTGCTCATCTGGCGGGACACGCTGGCAATGTGGTCGCATTACCCGTGGACAGGCACGGGCCCGGGGACGTTCCACATATACTTCCCGCAGTTCGCTTCAGACCAGCTGAAAGCCGTGTGGCCGCAGGGCATTTTCATAGTCAACGACGCCCACAACGAGTACGTCCAGTATCTGAGCGAAACCGGTATTATCGGCTTCGGCGTGTTCTTGTGGCTGATAATATCGTTTTTCGTCAACGCTTTCAGGATTCACAGGAATGAAACCGGCCCGAAAAGGTTTTTGATAGCCGGGCTCATCGCTTCGGCCGCGGGGGTACTCACGCAGAACATATTTTCGGTGGACATGCGGTTCATAATATCGGCGGTTTATCTGTTCATCGTGATGGGCATGCTGGAGGTCTTCGGTTCGCGCGTCTTCTCAAGGGAAAATCTCAGCGCAAACATAAAGATAGCCGGGTGCGTTGCGGTACTGGTTGTTTCCGGGCTCGTATTCCCGAAAGTCTTTCAGCCGTATATCGCCCAGAGCAGGGTCGCCGCGACGCCCGATTTCTTCGACGAGAAAGTCCTTGAAGCGCAAAAGACCCTGGCCGACCTTGAGGCAATGGCGCAGAAATTCCCGGACCAGTCGCTGGTCTTTGAAAAACTGGGCTGGGTTTACGCGAAAGAAAAGAACTGGGCGAAAGCGATAGAAAACATGGAAAAAGCCGCGCGGCTGGACCCTAATTCCTTCGGACCGCTCAATAACATAGGCAACATCTACTTCCTGACCGGCAACCGCCCCAAAGCGATTGAGTACTGGGTGCGCTCGCTGAAAATAAAACCGGACCAGATAGACAGCCGCCTTAACCTTGCCACCGCGTATTACTACAACGGCCAGCTGAAAGATGCAGTGGACCAGTTAAAAATAGTGCTAAAGATAGAACCCGGCAACGAAAAGGCAATAGTAATGCTTAAACAGATGACAGAGTGAGGCAGGGTCCAGGGAAGACCAAACAGCTTGTCATTGCGAGTCCGCCGCGACGGACGAAGCAATCTCACAGTTGGTTATACTCCTTCGCATTATTCAGTCATAGAGAGGGGTAAGGGGTGAAAGGCATGTAACCCCCTTTATTTCACTTCCGAAGTGGCGGAGACTCTCTGTAGGGACTAGTGACTAGGAAAGACAAAAAGACACCTGCGAGGTGGCCGGATGGACTCCTCGTAGGTGGCGCAGCCGGTCAGGGAATAAGTAGCCGGGACTTTAGTCCCGGAACCAAAGCCGTTACCGATGCGGGATCGGTATTGGCTGCCTTGCAGATGGAAAAGGTCAGCAGTAGGCCGTGCATATCGCGTGCGCAAAATACGCACGGGGCCGTGCGTATTTCAATAACGCATTGATTTATCAAGCAATAAATATGCACGCAAATACGCACGCTTTGCGCACGGGTCTAAGGCCGTGCATAAAGCCGTGCGTATCGTAAAACCAAAGGAGGGGGAATGAATAAGACAGATCATTTAACTAGTTCAGAATATAATTTTCTAAATTATTTTCTTAAACCAACAGTATTTAATAAAACACATACTATTACTGATCTCAAACGTAATTCACGTAATTATTCTAGGTATTCGGATGGTTCTGATACAACGATAAAGAATTTGATTGCAAAAAAAGTATTAAGTCTTTCTCCGGATGCAAGGTTAGTGAAATATACTGATTTAGGATTAGAGCTCTACAATATTAAATCATCGGAGCAAGAAAAGTGGGAGCAACAACCAATCATTAAAGTTAGTAGTTTCGAAAATGATAAAGATCAAATTCTGATTAATTCGGGCGAAATGTTTAAAGCGAATAGACTTCTAAGGGAAATATTTTCTTCGGCAAATAAATCTCTTTCTATTATTGATGGATATTTGGGATCAAATATATTTGATATTCTCGAAGATACTAACAATAATATTTCATTACGTATAATAACTACATCCGATATCAAATCTAATGTAAAAGCAGTATTTGAGGCATATAAAAACCAATATAAAAATGCAAGTATCAAGATCTTATCGAAGAAGTTGTTAGATATTCATGATAGATATCTATTTGTTGATAAAGATATTGTTTATCATTTTGGACATTCATTAAAAGATTTAGGAAAGAAAACTTCAAGCGTTCATAGGATTAAAGATGAAAAACAATTAGTTGAATTACGAGAATCGTTTGAAAAACTTTGGAATACGAAAAATGAGTAGAAATAGCGATAGGGGATAGAGTTAAATTAGGCCTCCCGCCACATCGTAAGTGGCGGATGGCAGGATGTTGTTGTTCCTGGACCCTTGACCCTGGCCCCTGGACCCTAATATGATGAGACCACATAAAACATTAGCAATATTAATAGTATTATCCGCGCTCGCAACTGCGGTTTCGAATGCGGCTGTAACCGTAACGGCGTCGTCGGAGCAGGCGCCCGAATTCCAGGCGTCGTATGCGGCGGACACGGATAAGGGCACCCGCTGGTCCAGCGAGTTCGCCGATAACCAGTGGATCATGTTTGACCTGGGGAAGCGACAGAGCGCGGCAGGGCTGATCGTTCTCTGGGAAGACGCGTTCGCGAAAGAATATAAAATACTGGTTTCGGACAACAAGGTTAATTGGAAAGAAGTTAAGGATATAAAAAACGCTCCGGGAGGGGAGGAGACAGTAAATTTCGGGAAAGCGTTGAAATTCAGGTACTGTAAATTGGAACTTATTAAAAGGGCGACAGGATGGGGGTTTTCAATCTATGAATGCAGGTTTCTCAATGACAAAGAGTTTAAGAACGAATTGGCGAGAAACGCGCCTCCAAAGGATATGTTTGCGTTCCCCTTGCCAATGGACGACAGCGAGCCGGTATTTTTTGACTTAAGCGTGCTTAACCACAAGCCCGCGGGTAAACACGGGCGTGTCACGGCCGGGCCCGACGGGCATTTTTACGCCGGCGGAAAGAGAATAAAATTCGTAGGTGTTGACATGACGGAACTTCCCACGAAGGAAAACGCGGAGAAGACCGCGAAACATCTGGCAAAATACGGCGTAAATGTCGTAAGGTTCCATTTAATGGAATGGTTTATTTTTGACGGTCGTTTCGGGGACACAAGGCATCTGCGAAAGGATATGCTTGATACTTTCGATTGTTTCGTCGCTAAACTCAAGGAAAACGGCATATACTCCAATGTAAATCTTCTCTGCGGAAGGAATTTCATGCCCTCGGACGGGCTCCCGGAATCCATTAAAAATATTGATTGGAAAGAACAGGGTTCAATAGCCTGTATTGATAAAAGGATGATAGAACTGCAGAAGGAATACGCGAAGAACCTTCTGGACAGAGTAAACCCATACACGGGATTGTCGTATATTGAAGACCCCGCAATCGCTTTTGTGGAGATAAACAACGAGAACGGGGTCATAATATCATGGCTCCGCGGTTACTATGATAAACTGACGGAAGATTTCTCGGCGGATATGAAAAAAGAATGGAATGAATATCTTTTAAAGAAGTATAAAACCGCCGAGAATTTAAAAAAAACATGGTCTATTAACGACCCCCCGGGGAAAGAGCTGCTCGCGAACGGCGATTTCTCAAAGGGAACGGAAAATTGGTACGTAGAACAGCACGAGGGGGCCAGGATAGTGAATACCGTAGAAAAAGACGGCCCCGGCGTCAAAAACGCCTCAAAGATAGAGGTGGTTAAGACAGGGGCGTACAACTGGCATATACAGTTCAATCAGCGGAGCCTTGAACTGAAAAAAGACGCTTTTTATACGCTGTCGTTCCGGGCAAAAGCGGATAGGAATAAAACAATAACGGTCACGGTAAACCAGGCGTACGAACCGTGGGAAGGAATGGGGTTCACGCAGGACATCAAGCTGACAAAGGAATGGGGAAAGTACGAATATATCGTTGCTCCGGTAAAGTCTGATTCCGACGCGAGGTTAAGTTTCTTTAATATGTGCTCCGGGACCGGAACATACTGGTTTGCCGATGTATCGCTCAAACCGGGTGTAAATACGGATTTTGCGGCCGCGGACGGCCTGAATAGGATGATGGTGGGTCTGATAGGATTCAGCGATATCAACAAAGTCGTGCCCCGCGCGCTCAATGATTGGTTAAGTTTCCTTTTTCAAGAAGAAAGACATTACTGGGGAACGATGTATAAATATCTGAAAGATGAATTAAAAGGAAAATTTCTGGTTTGCGGGACCGTTGTCGGCTGCAGCACCCCCAACAGTATGAATGAACTTGATTATATAGACACGCATGCTTACTGGATGCACCCGGGTTTTCCTAATCAGGCCTGGAGCCGGACCGACTGGTTTGTCGGAAACAACGCGCTGATAGACGAACCGTTGGGCCAGCCGGTCAGTGAGGTCGCAGTAAAAAGGGTGTACGGGAAGCCATTCACCGTTTCCGAGTACGACCATCCCGCGCCGAACGTCTACGCGGCAGAGGCATATCTGCTGCTCGGCAGTTATTCCGCCTTTCAGGACTGGGACGGATACTACGGATTTGCGTACGGGGACCTGACATATGATTGGATTAAGTCGCACTTTTGTCTCGGACAGCACACTTCAAAATTCATGAATTTTCTGGCCGCGGCGTGCCTTTTCAGGAGAGGGGATATTTCGCCTTCAGGCAAGACGGCATATGTGGACATGAGCTTCGCTGACGAGATGGATATTATAAAACGGTACAGGTACGCGTGGATCGTCACGGATGCCGAGTTCAAGGGAATGAGAAGGGAAACATCGTTTTTGTATAAGACATGCATTGTTCCGGAGGGCGGGCAGGCCCAAAAAGGCTGGGTGAAGGCGGAACAGGCGGAAATACCGGTAGACGGCATTTACCGTTCTGATACCGGCGAGATAGAATGGGACACTAAAGCAGGGATATTCAAAGTGGACACACCGATGAGTAAGATAATTGCCGGCCGCGTAGCCGGAAAAAAGTTTGACTTGGACGGGATAAGTATCAAACCGGGCGCCAACAAGTTGAACTGGTGCACGTTCACGATGACAGCGTTTGAAACGCAGGATTTTAAGAAACCTCCGATGAAGATACTGTTGACGGCGACTGGCGCCGTCATGAATTCAGGAATGAAATATAAAGTGTATCCTGACATACCGGTTGATTTTCCGCCTCCGGAAGACGCGCTTGTCACGCTGGGCGCCGACTGGGGCCGTTCTCCCGTGATAGCGGAGGGTATAAGCGCTGAAATAGTATTACCCTACAAAAAAGAGAGCGTAAAGGTTTACGCGCTGGACAATACCGGAAAAAGGAAACAGGAAGTGCCGGTACAAAAAGAAAATGACAAATCCAAAATTGTGATTTCAGACAAGTATAAGACGCTCTGGTACGAAATTGAAGTGAAATGACCGACGCCTCCCGCCACTACCGCAGTGGCGGATGGCATAATGACAAATGAAAGCAAAAAAGAATATCTTAATTATCGGCCCTATGTTTGTATTCATTGTTTCCGCGATATACGCCGGAGCCGCGGGGCTTGAAGTAAGCGTCGTTCCGGACAGTAACATTGCCGGGCTGTACGTGAAAAGCCCGGATTTACCGGATGATGTAATATTATTCGGAACCTGCGAAGGGATTGTTGACGGAAATAGTGATTTCGGGCTTTTTCTCATTAAACTTGACGGGAAACCGGAAAACGGCGGAAGGAAATGGCAGGTCAACGGCAATAAATTCTCGTACGAATGGTTTTATAAGCAGGGAATAGAATTAAAGTTCTCGTCAAAGGTTGAAAAAAACGATATTTTGCTGGAGTACACGCTGAAAAACATGTCAAACGCTGTAATGAACAATCCTAATATTCACGTGTGCCTTCAAACGACCAGGATGAATTCATTTATTCCGGGCCAACCGTACACTGAAATGCTAAAAAGGATATATCTCTGGTCAAAAGGCCGGAAATTCGCCATGAGTGAAACCGAGTTCGGGTTGAACGAAATACATCCCGCGCTTCTGGCGGAAAATGAAAAGCCGTTCAATTGGGGCCCGAGTTGGTGGAAGTATTCCTCGAAAACATTTGATATCCCGCTCCTCGCGCTGGAAAGCAACGACGGCAAAAGCGTTGTAGCTCTTGCGTTTGAAGACGCGGTATGGGCATCCTGCAACGCAGGCGACGAGCGTGTCTGCCTGCACCTGTTCCCGTATTTCGGCGAGATCAAGCCCGGCGAAAGCGTTACGACAAAAGGCAAGCTGTATATCCTCAAGGGAACGCCTGAAACCGCGTATAAGTTATTTTACAAAGATTTCCGTTGAGGGATAGCAGCACTATTTTACTGACTGCTAAAAATATGAAAGCAAATAAAATTCTAACAATTGCTCTTGCGTTGTCTGCGCTTATGTCAGTGATATCGGCGCGCAGTTTATTTGCCGATACTATGCCTGATTGCACGGTAATGGTGCAGAAAAAGAACCAGCAGACGATAAAGGGTTGGGGATGCTTCCCTACATACACCTGCTATTGGGAAAGAGCGGACGAATTCATCAAGAACGATAAAATACAATCATTAATATATGATGAATTGGGGATTACCGTCGCGCGTTTTGACCTGCTGCCGGATTTTTACGATGCTTCAAAGGACGATGGTTCGCTTAATATAAATTCACTGGAGGCGCTGATAGAAAAAATCATAAAACCCGCGCAAAATCACGGCATAAGGCAGTATTTCTTCTCTCCATGGACGCCGCCGCTTCCGTTTAGAAAATTCAACACATGGATGCCGTACGGGCCGAACAAGGAATTAAATAATTTAAAAGTTGAAAGAGAAGATGATTATGTAAGGTATATCGTTGAGGTGTTGAAATATATACGCGTAAAAGGCGTAACTCTGCCGATAGGCGTTTCAATCCAGAATGAACTTAAGTCGATGGTTGAATGGCAGGGCTGCATCTATTCAAGGGAACAGTACCAAAGAGTGGCAAAAAAGCTGAGAAAAGCCCTGGATGCGAATAATCTAAATAAAGTGCTGATTCTCGGCCCCGAGGGCGCGTTAATAGACGATAACGCCGAGATATTAGGCGGTTTCGATCTTCCTGATTTGAAAAATGACAAGGAATTGAATAGGGCGATTGGGGCCATAGCTCACCATACTTATGACCAATGGCAGGAAGGCACAAAAGACCCTTCGTTATTCAAAAGATATAATAACGCAGCCGTCAATACGGGTAAAGACCTGTGGATGACTGAATGGAGCGTGGGAGTCGGCGGGAGCGAGATCGAAAAGGTCATTAATACCATGCGCCATGTAATCAGGGATCTCGTCCTGGTGCGGAACAATTATTACATTTGGTGGCTTGGATGGGATTTTAAAAATACCGAGTATGCCCTGCTTGTGGAAGGCAAGGGCGAAGATGTAAAGAAAACAAAGCTGTTTTATATCTTCCAGAAACTTTTTAATAACGCTTCGCCGGGCTGCGCGGTCAGACATCTTACGACGGATGATCCGGACTTGAGAGCGAATGACGCGTTCTATATAGATATGGTGGCGTTTGACAGCGGTAAATCAATGGTTGTACTGCTTGCCAATTATACAACGAAAGACAAAAAGATGTTATTGAAGGGTTTAAAAGGAAAGAAAATAAATGAATATCAAACGACAGAGACAGAAGATATGGCGGATAGGGGCGTAAAGGACATTATAAATGGTTCGGCAGAAATAATTCTCCCACAAAAGAGTGTTGTGATACTGGTGACGCATAAATGATTCAAAAGTGTAATTCATCCGATTTTGACGCTGTACTGGCCATCATCAACGATGCTGCTTCGGCGTACAAGGGCGTTATACCTGACGACTGTTGGCACGAACCGTACATGTCGGCCGAGAACCTGCGGAAAGATATTGACGCGAAGGTTGTGTTTTACGGCTACGAAGATCAAGGATCCGCTGCGGCGGGAAATGGGAAGCTCATCGGTGTTATGGGCACGCAGGAATTTGACGATGTAACTCTGATAAGGCACGCTTACGTTCTGACGTCGCACAGGAACAAAGGAATCGGCGGGAAACTGCTTGAATATATAAAAACGCTTTCGGACAAGCCGTTTCTCGTAGGTACATGGCGGGACACTGCCTGGTCAATAATGTTTTATCAGAAACACGGTTTCAGCGTGCTGGACACGAAAAGAATCGCGCACTTGCTCAATAAATACTGGACGGTTTCGGACCGCCACCGCGAGATGTCGGTCGTTCTCGCAAACAGGAAATGGCTCGACAGGGCGGCGAACACTTAAACAGCCCGGGAAGCGCAACGAAGAAACAGGAGGAATATGCTCGGTGAATAAATTACTGCTTGGAATAATGATTGTCATGTTGTCATCATTGGCGGCGGCGGGTGAAATGACAACAATTGATATTGTGAAAGAATATAAACAGAATCTTCTGGATTTGGACAGGAACAACGTTGATTCAATATCAATCGCATTGAATAAGTACAAGGATATGTTCAAGGTGATAAAGGATACTACCGCGCAGAATGTCTCTTATAAATTATGGTCTGAACTTGCCGACGCTATTAAGGATATCCAGCAGAATAGATTGTACGATGAGAATGAACTTTCTTCCGAGATATTGGAAAAAGGCGGGAAAATAGAAGATAAACTGTATGAAAGCCCTGAAATGCAGGAGAAAACGCGGGAATACATGAAAACCCTTGAAAGGAACGGGATTGATGTTTATGTTACGGAAGGAAACCCGTACTTAATGTTAGATTTGGAATATCAGAAAAAACATTTCTTCAAATATATCAATGGTTTTGAAAAAGATTATATAAATATCAGGGCGGACGAGATAAAGGAAGGGTATACCGAAGGCGCGGCTGTTATTATTCCGTGGGACTCGATCAGGAAAAGAATAATAAGATGGGAGAACTACGCCAAAAAGTATCCGGAGAAAAGGATTGTCGATGCCGCGAATGTATTCATCAGCGAATACCTGTGCATGTACATATCGGGAAACGCGAACAGCCCGCTGTTTGACGAAAATAAGGACTTTTCAAAAAGCACGCTGCTGCCAGCGGTAAAAGAAAGCTATGAAGCATATTTAAGAAACAACAAGGACTCCATGTATTATCGGGTTATCAGGGATTTATATAGTCTGCTGTCGGAGAATGGATTCAGGATGAATCCGGCGAAATACGAAGCGTTATTGAAAGAATATCAACTGTATTCAATGGGCGGAATCCAGCCGCTGATCAGATAAATATGGAATTAACATGGCGAATAAAATAGTAATAATAGAAGAAAACGCGTGCACGGGCTGCGGGGCGTGCGTGGACCTGTGCCCAATGCGCATATTGTATATTGATGAGAAGACCGGAAAGTGCAAGGTAACAGATGAAAATAAATGCGACAGGCGCCGCGGCTGTGAGCGCGTCTGTCCGACGGAGGCGATAAAAATAAAATGAAGAAAATCATTTTTTTATCAGTATTGACGGTAATATCAGCTGCGTTTGTTTCTCCGCTTTGGGCCCTTGACGTGAGCGCGACAGCCGGGAGCGGCAGTTACCAGTGGACGGATTCGGATTCAAAAGGCGTTTTTTCGGACGGGAACACTTTCAACGTGAAAGTCCGGGTCGGCCTGACAAAACATTTCGGGCTGGGTTACTCCTACACTAGCTGGAAAACGGAATCGAGCCTTACCCCCGGCCTTGAATACAGCTGGGTGTCAAACAGCCTGCTCGCCGATTACACATTCTCCAAACTGCTTATTTTTACGCCTTATGTCGGCGGTGGCATAAGCTCCTACAAGAACGACATCAGCGGAAGGATCGGCGCGGTCCCTTACAGCAAGTCCAGCTCGCATAACGGCCTGGTATTTTTGGGCGGTGTGCAGATGATGCTGATGAGAAGCATCTACGTAGATTACGGCGTTAACTCATATTATATTTTCAAAAGCGGCGATATGACGTCCGACAGGCAGATGATGGACAGGCATTTCGGCATCTATTTCCAGATATATTGAAGCTCTGCCCGATTTATCGGGCATTTGAATAAGATGTTCACAGTAAGCTGAAAACTCCATCCTTCGGAGGACGTTGCGCCGTAGTCCGCCACGGCGGACGTAGGTGGATTGAAGCTCTGCCCGGTTAACGCGATAAAAATAAAGGGAGGAAATTGAAATGAAAAATCTATTGTTTATTTTGTTGGCGGCGGTATTGATGACAGGCTGCGTTTCTATGCCAAAGTACAAAATGAAGGTTGACGAAGCGGCCAAGTACCAGGCGGAAGCGAACGACTTGACGGTGAAGATAGGTAATCTTCAGGCGGATTACGACAAGCTTAGCGCGGAAAAAGCAGTGCTTGAAAAGCAGTTGTCGGATCTTCAGGCGGACAACAAAAAACTAACAGATACAATGTCTGCCAGCAACAGTGAAAAAAATCAAACTATAAGCGACCTCACAAAGACAAAACAGTCGCTTGAGGGGAACATCAGGGACCTGAACCAGCAGATAACGGCGAAAAATGCCGAGATTGATAATTTAAACAATCATCTGGACGCTCTTAAAAAGGAAAAAGAAGAAGCGCTTGCCAGCATGAAGAACAGCTATGACAACCTGGTAATGGGGCTTCAATCAGAAATAACTCAGGGCGAGATACAGATAACTCAGCTGGAAGGCAAGCTTACCGTAAACATGGTAGATAAGGTACTTTTTGATTCAGGCAAGGCCGAAGTCAGTAAACAGGGGAGAGCCACTCTTGACAGGATCGGAGCAATACTGAAAAAGATCATCGATAAACAAATAAGGGTTGAAGGTCATACTGATAATGTGCTGATCAGCAGGGAATTGCAGGACAAGTATCCTACAAACTGGGAGCTCTCTACCGCGCGGGCGACAAATGTGGCAAGGTATCTTATAGATAAAGCGGGTGTTGACAAAAAATTCGTGGCGGTTTCGGGTTATGCCGATACGAAACCCGTAGACACAAATACCACGCCGGAAGGAAAGGCAAAGAACAGGCGCATTGAAATAGTCTTGGTGCCGCTGGAAAACCCCGCGGTAAATCCCTCTATGAATAAGTAACTGGAAAAAATGAAAATTTACCCGATTCATCAGGGCGTAACAGTCAGGCTTAAACTAATAATGAAGAGGTGCTAATACCCTAAAGGGTATGTCAGAATTAAATGTTAATAAGGAGTTCCATACCCTAAAGGGTACTTCATAATAAATTAAAAAAGAGGTGTTCGTACCCTAAAGGGTATGTCAAAATTAAATAGTAATAAGGAGTTCCATGAAAAAACTGAAATTTGAAGAGTTATCGTTGTCGCACGAGATCGCGAAAGCCGTGGCAGATATGGGTTTTGAGGAAGCGACGCCGATACAGTCGCTGTCCATACCGCATATACTTAACGGGAAAGACGTCATAGGGCAGGCGCAGACCGGCACAGGCAAGACGGCGGCGTTCGGGATACCTATCCTGGAGGCGATTGACGCGAAAAATCCGAAACCTCAGTCTATAATCCTGTGTCCGACAAGGGAACTCGCGATACAGGTCGCAGAGGAGCTCAAGCGTCTCGCGAAATACAAGAAAGGCATCGTAATACTGCCGGTTTACGGAGGCCAGCCGATAGACCGCCAGATACACGCGCTCAGAAAAGGCGTGCAGATTATAATAGGCACTCCCGGGCGCGTTATGGACCATCTTGACAGGCGCACGCTAAGGCTGGACGGCGTCAAAATCGTCGTTCTTGACGAGGCCGATGAGATGCTGGACATGGGTTTCCGCGACGATATAGAAATAATACTCAAAAACGTTCCGGTTGTCCGTCAGACGGTGTTTTTCTCGGCGACGATGCCGAAACCGTTTCTGGAACTGACTAAAAAATACCAGAAGCACCCCGTAATAGTGAAAGTCGTCCATGACAAGCTTACCGTTCCGAACGTGGAACAGTCATATTTCGAGGTTAAGGAAGGCATGAAAATGGAGATGCTTTCCCGCGTGATAGACGTTTACGACCCGAAGCTCGCGCTTGTCTTCTGCAACACCAAGCGCAAGGTGGATGAAGTTGTCAGCCATCTGCAGGCGCGCGGGTATTTTGCGGACGGCATACACGGCGACATGAACCAGGGCCAGCGCGACCGCGTCATGGCCAAGTTCAGGAAAGGCGCTGTGGAGATACTTGTCGCCACGGACGTCGCGGCCCGCGGGATAGACGTTGAAAATGTTGACGCGGTCATAAATTACGACGCTCCCCAGGATGAAGAATACTACGTGCACAGGATAGGGCGCACAGCGCGCGCGGGAAAATCGGGCCACGCCTTTACTTTTGTTTCAGGCAGGGACATTTACAAGATCCGCGACATCCAGCGATACGCGAAAGTCGAGATAAAGAGAAAAATAGTCCCTTCGCAGAAAGACGTGGAGAATATAAGAGCCTCGCAGTTCCTGGATAAAGTAAAAGAAGAGATGAATTCGCCGGACATAGGCAAATACATCGGCATGATAGAACGCCTCATAGAACCGGACGTAAACACGCTCGACATTGCGGCCGCGCTTTTAAAAATGAACATAGAAAAATCGTCAGCGTCGAAAGAAACAAAGGCCGGAGCAGGCAAGGTTTACCCCGCAGATGCTCAGAATGAGCCATATACTAATACAGGACCAAAAAAACATTTTAAGCATGGAGGAGAAAATAATCGTTCTCACAAGGCATCATACGTGGATTACGGCGATACAGGCGCGGAGGCCGGAATGGTGCGCATCTTCATTAATGTCGGGCGCGCGCAGAATATAGGGCCCGGCGACATAGTTGGCGCCATAGCGGGAGAGGTCGGCGTTCCCGGGAAATCCATAGGAAAGATAGACATGCACGACAGGTTCAGTTTCGTCGAGGTGTCCGAAGCCGACGCCGGCAGAATTATTTCCGTCATGCGTTCCAAGCAGATAAAAGGCAACAAGATAAACATGGAAGCAGCGAATAAGAAATAATAAGCAAAATGGCTAATAAATAATAACACCATGGCTAAACTGCTGAATGGCTAAATGGTTAAAGTCTTTGGCAATTTAGCCATATGGCCATGTAGTTAATTAACCGTTTAGCCATCTGGCCATATAACCATTTATTTAAAGGAGTTTACAATCCCGCTCCGTCCCGCTTAGCGGGACTTCGGGGATGTCACAAACTGCAATATAATAAAACACTGGAGGTGTGTACTCCTGATTCGCTTCGCTTTCGGGATTTCGCATACGGTAATTTAATTAACACTAAGGAGCTCAACATGCCGCAGAATTTTTCGTTTGACGTCGTGTCGGAAGTGAATTTCATGGAAGTGGAAAATGCCGTTGTTCAGGCGCAGAAGGAACTCGCGGTCCGCTTTGACTTCAAGGGGAGCAAATCATCGATTGACTACAACAAGACCGAAAAAAAGATAACGCTCATCGCCGACGACGATTTTAAGCTGCGCGCGCTGACGGATATCCTTGAAGGGCGGCTGGTCAAGCGCGGCGTGCATTTGAAGTCGCTGAACAAAAAAAATCCCGAAAAGGCCTTCGAAGGGACGCTTAGGCAGTTGATAGAACTTACAAGCGGCATGCCTTCGGATAAAACTAAGGAACTTGTCAAGATTATTAAAGATTCAAAAATAAGGGTTCAGGCGGCGATTGAAGGCGGAAAGGTGCGTGTTTCAAGTACCAAAAAGGACGATCTCCAGGCCGTCATGAATCTTTTACGAAACGCGAATTTCTCATTGCCGCTGCAGTTTACCAACTACAGATAAAAAGTATCTAGTATCTCGTATCCCTGAACGATCCTCACGGGGACGCTGCGCAGGGGACTTCGATAAATTCACATTATTGTTGGTCGTCTGGTATCTAGTAAAGGCCTTTAAAAAGATACAAAAAGAAAGAAGCCATACGGGAGATAATCAACCTGAGGCGAAAAAGGACGGCAAATTAACGTAAGGTGATATTTTCATGGAAAATGCAAATGAAAGCGGTGAGCTGATTAAAGTATACGAAACTTCCAACCAGGGCGAGCTTGCTTTTATAAAATCGCTTCTTGGATGCAATAACATTCCCTTTTTCGCGCATGGGGAGAACATCAACAGCATGTATTCGGGCGCTTTCTGGTTCGAGCCGGTAAGGATACTTGTTCCGAAAGAGAATCTTGAGGCGGCGCGTGAGATCATTGAACAATTCAAAAAAGACGGGAGTGGCTAAAAATGAAGAGTTACATTGTTTTATTTATGGTTTTGTCATTATGCGCGCCGGCATTCGCCCTGCAGGACATCTCGAAGATGTCCGACGACGAGTTCCTCGACATGGTGGAGCATGATTCCGTGATGTATTACGTCAAACACGTCCATCCGAAAAGCGGGCTGATAGCTTATGACGGCGTCAACACGCATATCGGGAGCAACGGGTTCGCGCTGAACGCGTTCTGCATAGGGGCGGAGCGGAAATATATCGCGCGCGAAGAGGCAGCCGGGCTCGCGCTGAAAATGCTTGAGACGTTCAGGAATACCGCCGCGAATCATGAAGGGGCGTTTCAGTGGATGAGCGACGCGGAAACCGCGAGCAAGGGGCACGCGCCGAGTTTTGACCTTGTGGAGACCGCCTATGTGTGCGCCGGAGCCCTGGCGTGCAAGCAGTATTTTAACGGTCAGTCTGAAACGGAAAAGAAAATAAGACAATACGCGGGGGAAATATACAGCCGCGTCAGGTTTGACAAGTTCATGCTGGACTCCGGCCTTAAGAAGAACAACACGCTGGCGTGGTCATACGAAAGCGACAAGAAGCAGTTCAGCGATTTCAGGATAAACGGCTACAACGAGTGCATGATAGTCTACATTCTCGCGCTCGGCGCGCCGAAATATCCCGCGAGCCCGAAATGCTGGGACGGGTGGGCCCAAACTTACTCGTGGAGGAACTGTTACGGTAATTTTTATTTCTTCTGCCCGCCGATGTTTACGCACCAGTATTCCCTGTGCTGGGCCGACTTGCGCGATGTGCAGGATAAGTATACAAAGGACAAGAACATCACTTATTTCGAGAACTCGCGCAGGGCCGCGATCTCGCATATCGCGTACGCGAAAGAGAACCCGAAACAGTTTCCCGGTTACGGCCCTATATGGGGGCTGACGGACTGCGGGTGCCCGCTTCATCCGAACGGATTCGGAGGGCACGCCATCCCTGACGGAGGCTACGTTGACGACGGGACCGTAGCGGTTTCGGGCGCCGGGGCGTCAATAATGTTCACGCCGAAGGAATCCATAGCGTGCCTAAGGCATGTATATGAGCTCTACGGGGACAAAATGTACGATGAGTTCGGGTTCCGCAGCGCGTTCAACGTTACAACCGGATGGGTGGACGCCAACCATGACATGCTGAATAAGGGCGCGATGCTTACGGCCATAGAGAATTACCGTTCCGGACTGATATGGGCGATGTTTATGAAAAACCGTGAAATTCAGGCAGCTCTCAGGAAAGCGGGTTTCAAAAAGGCCGCGATAAAGGAAAAGAAACCGGAAAAAGAATCAAAATACGAAACAGCCGAAATTCTGGAATATATGGATGTATCCGACGGCTGGGACGTGTACTGCGATAAAGGCGCGTCGGTCAATTACGGCGAGGTGTCCGGAAAGGACGGAAACGCCCTGCAGGTCTCTTACAATTTCGGCAGCGGCGGATGGATATGCTTCAGCAAACCGCTGTACCGCAACCTTGAAAAGTATGAAGGCATAAGTTTTGATTATTATACCGAAGGCGCCAAAAATAAGATTGAAGTCAAGATAGAAAACGAAGGCGGAACGGTTTATGGTTATGTGTTTCCCGCGGGAAAAGGAAGAGCGGAATGGACGACCAAAGAGATACCGTTTGGCGACATGTGGTACTTTTGGGGCGGCGACGGGGAACTCAACTTTTCCAAAGTGAGAATAAGTATCGCGGTATCCAAAGATGAAGGCGGTTTCGGCAAGATCGTAGTGGATAATCTACGCGCGATAATAAAAGCTAAGAATTAAAGGGAGCGGCACTTGAAAAAAACACTTTTTACTACCGCGCTTGCTGTTTTGTTGTCAGCGTCATGCTGTCCGTTCTCTATTCTGGCCGCGAAGACAGTTAAAGTCGCGATGTGCCAGATTGTCTGCCTGGACGGCGACCGCGAGGGCAATTTCGTGCGCGTAGAGAACGCCCTGCGCGAAGCGTCGGAGGCCGGCGCGGATATCGCCTGTTTTCCCGAATCTTCCATCCTGGGTTGGGTAAATCCCGACGCTCATACCAGGGCATACACTATTCCCGGCGGGGATACCGACCGTCTCTGCGAACTTGCCCGCCGCTATAAGACGCATCTCTGCATAGGGCTGGATGAAAAAGACGGGAATAACCTTTACGACGCGGCCGTGCTGATAGATGATGCCGGAAAAATACTTTTAAAGCACCGCAAGATGAATAACCTGGATGACGTAAAAGGCCTGATGGTGCCTAACTACACGTCGGGAAACCGGATAGACGCGGTAAAGACGCGCTTCGGCAAAATTGGCCTGTTGATATGCGCGGATACTTTTGACAACAACAATCTGCGCCGCATGGCCGCCCTGGAACCGGACCTTTTGCTGGTCCCTTACGGGTGGGTGAATAACGAAGCCGCATGGCCGAAACACGGCGAGGCGCTGGCCAAGGTAGTTGCCTGGGCCGCACAGGTGACGGGCGCGCCAGCGGTAGGCACTGATTCCATCGGGCAGGTATCCCACGGTTGCTGGGCCGGCAGTTACTACGGCGGAGCCAGTGTTGCCTACTATCCTAACTGGGTCAAGATCGGAGCGGCGGCCGACCGCGACCGCGAAGTGAAAATAGTAAATATTGAATTGACGCCCAAAAGAACGAAATAACAAACAGAATATTCAAAATGAAAAAACCGGATAAAGCCGTAAAGTGTTTCAACGACGGGTACAACTGCGCGCAGGCCGTGTTATCCGCGTTCAGCGATGAGTTGGGTTTGAGCGAAGCGGACGCAAAAAGAGTCGCGGCGCCTTTCGGCGGGGGAATGGGCGAAGTGTTGAGAAACCATCCTATCTTGGCATTTGAAGGCTTCAATTTGAGGGAAATTCAAGGAAAGACGACGATGGCGTGTTTAATAACACGTCGAGGATGATTGACGATGAATTTACCCAAAGAGAAGCCTTCCCTTGGGCTGCAGTCTTTTGCCCATTGTCTGCTTTACTCGTCACTTGCGTACCGCAGAGGGCACGCGGCGTTCCTCGCGCCTTGACACTGGTCAAAATCCAAGCAGCAAATGTAAAGATAGGGTGGTTTCTCAACACTAGGGCTACGTCTGCGGCGCGGTCACGGGCGCGCTGATGGCGCTGGGCCTGAGAAACGGCGGAAAAAAGGAAGACAAGGAGAAAAACTACGCCGATACGGTCAAATTCTGGGACAAATTCACCGAGAACCACGGCAGCGTAATCTGCAGGAAACTGCTGGAAATAGATATTTCCACGCCGGACGGCCTGAAAGAGGCGAAAGAAAAGAAACTGTTCGAGACATTATGCGAGAAATTCGTCAGGGACGCGGCGGAGATACTGGAAAAAGAATTCATCGCAGAAAAAGCCTAAGAGCGGAAAAACAAAAAAAGAATGAAAACTATAAAATGGATATGCTTCACACTTTACGCCGCGTTGACAATATTCGTATTTTATATGGTATTCGTGGACGCGCAAATGCCGCGCTGGTGGTTTTTTTCAAGGATGCAGACCTGGCAAATGCAATATAAAGTATTGTTTGCGGTTTTATTCTTCCTGAGCCAGGCGGGTTTTGTGCTTACGACGATGACAGGCGGGCTGACAAAGCCCTTAGGTTTTATAAGGCTTGCCGTGCCCGGGATTCTCGGCTCGTTTATCGTGACTACGGTGCTGACCGCGCTGTTCGCGACGATAGAAGACCTGCTCGGCCTGCAGTTCGGCATTGATGTTTTCCTTGATATAATCGCGATGAACTGGATTGTTTGGTTCGGATTTTTCTATGTGAGATACCACAAGAACAACAGGTTCAGGGTGCTGAAGAATTTCACGGCAGTGGCGCTGGCATCCGGGATTTTACTGCTTTTCGCGAGCGCGCTGGCGCATCTTGAAGTTAGGTCCAGGATAGAGCTGGAGATATATCATCCCGGAACCAGCACCACGCTCAGCGTGCTTGCCGGCCTTTGGATAATCCTGTGGTCGCTCGGGCCCGGAGTTGTCTCATTGTTCTTTAACGAAAAATATGAAAGGATCTACAATGAATGGAAGAAGGAAGAACTTGAAGAAAAAGCTTTCTAGCATTTTAATCTCTGTACTGCTGTCATGCGCCGCGATAGCTTCAGCCGCCGGAAAGACCGCGGTTATCTACGGCGACACGCGCACCAACGCCGAAATGCACCGCAAAATAACGCAGGCCATATTGAAGATAAAGCCGGAAATTGTGTTTCACACCGGCGACCTTGTCAATGACGGCCGGAATCCCGGCGATTGGAAGGTCTTCAACGAGATATCGGCGCCGCTCAGGAAAGCCGTTAAATTCTATCCGGTCCTCGGCAACCACGAGCACCAATCCAAGATATATTTTGACTCTTTTAAACTGCCGAACAACGAAAGATGGTATTCGGTGGACTGGAACGGCATCCGCTTCATGATGCTGGACACGGAGTCCGACATAAAATCAGGCTCCGAGCAGTACAACTGGCTTGAATCGGAACTAAAGAAAGACAAATCAAAATTCAGGATAATAGTAAACCATCACCCTGCCTATACCACCGGCAGTCACGGTGACGAGCAGAACTTGCGGGAAAAACTTGTGCCGCTGCTGGAAAAATATGAGGTTGACATGATGTTCAGCGGGCATAACCACTGCTACGAAAGGCAGGAAGTAAACGGCATTTTCTACATTACCACGGGCGGCGGCGGAGCGCCTTTGCACAGCCAGAGAAAACAGGACCCGAACAGCAAAATATTCCTTGAATGCTATAATTTCAGCGAGCTCCGGCTCGACGGGAATGAGCTGTCTGTGACAGTGTACGACGATAACATGAAGGTAATTGACGAGTTCTCAAAAAAGAAATGAAAACAGCGGTTATTTTTATGTTTCTAGCGTTGTTCTCAACGGGCTGCGCGGAAAAGCGCACGCCGATTGACGATTGGCAGTCAATGCAGCAGGAGATAAGGGAAGAGAAGATAGATAAAAGTACGGCCGCGGAAAAGCTTGCCCGTATAGTTGACGGCCTGAAACAATACAGCAAACGGAAATATTCGTTTAAGGAAGAAAAATGGGCGTTTCCGCTGACGAATTCTTCGCGCTCAACAGTATTAAAGTACGATTTTTACCCGAACGCGATATACGGGCCTTATAAAACAAGAGGATACGACTTCTTTGAGGGCAACAAGCACGGGGGGCATCCCGCGCACGATATTTTCATCCGGGACAGGAATCAGGATTCGTATGACGACAAGACCAAAAAGCCGGTAAACGTTGTTACAATGACGGACGCGCTGGTGCTGTCAATCTGCTATGACTGGAAGAAGGGAAGCAAACTTCGCGGCGGAAAATACGTGTGGTCATATAATCCGGCTGAAAACAAGTTCTTCTATTACGCGCATCTTAAAAACGTGCTCGTCCAGCCCGGGCAATTTGTAAAAAAGGGAGATACAATAGGCACCGTTGGAAGAACAGGAATGCTGGCCGCGGTAAAAAAATCAGCGACGCATGTGCACCTGACGGTGCTTGAATATAAGGAAGGCAAGATGAAGCCGTATGATTTTTATAAAGAAATAAAACGATTACACTGATTAATAAAGACGATTACACAGATTAATGAGACGATTTCACAGATTATGGCAGTATCTGTGTAATCTGTGTTGAAAATCTGTGTAATCGTATTCTAGGAGGTTTTATGAAAAGATTGGTTCTTGTAATGACAGTAATGCTTGCGATAGGCTCGTTTTCTTTTGCCGCGGCGCCGAAATCCGGAGATCGCGTCAAGATCGGCGGGGATGTTGTTGTCAGGGAAGGGGAAACAGTCCAAAACGCAGTCGCTATAATGGGAAACGTGACTGTCAACGGTACGGTTGAAGGCAACGCGACCGCCATTTTAGGGAAAATCGAAGTTGGACCGAAGGGTATAGTCAAAGCGAACGCGGTTTCGGTAAGAAGAAACGTGGTTCTCGCGGACGGGGCCAAGGTCTTCGGAAACATAACTGAAATAAGCCCCGGAAAAGCGTTCCATTTCCGCCGGACGGAAACGTGTCCTGCAGGGTTAGGCGGGTTTTTCGGCTTTTTCATGCTGGCGGCAATGATTTGTTTCATGGTGCTCGCGGCTCTTTTCGTGGCGGTTTTTCCTAAATACACGGAAGAAGTTTCCGCTTCGATAGATAAGAACATCCTTAAAGTATTTTTAACCGGCGTGATAGGGGTTCTGCTGATCATGCCTGTGATGCTTGCGCTGGTAGTCTCAATAGCGGGAATTCTGCTTATTCCGTTTGAAATTCTTTTTGTTTTGGCCGCGATGATTGTAGGATACATCATTGCCGGCAGATATATCGGCGGAAAGCTTATGGCGGCGGCGTTTAAGACCCGTATTGCCCCTGTCTGGGAAACGCTTATAGGCCTTGCAGCCGTTACGCTGGCCGTGTATGTGCCTTTCGCGGGGGTATTCGTTAAGATTTTTGTCGCGACGCTCGGTTTCGGCGCGGTGATATACTCAATCTTGCCCAGGAAGAAGGCATGATAATCCGGCAGGGCGTACGGCCGAAGTTCAGAAGTTGCGGCATTAAAGGGTTCTAAACTTGAATCATTGTGCTTTCTTTGGTACAATCTACTGACAATGGAGAAAAAGCAGACAATTCTCATCGCAGATGACGACCAGCAGGCCCTTGCCATACTCCAGCAGATAATGCTAGGGCAGGGTTACGAGGTTTATACCGCTTCGGAAGGCAATGCCACGCAGGCGCTTATCGAGGAAAAAAAACCGGATCTTGTTATTCTTGACAACTATATGCCGGGAGTATCCGGCAGCGAGATATGCCGCTCGATAAAAGACAATCCCAGGACAAGACTCATACCGGTGGTAATGCTGACCGGTTATACGGAAACGCCCGATAAGGTTGAGGCGATCGAGGCCGGCGCCGATGATTTTGTCAATAAACCGTTTAAAGCGGTAGAATTGACCACAAGGATAAAATCGCTTCTCAAGGTCAAGGCGCTGAATGACGAGCTTGACTCCGCTGAAGAGGTGATTTTCGCGCTTGCCCGCGCCATAGAGGCGAAAGATAAATACACGCAGGGGCACACGGAGCGCGTCAGCCAATTCGCGCTGACGGTGGCGCACAACATGGGTTTGAGCAAGAAAGAGCAGGACGCCCTGTATAAAGGCGGAATACTGCACGATATAGGAAAGATAGCGATACCGGACGCAATATTGAATAAGCCGGGAAGGTTGACCGACGAGGAATTTGTCATCATAAAGACCCATCCGGACAGGGGCCAGCAGATATGCCAGCCGCTGAACTCCATACAGGACGCTCTCCCTGTCGTCAGGCACCACCACGAAAAACTTGACGGTTCCGGCTACCCGGATAAAATTTCCGGCGGCAATGTCCCGGTTGTGGCGCGCATCATGGCGATAGTTGATGTATATGACGCTCTCACGTCCACGCGCTCGTACAGGGCAGCGCTTCCGCAGGACAAGGCCTTTTCCATCCTTGACGAAGAAGCCGGCAGGGGCTGGTGGGATAAGGAAATCCTGAAAGAATTCAAGAAGCTTGTGACAGTATAAATGATTACACTGATTTCAAAAAAGATTACACAGATACTGCCATAATCTGTGAAATCGTAGTGTTAATCCGTGTAATTGTCTCATTAATCTGTGTAATTGCCTTAATTAATCTGTGTAATCGTATTTATATGGACAAAATACCGCCGTTCAGCGTCATAAACAGAATAAAGAGCTTTTTCTTCGCGGGAAAAGGCGTGGCGAAGATGCTCATTTACGAGCACAACGCCTGGATTCATTTCGCGGCGACTATTATCGTGGTTTCGGCCGGATTCCATTTCAGGATAAACAGGTATGACTGGTGCGCGCTTGCGCTGGCCATAGTAGCGGTTTGGACTGCGGAAGCCCTCAACACCGCGCTGGAACTTTTATGCGACGTGGCGGTTCCCGATATCCATCCTCTTATTAACCAGGCAAAAGACGTCGCCGCCGGAGCAGTCCTGATTACCGCCATAGGCGCGGTAATTATAGGCGCCCTGGTTTTCTGGCCATATGTTGCAGTATATTTTATATGAAGAGAATTGCAGTAATAACATCGGGGGGAGACGCGCCGGGAATGAATGCGGCGGTGCGCGCGGTGGTGCGCGAAGCCATTTATAGCGGTTTGGAAGTGTTGGGCGTGCAGCGCGGGTATAAAGGCCTGCTGGAAAACCAACTCATACGCCTTTCTTTGCGTTCCGTCAGCGGCATCATTAACCGCGGCGGCACTATACTCAAAACGGGCCGCTGCCCCGAGATGAAAACCGCCGCAGGATTGAAGAAAGCCGTAAAAAATCTGAAAAATAACGGCATAGAAGGCCTGGTCGGGATAGGCGGAGACGGTTCGTTGAAAGCGGCTATGGCAATAAGCAATCACGGAATACCGGCGGTAAGCATACCCGCTTCGATAGACAACGATGTTTACGGCACGGATGAGACCATCGGGTTTGACACTGCGATGGATACCGCGGTTGAAGCCATAGACAAGATAAGGGATACAGCGGCAAGCCATGAACGGATATTCATCGTTGAAGTTATGGGCCGCGAGCACGGATTTCTAGCGCTGTCTATCGGGCTGGCCTCGGGAGCCGAATTTATCCTCATACCCGAAGTTAAATATAACACGGAAAAGATCTGCGCCCAGCTTAAAAGGGATTATCACAAGGGGAAAACCTCGGTAATTATCGTTTTTGCGGAAGGCGTGGGTAATCCTTATGAACTTGCGGAAAAAATAAATAAGCGCATCGGCATTGATGTGAGAGTAAGTTCGCTCGGCTATATTCAGAGAGGCGGAACTCCTCAGGCCCGCTCGCGCATACTTGCCTGCATGTACGGGGCGCATGCCGTAAAACTGCTGTTGAAGAAGAAGACAAACCGCCTTGTTGTTCTGAAGGACGGGAAAGTGACCGACATACCGTTTTCAATGGTTCTGAATAACGAGAAAAAAATCAACATGTCGCTGTATAAACTGGCGATGGAACTTTCCATATAACGGCATTACAGATTACACATTACAAATTACAAATTTGACGACTTAGAAGTATTTAATCTGTAATTTGTAATCTGCAATTTGTAATTAAAATACCGGAGGTAGCTATGGACTTAACGACGCAGGATCTTGCGTGGGCAAAAGAAACTCTCAGGAACAACGACATCTTTTCAAATTGCACAGAGGCTGAAATAACCGAGCTCTCGAACGGCATGGAAAAACAGTGCTATAACCAGGGCCAGACGGTGCTTTTTCAGGGGGAGATATCCAGCCGGCTGTGCATGGTCCAGAGCGGCAAGGTTTCCGTATGGGTGCGTAAAAACAAAGATAAAACTAAGGTGGCGGAACTGGGAACAGGCGCTGTTTTCGGAGAGATATCGCTTATGACGCCAAGGGCCGCGACCGCCACAATAAAATCGGAAGAAACAACGGAGATAGTTTTTCTGTCCGGAGAGATAGTGCAGGCGATGGCAAAGAAAACCCCTTCATTTTCGGAAACAATAAACAAAAAAATTGAAGAACACCTGGCAAAAAGTAAACAGGCGGTTGAAGATAAACAGTCCGGAAAGGATAAGAAGTAAAACTAACGTATCTCGGGACTCGTATCTAGCATCTCGAAAAGAACTAGAAACGGGACGAGTCACGAGGTGCGAGATACGAGGAACGATATTTAAATGAGCGAAGCATTAGATAAAATAAAGCGCGGCATAGTCGAACTTATATCCGAAGACGAACTTAAGAAAAAGCTTTCAAAGAAAAAGCCTCTCAGGGTGAAACTGGGCGTGGACCCCACGGCGCCGGATATCCATCTGGGGCATACCGTCACGCTGAATAAACTCAAAACATTCCAGGAACTCGGCCATCAGGTAGTTTTCATCATAGGAGATTTCACGACGCGAATAGGCGATCCGTCAGGACGTTCCGAGGCGCGTCCGGTGTTGTCGGAAGAAGAGATCCTGCAGAACTGCAAGACCTATGAAGAGCAGGTCTTCAAGATACTGGATAAGGATAAAACAGAGGTAGTTTATAATTCAAGCTGGTTCTATCCGCTGGGAATAGACGGCCTGCTGCAGCTTGCCCGCAAGTACACCGTCGCGCGCATGCTTGAACGCGACGATTTTGAAAAAAGATACAAGAGCGGCAGCCCGATATCAATAGTTGAATTCCTCTATCCGCTGCTCCAGGGCTACGATTCGGTCGCGGTCAAAGCCGACATTGAAATAGGCGGCAACGACCAGAAATTCAATCTGCTCGTGGGAAGGGACCTGCAGCAGGATTTCGGGCAGGAACCGCAGGTCGTGATAACTCTTCCTCTTCTTGAGGGAACCGACGGCGTCAAGAAAATGTCTAAATCATATGGGAACTATATAGCGCTGAACGACTCGCCGAAAGACATTTTCGGCAAGACGATGTCCATTTCCGACGATCTAATGTACAAGTATTACGAATTGCTAACGGGCTACGATATAAAAAAGGTCAGAGATATGCACCCGCGCGACGCCAAGGAACGGCTTGCCAAGGATCTGACCGTGCGGTTTCACGGCAAGGAAGCCGCAGAGAAAGCCTGCGAGGAATTCAAGTGCGTTTTCGCGAATAAAGACCTCCCCGGGGATATTGAGGAGTACTGCGTTGACTGCTCCGAAATACAGCTTTCGGACCTTCTCGTGAATGCCGGCCTTGTTTCCAGCAAGAACGAAGCGCGCCGCCTTATGGAACAGGGCGGAGTTAAAATAGCGGGTGAGAAGATTGGCGCGGATAAGAAAGTTTCCATAGGAAAAGACTGCATAGTTCAGGTAGGAAAAAGGAAATTCAGGAAAATTGTTATTAAATAAGCGATCAGCAATTAGCAATTGGCAATTAGTAAAAAGTCTTTACTAATTGCTTGAAAAATAAGGAGGTTCATATGTCACGGTTCAGAAAAGTTTTCAGCTACGCGGCGTGTTTTGCGCTAGCGCTCGTTTTGTCGTCCTGCGCGACCACGCCGAAGGTCACGCGCGTCGACGTCGGCCAGCAGATAGACCTCAGCGGTCTTTGGAACGACACCGATTCGCAGATGGTATCGGCGGAAATGATAAAGGATGTCCTTTCGAGGCCGTGGATAGACAATTTCACCGCCAAGAAACAGGAACAACCGCGCGTGATAGTCGGCACGATAATCAACAAGAGCCACGAACACATAAATACCGAGACTTTCACGAAAGACCTTGAACGCGAACTAATAAATTCGGGCAGGGTGGTATTTGTCGCGTCAAAAGAAGAACGCGGCGAATTGCGCGACGAGAAAGTCGACCAGGCGCAGAACGCCAGCCTTGAAACGGCAAAATCGGCCGGGCAGGAATCCGGGGCCGATTACATGCTGAAAGGCACGATCAACACGATACTTGACCAGGCCGGCAAGATGCAGGTCAGGTATTACCAGGTAAACCTTGAGCTTATCAACATACTCACCAACGAAAAGGCCTGGATAGGCGAAAAGAAGATAAAGAAAGAGATAAAACGCCCAAGCACGAAACTATAATAAAGAGAATAACGACGGCTAGATGGTTGTATGGCCGTATGGCTGTCAACCGTTTAGCCGTTTAGCTATTTAACAATTTAACTTTTACTCTTCCATAACATCCTTCCATGAAAAATATCTGCAGACACGCGTTATTAGTTTTTTTTGCTTTCCTGATATCCTCCTGCGCGACGACCACGCGCTATTATACCGACCTTGACATTCTGGTCCGGAATGAAAATTATCAGGGCGCCGCCGATTTCGCGGAAAAATCGAAATTATCGGCGTACGGCGAAAAAAACGCCCTCTTGTACTGGCTTGACCGCGGCATGCTGTTGCATCTTGCCGGGCAATATTCCGCAAGCAGCGAGGCGTTTGAAAGAGCAAAAACCATCTCCGAAGAATATTTCACAAAAAGCATAACAGCCGAGGCGTCAACCCTGCTGGTCAGCGATAACATGCGCCCGTACTACGGCGAGGATTTTGAGCGCGCGCTGATAAACGTGTTCGGCGCGCTGAATTATATTTTCCTGGAAAATGAACCCGAAGCTGTCGTAGAGGCAAAGCAGGTTGATTTTTTCCTTACGACGCTGCAGACAAAATACGGATACAAGGGCGTGTACAAGGAAGACGCTTTCGCGCGCTATCTGATGGGGATGATTTACGAGAACCAGGGACAGCTAAACGACGCCTGTATTTCGTACGCGAAAGCGCTGGAGGCCTACGAGCAGTATGAAAGCGCGTATTTCGTTCCGGTCCCCCAGATGCTGGTCAAGGACGCTCTCAGGTGCGCCGCCAAACTTGGCATAACGGACGACGTGCGCGAACTCGAGAAGAAATGGGAGATTCAGATTGACGACGCTCCGTGGCTTCCGAAAGGTTCGGGCGAGCTTGTTATTCTGGATTACAACGGCATGTCGCCTGTCAAGATAGACAGTATTTTTGAAATAAGCTTCGGCAGGGCGTGGATCTACGTGGGAGAAGCGGAACCGGAAGGCGAAGAAGAGGAGCAGGTTGAACAGGCGCGGGCGATCGCGAGGAATATCCTTTCGGAAGAACAGGTGCGCATGGCCTTCCCGAAATACGTGAGTTCTCCGTACGCCATTTCGGAGTTCAGCGCGGAAGCAGGCGGGCTGGATTCAGTTTCGCGCGCGTCGTCCAGAGGCGTGCTTGTCGAGAACATCGGAGGAATAGCGGTTAAATCTCTTGAAGACCGCGTTGACAGAATAAGGATAAGGACCATAATCCGTGCGGCCATTAAGTTCGCGCTGACGCATAAGATAGCCCAGAAAGTAGAAGAAAACAACCAGAACGAGGTGTTGACGTGGCTCGTAAAAAAAAGCCTGTCGGTCGCTTCCGCCGCGACGGAACTCGCGGACAAGAGAAGCTGGCGTTCGCTTCCGGACAGAATACTCATGGCCAGGCTGGTCCTGCCCGAAGGCGCGCATGACGTGGATTTGACTTTCACTGATAATAGCGGTAGAATAATACTCCGGAAGACGCTTCAGGATGTCCGGATAAGACCCGGAAAAAAGACATTTGCGGTGGTAAGAACGGCAATATAATAAATATGGTTATATTGCTGAATGGCTAAATGGTTAAAAGAACAGAATTGTTTTTCAGGCAATTTAGCAATATAGCCATTTAATAATTTTAGAGGTATAAATGAAAAAATTCCTTTTAGTTTCAGGTATAATGTTCTGTTTCAGCGCAAATGTTTTCAGCGCCAAAGCCCCGGATTGGCTCAACGGCTCGAGCAAGCAATTCCCGGACAAGGACTATATAATAGGTGTCGGAATCGCCCAGAACCTGGACAACGCGCGCTCGAATGCCCGGGCGGAGATAGCCAAGATATTCAGGGTGACCATAAGCCAGGTTTCAGAGAGCAGCCAGAGCGAAACAACGAGCGTGAAAGAAAGGGCAGTCAAATCTTTCGGCGAGGCAAAAAGCGAATCAAAAACGAGAGTTTCCACCGATGAAGTCATCCAAGGAATAAAGATCGCACAGACATATTTTGACAAAAAAAAGAAAACGTATTACGCGCTTGCGACATTAGATAAGAAGAAGGCGCGCGCGATGCTTTCCGACCAAATAGCCGGGCAGGAAGCGATAATAAACAACGGCTTGATGGGCGCGATGCAGAGCGAATCGGCCGTAGAAAAAGTAAGGTTCCTGACCGCGGCAAATGACGCCTTTGACAAGGAAGAAGAGCTTGTTTCTAAAAGAAAGATAGTGGACCCCATAAGCGTGCCGGAGATATCGGCTCTTCCTCGGGAGGCGCTGAGGGCCAAACTTGACGTGGCAAAGTCAAAAGTGATTTTCATTGTAAATTCAAGCGATAATGATAATTTAAAGTCAGCCATAAGCGAGCGGATAACCAGACTTGGGTTTAAAATAGCGCCGGTAGATTCTGCTAATAAATATGCTGATAATACAATTATTTATGTAAAATGCGCTCTTAGCGTTGAACCGGCAGAACGCAATAATCCCACTTGGAAATTCTACAACTGGAGCGGCACATACAGCATTTCAGAAGGCTCAGAGAGTGGAAAAGTTGTGGCTGCGGCTGAAAAGAGGGGGCAGGTATCGCAACTCAATGAAGAGGCCTCTAAGGACAAGGGGATTGTTTTAGGGGGGCAGGAGCTGGCGCTGGCAGTTGGACAGGCAATCAGGCAATATATGTTTGGAAAATAGTGCCCTAGGGTATTTCATACCCTTACGGGTACTTCGATAAAGTAAATTAAGGTTGGTCGCATACGGCAATTTAATAAAAACACTTAAGACCGGTGTCAATACCCTTCGGGTATTTCACATACGGCAATTTAATAAAAACACTTAAGGTGTTCAAGGAGGAAAGTGTATGAAAAGTCTATCTGTTTTAGGTTTGGCAGTATTATTTGTTTTAAGCGGATGCGCTTCAGCGCCCAAGAAACCCGATTGGATCATGAAGGGCAGCGGAGCATTTAAAAGCGATAAAAAGGTGCTTCACGGTGTAGGTATCGCCGAGAATATAACCTCCGAAGCGCTTCGCCGGCAGACGGCCGATAATCGCGCCATAGCCGAGGTTTCAAAACAGCTTTCTGTAATGTCCACGTCTATGATGCGCGACTATATGGCTTCGACGTCAGTCACCGAACAGGAAAAAGCGAGCGGCGAACAATACGTGGAAAACACAGTTAAAACCTTCGCGTCAAACACGGTCAGCGGCATCAAGATAGTTGACCGCTGGGATGACGGCAAGAAAACTTACTCGCTTGCGGAACTTAACGTAGATGACCTGAAAGCGCTGTCTGAAAAAGTTAATGAGCTCAGCGCGCAGGTCAAAGAATACATAATAGAAAACGCCGAAATGGCTTTTGACAAGCTTGAAGCCGAACAGGCAAAAAGCGCGAAATAGTCGTTAATTTATCATACTGAATTTGAAATATTTTTTAAGCGCGCGGCGCGCGGCGGCTTTTTTCCGACGGGAAAAACAACGCAAAACACAGAAAAAATATTTTTTACTACCCTATTGACAAAATTTTGAAAGTATACTATAATCTGTGGACCAGACAGGTAAAGGTCTGGCCTGTTCGTTTAAATGACACACATGAAAGGAGGGAGGCAACCAGCTTTATTTCAGTGAAGTAAGCAGGTTAAGCCTACCTAAGCCCACTGGGCCTTCGCGTACCTCCTAGTTTTTACCGCAAACAGATTCTTTAACTTAATAGTTGTTAACATCTTGTTAGCACTTTGCTAATATGGCGACTCTTGTCGTTTTGTGGCTAAGTGCATTGAGATATTTTTATTCCCTGAAAGGGATTTGAAAGCTTTTTAAACGGTTCTTTGACAGGAACACTTATATGTAAGCTTACAGCGCGGTCAGGTAAGCGCCCCTATTGAGGTGCTTAACCTTAGACCAAACATGATTAAAGAAGTACAAATTAGAGCCACAAAAGCTCTATGGATTTATCTATGGAGAGTTTGATCCTGGCTCAGAGTGAACGCTGGCGGCGTGCTTAACACATGCAAATCGAGCGAGATTTTACAGTACACCGTAAAGTCTAGCGGTAAACGGGTGAGTAACACGTAGGAAATCTACCCTGAAGAGAGGAACACCCCCGAGAAATCGGGGTTAATACCTCATAAGACCACAGCCCGGCATCGGGAAGGGGTCAAAGTAGTAATACACTTCGGGATGATCCTGCGTCCTATCAGCTAGTTGGCGGGGTAACGGCCCACCAAGGCTAAGACGGGTAGCCGGCCTGAAAGGGCGATCGGCCACAATGGAACTGCGACACGGTCCATACTCCTACGGGAGGCAGCAGTGGGGAATTTTGGACAATGGGGGCAACCCTGATCCAGCCATTCCGCGTGAGTGAAGAAGGCCTTCGGGTTGTAAAGCTCTTTCAGCCGGGAAGAAATCACATGGGTTAATACCCTGTGTGGATGACGGTACCGGAATAAGAAGCACCGGCTAACTACGTGCCAGCAGCCGCGGTAATACGTAG
>JBDRNC010000002.1:0-7485 GCA_043811535.1 Elusimicrobiota bacterium
CTCCGCAGGTTATTTACGACCTCGTCCCATTTATTCTGCTCCCAGAAAATCACCGAGAGGTTGTAGTAGCCGTCGGCGTATCGCGGGTCAATTTTCAGCGCTTCATAATAGTATTGTTTTGCCTTTTCCAGGTTTCCCCTCTCTTTTTCCATGACCCCGAGATTGATGAACGCCGAAAGCTCTTCCGGAAAAAGCCGGATGACTTGATTGTAAAGCGTTTCCGCGGATGCCATGCGCCCCGCTGAATATTCCGCGAAAGCTTCCCGCAGAAAATCCATCTTCACGTTTGATTCGAGCCACAGGCAGTCGCCCCAGCGCGCGAGCGCGTAAATCCTGTGCGAATATTTTTTGGCGGGTTCATGGATCGCGGCGAAAAACGGATATATGGGGACAAGCGCCCTGCTCCTGTAATCGTAATACTTTCCGTCATAAACGCCTCTGAGGGAATAAAGCGGCCAGGAGTTGGATACCGGAGCGCCGTTCTCAGGCGTGTATAGAATGCCGTCGGGCTTGAGCTTGACGCCCGGCATCAGCGTCGCGTTGAATGTGGAAAAATACACCGGCCTGATGTAAAGGTAAGCCCTCTCAACCCGCAGGCGCCTTTCTTCTTTCTCTTCGCGCGAAAGCCGCCTGAAATCCGCGCCGTAAAGATTCTTGAACACGAGGCCGCCCCTGTCGTGCAGTTCTATGTCCGGCCTCTGCCGCTCGGCGAAGCAGAGATAGGCGGTGCTGTAGAAAGTGTCGTCGCCGCCGTCCATGAAAAATATCGAGCCGGGCCTCATGGTCTTCAGCAGGTTCTTTCCGTAGTCGTATTCAAGGTAATAGTTCCGCCAGTCGATCTCCGTAAATCTCGCCGAAGCCATGCCGGCCGCGAATACTATGCCCGAAAGAACTATGACTGCCGCGGGCTTAAGACGTTCCGCCAGGTAGAAAACGCCGTACGCCAGCGGGAATGCCCAGAAGATGTTGACAAGTATGTAGAACCTGTCCAGCACGCCGTCGGATTCGGGGTTGAACTGCATGTTGGCAAACAGCAGGAATACCGGCCCGGCCAGCAGCCACAGCGCGAGCATTGATTTAAGGAAAGGCGCGCGCTTCTTGAAGCCGGCCCAGCAGCCTATGAAGCCAAGGAGTATCCCCACAAGCGAGAACTGAACATTGAATGAACCCGAGAACCTTGCAAGCTGGCGCAGCATGGTGAAGGCGTTCCTTTCAAGTTTTTCGCCTATTGTCAGAGAAAGCGAGCCGTAGGCTTTCCTGGATATGACCCCCCAGATATTATTCAGCGTCTCGGGGTTCCCCCAGTCCAGCCACGGGTTCTTCAGGGACCTTATGGGAAGATAGAGATAAACGGAAAAACCAATCGCGAAAAAGCACGCGGCATAAAGGATATTCCTGGGCGTTATTAGCCCCTTGCGGTAGAACTCTATCAGCAGGAAAGGCGCCGCGAAAATAAGGGTATGGTGGTTGCCGAGTCCCAGCCCGAAAAGAAATAACGCCGGCAGGTATTTTTCCCTGTTCAGCGCGAATATTATAAGCACCGCGAAAAGGGTATTCAGCGTGAATACCTCTGTCTGCACCGCCGATTTCCAGAATGCCGGAGAAACCGCGGCGAACAGCGCCGGGACCAGTGCTAGATATTTGGCTTTATGATTTTCAGCCGAAAAAACAGAGACAAGCAGCATGTAAAGCAGAGTTATCGTAAGCGACGCCGAAACGGCGCTTAACAGGTTTATCCTAAAAGCGTAACTGCCGAACGGCAGCATAACCGTGAAAACCTTTCCAAGAAGCAGGAAGAGCGGATAGCCCGGGCTGTGCGCCATAGACAAAGTGACGCTCGCCGCGCAGAACTCGCCGGCGTCGCCCACGACGATAGAAGGCGCCATTGTTGAAAGATACAGCGCGAAGGTGGATAGGAATACTAAGTAAGGCATAATGAATTTGTAAATGGTCAGATGGCTTAATTGCTAAATGGCTATAAAGAAAATTGTCAAATTGTTAAACGGCTAAATGGCTGAAAATCAACTACATGGCCAAATGGTCAAATAGCTCAATGGCTTGAGACTTTAGCAATTTAGCCATATAACAATTTAACAATTGTCTTTATAACTATTTAGCCGTATAGCCATTAAGCCATTTGTATTTACCACATTCCTTTCTTTCTTCTCAAAAACCACTCAAAAACCAGCAGTCCGGCCAGTATTGCCAGACACCAGCCGGAAACCCCTATCGGCGATTTTTCAACGGCGGATTTCTGCTTGATTTTCTTTAGTTTATCATAAAAATCCGGCAAAGAAAAATTGTATTCGTCAAAATAAAGCCCGCCGGTGTCGGCCGCGATATCTCTTAAAAACTGCGCGTCATTGTTCAGGTTCGCTTCTTCGCGGGAGGTGGCCGCGCTTACGGCGGTTTCAAACCTGTACTCTGTCCTGGCCATCCCGGCTGAATCCGAGTTCAGGTCAAACACGTGCGTGCCGCTTTCCCGGAACCTTCCGCTGAAACTCCATTCCTTTTCCCCCGATTTCTTCAGCGGCGAAGTGCTCTTTGACCCGGACGGTTCAGTGACAGTAAGCCGGAGTTTCTGAGTATCGCTTTCAAACGGCCTGCGGAACCTGACCGCGTACTCCTGGCCCGCGAAATATTCAGGCCTGTCAAAATAAACCTGCCACTCGTCGGCTTTTCCGGATCTTGTCAGGTATCTTATTATGTTTTTCCAGAAAGCGTTATACACGTTGAGCGTTCCGGACTGCAATGCCCATTTCCAGGTCGTATTCACGCCGAGCGCCGCGGCGCGTCCTTTTCCTTTATCCCACACGGACAACACAGCCGAGCCGTCGCGGGGGTTTTCAAGTATCACCTCCGCTCCCTGTTTTGGCCGCAGTTCCTGGCTGAATTCAAGCTCGGGAACGCTCTTCCATGCCGCTTCGTTCTCCTTCCTGCCGTCCGTAAGCGAAACAAGAAAATGCCCCGGCGCCACCACGCGCGGCCTGAAAAAACCTTCCTTGAAGCTGTCTTCTGCGGGCGGCGCGTCCGCGGGAAGGATATCGCCGACGGCCGTGAAGTTCCATCCGCCAGTTGAAAATGAGTTCGGGCCGGCATTCATCAGCAGGCTTCCGCCTTTGACGGTGACCCAGTCCTTAATATTGTTAAAATATTCCGGGTTCAAGCTCAGTTTCCTGTAAGAGAAGTTGTCCAGCAGCAGGAGGTCGAAACTGTGCAGGTCGCGCGAGAAAAGCTCGGATGAAGGGAACGGTATGAGCGAGGATTGATCATCGGTGACAAGCATTATGTTTTCCGGATTCCGGAGTATGACAAAGGATACAAGCTCCACCATCGGGTCGTTTTTCAGCATGTGGCGCAGGAAAGCGTACTCAAAACTCGGCGAGCCGGACAGGAATAGAACCCTCAACTTGTCCCTGATAACGTTCAGCGAGAGGTTCTTGTAGTTGTTTGTCGCGGTGATCTCGCCCTGCAGGGGTTCCGCTTCCAGCTGGTAGGCGAAATTACCGTTCAGCGCGGGAGTGAATCTCAGCGTTATTTCCTGCGAATCGTTGTCGGAAACGATGTTGAGCGGTTTTGCCGCCAGAACGTTAGTCCCGTCTTTCAGGCGCACGGAAGTCGATCTGCCCGCGAGCCCGGACGCCGCGACGCCGACTGTTATGTCCAAAGGAACGTTCTTAAACGCGAAATCCGACACCTTGACGGAATTTATGGCGATGTCTTTTATCATCTCTCCGGAATTCACCGCGACCGTGAAAACCGGGGCGTCCAGGCCGTTAAGCCAGTTGTCCTTCAGCGCGCCGGCGTTATGATTTCCGTCAGTGATGAGTATAACCCCCGAGAGCCTGCCGCTGTTTTCCCTGCGTACCCCCCACAACGCGCTGTTTATGTCGGTTGCCGGGCCGAAATTCGCCTTGAGGAGCGACGAAAACTGCTTAACCTCGCTTGACGAAGCCGCGAAGCCGTAATATTTCAGTTCGACCGAGGCGTTTAAGGCGGCCTCATTCTTTGAGATGAACGCGACAGCCGATTCAATCCTTTTCGTGAGCGCCATGCTCGGCGAAACGTCAACCACGACCGCCACTGCCGGTTTTCTTTCAGCCCTGAAACGCACCAGCACGGGAGCAGAGGCCGTGACCAGAAGGAAGAATATCACGGGAAACCGCAACGCGGCGAAAAGAGGCATCTTTCTGAGACGCCAGAGCAATACCGCGGACGCCGCCGCGATAACAAACGCAGCCAGCAGGAGCCAATCGATTTTTAAAAACTGCAGAGTAGTGTATTCCATTTATTTATAAAACACTAAAAACTAAATACTAAACACTAAATAAATCTAAAATTACAATTTCAAGGTTCAAATATAACGGCAGTGTTTGTGTTTTATTCTTTGTATTTTGAGTTTATTTAGTATTTAGTGTTTAGAGTTTAGTATTTATCTCCTAAGTTTCTGCTCAATATACGGCTGGTGCACCGCGTCGCTTTTGTACGTGCCGCATACCGAATGCATTATTATGTTCTGGCTGAGCTTCTGCGCTTCAAAACGCTGGCCTTCCCCACCCGGCGAGCAGTCCCAGAGATAATTGCCGAACCTGTCCTTTGCCCACGCGCCTATGATGTCGTTCTGCGAATAGACAAGTATGGTCCTTCCGGCCAGGTCAATTCCCTCAATATAGTTATTAGTGAGCCTTCTGCCGCCGACGCCTCTCAGAAGGTAGAATGAACGGTAAATGGGATGCGTGGAAGGAAGCTTTGACAGTTTCTTTTCCGGGAAAATCTTTGATATCTCCCTGCGGAAAGAAGCGTCAAAGTCGCCGCTGCGTATACCACTTGAATTTTCTGCGAATATCATGCCGCCGTTCGTGAGGAAGCGCCTGATACGCTGGCGCTCGTCGCTTGTCAGTTCAGGAAAGCTTTCATTTCCGAGAATTACCAGGAAAGGCGAAGAGAAAAGCTGGTTATCCCCCGCGGTTATGACGCGCCGGCGCGGCTCGCAGTCCAGGCTTGTCGTGGTGGCCAGGAACGCCAGGATGTCCTGCCATGTTTCAGGATAAGGGTCCCAATTGCCGTCATACTTTAACTGCGTAAAGACAAAACGGTTATGCTGCTGAGCATGCGATATCATTGTCGCGCTCAGCAAAAAAATAAGTTGTAAAAGTATTAATAGTTTTCTCATATAGTTACCACAATGGTTAATAATGACAATGGCTCAATTGCTGAATTGCTAAATGGTTAATACTGCCAATGGCTGAATGGTTAAATGGCTCAATGGCCAGAGACTTTAGCAATTTAGCCATATAGCAATTTAACAATTGTTTTAATAGCCATTTAGCCATTTTTCGTCACTCTCGGATTCGCTAATATCAACTCAAATAGAATTAGCAATAGTATCGCTATAATAAAGTGCCTGCTCGCGTCTATTCCCGTAAGCAGAATCATCAAATCTCTTTCCCACTCCGCTGCGCGCAGGACCGCGACAGGCGAATCCTGGAAATATTTCTTCAGATTTCCGGCCGACGCCGCTTCCAGGTCGCTTTCGCCGGAAGCGGTATTCAGGTTCACGGTGAATCTGAATACCTCCCGGCCGGAAGACAAAAGCCTGTAAAAACCGGGCTCGTCCGTTTTCTCAAATATCAGTTCGCCGGATATGATTTTCGGTTTTTCTGTCCGCCCGGAAGGCGTGACGATCTCGGGGCTCGCGACGGATTTATACCTGAACGGCTCGCCGACCGGTATGTCCGATATTTCATTTTGCGTCCCCGTTCCTGAAAGGTAGCGGATTATATTCTGCATCAAAGGCGCGTAAAGAGGCCTTCCGGGAAGATTGTTCCAGTCGCGGTCGGCGCTTGACGCGCACAGCATGACTTTGCCGGCGCCGCTGCGGCTTTCAACAAGGAAAGGCCAGCCGTCGGCAAGAACCGCGACCGTCTGCGCTCCGCCCTTGGCCTGAAGTATGTAGCCCTTGTCGACCGAGATCTTATCCCATTCAAAAGCCCGCATGTCCATGGCCTGCGAAAGGAAATATTCATCGGGAGCGGACCACGAGACATTCCGCCTGCTTTCAAAAACCTGGCCCAGCGTCGCGGGGAGCAGGTCGTTCTGGAATTCATCGGGCGTGCGGTCACCCGGAAAAATGAGCAGCCCGCCTCCTGACCCGACGAATCTTTCGACAGCCGGCGGGAAAGCCCTTATATTGGCCGCGATAACCACGCCCGGAACGGCGAAATACGCGGATGCGAACTCATTTTCCGAAAGAACATCCGCGGGAGGAAAGACGTTCTTCAGATAAAAACTTTCCGAGGTCACTCCGCCCGATTTAGGGTCGCCGTCAAGTATCCATACCTTGAAAGGGTCGCGCCGCCTCAACGCGAGGTAATAGACGTTATCGCGGTCAAGCGGGTCTTCAAGCAGCCTTGCCCTGACGGCAGACGCAGTTTCTTCGCTTGAATATGAAAACGCGCAGGTTGTTTTTCCGTCATTATTAAGGGCGATGAGGTCGCTTCCCGCTTTCCTTGCGCCGCTGTAGTACGTTATGGGACATGTATCCCTGCTTCCGGGATACCCGGAAGCCACGTAAGTCTCTATCTTCCACTGTGAAAGCAGCTCGTCATATTCCCCTTTCATGCCGGTTATATATAGGTTTGAGCTTTTGCCCGGCTCGAAAACAAGTATCCTGGATTTGACGGCGCTTTTCGCAGGCTTTTCCCCGAACCCGTGGCGGGCAAGGTCCGAAAGGATTATTACGCTGCACTCCGAATCCGGAGATTGTGCCACGAGCGATTGCGCCGCGTTCCACGCGGAACCGAAACCGGTAGGCCTGTCAGTCAGTTTTATCCTGTCAAGCGACTGCAAAAGCGAAACGGCGTCATTGCTCAGCGACGGAGAGGCGTATTCCACCCTGTCGGAATACGCGACAATCCCCGCCCGGGCTTTCATCGGCAGCATCCCGATGATTTTCGCGGCGTTTTCAATCGCCCTGTCAAACCGCGTCCTGCCGTTCTCGACATAACCCATGGAATACGAGGCGTCTATCATGAGTATCACGGACATCGCTTTCTTTGACCCGGCGCCAGTTTCGCCGAACCGCCATACAGGCCTCGCGAAAAGCAGTACGAGCAAAAGCAGTATTAAAGTCCTGACCGTCAGCAGGAGGTATCTGCGGATCTTCGATTTTATCCTGGTGCGCTCAGCGGCTTTCTTTATAAGTTCGATATAGCTGAAATAAATGACGCTTTGTTTTTTGCGGTAGAATAAATGCAGAATGAGCGGAATGAGCGCCACCGGTAAAGCAAATAGAAAGGATGTATTTAGAAATGATAAACTCATGGTGTTTTTATAAACACTAAAAAGTGATACTCCGCCGGCAGGAGCCGGCGGCTTCTTTCGCGTTCTTTAGAAATTGAGTTTCAGTTGCCCTGTGTCTTCTTTGAACTGATGCTCTACATAGGCGAGAATTTCCTTTTCGTTCATCCCTATGCATGATATACA
>JBDRNC010000003.1:0-67242 GCA_043811535.1 Elusimicrobiota bacterium
TGTATATCATGCATAGGGATGAACGAAAAGGAAATTCTCGCCTATGTAGAGCATCAGTTCAAAGAAGACACAGGGCAACTGAAACTCAATTTCTAAAGAACGCGAAAGAAGCCGCCGGCTCCTGCCGGCGGAGTATCACTTCAAGATGGCGATTAGTCAAAAAAAGCAATCTTTTGCAGTCACCAATGGCAAATTGCTAATTGCTAATCGCCTATACTAGTATTTTGAGAAAATATTTATGAAAGTATGATTAATAAAAGAAGACAAATGATAAAGAAGAAAATACTGGTTGTTTTTGGGACTAGGCCCGAAGCCATCAAAATGGCGCCGGTCGTAAAACAATTATCAATTTACAATTCACAATTTACAGTTAAGGTATGCGTTACGGCTCAGCACAGGCAGATGCTGGACGAAGTCCTTGATATATTCAGAATAAAACCCGATTACGACCTGAATATTATGCGGGACGGGCAGGACCTTTATTATATCACGGCGTCCGTTTTGCAAAAGATGAAAAGGGTCCTTGCAGAAGAAAAGCCGGACATGGTCCTGGTTCACGGCGATACGACTACAACGTTCGCGGCGGCTCTCGCGTCTTTCTATCAGAGAATTCCTGTGGGGCACGTTGAGGCGGGCTTAAGGTCTCACGACAAGAGCCAGCCGTTTCCGGAAGAAGCCAACCGTCTGCTTACCGATTCCCTCTGCGACCTGCATTTTGCCCCGACTTCAACCGCAAAGAACTCCCTGCTAAAAGAAAACCAAAAACCGGGGAATATATTCATAACCGGGAATACCGTCATTGACGCCCTCCATGCCGTCCTGAAGATGAAACGCCCTTTCCGGAATCCGATACTAAAGAAGTTGTCGTCTTCCTTCTCCCGTCTTCCTTCTTCCCGTCTTATTTTAGTGACCGCTCACAGGCGCGAGAATTTTGGAAAACCGCTTGAAGATATTTTTTCGGCCCTCGCGCGAATCGCGAGAGAATACCCCGGCTTAAAGATAATATATCCCGTGCATCTTAATCCAAATGTCCAAAGGCCCGCGAAAAAAATACTTGGAGGCGTGAAGAATGTCATTCTATTGCCGCCGGTGGATTATTCGGACCTTGCCGGACTTGTGAAGGCGTCCTATCTGGTCGTGACAGATTCTGGCGGGCTGCAGGAAGAGGCTCCCGCGCTTGGAAAACCGGTGCTGGTGCTGAGAGAAGTGACGGAGCGGCCCGAAGCGGTGAAGGCCGGAACTGTGAAGATCATCGGTTCACGTAAAAACAGGATTTACTCGGAAATAAAAAGATTGCTGGAGAATGAAAAGGAACATAAAAGGATGTCCAGTTCCGTCAATCCATATGGGGACGGCAAGGCGGCCTATAGGACCGTCGAAGCGATTAGATACTTTTTCGGTTTACGTAAAGACAAACCCGCAGATTTTCGGCCCAGTTAAATATCTGCGTAAATCAATTCCACTACACTATCTGCGGTAATCTGCGTTATGTTCAAAAAATATCAAAAAGGCAAGCACGTTTACTCCACATTCGACGGTAAAAGCGAGCGCGTAACTGTCATATCCCGTAAAAAAGAAAAAGACGAGACTCCTCCTCTTGAGATTGAAATCTCTCCTTCGGAAATCGACGGGAAAATATCAAATCTTTATATGGTATACCACAGCCCTGAAGAGTTCATGATAGATTTCTGTCTTGTCTTGCCCGGTCAGAACAAGGCGAAAGTGCTGAACCGCGTGATAATGAGCCCGCGTCACGCGAAAAGGTTCATGAAGGTATTGGAATCGGCATTGAGTAATTTGAAACATGAGTGACAAGCCAAAAAATAACCCCATTAGAAATCCTTCCGGTTTACCGGAAGGCAGCCCCCAAGGGAGGCTTATTCCTAACGGGGCGAAAAATCTTTTTATAACTGGAAAACCGGGTTCGGGCAAGACTTCGCTGATACGCGAAGCGTGCCTTCCGTTCATGCAGAATATAGGCGGGTTCTACACGGAGGAAATAAGATCCGGGGCCGGGCGCGACGGGTTCATTTTAAAGACTTTTGACGGGAAGCATGGGGTGCTTGCGAAAAAAGGAATGGAAAGCCCGCATAAGCTGAATAAATACGGGCTTGACCTGGATGTCCTTGACAGTATCGGCGTCGATTCCATCCGCGCCGCCATGGAAGGCAAGCGTGTCGTGGTTATCGATGAAATAGGAAGCATGGAGGTGTTTTCCGAACTTTTCAGGAAAGTCCTCGTGGAATGCCTCGGTTCGAAACGCCGCGTGCTCGCGTCCATACGCTACAACGCGCAGCCTTTTACCGATGAAATAAAGAAAATGCCGGATACCGCGCTTGTGTATCTTTCGCGCGAGAATTTCATAGACACAAAAAAACAGGTGAAGCAATGGCTTGAAGCCGCCTGCAGGGAGCAAACGTGACAGGCAAGATATTCCTGAAAAAGAACGAAGAAGAAAGGCTGAACGCCGGGCATCTTTGGATATTTTCGAATGAGATCCAGAAAATCGAAGGAGAGCCGGGGATCGGCGACACAGCGGAGCTTTTTGATTCATCAAAACAATTCGCTGGCGTGGGATTCTATAATCCCAAATCGCTCATCGCATTCCGCCTGCTGTCAAAAAAACATGTAAATATCGATAAGGATTTCTGGAAAGACAGGATCGAGCGCGCCGTGGCGTACAGGAAGGCTGTTTATCCCGTTATAGAATCGTACAGGGTTGTTTTCGGCGAGTCCGACGCGCTTCCCGGCTTGATCGTTGACAAGTACGGCAATTGCCTCGCGGTGCAGTTCCTTTCGGCAGGCATGGAAAAGAACAGCGGGCAGATAATAGAGGCTCTGAAGGAAATTTTCAAACCAGCCGGCATCATAGCGAAGAACGAATCTTCATTGAGAAAACTTGAGGGTTTGGAAGAGAAAACGGAAATACTGTACGGCAGTATACCGGACACTCTGGAGATAACCGAGAGCGGGCTGAAATTCTCAGTTGACCTCAAGGGCGGGCAGAAGACCGGTTTTTTCTTTGACCAGCGCGATAACAGGCAGGTTTTCTCGGGTTACTGCAAGGGGAAGAATGTCCTCGATTGTTTCTGCCACACCGGCGCTTTCGGGATCTGCGCCGCAAAGGCCGGCGCCAAGAGCGTCATGCTCGTGGATTCATCAAAACCCGCGATTGAAAAAACGGTTGAAAACGCCGGACTGAACGATGTCGCCGGAACCATTCAAGCCGCGGACGCGGACGTCGAGGAATACATGCAGGTGCAAAAGCGGAGCGGGAAAAAATTTGATATAATTAATCTTGATCCGCCCGCGCTGATTAAGAGCAGAAAAAACTTCTTCGCGGGCGTAAGGCTTTACGCCAAATTGAACGCCCTCGCGATGGAACTGCTTGAACCGGGCGGGATACTGGCGACAAGCTCGTGCTCGCATCACCTGAACCGCGATGCTTTCCTGGAGATGCTCCGAGAAGCAGGCGGGAAAGCGGGCAGGCAGTTCAGAATAATGGAACTCCGTTCCCAGGCGAAAGACCATCCGGTGCTGTTGTCGATGCCCGAGACGGAATATCTTAAATTCGCCATTTTAAAGGTTGTATAACATTAAAAACATGAAAAAAGACAAACTGAATTTCAAACCTGTTTTTGATAAAATTACCCCGTCATTCCTGACTGCGATGCCTTATGACTACAAGGGCAAGAATATTGAGATCAATGTAGAGTCGGAAGAGTTCACCTGCCTTTGCCCGTGGTCGGGCCTTCCCGATTTCGCTCTGCTGACGGTGAATTACACGCCGGACAGAAACCTTATCGAACTGAAATCATTGAAATACTACCTGCAATCGTTCCGTATGGTCGGTATAGTCCACGAGAATGCCGTCAATAGGATACTCGAAGATTTGGTAAGGGCATGTAAGCCCAAATCCATGACGGTAGAGCTTGTTTTCAACATAAGAGGCGGCGTAAAAACGACGGTGAGAGCCGACTACAAAAAATAATTGCTAAATTGCTATATGGCTAAACGGCTAAAAGCCATTTAACAATTTAACCATTCAGCCATTAAGGAGCATCATTTGTTCAAGAAAATCCAACACATTCATTTCGTAGGCATAGGCGGGTCAGGGATGTCCGGTATCGCCGAGGTTTTACTTAATCTCGGTTATAATGTTTCCGGTTCCGACCTGAAGAAAACCGATGTTACCGAGCATCTGAGAAAACGCGGGGCCAGGATCTTTATAGGGCACAAATCCGCAAACATAAACGGCGCGGATGTCGTGGTAACTTCCACTGCGGTAAGCGCCGATAATCCCGAAGTTATCGCCGCCGTCCAGAAAAAAATACCGGTTATCCCAAGGATAGAAATGCTTGCCGAGATCGCGCGGCTGAAATACGCCGTGACTATCGCCGGCACGCACGGCAAGACCACGACAACATCCCTGGCCGCGCTCGTGCTTGAAAAGGGCGGGCTGGACCCGACAGTCGTCATCGGCGGAAGGCTAAAGAACCTCAAGAGCGGAGCGAAACTCGGAAAGGGGGAGTATCTTGTCGCCGAGGCGGATGAGTCCGACGGCTCGTTCCTTAAACTTTCGCCGACACTCACGATCGTGACGAACATAGACAACGACCACCTGGATTATTACAGGACCTTTGATAATATTAAAAAGGCTTTTGTGCAGCATATAAATTCTGTTCCGTTCTACGGCTGCGCGATATTATGCACGGATGACTCTCATGTAAGGGAGATACTGCCGCAGGTCAGAAGGCGTTACCTGACATACGGTTTCAACGACGGCGCGGATTTCACCGCGGCTGACATATCTCACGCGGGCGCCGGCTACAGGTTCAATGTTTTTCTCAGAGGAAAGAAATTGGGCGCCGTGAAGATCCAATCCCCGGGAAGGCACAATATCCTTAACTCGCTCGCTGCAATCGCCGCCGGCGTCGAACTTGGAATACCGTTTGCGAAAATAGCAGCGGCGCTGAATCAATTCGCGGGAGTGGGCAGGAGGATGGAATTCAAGGGAGAAAGGAACGGTATCACCGTAATCGACGACTACGGGCATCATCCTACGGAAGTCAAGGCGACGATCGACGCGATAAAGGACTGCTGGCCGCGGCGCCGCCTTGTGGTTCTGTTCCAGCCGCACAGGTATTCGCGCACGGCGCACCTGCACAGGGAATTCGGCGCGGCCTTTGAGAAGGCCGACGTGATAAGCATACTGGAAATATATTCGGCGGGCGAAAAACCGGTGCCGGGAGTTACGAGCGCTTTGATAATAAACAGCGCCATGAGGCACGGAAAGAGCGCGGAGCTTTTCAAGGGCGCCGCAGAGACGGCCGCTAGGCTGAAACCCGGAGACATCTTGCTTACGCTTGGCGCCGGGGACGTATGGAAAACAGGAGAAGAAATATTAAAAAAGATTTAGCACCTCTTTTATCGGAGGCGGTCACGCGCCTCAGGATGAATGAACCTCTCAGCAAACACGCCACCCTGCGCATCGGCGGCCCGGCCTCGTACTTCGCGGAAGTATACGATACAAAAGAACTGAAAAAACTCCTGAATATCGCGGTCAGCCACAAGCTTCCGTTCATGATAATAGGCGCCGGCTCCAATATGTTGATAGGGGATAAGGGCTATAGCGGGCTTGTGGTAAAGTTCACCGGGGCATTCTGCGATTTTGAGTTTAAAAAGCATATTCTTCGCGCGGGCGCCGGTGTCCGCCTGCCGGTGCTTGTAAGCAAATGCATGGAAAACGGGCTTGCGGGAATGGAAGCGCTCGCGGGCATCCCCGGGACGATCGGCGGAGCCCTTGTTTCAAATGCAGGAACCAAGAACGGATGGATAGGGGATATCGTTAAATCAGTTGAAATTTTAGATAAAAACGGTTCCGGACGGGTGTTAAAAAAGAAAGACCTTGAATTCCGCTACCGCGGGTCAAATCTTGAGGGAAAAATCATACTCGGCGCCGAGTTTTCCTTGAAAAAAGGAAAAAAAAATGATATTCTTAAAAAAATCAACGATTTGTTGATAAAACGCGCCGCGACACAGCCGCTTGACGCGTGGAGCGTCGGCTCTATTTTTAAAAATCCGGAAAATGACAGCGCCGGAAGGCTCATTGAAGCGGCCGGATTGAAAGGCCTGAGGTTCGGCGGAGCAAAGGTTTCCGAGAAGCACGCGAATTTTATCGTGAACTTTGAGAATGCGACCGCGTCCGACATGAGAAACCTGATCTCGACGGTGCGGCACAAGGTCTTTGAGAAATCCGGCGTCAATCTGGAACTGGAAATAAAGATAATAGGGGACTAACAACAATTGCAAATTACAGATTTCAGATTGCAGATTAACGACTTTTAGTCTTTAATTTGAAATTTGAAATTTGAAATCGAAAATATGAATATAAAAAGATGGTTGAAAAATAAAAGGATAGGGGTCATATACGGCGGGCGGTCAGCCGAGAGAAAAATATCGCTTTTGAGCGGAAAAGCGGTGCTACAGTCCCTTAAGAAAATGGGCTATAACGCTGTCGGAATAGATGCGGGCTCCGACCTGCCTTTCAGGCTGAAAAAGAACAAAATAGATTTCGCATATATAATCCTGCACGGGCCGTGGGGCGAGGACGGAACGGTTCAGGGATTGCTCGAAATAATGGATATCCCTTATACGGGTTGCGGCGTAGCGGCAAGCGCGCTGACGATGAATAAGGTATATTCCAAAATGGTCTTTGATTCTCTCGACTTCCCCACACCCGAATGGCAAGTCGTCAATAAAGGTTGTCTTCCTTCTTCCTTCTTCCGTCTTCCCGCTGTCGTAAAGCCGGTTTCCCAGGGTTCGGCGATAGGCGTGTCTATTGTGAAAAAGAAGGCTGAGTTGAAGCACGCGCTGAAAGAGGCCTTCAAGTATGATAAACAGGCATTGATAGAGAGATATATTAAGGGCACGGAGGTAACGGTGGGAGTTGTCGGGGGAAAAGCGCTCCCCGTTGTGGAAATCGTGCCCGAGAATGAATTCTATGATTTTGAATCCAAATATAAGCCGGGAATGTCAAGGCATATCATGCCGCCGCGCCTTCCGAAAAGCGTCGTGAAAAACGCCAGCGACCTTGCAATGCGCGCTTTCAGAGCGCTTGGCTGCAGGGGATTGTCGCGGATTGACCTTATGGTTGACAGCAAGGGCAAATCCTGGCTTTTAGAGATAAACACGATACCGGGCATGACCGAAACATCCCTGCTTCCCGACGCGGCAAAAGCGATTGGCATGGATTTCGGCGGATTAGTCTCGAAGATAATTGAATGTTCAGTCGCCGGGAGTAACCGGAAATAATATGAGTTACCGCCGGTACAGGCCCGCTCGGTACAGACAAAGGGTCGCGACGCGTTCAAAATTCAGGTTTGAGCGCAGGAAAAAAGCGACTAGGGTTTTCCTCTTTCTCTTGATAACAGGCCTTGCCGGGATGATTTCCTGGTGGACTTATAAGGCCGCGACGAATTTTATTTTCAAATCCGAACATTTCACTGTCCGCAAGGTTGAGGTCCGCGGCATAAAGAATATTTCGCAGAGCGAAGTGCTCTCGCTGCTTCCGTTCCGGACCGGCGACAACATGTTCAGTTTCAATGCGTCGTCGGTGGAAAACGATATTTACAAGTGCAAGCAGGAACTGAAAAAAGTAAGCGTCGGAAGGGGGTGGCATAAGATCGTAGTCGATGTGGAAGAACGCGTGCCTGTCGCGTTCGTAAACTCGGGCGGACAGCGCATGGGCATCGACTATGATAATAAGCCGTTCCCGCTAAGGGGAAGATGGGCAAAGGAAATTCTTCCGGAGATCGTCAACCAGAACGAGCAGGAACGGCGGACGATACTTGACTTTGTCGGGGTGTTCACGCCCAGGGCGAAAGATTTTTTTTCGGGAATACTGAAGTTCCGTCTTGAGCCAATGGACAGGGTGGTTCTCGACATGGGCGACGGTTCAAGGATTTTCTGGGGGCCTTTTGAAAAAGCAAAGGTTGAATCAAAGCTGAAGAATCTGTTGCGGGTCATCGAAGATTCAAAAACAAAATACGAGTCGCTGGAATACGTGAACCTCAGTTTTTTTGACGACGGAAGGATACTGGTAAAGCCGAAAGCTTCCGCTGCGAAAGTATTTGGAGCAAATAAATATTAATCAAGGGTAATTAAATGTCAAGAGACGAGATTATTACCGGAGTCGACATAGGCAGCGGGCAGGTTTGCTGTGTAGTCGGGCGCCGCAAGGAAGAGGACGGCACGGTTGAAGTTCTAGGCGGCGCGAAGATTCCTTGCAGGGGCGTCAAGGGCGGCGTTGTGATAAACCTGCATGAAACGACATATGCCGTTCAGCAGGTAATTGAAAAGGTTGAAGAACAGGTGCAGGAAACAGTAAAGCAGATTTACCTCGGTGTGCGCGGCAGCCATATTGAATCAATGAACGCGCGCGGCGCGATAAATATTTCAAGGACGGACAAGGAAATTGCCGCCGAGGATGTCTCGGGCGCTGTGGAGAACGCCAAGACCATCCGCCTGTCGCCCGACAGGGAGATAATGCACACGATACCGCAGGAGTTTTCGCTGGACCACCAGCGCGGCGTGCCCAACCCCGTAGGGATGGAAGGTAATTTTCTTGAAGTTGACGTCCATATACTGACGGCGTCAACCAGCCACCTGAGCAATCTTTTCAAGGCGATCGCGCAGGCAGGATTTGACATACTGGAGCCCGTGTACGGGCTGCTTGCGGTAGGCAACGCGGTCATAACCCAGGAGGAGAAAGAACTGGGATGCCTGCTCGTTGATTTCGGCGGGTTGACCACGGGCCTTGCGGTCTATACCGAAGGAAGCATAAGGTTTTCAAAGGAGCTTCAGGTAGGCGCGGATTTTATAACGCGCGACATTTCTCATAATTTCCGCACTTCACTTTTAACGGCGCAGAGCATCAAGGAAAAATACGGAATAGCGATGAACAGTCTGCTCAAATCGGACGTAAAGTTTGAATACACGGCTGTTGACGGCAGGACCGTCAGAGAGGCGACCAGGCGCCAGCTGGTTGAAATTATCCAGCCGCGCCTTGACCAGATATTTACGGCCATAGATCAGGAAATAAGCGGCCAGAACCTGATTGACGCGGTGATACCCGGCGGAGTGATAATAACCGGCGGCGGCTCGCAGCTTGAAGGTTTGATCCAGGCCGCAGAGCAGGCGATGAATTCCTCCGCGAGGATCGGCCTGCCGCAGGATTACACCGGTCCCGACGAAATATTGTCAAATCCGTCGTACGCGACGGCAATCGGGCTTCTGCGCTCGGAGTTCGTAAGCAATCCGGGATGGGCGGTAAGACGTCCCTCAAAATCGGGGGCGAACGTACTCGGTGTTTTTAAGAAATTAAGGGACTGGGTAGAGCAATCTTTTTAACAACATGGCTAAACGGTCAAATGGTCAAATTGCTGAAAAGTCTTTAACAATTTAGCCATTTAGCAATTTAACAATTTAAATTATGATAAGAATACGTCCGGCGGAACAAAACTCTGAAAAAGCGGCGATAATTAAGGTTATCGGCGTGGGTGGCGGCGGCTCAAACGCGGTCAATCGAATGATCGCGGCAAGCATAAGAGGCGTCGAGTTCGTAACGATAAACACGGATGTCCAGGCGCTGAGGCGTTCTTCGGCGCCCGTGCGCATACAGATAGGCGAGCAGATTTCCAGAGGGCTGGGCGTTGGGGGGAACCCTACGATAGGACAGCAGGCCGCCGAAGAGAGCCGCGAGCGGATAAAAGAACTGCTCGTGAATACCGACATGGTTTTCATAACCGCGGGCATGGGCGGAGGCACGGGAACGGGCGCGGCCCCGGTCGTAGCGAGCATAGCGCGTGCGATGGGCGTGCTTACGGTAGGCGTGGTCACCAAGCCCTTTGAGTTCGAGCACCGCATAAGGCTTGCCCAGGCCGAAGAAGGCATAAAGAACCTTAAAAATTTCACGGATACGCTGATAATAATACCTAATGAAAGGCTTTTCGCGATAATAGACGAACGCACTCCTATCGAGGACGCTTTTCGCATGGTTGACGACGTGCTGAGACAGGCGGTCCAGGCCATATCGGACGTCATAACCACGCCCGGCGAGATAAACGTAGATTTCGCCGATATCAAGACGATCATGCAGAATTCCGGCGAGGCGCTCATGGGTATGGGCGAAGGTTCCGGGCCGACGCGGGCAATCGATGCCGCGCGCAGGGCCATCAACAGCCCTCTTCTTGAAGACATTTCCATAGACGGCGCGAAAGGCGTCATTATCAACGTCACCGGGAATCGCAGCACTTCAATGGTTGAGGTGCGCGAAGCAGCGAACATGATAAAAGAAGCCGTTTCTCCCGAGGCGCATATATTCTTCGGCTCGGTGATCGATCCGAACCTTGACGATAGGATAAAGATCACCGTCATCGCCACGGGCCTGCCGCCGAGAAGGCCGGGCACGGGTAAACGCAGGCATGAAGACGCGACCGTTCCTGATGAAAACAAGCCTATTGACTGGAACAGGCCGGCGTATATTAACTGGCGCCCGCGCAAGTTGAAGTAGGATAAACTACATATACATCATTGGTTAGGATGATGAAAAATAATTCTCTTGAAGACAATGCCCGGAAGAAAGGATTTTTGTTAGGAGAGTTATTAATTATATGCAGTTTTTTATTGGGATGTTTGGCGGCAATCAAGGGAGTTTGGTCGGTATTAATAGATGATAAAACGCCCTTGCTGGTTTTTTATGTTTTTTCCGCATTTGCGGGGCTGGGGATTGCGATTGGATTGTACAAGAGAAAAAGATATGGTTTATATTTAACGTACTTCGCTGGTCTCCTGAGCATACCAACCGGCATACTTATATTTTATCAGAACATGCCCGGCCCTATTAAACTACTCGGAATCGGATTATGTGTATTCGGCGTTCTTTGGTTCTTTTATTCCATGCGCAGGCGCGGAATGTTTGCGCCCGCAAGATTTGACTGGATTGTTTTCCCGGCCGGCGTTGTTCTGCTGCTGGCAGCGGCGACTATTGCGTGGAATGATCTAAACAAAAATGAAGAAGCAGCTGCCGCATATGAAAGATGGCAGACTGTTGAAATAAATAAGATAGGATTGTCCGTCAGCACACCGGTACCGTTATATGAAGAAAAGAATGTTTATAATCTGGATAAGAACCGCAGTCATATAAAAGAGTATTGTGTGTATAAAGGGGGAAGCGGCAAATTGTTCTTAAGTGTTGCCGGAATGGATTACGATGTAAAACCGAATATTGGAAGTATCGCTAACAATGTGATTGCGGAAGCCAAAACAAAGTTTCGCTTAATGAGTTTTACGCACAGAAAAGAAGCAATTAGTATAGATGGAAAAAAAGGACTATTTATCCAAATGAATTACAGCTTCTTCTCAAAGAAAACTACTGTCCAGCAAGTATTTATCAGCGATGCTTATAGAATGTGGATGATAATAGTGAGTTATGAATCGCAGGATGTGAATAGTATAGCGGCGGCAAAGACAATAATTGATTCGATAAAAATCAGTTTATAAATATTTCATATTGTTGAAAGATAGGAGAACAAATCATGGAAATCAGGCCTTTGCTGCAAAAGATGCTTGAGAAAAATGCTTCGGACCTGCATATCAGAGCCAAGGACCACGCCTACATTAGAGTTGACGGCGTGCTGCATCCTGCCGACGAGAGGATATTTACTCCGGAAGAGACGCTGTCGCTTGCGAAATCGCTTATGAACGACGAGCAGGACAAGACCTTCCGCGCGCGGCACGAGGTGGACCTTGCCTACACGTTTGAGGGATTGGGGCGTTTCAGAATCAACGTTTACAGCAATCTGGGCATAGTCAACATGGTGCTAAGGGTTGTCCCGGTGGATATTCCGACTATGGAGCAGCTGAAGCTGCCGCCGGTGATTCAAAAAATAGCGGACAACCGGCGCGGACTTGTGCTTGTTACAGGAACGACGGGCTGCGGGAAATCCACGACGCTGGCTTCAATGATAAATTATATAAACGGCGCAAGGACGGCGCACATAGTCACGATAGAAGACCCGATAGAATACATCCACAAGGAGCTGAAATCCATCATCAGCCAGCGCGAGCTCGGGTTTGACACGCTGAGTTATCCGGACGCGCTCAGGAACGTGGTCAGGCAGGATCCCAACGTTATACTGCTGGGCGAGATGCGCGACCTCGATACGATGGCGGCGGCGATAACCGCCGCGCAGACCGGGCACCTCGTGCTTTCTACGGTGCATACCGTTGACGCTGCGCAGAGCGTCAACAGGATTCTGGACATGTTTCCTCCCCACCAGCAGACGCAGATGAGATTCCTGCTTGCCGATACTCTGAAGGCCGTAATTTCCCAGCGCCTGCTTCCTCATTCATCTGGGAGCGGCAGGGTTCCGGCTGTGGAGGTCATGGTAGTTACGGCGCTCGTAAAGAAAATGATAGAAGACAACAACATCAGCGAAATAACCAACCTTATGAAACAGGGCCAGTACTACGGCATGCAGACCTTTAACCAGGCTCTCATAAAACTCTTCCAGACCGGTGAAGTCAAACTGGAAGACGCGCTTGCCGCTGCCGCTAATCCCGAGGAACTGATGCTCAGTATCCGCGGGATTCAATCCAGCTCCGAAGACGCCAGTTCCATTTTCGACAGATAATAGTTCCCTTTCAGGGCGACTCCGTCCAGATTTCTATGCAGATTTCTGCCTAAATATTTCCTTTAATTCTATGTTCCCATACCTTGAAATTTGCTATAATTAATTATCTTATTTAGCTGAAAAAACAAGCAAATGAGTTGATATGTGGCAATTGGAAAACGGTCTTTGGAAGGAAACCGGTTTTCCCTTTTCCGTCTACGTGACAACGCGTGATTCAGGCGACATGCGCGACGCGGAAAACAGGAAACGTTTCTGTTTGAAACAGGATATTGACTTTGGCAGCATAGTGACGGCCGAGCAGGTGCACGGTAAAAAGGTTACTGTTGTTGCCGCGCCGGACGCCGGCAAGTGCGTGCCAGAAACCGACGGTTTAATCTCAAAAATCTGCGGCATAGCGCTTGCGGTTTTCACGGCGGACTGTCTTCCGGTTTTCTTCGGGAATAAAGATAAAAACGCCGCGGGGATAGTCCATGCCGGATGGAAAGGGCTGCACGCCGGCATAATAAAAGAAGCCGTTGAGCTTTTAAAGAAGACGTTTGGATTGAGACCGGAAGAAGTATCGGCCGCCATAGGACCTCATATACAGAAATGCTGCTACGAAACGGGCCCCGAGCTTTTTGACAAGTTCGGCATCGTCTCTTCCGAAAAAAACCTTGATCTGTCAGCCATCGCGTTAAAGCAGCTCGACGAATGCGGCATTAAGAACGTGTCCGTCAGCGCTCAATGCACGCACCACGAGCACGGCATGTTTTTTTCTTACAGGAAGGATAAAACAAACAGCAGAATAATGTCTTTAATAAGAATATAACAACTTACCCTCCCCATTGATGATAGGGGGAAGCACGATGTGCTTCCCCACTGGGATATCCGTAGATGGGGGTGCCGGAGGGCGGGGTGGGGGTGAAATAGAAATCACTACCCCCCCACCTGAATCCTCCCCCGCAAGGGGGGAGGAAATAAGAGGAAGTCATGAAAAAAAAGACAAAGAAAGAACTTAAACAACTCAGGACGAAAATCGACGGTATTGATGCGCGCATTCTATCCCTGCTGAACGGCAGGGCAGGGCTCGTCAAGCGGATCGGAAAGGCGAAGATGAACTCCGGCGGCGGTTTCTACGCGCCGCACAGAGAGAAGATGATAATCTCATTGCTTGCGTCGAGGAACAAGGGGCCGCTTAACGCCGCTTCCGTGGAATCCATTTTCCGCGAAATAGTAAGCGTGTGCCGGGCGCTGGAATCTAAGATTAAGGTGGCGTACCTGGGGCCCGAGGCGACATTCACGCACCAGGCCGCGATAAAGAATTTCGGCGCGGCGGCGGAATACCTGCCGGCGAAGTCGATTGGCGACGTATTTAACGAAGTTGAAAAAGGCCGGGCCGATTACGGCGTGGTACCTATCGAAAATTCAACAGACGGAGCCGTCTATTACACGCTCGACATGTTCGGAGCCTCGGACCTTTCGATCTGCTCTGAGTTCAGCATGCGGATAGAGGAATGCCTGCTTTCAAGGGCTTCAGGCGCCGGAGATATAAAGAAAGTGTACTCGATAGCTTCTGCGCTTGGACAGTGCAGACAGTGGATTGAAGACAACCTGCCCGGCGTACGCATTCAGGAAACACTTTCTACTGTAAACGCGGCGCAGAAAGCATCAAAGGAAAAGAATTCCGCTGCCATTGGCCCGCGGGCCGCGGCGGCGCTTCACGGCCTTGACGTGCTGGCGGCCGGCATAGAGGACAGCAAGGAGAATCATACAAGGTTCCTTGTGCTGGGTCATGCGATGGCCGATAGGTCGGGACAGGACAAGACCTCTATAATGGTCTCGTTAAAGGACCGTGTCGGAGCCCTGCACGACATGCTGGTTCCGTTCAAAAAAAACAGGATAAGCCTCACAAAAATAGAATCCCGTCCCACGAAGAAAAAGGCGTGGGAATACGTCTTCTTCATAGACTTTCTCGGGCATGTTTCCGAAAAACGGGTGCAGAAGGCGCTGAAAGGACTGGAAAAAGGCTGCTCGATGATAAAGGTGCTCGGTTCGTACCCGAAAGCGGAGTAGATTTCCACCTATCTCCTTCCCCTTTGATAATAGGGGGAAGCACAGTGTGCTTCCCCACTGGGATATCCGTAGATGGGGGTGCCGAAGGTCGGGATGGGGATGTCAAAAGGCAGGGATGGGGGGCAACCCCCCACCTCGATCCTCCCCCGCAAGGGGAGAGGAAGAATAAAGGATAAGATATGAAATTCGATATCAAGAAGATGATAAGGCCGGCCGTCCGCGGTTTCATGCCCTACGTGGCCGGAAGGCCGATAGAGACTATCAAGCGCGAACTCGGCTTGAAAAAAGTCTACAAGCTCGCGTCAAATGAGAATCCGCTGGGCCCCTCGCGCATGGCCGTCAACGCTGTCAAGAAAGCTGCGAGCAGGATATTTTTCTACCCGGATTCCAATTTCTGGGAGTTAAGGCAGGCCATCGCGAAAAAGTTCGGCCTCAAGACCGAAAACGTGATGATAGGCTCCGGTTCGGATGAACTCATTGAGATTCTCGCCAAGGTCTTCTTCAAGCCCGAAGACGAGATCGTGGTTTCCGACCACGCTTTTATCCGGTACAAGATGGCGGGAGACCTGCTCGGGTGCAAAACGGTAACCGTCCCGATGACGGATTACACGCACGACCTTGACGCGATGCTTGCCGCCGTGACGAACAGGACTAAGGCGGTCTTCATCGCCAATCCGAACAATCCGACAGGGACGTATAATACTGCTGCGGAGTTCAAGCGGTTTATTGAGGGGCTGGCGGCTAAGCCCCTGGATAATCTGCCGCTGGTCGTCATGGACGAGGCATACTACGAATATGCTAAAGTCCAGAAGGAGTATCCGGAAACGCTTGGCTATTTGGCAAAATACCCGAACCTCGTGATATTAAGGACGTTCTCAAAAATATACGGGCTGGCGGGACTGAGAGCCGGATACGGTTTCTCGTCCCGGGAAGTTGTCGACTATGTTGACCGCGTAAGGCCCCCGTTTAACGTGAACCTTGTCGCGCAGGCCGCCGCCGAAGCGAGCCTGAAAGACCCGAAACAGGTCTCAAGGAGCGTCAAGCTCGTGGAAAAAGAAAAAAAGTACCTGTACTCGGAGCTCAGGAAGCTTCAGGTGCCGTATGTCCCGACAGCGGGCAACTTCGTGCTGATTGAAGTTGAACCGCTCAAGGGCGAAGATGTTTTCAGGAAGCTTCTGCAGAAAGGCATCATAGTCAGAGCGATGGGCGAATACGATTTTCCGTGCCACATCAGGGTCAGCATAGGACTGCACGCGGAGAATGTGTTATTTATGAAAGCGCTTAAAGAAATAATAGCGCATAGTTAAGACTAGCTGCTATGGAACATTGGAACACTGAAACATTGAAACGCTGCTAAGTCGTCACTAGGAGTTAAAATATGATAATCACGCTGAAAAAAGGCGCCGTAAAGGCCGAAATAGATAAAGTAACCAAGAAGATCAGGAAACTGGGCTTCACTCCCCACGTTTCGCGCGGCGTGGATATGACCATTATAGGGATGATAGGGGAACGGGCGGAACGGTTCCGCGAGTCATTCGAATCGATGGAAGTAGTGGACCATATCAGCGAGATCGAGAAGCCCTACAAGCTCGCGAGCCGGGAGTTCAAGAAGGAAAATACGATAATTTCCGTAGGCGGCGTCAGGATAGGCGGGCGCGAGATCGTAATCATGGCCGGCCCGTGCGCCGTTGAGAGCAAAGCAAGCATAATTGAGACCGCTAAGCTTGTTAAGCGCGCTGGCGCGAAATTCCTCAGAGGCGGAGCCTTCAAGCCGCGCACGTCGCCTTATGCGTTCCAGGGACTCGGTGTAAAAGGGCTCAAGATGCTCGCGCAGGCGAAAAAGGAAACGGGACTGCTGCTCGTCAGCGAAGCCATGACACAGGAACAGGTGCATCTCGTGCACGATTCCTGCGATATAATCCAGATAGGCGCCAGGAACATACAGAATTACGACCTCTTGAAAGAGGCGGGCAGGCAGAGAAAGCCCGTGCTCATGAAAAGGGGTATGTCAACTACGGTAAAAGAAGTCCTTTTGTCCGCGGAATACGTTATGTCGCAGGGCAACTATAACGTCATTATCTGCGAGCGCGGCATCCGGACTTTTGAGGATTCCACGCGCAATACGCTGGACCTTAACGCGATACCGGTCCTTAAGAAACTTACGCACCTGCCGGTTTTCGTGGACCCGTCGCACGGCATAGGGATACGCGAGCACGTCGGCACCATGGCCAAAGCGGCGGTCGCCGCGGGAGCGGACGGTCTCATTCTGGAAGTCCACCCAAGGCCGGAAGAGGCGCTTTCCGATGGCCCGCAGAGCCTGCTGCCCACGCAGTTCGAGCAGTTGATGAAAGAACTCAGGCCCATCGCGAATGCAATAGGAAGAACAATATAACGACAGTATGTCTGTCATTGCGAGTCCCGTAGGGACGAAGCAATCACTGTCATTGATAATCCAGAGATCGCCACGGCCTTCGGCCTCGCGATGACAAAAAAGAGCAAAGCATATGAAACGCGTAGCCATAATCGGAGTTGGTCTTATCGGCGGGTCGCTAGGAATGGCGTTGAGAAAGTCCGGGAAGGGGTACAGCGTTACGGGCCTCGGCAGGAACATCGGCAGGCTCAGATCCGCCAAAAGACTCGGCGCCGTAGACGAATACTCGATTGACTGGGAAACCGGCGTGAAAAATGCCGATATCATCGTAATCTGCACGCCCGTTGACCTTGTCGCCGCTGCCGTCAAAAAAATATTCCGCCGCGTCAAATCCGGCGCCGTGATAACCGACGCCGGCAGCGTAAAGGGCAGCGTCCTTAAGGAAGTTAATGGAATCCTGGACCCTGGCCCCCGGACCCTGGCCCCTGTCTTTGTCGGAAGCCATCCCATGGCCGGCTCGGAAAAGACGGGCGTTGGCGCGGCAAAGAGGGATCTTTTCCGCGGGGCCTCTGTTGTGTTGACTCCGGAAAGAAAGACGCCTGGGAGAGCTGTCGCCGCCGTGGAGAAGCTGTGGCGCGACGCGGGCGCGGTTACTGTTAAAATGACGGCAGGCGAGCACGACAGGATAGTCGCGGCCACGAGTCATCTTCCTCACGCCATAGCCTTTACGCTTTCTTCGCTGGTCGGAAAAACCGCGAAGTCGAACGGGAAGGCCGGGCAGCTTTTAGCCGGTTCTTTCAGGGACATGACAAGGATAGCGGGTTCAAACGCCGCCGACTGGGCCGTTATCAGCGCGGCCAACGGCAAAGAGCTTAATAAAGCGATATCAGAGATAATAAAAAAACTCAGAGAAGTCGGAAAAAACGTTACTAACAGGCGGAAGCTTGAAAAGATATTCATGCAAGGGAAAATTGCCCGCCAAAAACTCTTAAATAAAACAGGAAGCAGCAAGCAGTGAGCAGGAAGCGAAAACATACCGGCTAAAAATAAAATAAAATTTGAGATACGAGTCCCGAGATACGAGCCACAAACTATGAACTGGGAAATTAAGCCATCCAAGGTAATCAAAGGTTCTTTAACCCCGCCGCCTGACAAATCAATAACCCACAGGGCCGTCATGTTTTCGGCGATCGCCGAAGGGGAATCCGTCATTGAGAATTACCTTTCCGGCGAAGATTGCCTGAGCACGGTAAAAGCATTTCAGGCGATGGGCATTGATATCGAAACACGAAAAAACATTCTGAACATAAAAGGCGAGGGTCTGAAAGGACTGAAAAAACCCGCCAAACCATTAGATGCCGGCAACTCCGGTACAACGGTGCGGCTCATATCGGGGATACTGGCCGGCCAGGATTTTGAAACCGTGATAACGGGCGACGCAAGCCTTTCAAAAAGGCCGATGGAGAGGATTATCGAGCCGCTGTCGCGCATGGGAGCTGGAATAACCGCGAAGGACGGAAATTTTCTTCCGATGACGATAAAAGGGACGAGCGTTCTCAAGGCGGTGAAATACGAAAGCCCGGTCGCGAGCGCGCAGGTCAAGTCCTGTGTTCTGCTTGCCGGTCTGCAAGCCGGCGGAACGACTTATTTTACGGAACCCGTCAAGTCACGCGACCACACCGAACGCATGCTCAGGACATTCGGCGCCGATATAAGAGTCAACGGGCTTTCAGTATCTGTCAACGGCCCGGCAAAACTGCAGGCGCGGAATATCAGAGTACCCAGCGATATCTCCTCCGCGGCGTTTTTCATTGTCGCGGCGTGCCTGGCATCGCCCGAAGGCGTGACGCTCAGGAATGTCGGCGTGAATCCCACACGGGACGGCATACTGGAAGTTTTGAAGAATATGGGTGCCAATATTGAAATCAAGAACGCGCGCGAGGTGTCCGGCGAGCCGGTTGCGGATATTTTCGTGAAGAAATCGGTCCTTAGAGCCGTCAATATAGAAGCCGGGATAATTCCGCGCCTGATAGACGAACTTCCGGTAATAGCCCTTGCGGCTACTCAGGCAAAAGGAACCACCGTCGTCTCCGGCGCGAAAGAACTAAGAGTAAAGGAAAGCGACCGGATAAGAACCGTGACCGAGGCGCTGAGAAGCCTGGGAGCGAAAATCATCGAAAAAGAAGACGGAATGGTCATAGAAGGGCCGGCGAAACTTAAGGGCGCGGAGATAGAGAGTTCCGGCGACCATCGCCTGGCGATGACGGCGGCCGTGGCAGGAATAATAGCGGAAGGCGCAACTGTTGTCACAAATATTGAATGTGTAGAAACATCGTACCCCGGATTTATTGACGATATGCGCAAGATAGGCGCTAATATTACTGAAAATACTAAACTCTAAACAATAAATACTAAATCCCGCGATGCGGGACTCCATTTAATAACACCAAGGAAGTCGTAAACACAAAACAAGAAATATAAAATCTAAATTAAAGATGTTTATTTGATATTTGTACTTATAATTTTGGATTTATTTAGTGTTTAGTATTTAGTTTTTGGTATTTTTGGATAACATGACAAAAAAAATAAAGAGCTCTTGGTTATATTACACTGGCCGGGCGATATTCCGGCTGATGTTCGGAATTATTTGGAGATGGGAGATCAAGGGGCAGGAAAATATCCCGGCGGACGGCGGGGTCATAATCGCTCCGAACCACAGGTCATACGCCGATCCGCCGCTCACGGGAAGCGCGATGGAACGCCCGCTTCATTTCATGGCGAAAGAAGAGCTTTTCGGCATTCCTGTCCTCGGGTTTTTGATAAACAGGACTAATGCCTTTCCGGTCAACAGGGGCGCCGGCGACGTCGGGGCGTTCAAGACCGCGTTGAACCTGCTTGAAAACGGCGAAACGGTGCTGGTATTCCCCGAAGGCACCCGCGCGAAGGATGTCGATTTCCGGCCCGCAAAGCAGGGGGCGGGGATGCTGGCGTGCAGGGCGCAGGTTCCCGTAGTACCGGCAAGGATTTTCGGCAACGAAAAGATAGGCAAATTCAGGAAAATAAGAGTCATTTTCGGAAAACCTCTTCATCCGCCGAAGGAATACACGAAAGACGATTACGGCGAATTTTCCGAAGCGGTGATGGACGAGATAAAGAAATTATCATGGTGAAAATTGAGCCCCATTCACATTCACACAAGCGCATAAGTTCCGTTTCCAATAGGGGGCGAAATCCCGATTACGCCGTCAAACGCAACCGAAGAAAGGGAAGTGTCGGGACCGTCAAGATCAAGATAGCGGAAACAGCGGGCTTCTGTTTCGGGGTAAGGCGCGCCGTGGGGCTGGCGGAAAAGATCGCCGGCGGCGACAAGAAAGTTTTCACGCTGGGTCCGCTGATACACAACCCTCAGGAAGTCAGGCGCCTCAAACGCAATGGGATAATGTCCGTGAAGAACGGGGATAAACTTGCCGGGTGCCGGCTCATACTCAGGACTCACGGTATACCTTCATCCCATAGGGCGAAACTGGAAACGCAGAACCTGGAGCTTGTGGATGCCACGTGCCCGTTCGTCAAAAGGGCGCAGGATATAGTAAAACAGCTTAGCAGGGACGGCTACCAGATAATCATAGTGGGCGAGCACACTCATCCCGAAGTCGTGGCTCTCGTATCGTACTGCAAGGGCAGGTGCCACGTTGTGGAGAACAGCGGTGAGCTGAAAGGCGTAAAACTTGAAGAAAAAGTCGGGATACTTAGCCAGACGACGCAGACAAAGGAGAATTTTGATTCCGTCATAAAAAAGATTAGGAAACTGCGCGGTGACGTGAAGGTCTTTAACACGATCTGCCGCGCGACGGAGGCCCGCCAGCAGGACGCTTCAAAACTGGCGAAACAGGTGGACATTATGGTTGTCGTGGGCGGAAAGAATTCCGGGAACACAAGAAGGCTGTACGAGATAAGCAGCAAATACGCCAAAAGCCATCTCATAGAAACGGCGAGCCAAATAAAAAGCGGCTGGTTCAAAGGGGCAAAATCCATAGGCCTGACGGCCGGGGCCTCAACCCCGCAGTGGATTATTAAAAAAGTTGTAAATAAAATTGAATCTTTGTGGAATATTAAAAAAATAAAATGAGTTGAATTTCAACCAACTCAAATATAACGGAAGGAGAGCACAATGGAAGAGCTGAAAGACGGGAACAACACCTCAAATACGCAGGAGCAGAAGGAAGAAGAAATCACGATGGAGGAGCTGCTCGGCGCGGAGCAGAAGGTCGAGCAGGGCAAGAAAATAAAGGTCCGTGTCGTCGGCGCGAGCCCCGAAGGGGTGCTTGTGGACCTTGGAATGAAATCCGAGGGCGTCATACTGAAGCAGGAGTTCGACTCCCCGGAAAAAATGGCCGAGCTCGTGCCGGGAACGGAAGTCACGGTTTTCCCGGAAAGAACGCGCTCGGAAAGCGGCCACCCGGTGGTTTCCTACCGCAGGATAAGGGAGATGGACGCGTGGGAAACGATACGCGAATCGCACAAGAGCGGCGCGGTTGTTGAGGGAGTTGTCAGGAGAAAGATAAAAGGCGGATTCATTGTGGATATTGGCATTGACGCTTTCCTGCCGGCCTCACAGTTGGATATAAAAAGAGTGAAGGACGAAAACAAGTTCATAGCGCAGAAGTGCATGTTCATCGTGACGGAATTCAACCAGGGCAAGAAGAACGTCGTCGTTTCGAGGCGCAAGATACAGGAAAAAGAGCAGCAGGAAACGCGCGCGAAGGTCATGGAAACCCTTGAGGAAGGGCAGATACTCGACGGTATCGTCAGCGGCATAACTGAATTCGGGGCTTTCGTGGACCTCGGCGGGTTTGAAGGGCTGCTGCACGTGAGCGACATAGCGTGGCATCACGTAAAGAAGGTCGGTGACGTCCTCAAGGCCGGCCAGCGCGTGAGAATCAAAGTGATGAAGATTGACAAGGAAAAGGGAAAGGTTTCTCTCGGAATGAAACAGCTAGTCGCGAGGCCCTGGGACAGCGCGGGAGAAAAATATAAAATAGGCGACGTGATAAAGGGGAAGATAACCTCAAGGACGGACTTCGGCATATTTGTAGAGTTGGAGCCCGGGTTGGAGGGGCTTGTCCATATTTCCGAGATATCATGGGACGAGAAAGGCGAGTCCGCGATCAAAAAATACTCCAAGGGACAGGAGATAGAGGCAAAGATCACCGGCATTGACAAGGAAAAAGAGAAACTCTCCCTTTCCATAAAGAGATTGAAATCAAATCCCTGGGAAGAGGCAAAGAACCATTACCCGGCGGGAACAAAGGTAAAAGGCGTAGTGACGCACCTTACTCCGTTCGGAGCGTTCGTCAAGCTCGCGGAGGGCATTGAGGGGCTCATACACGTCGCTGACATGTCCTGGACTAAGAAGGTGCGCCATCCGCAGGATGTCGTCAATGAAAACCAGGAAGTCGAAGTTATCGTACTGGACGTGAATACCGCGACCGAAAAGATATCTCTTTCCCTGAAACATATGTCGGAGGACCCGTTCAAGAAATACAAGTCCGGCAAGGCTGTGACCGGCACGGTCAAACGCATAGTTGATTTTGGCGCCTTCGTGGAGCTTGAGCCCGGCGTTGAAGCGCTTTTGCGCGGTTCCGAAATAAGCCGCGAAAAAGTGGACAACCCCACATCACAGCTGAAAGCGGGCCAGGTGATAGAAGCAAAGATTATCAAGAGCGACGTCGTGGAGAAAAAGATAGATATATCCATCAGGCGACTTGACCAGGACAGGGAGAAAGAGCTGCTAAAGAGATACTCCAACAAGGAAAGCATACCCTCGCTCGGAGATGTCCTCGGGGAACATACGGATGAAGAATAGTTTAACGGCAGACGGAAGATGGAAGAAGGAAGACGGAAGTCTGATGTTTGTCGTTAATCTGAAATTTGAAATCTGTAATTATTTTTATGCCTATATATGAATTCGTGTGCAAGAAATGCAAGAAGAAATTTGAGACGCTGCTGATGGCAGGCGAAAAAGCCGTCTGCCCGGCTTGCGGCGGGGACGATCTGGAAAAACAGTTTTCCACGTTCGCGGCCCAGGGCGGAAAAAGCCATTCGCATTCCGGCCCCGCGTGTTCCTGCTGCGCTTCAAGCAAAGACTGTCAGAACAAACAGTGAACAGTGACTCGTGACCAGTGACTAGGAACGTCTTCCCGGCAGCAAATAGGCTTTTATCCTTCTCCTTCCCCACTTGAGGGGGGAGGCAGGGATGGGGGGTACCCCCCACCTCAATCCTCCCCCGCAAGGGGGGAGGAAGAATGATTGATAGCACGTTTCAAGTAAAAATATGCTTGAAAAATCGACAGCACTTGCCCGGACAATAGCAATTTTCCTGCTTTTATGCATACCGTCGCTGTCACTCTACGCCTACGATTACAACAAGGTCATTACAAGGACCTTTGACTGGCGCATCAAATCGACCCTTCATTTCGACATCTATTACTACGATGCGTCCGGCGAAAAACTGCTTCCCGTTCTTGAAAAACAACTTGAAGCCGCCTACGATAAAGTAACAAGACTGCTCCCCGCTCACCCGGCCGAAAGAATTCCTTTCTTTTTCTATAACACTCACAACGAATTTGAACAGACCAATATCACCGATATCAGCGAAGGCGTCGGCGGCGTGACTGAGGCGTATAAGAACCGCTTTATCCTTTCTAATTCCGGCTCTGCGCGAGAGTTGGAATACCTTATCACGCATGAATTCACGCACGAGATAGAGTTTGAATACCTTTTTAGCGGTTTCTGGCGCAGCGTGCGGCTTTTGAAATTCATATTTTATCCGAACTGGGTGATGGAAGGCCTTGCCGAGTACAGTGTCAGGGACGTTGACCCGTCGCAGAACGAAATGTACCTCAGGGACGCCGCGACTTGCGGGAAACTTCTGCGTCTCGGGCACCTGCATTCTTTCGACCACGTGCTCCCGCACCAGGTCAGGCTCGCATACAAGGAAAGCGGCGCCTTTATGGTCTACCTCGCCGGGGAATACGGCGAGGAAAAACTGCCGAAACTGCTTGAAAGCTACCGCAATAATTTTGACCCCGATACGGTACTCAGGGAAGTTACCGGGACCGATCTTTCCGTCCTGGACAAGAGGTTCAGGGAATACATGGAAGAAAAGTACGCCGCGCTGTCAAAGGGATTAAAGGAGCCCGAAGAATACGGAAAGCCCATTGCAAAGAACGGGATATATCCGCGGTTTGAAGGAAACGGGGTATTCTCGCCTGACGGAAATAATATCTATTATATTTCCGACGCAAGAGGCAGCAGGGAAATCTATGAACACAACCTGAATTCAGGAAAGAAAAAACGGATATACGGCATTACTCAGGGAAGCGATATCGAATACATCAGCGACAGCGGTTCCGGCCTTTCGATTTCGGCGGACGGCGGGTTTCTGGCATTTATCGGCGAAGAGCAGCAGAAGGATTACATTTACATCCGCGACTTAAAGACCGGGCGCGTGAATAAATACTGGCCTGGGACTGACACTATGTACGCGCCCGCGCTGTCGCCTGACAGCGGCACGGTTTATTTTTCCGGCTTGCGCGGAGGGCACCGCGACTTGTACTCGTACAATATAAAGACCGGGGCACTGTCCCAAATGACGAACGGCCCCGACGACGAAATAGACGCGGCGATTTCGCCGGACGGCAGGACGCTCGCTTACTCGGTTGAGAAAAAGAATGCTTCGGGAAGGTATGAATACAATCTAGAGGCGCTGGATATCGCGTCGGGCAGAGTGAGCCAGTTAACGGATCTCGCGGGCGACGAGCGAAATCCCGCGTACTCGCCGGACGGCGCCAGGATTTACTTCGTATCCGATCAGGACGGCATAAACGATATCTACTCCATGGACGCCGCGGGCGGCCGAGTGGAACGGCTGACGAAGGTTATCGGCGGTAATTTCCAGCCGGCGCCGTCTCCGGACGGTAAAAAACTGCTGTTTACTTCTTTCAGGCGCGGTGAAATGCGTCTGTACATGATGGATTTGGATGCCGCGCGGGAAAATATCCCGGAAGGCGTAAAAACCGGCGGCGAAGGAAGCGAAGAAGAGTCTTTCGTGTCGCTTTCTTCCACATCGCCCTTAAGGAATTACAGGTTCAGGCCGGGGCTTGACCTTTTCTACCCGGCGCTGTTCTATTCTTCCATCGACGGTCTATACCTTGCGACTTACATGCAGGCCTCCGAGATGCTGGGCGACCACCAGATGTCTTCGTATGTCACCTACGGGAGCGGTTCGGAGTACATCGACTATAACGTTGCTTACGGTTTTCTGCGTTTCAGGCCGCAGTTCTATTTCCAGTTCATCGGGAACGAGTATTTCTGGGACATTGATAAGAAGATAAAAAAGAAGGAAGACACCCAGGCAATGTACACGATTTACCCGTTAAACAGGTTCAAGCGCGTGGAACTCTCTCTTTCGACCACGGCGAAAAGCGAGCGCGACTCCGATATACCCGACTATGTCGCGCGCTCAAGGGAGAACGTGGCGGGGCTCGCGTTTCAATGGGATGTCACGCAGAGAGGATACCTTGAGCTGACGTCCGGCTGGGGATTCAGGGTAGACAGCGAGTTCTCGGACAAGTCCATGGAAAGCGATTACACATACCAGAACTACATGCTGGAAACGTGGAAATACTTTCCAATCGGCGGGGAGCAGGCTATCGGCTGGCGCACTCTTACCGCTACAAGCCTGGACATTAATTCCGGATGGTACTACCTGGGCGGGGCAAACCGCGTAAGGGGCTATCCGTCCAACCTGAATTACGCGGGACACAGGCTGTTCGTGAACAATATTGAATGGCGTTTCCCGATATCCAGGAACCTTAATTATCACATGTGGTACTTTTTCCCGGACTTCTTCTTCAAGACCTTCTACGGCTCAATCTTTGTTGACACGGGGTTCGCGTGGGACAGGGATGAGGAACTTATTAATATTGACCCGGAGCAGGTAAGGGGCAGTTACGGCTTTTCGCTGAGGTTTTACACATTTATACTACAGGCATATCCGTTTTTGCTGAATCTGCAGCTGGCGCGCAGGATGGACGGCCCCGCGGCAGTTGTTTACTTAAGTCTTGGCAGTAATTTTTGAGGCAAGCTTAAATGTCAAAATTCAAATGACAAAATATAACGCCAAATATTAAGCAAAAAAACAGTTTTAAATTTGAATATTTTAATTTCTTTTGTCATTTGTGCTTTGTCATTTGGATTTTACATGAGATATCTTATATTTTTATTATCCGCTCTTATATTGCTAGCGCCTGCGTGCAACAAGAGGTTGCTCGTCGGCGGCGGCTGGTACGAGTACGGGCCGATGGTGGTTGAGCTTACGGGAACGCTTGAGGGTGAAGTGAAAGGAATGGGCGGCACCGAGGAATACCGCCTGATAAAGCTTGAAAACCCGATAAACGTCAAGGAACGCGTCGCCGACGGTTCAAAAAAGGAAACAAACGTGACATGGATACAATTGCTCCTTAATTTCGCTGCGGTTGAATTCATCAGCGAATCCGCCGACCAGAAGGTCCGGGTGAAAGGGACGCTTTTCCATACTCCCGGCTACGGACAGGACACCAATGTGGGTATGAAAGTCAATGAGATAAAGACCTTGAAATGAATGGCATTTCAGATATTCCCGCAAAGCGGGACTTCATTTTATTACGCTAAGGTAGTCGCAAATTTCAGATTTCAAATTAAAGACTTATGAAAAGACTGTCGCAAATCATCTCCATTCTCTTTCTGACGGCAAAACTAATCGCCTCGGATATTTCCACCGCGACCGTGACAATCACAGCTGTCGGCGATGTCCTGCTCGGATACACGTCAATGGACGCCAAGATAAAAGAACACGGCGTCAACTACGCTTTTGAAAAGATAGCGGATGAACTGCGGAAGGCCGACATAAGCATCTGCAATTATGAATCTTGCATATCTACGGCCGGCTCGCCCATTAAAAGGAAGCAATTCACTTTCAGGTGCAGCCCGAAAACCATCGGCGCGCTGAAGTTCGCGGGCCTAGATGTCATAAACATAGCGAACAACCACGCGGGCGACTACGGCAAGGACGCGCTTCGCGATACCTTGAAATACCTTGAGACGGAGAAGATGCCTTATGTGGGCGCGGTAAAAAGATCGCCGGGCCGCGACAAGGGGGTAGTGCTTGAGCGCAACGGTATCAAAGTCGGTTTCCTGGGTTTTTCGGCGGTTTATCCCAGAAAATTCTGGTTTGGCAAGGGCACCCCTGCCCTGGTGCCCTCCTGGCCCGAAGAAGAGATGGCCGAAAGGATAAAAGATATCAAGAAAAGGGCGGATATCGTTGTTATCAGTTTCCACTGGGGCGATGAGAACGAGTTTTATCCCAGGACCTCGCAGATATACCTCGCGCGTCTGGCGGTGGACAGCGGGGCTGATGTGGTGCTCGGCCACCACCCGCACGTGATGCAGGGCGCCGAGATATACAAAGGCAAAGTGATTATCTACAGTTTGGGAAATTTCGTGTTTTTCCCGCCGAAAGAGATAGGCAAGGAAACGATTCTTGCCGGAGTAATCCTGAACGGGGCCGGGAATGTAGAGCAAGTCAGGATTGAGCCCGTATATATTAACGACGGACAGCCCGGTATTGCAACTGGGGACAAAGGCAGGGAACTGCTTGAAAAATACTACCTGCTTTGCAGGAGCATCGGGACGGATGCCGAAGTAAACGAAAAAGAGAACACGCTTACCGTAAAAATCTCAACATCGGCCGCACAGGTGGTAAAATACAAGCTTGACATAGACAATGATAAACTGAAAGTGATGGACGGCGAGAGGGTTGAAAGAAGTTTCAAGGTTTATCCCGGAAAAGATTATCCCAAAAAGGGGAAATATAACGTTTTGTTTTTCCAGGGCGAGTGGGACAGGGGATACAGGTTCAAAAGGGATGCCGTGGAGCCCGTGGACAAGGAATTTTCCCCGTGGTTCATAAGGTTTTCAACGGATATGCCCGCGGTTGGCATAAACGGCCTGCCGAATGAAGTGATTGTCAGCACCTCGACGGCCCGCCACGGCTCGATAGGAATGTCGCAAAGCGACATAAACGAGCTTAGACAGTACGTAGATATAGGAATGGCAGTCAAAGTGGAGAGAGGGAAGACGGAAGAGGGAAGACGGAAGCAGACAATAAAAAGCGGGAGCAAATAATGTTTCCATTTCCCAGAATAATTATTATTATTGTGGTTGCTATAGTCATCGCGTCAATTATTGTTCAACATAATAAAACGAAAAAGATAAAAGAGAACATACGAAATATCCTGCATTACATAAACGGAACCTTCAAAGAAAAAAGTGATTTTGAAATATTCAACGCTGATAAAGTATGGGCCATGGGAACATTCAATGGGAAAGAAGTCAAAGTAGGCATGCACAATTCCAGGAACGATCACAGATGTTATGCGGCCATGAAGCTTAAGCACGGCATAAATCCCTGGAAATTCCTCTTGTCGGAAGTGAAACCTACGGAAAATACCGCAATCAGCGGCGACTGGGTGTACTATTATGAATCCGGCGGAGCCAGCACTATTTTTCAGGAAGAGGTTTTCCCTGCAATTCTTGAAGAACTGTTTCAGGCCGCGCAGCTGGCCGAATCTGACCCCGCCAAATACTGCCTGAAGGTGCCCAAATCCGATAACCCCCAGGACGATATAATGAATACTATCATCAAAGGCTAATAAGATAGGATCTAATAACTGCGTTTGGACTTCGTTGGCAAACCTCATGGCAAAAAACCACTTGACATCTTTTAATTGATTGATTATAATATTCATGCACACGTGTGCATGAAAGCTTTGTCGCGTTCAAGGGGTGTTTGAATGAGATGCTCACGGTCCGCCGTGGCGGACGCAAGTGTATAAAACAGGAGGAGCTATGGTGGTTTTGAAAAACGTATTGAAAATGGCGGTTGTTTTTGCGCTTGCACAGGGTTGTATAGCAGGCGCGGAAGAACCGGGGAGAAAAGCAATGAAGATCGGCAGAGAAGGAACTGTTTTGGACTCATTCAACCCTATTGAAAAATGGCAGACGATAGTCGCTCCACAGGCGACATTGACTATTGACGGAACTGAGGGGTTCAAGGGGGAAAGTGTCTGTCTCAATTACGGTTTCGCGGAGACGAACGGTTACGTGCTGATATCGAAGGATTTCCAGATTGACCTTCCGCCGAATTTTGAGTTTTCCTTTTACATTAAGCGTAGCATGCCGGAGAACAATTTTGAGTTTAAACTCATAGACGACAAGGGCAACACATTCTGGAAGAAGTTTTACGTTTTCGCGCAGGTCAATAAATGGAAAAAACATACTATCAGAAAGGATGAGTTTACTTTCGCGTGGGGGCCTAATCCTGACGGCAAGCTTGAGAAGGTCGCCAAGATTGAGTTCGTCGTATCAGGCATAAAGACCAAGGGGCGTGTTGCGATGGACGAATTGACGCTCGCGGAACTTCCGGTTTCAGCAGCGTCCGCGGCCGCGCCAGCTAAAGCGGAAAATGACTTTTACCCGAGATGGATAGCGAACGAGCAGGCCTTCTGGACTATGACTGGCTCGCCCGATGACGATAACGAGATACTTGTCTGCGAGGACGGCACGCTGGAACCCCACAAAAGGGGCTTTACTTTGGCGCCGGCGCTGTTTGTGGACAAGAAACTCATAACAAGGAATACCGCGAAGGTCACGCAGTCGCTGGAGAAGAGTTACTTGCCCATCCCGGCGGTCAAATGGAATTACAAAGACATTGAATTGGATATGAAGACGTTTGCCGCGGGGATCGCGGGTAAATCCGCGGGATACGCCCGCTATGCCGTGAAGAACAACGGGAAAAAGAAAGTGTCAGGCAAGTTCTTCCTGGCCATAAATCCCTATCAGGTTTTTCCGCCGTGGCAGGGCGGAGGAGGGATATCGCTGATAAAGAAAATAGATTATGCGGGCGGGTTTATAGACATAGACGGGAAATATAGAGTATATCCCCTGACAAAACCCGATAAGTTCAGCGCGCAGGCGGAAAAAGACAGTTCGCCCGAAGGCAATGCCATTGACGGAATAATAAAAGGAAAAATAACGGAAAGGAAATCCGCATCGGACGAGAGCGGGTTTGCGTCAGCCGCGCTGGAATATGATTTTAGCCTCAAGCCAGGCGAATCAAGGGAAATTTATATCTATTTGCCGCTTTACTATAAACAATCAGATTTCAAAGAAGGATTGAGCGATACGGATATCAAAAAGCTTTACGATGACAAGCTGAAAGAAACTGTCGATTACTGGGAAAGTAAAGTGAACAACGTTGAGATAAATATTCCGGACAAGGAGCTTGTTGACAGCTTCAAGGCGAATATCGCTTATAACCTGATAACAAAGGACGGTCCGGGGCTGCAGCCGGGCTGCAGGAGCTATGACAAGTCCTGGATGAGGGACGGAGGTATAGCGGCCATAGCGATTCTGGAAGCGGGGCTGACGAAAGAAGCGAAGGAATTCATTGAGTGGTTTGCAACCTTCCAGCAGGAGTCGGGCGAGATCCCTCCTATTATAGACACGAAAGCCGAGGACCCGCTATGGGAGGAAAAGCAGAATAACCTGATAGAATACGACAGTCAAGGCGAGTATATTTGGGCAGTGATGCAGTATTACCTGTTCACCAAGGACAGGGCATTCCTGGAAAAGATGTTCCCGAGCGTGGAGAAAGCCGTTAAATTCCTTATTGAGCTTAGAAGCAGGCGGTTGACCGATGAATACAAGAACGGCCCGGACGAAAAAAGGATATTCTACGGGATATTGCCTGAATCCACGAGTCATGAAGGATATTACCTCAAACACTCGTACTGGGACGACCTCTGGGCTATCAGGGGCTGGCAAGACGCGAAAATGATGGCAGAGATACTCGGGAAAAATGACACGGCGGCCTGGATAGACAAGGAGTACGCGGATTTCAGAAAGTGCCTTTACGATTCAATGAATCTCGTCATAAAACTCAACAAATTGGAATATATACCCGGCTGCGCTGAACTGGCCGACTTTGACCCGACGTCAGCAGCGGCGTGGGTCACATACGCCGGAGAGATGAATAACGTGCCGCAGGCACAGCTGAAAAGCGGTTTTGACAGGTATTACGCGGAATTGCAGACCCGATTTGGCGGCAAGAAGGATTACAGGTTCACGCCGTACGAGTTCAGGTCGGTTCCCGCGCTCCTTTTCATGGGACAAAAAGACAGGATGTGGGACCTGATTAACTTCATGATGAAATGCCGCAGACCTCTCGGATGGAACCACTGGGCGGAAGTAGTGAATAGCAAGTACCGCTATCCTGATTATTTCGGCGACATGCCTCACACCTGGGTCGGCGCGGAATTCATCCACGCCGTAAGGTGCATGTTCGTTTATGAATCGGACGGCAGTCTTGTGCTGGGCGCGGGAATTGACGGGAAATGGCTCGCGGGCGCGGACGGAATTTCGGTGAAGAACATGCCCACACATTACGGTGCGATAGGTTACAGCGCGAAGAAAGACGGCGATACAGTAACTATAAAGGTTGCGGGCGCAGGCGCGGAAATACCCCCGGCAGGATATGTATTCAAACTGCCTGACATCGGGGAAATAAAATCAGTCAGCGTGAACGGTGTTGCCTCGCCCGCCGGCAACAATGTGGTATTCAAATCGCTCCCCGCTGAAATAGTTGTGACTCTGGAAAAATGATATAAGTTTTTGTTATTAAGAAGTTAATCTGGAATTTGTAATTGCTGCAAACACACCCCCCACCTCGGTCCTCCCCCGCAAGGGAGGGAGGATGATGGTGAAAGTCAATATGAAAAAACATCCGACAATTAAAGACATAGCGAAAATGGCGGGCACGACGCACTCCACGGTTTCCCGCGTTATCACCGGCAACGCTACCATCAGCGAAAAAATGAAGACGAAGGTCCTGCGGCTGATGAAGAAACTGCACTACCACCCCAACCTGATAGCGCGCGGCCTGGTCAGGAAGAAGACCCGCGCTTTCGCCATGATAGTTCCTGATTTGAACCCCCATGTCCTTCCGATAGTGCGCGGCGCGGCCGAGACCTGTCGGATACACAACTACGGGTTGATGCTTTTTTCCACGGATTACTGGATGGACGAGAACAAGTATTTCGTGGAAGTCGTTAAAAACTGGCAAGTGGACGGCGTGCTGATATATAACGTTGTTTACCGCAAAGACGTTTCCGCGACGATTAAAAAAATGAAGAAGGAGAAAATGCCGTTCGTTTTCATCAACAAGTATTTGGGAGCGAAAAAGGTGAATACGGTAAGTGTTGACAATAAAGACGCCGTTTTCCAGGCGGTGAGCCGGCTTGCCGGCCAAGGGCGCTCAAGGATAGGGATGATGAACGGAGGATTGATATCGGTTGACGGGGTGGAAAGATTTGAGGGATATAAGGCCGCGCTTGAGAAACTTGGGATTAAATTTGACGGGAATATCGTAGGGAACGCCAATTTCAGCGGAGACGAGGCGTACGCGGAGATGAAAAGGATACTTGAGACAGCGGAAAGGCCCGACGCGGTATTCTGCGCCAACGATGAAATGGCGACCGGGGTCATACGCGCGTTACGGGAAAGGAATCTCAGCGTGCCTGGCGATGTTTCAGTGATCGGCTATGACGACTGGGAAGGCGCGCGCTTTTTCAAGCCGGCTTTAACAACACTTAGGCCGCCTCTCAAGGAAATAGGACCTCTCGCTATAGACCTCCTCATGAAGGTCATAAAGGACCCGAAAAGACGCATAGAAGAGATAGGTTTAAAAGCTGAATTAATAACCAGAGACAGCGCCTAGTGGCCAGTGACTGGTGAGCGGGAAAGACAAACACCTCTTTTGGTTGTTTTTTAGCACACTTAGCGAGGTATAAAATCTGAAGAAGCCTTTTGGCGACGACTTGTGCTTTTGGGAGGAAGCCAAACGGAGCGAGCCTGCGATGGCGAGCGTCTTCTGAAGGTTTTGTGCCGAGCGTCCCTTGACTTTTGATAAGAAATATAATACAATCCTATATCCTCAGACCAAGTTCACCTAAGTCCTGTTTACCTATGGTGTTCCACGGCTGAAGTAAAAACAACTCAGAGGTATATATTCATGACAACATTGACTAGAACTTATTTACCCAAAAAAGACGGAATAGTGAGGAAATGGCACCTTCTTGACGGGCAAGACTTCGTGCTCGGACGCCTTGCCACGAAAGCCGCGGGCATACTTTGCGGAAAGATCAAACCCATTTATACGCCCCATCTTGACACCGGCGACTTCGCGGTAGTCGTAAATGCCGAAAAGGTCAGGCTCACCGGCAACAAGCTTCAGCAGAAGATAGATTTCCGCCATTCGGGATATCCCGGAGGCGACAAATACATGCTCTATGACGAACTAATGAAGAAAAACCCGGAAAAAGCGGTTCGCCTTGCGGTAAAAGGTATGCTTCCCAAGAACAGATTGGGCGCCAAGATGATAAAACGCCTAAACATATACAAGGGCCCGACACACCCGCACGCCGCGCAGTTCAACGCCGGAATGGGAAAGAAAACGGAAAAGACAGAAAAATAAGGCATTTCAAATTTCAGATTTCAGATTTCAAATTTACTACGAACTACGAACTACGAACAACGAACTACGAACTGCGGAGGTTTTAAATGAGTGAAGCAACCAATCCAATATTCGCGACAGGGCGCAGGAAAAACGCTGCGGCGCGGGTGAAGGTTCTTTCCGGCAGCGGAAAAATCCTAGTTAACGGGAAAACGATCGACGAATTTTTCGGAGGGCTTGACAGGCAGAAAAAGCACGCTGTTGAGCCGCTTACCAAGTACCAGTTGGCGAACAGCTACGATTATCTGATAGACACGATGGGCGGCGGAGTTACCGGACAGTCAGGCGCCATCCGCATGGGGCTTGCAAGGGCTATAATTACCATCGACCCTAACATGAGACCCGCTTTGAAGAAAGAAGGATTCCTCACGCGCGATTCCAGAATGGTTGAACGTAAAAAACCGGGCATGCCGAAAGCGCGCAAGAGATTCCAATTCTCCAAACGTTAAATTGAATCAATTGTACTCGGGCGCAGCCCGCGGTACAGTTCAGCAAGAGATAAAGCTAATTTCATATTTCAGATTTCAGATTGACAACGTACAACTGGCTACAGGCGACCGGCTACTTGTTTTTGGAAGACAATTCTGCTATAATATAGGCGCAACATCTTAATAGCCCAATTCGCCATGAATGGCGGATTAAATCGGACAAAGACGTCCTTGTAATTAGCACAGGTGAAGTGCGCAAGGGCGTTTTTTATTTTTCCCTAATAATAATGTATAATAATTAAGGCATAATTGCAGAAACGCCTAAATTAAGCCAAAAGGAAACTCAAAATGAAAAAGAAAAATGAAGCGATTTCTAGTATTGAAAGCATGTTTGGAGAGAACGTATTCGGCATCAAGAACATGCGGAGATATCTTTCCGCCAAAACTTACGCTTCGCTTGTAAAGACCATATGCGAAGGCCAATCTCTTGACTCCAGGATAGCCGACGAAGTGGCAAAAGCCATGAAAGCATGGTCGCTGTCAAAAGGCGCGACTCACTTTACTCACTGGTTTCAACCCTTGACCGGCGGAACGGCCGAAAAGCACGATTCATTCATAGACCCGGACGGCGAGGGCGGAATAATAATGAAGTTTTCGGGTACGGAGCTGGTTAAGGGCGAGCCGGACGCCTCCAGTTTCCCTTCAGGCGGATTGCGCGCCACGTTTGAAGCGCGCGGATACACTGCATGGGACCCTACAAGCCCGGCCTTCATAAAAAAGAGCGACGAGGGGGCCGTTCTCTGCATACCGACGGCTTTCTACTCGTACCACGGCGAGGCGCTTGACAAAAAGACGCCTCTCCTGCGCTCAATAGACGCGCTTGCCGTGCAAGTCAGGCGGCTTGCGAAACTGTTCGGCGTGAAAGGGAGCATCCGCCCTTATGCCACGCTCGGAGCGGAACAAGAATACTTCCTCATAGACAAGGATTACTATATCCAAAGGCTGGACCTCCTGCAAACCGGAAGGACGCTTTTCGGCAGGAGGCCTTCAAAGCATCAACAGCTGGAGGACCACTATTTCGGCGCGATTAAGCCGCGCGTGCTGGCTTTCATGGAAGACCTTGACCGCGAGTTGTGGAAACTCGGCATACCGTCAAAAACGCGGCACAACGAAGTATGCCCGGCCCAATTTGAGATGGCGCCGGTCTATGAAGAGCTTAACCTTGCGGTTGACCACAACATGATGGCGATGGAAGTGCTCAGGCAAATAGCCGACAAGCACGGTTTTGTCTGCCTGCTTCACGAAAAACCGTTCGCCGGGGTTAACGGCTCGGGCAAGCACAATAACTGGGCGCTCAGCGGGCCCGACGGCAAGAACTGGCTCACTCCCGGGGAAAACCCGCACGAGAACGCCAAGTTCCTGACAGTCATCTGCGCGCTCATGAAAGCGATAGACATGTACGCCGGGGTTTTAAGGGCATCGGTCGCCACGGCCGGAAATGACCACAGGCTCGGCGCGAACGAAGCGCCGCCCGCGATACTTTCCATATTCCTCGGCGAGCAATTGACCGATATAATAGAGCAAATAGAGAAAGGCGGGGCGAAGAGTTCCAAGGAAGGCGGGGTGATGGAAGTGGGCGTGACGTCGCTTCCGAAACTCGCGCGCGACGTGACCGACAGGAACAGGACATCGCCTTTCGCGTTCACGGGGAACAAGTTCGAGTTCCGCGCTGTGGGCTCAAATCAAAACTGCGCCGGCCCGAACGTTGTTCTCAATACCATCATCGCCGAGGCGCTTGACGAGATCTGCACCGAGCTTGAAAACGCCGTCAAGGCAAAGAAGGATTTCAACGAGACGCTGCAATCCATTCTCCAAAAGATAGTCAGGAAGCATAAAAGGATAGTATTCAACGGCGACAACTACACGGATGAATGGCACAGGGAGGCGGAACGGCGCGGCCTGCCGAACCTGAAAAACACTCCCGAGGCGCTTGAGGAACTAGTTAAAGATCCGGTTATCAGGATATTTGAGAAACACAAGGTCCTTTCAAAGACCGAGATGACGTCGCGCTACGATATTTACAAAGAGCAATACGAAAAGACGATAAAGATAGAGGCTGGCGTCGCGCTTGAGATGGCAAGGACGCTCATCATTCCCGCGGCGGTGAAATACCAAGGCCAGCTCGCGGAGACGGTCAGCAGCGTCAGAGCGGCTGTCAGAGACATAAAGAACGTAGAAGAACTGCTCAGGAAGGTCTGCGACTTGAACGAAAACGCGCTTTCAGCCGTCAAGAAACTTGAGGCGGTGGCCGGAGGACACGACCTGGCGAAGATGCTAGAATACATGAAAGAACTCCGCGTTTCGGTTGACGCGCTTGAAGAGGTTCTTCCGAGCGAGCTCTGGCCTTTGCCGACGTACACCGAGATGATGTTTATAATGTAGTTACCAATTGCTAATTGCTGTTTTTATAAGGACAATGGCGTCCAGTAATGCACCAGCATACGGACGCCATTTTTCTAGGAAAAATATGAGTAACTCGGAAAGAACGCAAAATCACGGGCTCTACGATCCGCGGTATGAACACGATTCCTGCGGAGTGGGATTTGTCTGCGATATTAAAGGCAGGCGGTCCAACGATATCGTTCTGCAGGGGCTGGAAGTCCTGCGCCGCCTGTCGCACAGGGGAGCCACGGGTTCCGACCCGAAGACCGGCGATGGGGCAGGGATACTTATTCAGATTCCGCACGAATTTCTTTCAAAGGCCGTCCAGCCGGCCGGGTTCAATCTGCCCGGCCCGGGGGAATACGCGGCGGGACTGGTTTTCCTGCCAAAAGATCCTGCCGGGCGTGAATTCTGCAAGAAAACATTCACCGATACCGCGAAACAGAACAAGCTGGAACTGCTCGGATGGCGGAACGTTCCCGTGGACAGTTCTGTTATAGGCAAGACAGCCAGGGACACGGAACCCGCGATGGAGCAGGTTTTCATCCAAAGGCCCCAGAAAATAAAGGACCAGGCGGATTTCGAACGGAAATTGTATGTCCTCAGAAAACAGGCCGAGACAGCCGTCCGTTCTTCCGGCAATGAACATAGATCAAGCTTCTATATAACCAACCTGTCGTCGCGGACGCTCCTTTACAAGGGCCTGCTGATGCCCGAGCAGCTTGAGAATTACTTCGTTGACCTCAAGGATAAAGACATCTCCAGCGCCATCTGTCTTGTCCACTCCAGATACAGCACCAACACCTTCCCGACGTGGGACCTCGCGCAGCCGTTCCGGTATCTTGCGCATAACGGCGAGATAAACACACTTCGCGGCAACGCGAACTGGATGCGCGCAAAGGAAGGGATGATGCAGAGCCGCCTCTACGGCAGGGACATAGAAAAACTAAAACCCGTCGTGGTTCCGGGCGGAAGCGACTCTGCCGCGCTGGATAACGTTTTTGAACTGCTCGTGGCGGCTGGCCGGCCTCTGGCGCAGGCCATGACTATGCTGATACCTGCCGCGTGGGAGCATGACGATCATATGTCCCCGGCGCTCAGGGACTATTACATGTACCACACCTGCATCATGGAGCCGTGGGACGGCCCCGCGGCGGTTGCTTTTTCCGACGGAACATGCGTCGGGGCGGTGCTGGACAGGAACGGCCTGAGGCCGGCAAGGTATATCGTCACGAAAGACGGCCGCGTTGTCATGGCTTCGGAAGTGGGTGTGCTGGACATCGATCCCGCCGATATAGTCAGGTCCGGAAGGCTGGAGCCGGGCAGGATATTCTATGTGGACACCGCGCAGGGAATAATAATACCGGACGAGGATATCAAAAAAACGCTCGCGTCCAAAAAACCTTACGGCGAGTGGATCAGGGAAAATATGATAGAGCTGGACGACCTGCGTGAAGTCCCGGTCAGGGACAGCCGCAGCGCGGATATCGATACATCGCTCAAGGCCTTCGGGTACACTCGCGAGGATCTTAAGGTGATAATAAAGCCGATGGCCGAATTCGGGCAGGAGCCGGTCGGATCAATGGGCAACGACGCGCCTCACGCGGTGCTGTCGCAAAGGCCGCAGCTTCCGTACAATTATTTCAGACAGTTATTCGCGCAGGTCACGAACCCGCCGATCGACCCGATACGCGAAGAGCTTGTGATGAGCCTTGAGAGCTACATGGGCTCGCGCAACAATCTCATGGACGAAAAATACGACCATGCGGTCCGGCTCAGGATTATGAGGCCTATACTTACGAACAGCGAGCTTGAAAAGATCAGGGCGATGAAAGAGCCCGGTTTTAAAGTGACCACTATATCCACGCTTTTCAAAGCCGGCGAAGAAGGCGCTTTCATGGGAGCCATTGACAGGATATGCGATGAAGCCGACCTTGCCGTGAAAGAGCGCGACAACATAATAATTTTGAGCGACCGCGGGGCGGACAGGGAAAACGCGGCTGTACCGGCGCTTCTTGCCGTCGGCGCGGTTCATCATTTCCTTGTCAGGAAGGCGACGCGCGCTCAAGTCGGACTCATAGTTGAAAGCGCGGAACCGCGTGAAGTCACCCATTTCGCGCTGCTGCTGGGTTTCGGCGCCGGCTGCGTCAACCCGTATCTCGCCTACGAAGCGGTTGAGATGCTGGCGCGGCAGGGCGAACTTAACCTGAACGCCGGAACGGCGCTTAACAACTACGTGCATGCCGTAGAGAAAGGCATAAAGAAGATATTGTCCAAGATGGGAATATCGACGCTTCAGAGCTACCGCGGCGCGCAGATCTTTGAGGCGTTGGGACTTGGGAACGAAGTGATAGAGAGGTGTTTCGCGGGGACGGTTTCGCGCGTCGGCGGAGCAGGCTTTGACGTGCTTGAAAAGGAATGCCTCGCGAGGCACGCGGAAGCCTTTTCTGAAAGAAAATCCGGCCAGGCGGTGCTTGAAAGCGGAGGCGTTTACCAGTGGAAGCGCGACGGCGAGTTCCACCTGTGGAATCCGGAGAGCATCGCGGCCCTTCAGGACGCCGTCAGGAACAACGACGCGGAAAAATACAGGAAATTCGCCGGCCTTATCAATGACCAGTCAAAACAGCCGGTGACATTAAGATCGCTTTTGAGGTTCAGGAATTTAAATTCTGTGCCGTTAAGCGAAGTTGAACCGGCCGGGGATATATTAAAGCGTTTCGCGACGGGAGCGATGAGTTTCGGTTCCATAAGCCGCGCCACCCACGAAACGATAGCCGTGGCCATGAACCGCATCGGCGGGAAATCCAATACAGGCGAAGGCGGGGAGGACCCGGCAAGGTTCGTCCCGCTTCCGAACGGCGATTCAAAGCGCAGCGCGATTAAGCAAGTGGCATCCGGCAGGTTCGGCGTGACCGCGAATTATCTTATTAACGCGGAGGAGATACAGATAAAGATCGCGCAGGGCGCGAAACCCGGCGAAGGCGGCCAGCTACCCGGCCACAAGGTCAGCGCTGTGATAGCCAGGACTCGCTACACGACGCAGGGCGTCACGCTGATATCCCCGCCGCCGCACCACGACATATATTCAATCGAGGACCTGGCCCAGCTGATTTTCGACCTTAAGAACGTAAACCCGCGCGCAAGGATAAGCGTTAAACTGGTTTCAGAAATAGGCGTGGGCACCGTTGCGGCCGGAGTCGCCAAGGGGCACGCCGACATGATACTTATTTCAGGAGGCGACGGCGGCACCGGGGCGTCGCCGGTAAGCTCCATTAAACACGCGGGATTGCCGTGGGAGCTGGGCCTCGCGGAGACGCACCAGACGCTAGTGATGAATGATTTGAGGAGCCGCGTGCGCCTGCAGGCCGACGGCCAGATGCGCACGGGCAGGGATGTCGCGATAGCGGCACTTCTGGGAGCCGAGGAGTTCGGGTTTTGCACGGCCGTCCTTGTTACGCTAGGGTGCGTGATGCTCAGGCACTGCAACCTGAACAACTGCTCGGTCGGCGTCGCGACGCAGGACGAGGAACTTGAAAAGCGTTTCGCCGGGAAACCGGAGTACATAATCAACTACTTCAATTTTGTAGTTGAAGAACTGCGGGGCATCATGGCTCAGCTTGGCGTCAGGAAGCTGGACGACATGATAGGCAGGACAGAACTGCTTGAAGTCAACGAAGATATCAAGCCCTGGAAGGCGAAAGATCTGGATTACTCGAGGATACTCTATAAGCCCGAGTCGCCTCCGGCGGTCGGAACGCGCTGTACTACAGGGCAAAACCACGGGATAGAAGACGTTCTTGACAGAAAGCTCATGGAACTGGCAAAAGAGGCGCTACAAAATAAAAAACCCGTCAGGATAGAAATGCCGATAAAGAATTTCAACAGGACGGCCGGCGCGATGTTGAGCGGCGAGGTATGCAGAAGGTTCGGCGAAGAAGGCCTGCCCGACGATACGATACACTGCAAATTTACCGGCAACGCCGGGCAGAGTTTCGCCGCGTGGCTCGGTAGCGGCGTGACTTTCGAGCTTGAAGGTATGGCGAACGACTACGTGGGAAAGGGGATTTCCGGAGGAAAGATAATAATTTATCCCGGCAAGGGCGCCTCTTACGTCCCCGAGGAAAACATCATAATAGGCAACACGACGTTTTACGGGGCTATATCCGGCGAGGCCTACATCCGCGGCGTGGCGGGCGAGCGTTTCTGCATAAGGAACTCGGGGCTGAATGCGGTTGTGGAGGGCGTCGGCGACCATGGCTGCGAATACATGACCGGAGGAAGGGTGGTCGTGCTCGGCAGGACCGGCAGGAATTTCGCGGCAGGGATGTCCGGCGGTATGGCCTATGTGTATGATCCTGCAGGGAACCTGAAATTACGGTGCAACCTGGGCATGGCGGAACTTGATACTCCCGGAATTCCCGACAAGGAAGCGATAAAGATACTGCTCAGGAATCACCTGAAATACACCGGAAGCGCGGCCGCGAAGAAGATACTGGATAATTTTGACGTTGAGATACTGAAATTCACGAGAGTCATCTCCACCGAATACAAGAGCCTGCTCAATAACAGGAGAATAGAGCCGAAATTCGAAGTCGAAGAAGATCCAGAATAAAGACAAACAATAAATACTAAACACTAAAAACTAAATAAACTCTAAATACAAAAAATAAAACACAAACACAGCAGTTATATTCGATATTTGAATTTAATATTTTGTATTCATTTAGTGTTTAGTATTTTGAGTTTAGTGTTTGGAGTAAAATATGGGCGACATAAGAGGTTTCCTAAAGCATAAAAGAGAGAGCGCGGAATACCGCCCCGCGTGCGAGAGGACGTCGGATTACCGCGACGTCGCGGCCGCGCGCGCCGAGAAGCTGTCCGTAGAACAATCCTCGCGCTGCATGGACTGCGGCACGCCGTTCTGCCACTGGGGGTGCCCGCTCGGAAACTATATCCCGGAATGGAACGACTACGTCTATAACCTTGGGTGGGAAAAAGCGCTGAAGCTCCTTCTGGCGACGAACAACCTGCCCGAAATCACCGGGCGCCTTTGCCCAGCTCCTTGCGAGTACGCGTGCGTGCTCGCAATAAATGACGATCCTGTCACTATACGCGAGAACGAACTCGCCATCATAGAGCACGGTTTCAGAAATAATTTGATGACGCCCGTTAAACCGGAGATAAAGACCGGTAAAAAAGTGGCTGTCATCGGTTCCGGGCCCGCCGGGCTTGCCTGCGCCGACCAGTTGAACAAGGCGGGACATTCAGTCACGGTTTTTGAGCGCGGCGCTAAAGCGGGCGGGATACTGCGTTACGGAATACCTGATTTCAAGCTGGAGAAATGCATTCTGGACAGAAGGATAGAGGTCTGGAAGAACGAAGGTATAGAGTTCAGTACAGGAACCGCGGCCGGCGCCGAAATCCTTTCCGCGTTTGACGCGGTATGCCTGGCTTGCGGCAGCAGAGTCCCGCGCGACATGAAAGTAGATGGCAGGGAGCTTTCCGGGATATATTTCGCCATGGATTACCTGACACAGTCCAACATGCGGGTTGCCGGCGAGAAATCCGGCGGAGAAGTTATTGACGCAAAGGGCAGGAAGGTCGTTGTAATCGGCGGCGGCGACACGGGTTCGGATTGCGTGGGCACCGCGCACAGGCAGGGGGCGCGGTCGGTCACTCAGATAGAGATCCTTCCTAAACCTTCCGAATGCAGGCCCCAGGACCAGCCGTGGCCGGCGTACCCGACACTTTTTAAGACAACCTCAAGCCATGAAGAAGGCGGGGAGCGCCACTGGGAAGTGTCAACAAAGAAATTCATGGGAGAAAACGGCAAGGTCAGAAAGCTCCTTGCCTCGAAAGTTAAATTTTCGAAAGATTCAAAAGGCTGCTGGGTCATGAACGAGGTTCCGGGTTCGGAATTTGAAATAGAGGCCGATATGGTGGTTTTGGCGATGGGATTCCTGCATCCGGAAAAAAAGGGGCTAGTTGAAGAACTAGGGCTTGAGCTTGACCAGCGGGGTAACGTAAAAACAGGGCCTGATTTCAGGACTTCCAAAGACAAGATTTTCTGCGCGGGCGATATGAGGAGGGGCCAATCATCGATAGTCTGGGCGATATCCGAAGGCCGCAGGGCCGCGCACTATATTGATAAATTCCTGATGGGAAAAACAAACTTACCGAATATATAAATAATTAAAAGATTGCAAGATTGGAAAGATTGAAAGGTTAGAGTCCGTAATCTTTAAATCTTGGAATCTTCAAATCTTTCAATTCTCTTTTTGTGCCAAAACAATTATTCTTCCAGAGTTCTTCGTAAACCTTGAAAGGTCGAAACCGCCGAAAACCTTCAATAGTTTAAAGCCCGTCTTCTTCAGCAATTTCCTTAGTTCCGGCCATGAATATGTCCTTATCCTGAATTCGTATGTCCTTCTCTTGCCGCTCTTTATGAAAATGAAGTCGCGCTTAACCGAGACGGTTTTTCTTTTCGGGTTATAACGCCTTGTCTCAAGAACGACGTAGTCCCCGTGGTCGCTCCATCCCTGCGACGGCATGTGTCCGTGCCCGGGCGTGTCGTGGGAGAGGTCCAGCAGGAACTTCCCGTTCTTTTTAAGGGCTTTATGGACCTTCCTGAGGACCGATTCGTTGTCTTTGTCGCTGAAATAGCCAAAAGCAGTGAACCAGTTTATCACTATGTCGAATTCTTCTCTGAAACCGATCTTTCTCATGTCTTTACGGATAAAATCGATTTTACGGGAACCGGCCCTTTTTCGCGCGACACTGAGCAGGTACTTGGAATAATCCACTCCCGTAACTCGATATCCCTTTTTTGCCAGTTCGATGGATATGCGCCCCTGGCCGCACGCGAGATCCAGTATGCGCGCGCCGGCTGCGGGCCGCAGGATTTTCAGAATCGCGCGGGTCTCTTTTCTTGTCCGCGCTCGGGTCAGGTATCGTGCTTCATACTGCCGCAGGTAATCTTCTGTGAAAAAACATTTCCACCAGTCCATAATATCCTCAATTTTCAGCTATAATACGGAATAATCCTACTTAATTCTACATATTTCCAATTCATTTGACAATAGTTTTTTACCTTAAAACTGCGCCCGGAACAACGGCACGGATTTGCAAAGACTGTTTCAATTTTTAAGTATTTTATTAATGAAAAAACAATTAATAAAATAACCCTTGACATTATTCGAAATTTATATTATAAACTTAATGTATTCTATAAATTGTATTTCTCATTGATTTTAGCGTATATATAGGTAGCAAGACAAGAAGAAGTGCAAATCTAAGGAGGTAGCCTCTGATGAAAAAGCCAGAGGTAGTCAAGCGTGTAGCTGAAGCTGCCGGTCTTACGTACGGTGATGCGAATAGAGGAATAAAGTCTCTTGTAAAAACCATTCAAGATGCGCTTAAGAATGGCGATGTGGTATCTTTATCAGGACTGGGCTCGTTTCGAACAAAAGCGCGCAAAGCCCGCCAGGGAAGAAACCCTAAAACAGGGGAAATCATTCCCGTCCCGCCAGGAAAAAAGGTTTCATTCAAGCCGACCACGACTTTGCGGAAACTCATCCAGTAAGGTTTGCCGGCTGAATTTCATTCCAAATACATTTGATTTTCGCTATGCAAAAAGTTAAAATTAAAGGGCTAGCCACCTCAGCCGGATGGATTTTCTATGTCTGGGGAGCAATAGTGGTTTTGAAGGGTTTTTGGGACCTCTTCATCGGGGAACCCGAGGCCAATTTCTATTCTCCCGAGAAATGGCAGTTCGTTACCCAGAAACAGTGGCTTACCTGGTCGGGTTTTGAGGTCACGTACGGGCTGGCATGCATAGGCGTGGCGTACCTTTTAATGACGTATTCACAACGTCTCCCCGACTACATTAAAAGATTAGAAAGATTCAAAGATTAACTGCAAACAACGAACTACAAACGACGAACTGCAAAAGAACATGAAAACTAAAAAAGAAAAAATAGTGCCATCAAAGAAGCTGCAGTCGCTGCCGCCCTATTTATTCACGAAGATAAATAAAATCAAGGCGGAAGCTTTCGCCAAGAAGCTTGACGTCATAGATCTTGGCATGGGCAATCCCGACCTGCCGACTCCCCTGCACATCGTAGAAAGGCTGTGCGATACGGTCAAGAACCATCCGAGGACGCACCGCTACCCGCAGGCGAAGGGCATGCCGCGCTTCAGGCGGGCTGTTGCCAAGTGGATGTTTCAGCGGTTCGGCGTAACGCTTGACCCCGAGACTGAAATACACTCTTTAATAGGTTCCAAAGAAGGCATAGCCCATCTGTGTGTTGCCTACCTTAATCCCGGCGACGTAGCCCTGGTGTGCGACCCGGCTTATCCCGTGCACTTTAACGGGGTGATACTTGCGGGCGGCAAGACATATTCAATGCCGCTGTACGAGAAGAATAAATTTCTGCCGGACCTTAAAAAGGTCCCGCCCGCAGTAGCCTGTAAAGCCAAACTGATGTTTTTGAATTACCCGAACAACCCTACGACCGCGGTGGTGGAGGACAGGAATTTCCTTGTTGAAGTCGTTGAGTTTGCGAAAAAATACGATATACTTGTCGTGTACGATAACGCCTATTCCGAGCTGAATTTCGGCGGCTACGTGGCTCCGTCTTTCTTTGAAATTTCTGGGAGCAGGGACGTCGGATTGGAGTTCCACTCGTTTTCCAAGACTTTCAACATGGCCGGATGGCGCATCGGCTGGGTCTGCGGCTCTCAAAAACTGCTGGCGCCCCTTGAAAAACTCAAGAGTTTCCTGGACTACGGTTCGCCGACCTTTGTTCAACTGGCAGCCGTGGCTGCCCTGGAGGGCTCGCAGGACTGCGTGAAGGAACAGGCGGCTGTCTACGAACGCAGGGCGAAAAAAGTTGTGGACGGGCTGAATAAAATGGGCTGGCCGGCCGAGATGCCGAAGGGTTCGATGTACCTCTGGCTGAAGCTTCCGCCTAAGCTTGAGAAGCTGGGCTCGATGCAGGTTTCGGAGGAGTTGATACGGGAGCACGGCGTCGTGACGGCGCCGGGTGTCGGTTTCGGTCCCGGCGGGGAAGGGTTTATCCGTATAGCGCTCGTGACGCACGATAACCGCTTTCATGACATGCTGCTGAGGATAAAGGAATACCTGAAAAGTAAAGGAAAATAGAAAATTATGAAAGAAAAAATAAAAATCGGTCTTGTCGGCTATGGCATTGTCGGCAACGGCGTGATTAAGATCATAAACAGCAACCGCGCCGCGCTGGAGAAGCGCGTCGGCGCCCGTATTGATATAGCGGCCGTATGCGATATCCGGAGGATCCGCGTGAAGGGCGCGAAATACTACAAGCGCTACAAGGACCTTATCGCGCGCAGGGACATAGATATTATTGTCGAGCTGGTTGGCGGCTACGAGCCGGCGCGCACGCTTATACTTGAAGCTTTGAACGCGGGCAAACACGTAGTGACCGCGAACAAAGCCGTGCTCGCGAAATACTGGGACGAGATATTCTCGGCCGCGCACCAGAACGGCTGCCTCACATATTTTGAGGCGGCGGTAGGCGCCGGTATTCCCGTCATCGAAGGATTGAATGAGGGCCTTGCCGCGAACAAGATAAACAAGATAGTCGGGATACTTAACGGGACCACCAACTATATCCTGAGCGAGATGACCAAGAAAGGCGTAAGCTTCAATACCGCGCTTGACCACGCGCGCAAGGCCGGTTTCGCCGAAGCCGACCCGTCGTTCGACATAGACGGCATAGACACCGCGCATAAACTCGCGGTACTGGCGTCGCTCGCGTACTCAAGCTGGATAAAACTTGAAGATATATCTGTATCGGGCATAAAGCAGGTCTCGGCCGATGACGTAAAATTCGCAAAGGAAGAGTTTGATTACGTGATAAAGCTGCTCGGTTACGCTATAGCGGGTAAGAACGGGATGGAGCTTTCAGTGGAACCCTGCATGATAAGCGGCGACGACAATTTTGCCAATGTGGACGGAGAGAACAACGCCATCCTTTTTTCGGGCGACGCGACCGGCGACGTGATATTCTACGGCAAAGGCGCGGGCCAGCTTCCGGCCGCAAGCGCGGTTGTTTCGGACATTATTTTCCTAGCCAGGCAGATAGCGAACGGCACTGCCGGTCAGGTGCCGTATGTCACCTATGACCCCGGCAAGCATCCAAATATCATTCCTGAAGATAATACCCAGAGCAGGTACTACCTGAAATTCACCACGCTTGACAAGCCCGGCGTGCTTTCAAGGATATCGGGAATACTGGGCAAGCACGGGGTGTCCATCGCGAGCGTTTACCAGAAACCTCCAATCAAGAAAAGAAGGAAAGGCGTGCCTATCATAATGATTACGCACAAGACCAAGTACGGGAACCTCGCGAAAGCCATGTCTGAAATAGACAAGCTTTCTATGGCCATGTCAAAGAGCGTCAAATACAAGATATTTGAGTGATGGTGGGGAGGATTTTTTTTGCAGTAGTTGTAAACCAAAATAAATATGAGGTTGACAATCCGACATATGGTTAAATTGTCATATGGCTAAATTGCTAAAGACATTAACCATTTAGCCATTTAACCGTTTGGCAATTCATTATTACACATATGAAATTAGCTGCGCTTACTGAACGCATCATCATGGGGTATAAGATAGAGCCGGCAGAAGCGAAATCGCTTTTAAAGGAAGACCTTAGCTCTCTGCTGTTCGGCGCGGAACTTATCGCGAGACACTATAAAACCGACAGGATTAATTTCTGCAGCATAGTCAACGCCAAATCCGGCGCGTGCTCGGAAAACTGCGGGTTCTGCGCGCAGTCGGCCCACCACAAAACAAAAGTGGAAAAATACGCCCTGCTGGATGACAAAAGGCTTTCGGCGGCGCTTTCAAAGTCGGTTAAAGACGGGGCTTCGTGTTTCGGCATAGTAACCAGCGGCAGGAAACTCACGGACAAGGACATAGACAGGATCTGCTCATTCGTTTCAAAGAACAAAAACAGAAAGATCAGGATAAGTGCTTCTCTCGGGGATATCGGCAAAGACGGTCTCCGGAAGCTTAAAAAAGCGGGCGTCAGCCGCTACCACCACAATCTTGAAACATCGGAAAGCTTTTTCCCAAGGATATGCACGACTCACACGTTCGCCGACAGGATAAGGACGGCCGGCAACGTGAAAAAGGCCGGGCTTGAACTCTGCTGCGGCGGCATTATCGGGCTCGGAGAGAAACCCGGACAGAGAATCGAACTTGCTTTTGCTTTGAGAAAGTTGGGCGCAGATTCCGTCCCGATAAATATACTGAATCCCGTCCGCGGGACGCCTATGGGGAAAAGAGAACGCATGGCGCCAGAAGATATTTTAAGGACCATTGCCGTTTTCAGGTTTATACTGCCGGATAAAGATATCAGCGTGTGCGGCGGCAGGGAAATAAATCTGGGCAAATACCAGCCCTGGATATTCAGCGCCGGCGCCAACGGCATGATGGTCGGAGGATACTTAACGACACCCGGCAGGCCCGCTTGGCAGGACAGGAAAATGGTTGAAATCCTGGGATACAGGATCAGCGGGAAGAAGGAAGAATGAAGATGGAAGTAAAGACATGGAATTATTTTTTGCAGGATACGGAAAACAAGTTTCAATTTTAGAATTCTTCCGTCTTCCATCTTCCGTCTTCAAACTTTAGTACCTGTCGATTGGATATAACATGACAAAAGAAATAGTATCTCAACGAATTGTGCTTGTGACGGGCGCCAGCAGGGGCATTGGGCGCGCACTGGCCTTTCGTTTCGCTGAAGAAGGGGATGCGGTTGTAGTAAATTATCTGAAAAACGAAAGCGCCGCGGCGAAGACCGTAAAAGAGATAGAGAAAAACGGTGGGAAGGCCAGGGCTGTCCGAGCCGATGTTGCGGACCCGTCCGCCGTCGCGTCTATGTCCCGGGATATCCTTGAGAAAGAGAAAAGTATAGATGTCCTTATAAACAACGCCGGCATCTGCGCAAACACTACCTTGCTGAAGATGGAGGAAGCCGACTGGGACAGCGTGGTCAAAACCGATCTTAACAGCGCGTTCTATACGATTCGCGCTTTTTCCAAGGCAATGATGATGAGGAAAAGCGGCTCGGTCATAAATATTGCTTCCATATCAGGGCTGAAAGGCGCGCACGGCTCGGGAAATTACGCGGCGGCTAAGGGCGGCCTTATCGCGCTGACAAAGTCGGCGGCTATAGAACTCGGCAGGTTCGGGATTTGCGTCAATGCCGTGTGCCCCGGGTTCCATTTGACGGATATGGGCAGGCACGCGACGGATAGATACATTGAAGAAACAAAGAAGGCCAGCGTGCTCGGCCTGACAACCGATATCAACGAACTGGCGGATTTCGTTTATATGCTTTCGCTGTCAAAAACAGTATCGGGACAGGTATTCAATTGGGACTCGAGGATAATATAATAATTACAGATTACACATTGCAAATTAACGACACGACTTATCCTTTTTCAATCTGTAATCTGTAATTTGTAATTGAAAATATACTTATGAATAAAGTCGTTATTACTGGCATCGGTTTGGTCACTCCGCTCGGGACGGGGCGCGAGAGAACGTGGGGAAACCTGCTCGGCGGACTTTCCGCCGTTTCGCGGGACGCCATTTTTGACGATATACTGACTGCCAGAGTCAACGGGTTGGATGTTCCCGATGAAACCCGCCTGCTTTCCATGGGTTTTCTCGCGGCGGCGGAAGCACTCCATGACAGCTTGCCCGGCGGCGCGCAGTATTCGCCGGAAAAAATCGGATGCACGGTCAGTGTCAGCAAGCCAAATCTCGCGTTTTTGAAACCGGCGGGGCTTACGGGAATAACGGATCTGTTCAATACCGACGCTCTGGGCAGCCAGCTGCAGAGAGTTTTTAAATTCAAGGGCCCTCTTCAGAATATCACTGCAGCGTGCGCGACCGGAACCGATTCCATAATCCTGGGAGCCGAATGGATAAGGCGCGGCGAATGCGACGTTGTTTTTGCGGGCGCGGCTGAATCGCCTTTCTCGCCGCTTTATATTTCGGGTTTTACTCAGATGGGCGTTCTTGCCGAAAACGCCGTAAGGCCGTTTGACAGGAACCGCGAAGGTTTTGCGATCGGGGAAGGCGCGGCTGTCCTCGTTCTTGAAAACAAGCAATCGGCGATCCTCAGGGGGGCGAGAATTTACGGCGAATTATCCGGCTGGGCGATGTCAAACGACGCGAGCCATGAAGTGGCGTTCGGGAGCGGCGGCGATTCCATAGCCGAGGCGGTAAATAAAGCGCTGAAACAGGCCGGAAATGAAGATGTTGACTATATAAATGCGCACGGAACGGCGACGCGGTTGAACGACCTGATAGAATCGCGGGCTATAAAAAAGGTTTTCGGCGCGAAGTCCGAAAAAATATCCATTTCATCCACGAAGGCCGCTACGGGGCACATGCTGGGCGCCACGGGGGCCGCCGAGGCGGCTTTTTGCCTTCTCGCGATGCGCGACAATGTTGCTCCGGCGACGCTCAATCTGTTTGACCCGGACCCGGAGTGCGGTCTGGATTTTACGCCCGTAGCGCCGCGCCGCAGGATAATTCAAAACGCGATGTCGCTGTCGTTCGGATTCGGAGGACAAATAGGGGTTGTGATATTTTTAAACGGTTAAATTGCTAAATGGCTAAATTGCTAAAGGTCTTTAACAATTTAGCCGTTCAGCCATTCGGCCATGCGTTATATATGAAACATTACTTAGCTAAAGAATTAGAGAAAATAAAGGCATCCGGGTTGTATCGGTCCATGCGGGTGGTTTCGTCCATTCCCGGCAGGGAAATCATAATTGACGGGAAGAAATGCCTGAATTTTTCTTCCAACAATTACCTGGATCTTGCCGGTCACCCGGATGTTATAAAAGCGTCCGCGGACGCGGTGCATAGATTCGGGGCGGGCGGAACAGCTTCCCGTCTTATTACCGGAACGACTGAGCTTCATATAGCGCTGGAAAAAGAACTTGCGAAACTAAAACGTAAAGAAGATTGTCTTGTCTTCCCAAGCGGTTTCCAGACAAATCTCGGAGTGATGAGCGCTCTTGCCGGGGAAGGCGATTGCATCGTAATGGATGAATTGAATCACGCGTCGCTCTGGGATGCGGCAAAACTGTCAAAGGCCAGGATTTTTGCGTACGAGCACTGCAGTATCTCTTCGCTCGAAAAAATAATGAAACGGGCCGAAGGAGAGTACAAGAAAAAACTTATCGTTACGGACAGCGTGTTTTCAATGGACGGAGACCTCGCCCCTTTGAAGGAAATCGCGCAACTCGCGAAAAAATCCGGCTGCTGGACGATGATAGACGAAGCGCACGCCACGGGTGTTTTTGGCAAAACCGGCGCCGGCGCCGCCGAGCATTTCGAAGTTGAGGACAGGATAGATATAGTGATGGGCACGCTGTCAAAGGCGCTCGGGAGTCACGGCGGGTTTGTGTGCGGCTCAAAAGAGCTGATAGAATTCCTTGTCAATAAAAGCCGCGCATTCATCTACACAACTTCACTGGCCCCGGCCTGCGCGGGCGCGGCGCTGAAAGCGCTTGAGATCGTCAACAAAGATCCGGAAAGAAGGAAGATATTATTGGATAACGCGGAATATTTCAGGGATAAGTTGAAAAAATCAGGTTTTAACGTGTTGAATTCTGCAAGCCAGATAATTCCCGTTGTCACCGGTGAAGTCAGCGCGACGCTCGGAATTTCGGAGAAATTATTTAACAACGGCATTTTCGCTCCCGCCATAAGACCGCCCACGGTCCCGGAAGGGAAATGCCGCATTAGGATATCTTTAACGTCTGCTCATGAAAAGAAGGATATAGACCGACTAGTGAATTCTCTTTCCCATAAAGGGATGTAATTCCGATATCCTCCCCCTTGATGGGGGAGGAAAAAGGTGGGGGTGGAAATGCCCCCCCCGCCCCGACCCTCCCCCACAGGTGGGGAGGGAGAAAGGTAATGAACATGTATAAAGGTCTATTTATAACCGGTACTGACACCGGTGTCGGCAAAACCTACGTTGCCTGCGCCATACTGCGCGCCCTCAGGCGCTACGGGATGGCGGTCGGCGCCATGAAACCCGTGGCTACGGGCGACAGGAACGACGCGAGGAACCTGATAGCGGCGTCGGGAGTTAACGAGACGCTGGACAGGATTAATCCGGTTTTTCTAAAAGAGTCGCTGGCCCCGCTTGTATCGGCGCGGTTTGAAGGGAAAGAAGTTGACCTTAAGCCAGTTTATGTGATATTCCGCGAATTCCTGAAAAAATACACGTTCACGGTAGTGGAGGGCGTCGGCGGCCTGCTCGTGCCCTTGACTGAAAAGATTAAAGTCATCGACATGGCAAGGAAGCTTCGCCTGCCGGCGCTGATTGTTGCCAGGCCGCAGCTCGGTACGATAAATCATACACTGCTGACCGTCAGAGAGCTGAGGCGCATGAAACTCGAGATAGCCGGTATCGTTTTGAGTGGAGTGCGTAAGACGACGCTCGCAGAAAAGACAAATCCGTCAGTTATCAGGGAACTTACCGGACTTCCCGTGCTCGAACTTTCTCCGCATGGCGGGATAAATATTAAGGAGAATCCTTGGCTCATACAAAGACAGCGCTGATCGCGCGGGATAAAAAATACATCTGGCACCCGTTCACCCAGATGCGGGACTGGGTGCGCGACGACCCTTCGCCGCCGCTCATCATAAGATCCGGCAGGGGGAACTATCTCTATGATATTGATGGAAACAGATATTTTGACGGCGTGTCGTCTTTGTGGGTTACTCTGCACGGCCACAAGAAAAAAGAGCTTGACTCCGCGATAAAAAAACAGCTGAGGAAGGTCGCACATTCTACATTTCTGGGACTCACGCACGAGCCCGCTGTGATTCTTGCTGAAAAACTGGTAAAGATAGCGCCCGAAGGCCTTGCGCGCGTGTTTTATTCCGATAACGGCTCGACTGCTGTTGAAGTGGCGCTCAAGATGGCGTATCAGTACTGGCAGTTCAAGGGGAAGCCGAAGAAAAAGAAGTTCCTGTCCCTTATTAACGCCTATCACGGCGACACCATCGGCTCGGTTTCTGTCGGCGGAATGGATATGTTCCACGCCCGTTTCCGCGGCCTGCTTTTCAAGGGCTACTACGCGCCGAGTCCGTATTGTTTTCGCTGCAAAACAACGAAAACACCGTCGTTCGCATCTCGTCGTTCGTATCTCGCAGGCGAACAACGAGATACGAGATACGAGATACTTTTTGGAAATCACTGCAAATTAATGGGATGCAAAGGCGATTGTTTGAAAGACGCAGAAAGAATACTTGCTCAACATAACAAAGAAATAGCCGCAGCAATCATTGAACCTATGGTTCAAGGGGCGGCGGGAATGCTCACCATGCCTCCGGGTTACATGAAAGCATTTGAGCGGCTCTGCAGGAAATACAATGTTCTATTGATATGCGACGAGGTCGCGACGGGATTCGGCAGGACGGGAAAGATGTTCGCCTGTGAGTACGAGGACATAAAACCTGATTTGATGTGCGTGGCAAAGGGCATAACCGGCGGGTATCTTCCGCTTGCCGCCACGCTTGCGAGCGAAAACATCTATAAAGCTTTCCTTGGTAGGTATGAGGAGTTTAAAACTTTCTTCCACGGGCACACCTACACGGCCAACCCTCTTGCCTGCGCCGCGGCCATCGCGAATTTAGAGATATTCGAACGGGAAAGAACGCTGGAACGCCTTAAGACTACGATTACAAATTACAGATTACAAATTACAAATTTGGAAAAAATGCCAAATGTCGGGGAGGTCCGGCAAATAGGGCTGATGGCGGCTATTGAGATAGTAAAAGACAAGAAAACAAAAGAAATATATCCCGCAAAACTCAAGATACCCGCCAAGATATGCATAGCCTGCCGGCCACTCGGCCTTATCATCCGCCCGCTGGATAATAATATTATCCTCATGCCCCCGCTTTCGACTACAGTATCAGAGGTGTCAAAAATAATCAAGATAATAGCCCAAGCCATAGAGGAGGTTTTGCAGTGAAGCCAAAGACCATGATAATGTTCGGTATGGTGATCGGCTCGATAGCCGGCGGATTTTTTGCTGACTTGCTGAGTTTCGGTATGTTCTCTTTCACCGGGCTCTTCATCTCCTCCGCCGGTGCCGTCGCCGGCATCTACCTCGCTTACCGCCTGACGAAATAACCTTTATTGTCCTGATTTACACCCGCCGGATTTTATTGTAAAATAACTCATCATGAAATGTCCAAAGTGCGGTTATGAAAATAACGAAACTTCCGAATACTGTAATTTGTGCTATGAAGTTCTGAAAATACGCGAGGACTCTGACGCAAATTCAAAAACAGCTAATGAAAGCCTTCGAATGATACCGCAAAACAAGAAGAAACTATTCAGTTTGCGTAATATACTGATAATGCTGGCAATATCGATGGCCGTATACTTAGTTGTCGATAGATACTCTAACCTGACAGAGCGGCTGATTAACAGTTTGCAAGGCAAGCAAAATCAGAACAATATTGATATATTGGAAGGGAAAAAGCAGCGGATATCCGTTGAAGACTCCAACTTATTTAAAGGCATACCACCGAATACGACATATACTTTTTATATTGTTACGGGGAAAACCTACAAAGAGGTTAAGGAAAAAATTACGAATTTTAATACAGGGATTGGCGCGGGTACTAAACAAAGAGCGTGGGGCACTTGCAGCTACGAATATAGTTGGAATGCGGATTATGGCAGGCAGGCGGGTTTTTTGTGCTACATTAATATAAAAGTTTCGGTTACGAATACCGTAAAGTTTCCTGTGTGGCTGGACCCCGATTTCAATGACAAAAAAGCGATGGACATGTGGTGGAATATCATGGTACAAGTAAGGGATCATGAATTCACTCACGCCAAGATTGCAAACGATGGTGTTGAAGAGTTAAGAAATGCGCTTCAAGCTCTGCGCGCAAATGACGAATGGGAATTGCGCGAGAAGGCTGATTTAGTGCTCTATAAATTTTCAAATGAAATTAACAGAAGACAGAAAGAATTTGACAGGGTATTCCGCGATAAAAAACAACTGGAAGCATTTCTTAAGCGGACTCTAAAAAGTTGAAAACGTGTTTGAAATTGAGTATAATCAAACGACTAAACATCCGGAGGATACAATAATGTCAGAACAGGTTAGACTTAATTATTCCAATTGCATGAAGGATTTCGCCGGCGAGAGCGGACTGACGGCCGAGGAATTGAACGCGCTCCAGCTCAAGATTGCCGACGCCTACCTCAACATCCAGAAAATGAAGGGCGCCGGGAAACTCGGATTCATGGAGCTTCCGTACAAGACGGAGTTTGCCCATAAAATAAAGATGGCCGCGAAAAAAATCGCACCGAAGTACGAGAATTTTGTTGTGATAGGGATTGGCGGCTCGGCTCTCGGGAATATCGCCGTTCAGCAGGCCCTGAGGCATCCTTTCTGGAATCTGCTTGACAAAAAAAGCCGCAAGGGCGGCATGAAGCTTTTCGTGCCGGATAACGTTGACCCGGATCTGCTTAGCGGCCTTTCGGATGTCATCGACCCGAAGAAGACGCTCTATAATATAGTGTCAAAATCAGGCACGACGGCCGAGTGCCTGGCGAACTATTTCGTTCTGAGGAAGATGCTCGAAAAGAAGGTCGGCAAGAAATACCGCGAGCATATAATTGTCACAACGGACGAATCCAAGGGATATCTGCGCGAAACAGCCATCAAAGAGAACATGCTTAGTTTTGTGGTCCCAAATAACGTCGGCGGAAGGTTCTCGGTCATGTCGTCAGTCGGATTGATATCGGCGGCGTTCACGGGCGTTGACATCGAAAAACTGCTGGCGGGCGCGGCTCAGATGGACAGCCGCTGCAATACAAATAAACTTTTGGACAATCCCGCGGCCGTTTACGCGGCGATACAGTATCTTTTTTACTGGAAAAAACGCCCGCTTTCGGTCATGATGCCGTATTCCAGCGCGCTTTACGGTGTAGCGGACTGGTACAGGCAGTTATGGGCGGAAAGTTTGGGAAAAAAGACTGACAGAAAAGGGCAGAATGTGTTCGTCGGGCCGACGCCGGTCAAGGCGCTCGGCGCGACAGACCAGCATTCGCAGGTCCAGCTATATATTGAAGGACCGCATGACAAGGTATTCACTTTCCTGTCGGTAGGGAAGTTCAATAGTACGGTCAAGATTCCTTCGTACGACAGGCATTACCTGGGAGGGCATTCTTTGAACGAGCTTCTCAAGGCGGAAGAAGAGGCCACTCGGGTTGCCCTGACGAAAGAGGGGCGTCCGAACCTGACAATAGAACTCCCGTCGATAAACGCCGGCACCATTGGGCAGCTGTTCTATATGCTTGAATTGGCGACCGCGTACGCGGGTGAGCTGTTTGACATAAACGCTTTTGACCAGCCGGGCGTTGAGCTCGGCAAGGTCCTGACGTACGGTCTTATGGGACGGAGCGGTTTTGAGGACAAAAAGAAAGAGATAGAGGATTTTCTGGCAAGAAGCAATTCGCAGGCATACGAAGTATAACCTAATGGCTGGGGATGGAGTGAGTTGAAAAGATAAAAGGCCTGCTGTCAATGAAGGGACTTTAGTCCCGTAATAGCAGGCCGGCAAATGCGAATGTAGGCGGCACTTTAGTGCCGCAATGCATCAAATGGAAGAAATCATGATTATTGTAGTCAAAATCGGCACTAATCTCCTGACGGCAAAAGACGGCACGCTGGATAAATCATGCGTGAAGTCTTTTGTATCCGATATTGTCGCGGCGAAGAAAAGCGGCCACAGCATCGTGCTTGTCACGTCCGGCGCCATCGGCGCGGGCATTGGCCGCATGAAACTGAAGAGCCGCCCGAAGACGCTCAAGGAAAAACAGGCGCTTGCCGCTATCGGCCAGCCGGTCCTTATGGACGCGTACCAGGAATATTTCGAAGAAATGGGCCAGACAATCGCGCAGGTGCTTCTTACCAGGCAGGATTTCGTGGACAGGGAGAGATATCTCAACGCGAGAAACACGATGCTGACGCTTATAGAGATGGGAGTAATTCCGGTCATCAATGAAAATGATACCGTCGCAGTTGAAGAGATAAATTTCAGCGGAAACGACATGCTTGCCGCGCTGGTGGCGGCCAAGATAAGCGCCGATCTGCTTGTCATACTTACGGATGTGGACGGGCTTTACGACGGCGAGCCGGGCAAAGGCAAACTCATCAGGGCGGTGGAAAAAATAACCGGCGAAATAGAGTCGCTCGCTTCGGACAAGTCGGGCAGCGGAAAAGGCGTGGGCGGCATGAAGACAAAGATAGAGGCCGCGAAGGTTGCCGGCGCCGCGGGCGTTACAACCGTAATAGCCAACGGCTCGAAAGACGGCATTTTAAACAGGATATCGTCCGGCGAAAAAGACGGCACCGTGTTCGCTCCGTCTAAACAGCTTGAAGCCAGAAAATGCTGGATCGCGTTCGGAACGAAATGCAGCGGCAGGATTTTTGTGGACAAGGGAGCCGCCGCGGCGATCGTAGAACGGGGAAAGAGCCTGCTTGCTTCGGGAATAACCAAATCGGAAGGCAAATACGAGAAAGGCGATACAGTGAGCGTCCTGGACGCAGACGGCAAAGAGGTAGCACGCGGCCTTGTAGCGTTCTCATCGGCTGAAATTGATAAGATAAAAGGCAAAAAATCCGCTGAAATAGCCGGAATAATCGGCTATGCCGGCGCCGAAGAAGTAATACACAGGGACAATCTGGTAATACTATAGAATAGAGACTAGAAAATAGAGAATAGAGAATACCTAAGCGCTATTTTCCAAGCCCTATTCCCTCCATTCTTTTCCTCTTGTAAAACTAATTGTTTTTTGCTACAATTACCCAAGTCGAAAGCCATACTTTGCTTCCCCGATTTATCGGGGAGGCTACAACCCCGCGAAGAACAGGGGAAAATCCAAAAAGGAGGTGTTTATGAATTACGAATCCACGTTTATTTGCTCGCCTGAATTACCAGCCGAAAAGATCGAAGAACTCATCGAGAAAACAAGGAAAACAGTAGAAGGCGCGAACGGACAGGTCAAGCTTGTTCAGCAGCTGGGTAAAAAGAAACTTGCCTATCCTATCAAGAAATACAAGGAAGGCAGTTACGTTTTCATGGAGCTTGCGGGCCCCGGAGAGATTATCACGTCCCTTGAGAATTTTTTCAAGGTGCACGATTCCGTTATCCGCTATCTCACCGTGAAAGTTGAAAAGAAACCTGTCGTCAAAAAAGCAGTTCCTGAGAATCCCGACGCAGTCGGGGCAGAGGGGGAGGTAAAAGCAGATGGCCAACAGCAATCTACGACTACCGGAGCAGAATAACGTAATCCTGGTAGGACGCTTAACTCGTGATCCGGACTCGGGCTCAACCACTAAGGGCCAGGCGATATGCCGTTTTGATATTGCCGTCAACCGCCGCTACAAGGACAATACAGGGAACTGGCAGGACGATGTGTCCTACATCCCTATAGTTGTGTGGGGCGATTCGGCAAAACGCTGCGGCGAGCGCCTGAAAAAGGGGACGCCGGTCCACATTGAAGGCCGCCTAAAGAGCCGCTCGTGGGAAACAAAGGAAGGGCAGAAGAGAACCACTCTTGAAGTCATTGCCCGCCGCGTGCAGTTCCTTTCAAAAGCTGAAACCGGAGGAGCTGAAGTGGAATCGCAGGAAGCAGAAGAAGGCGCTCCGGCGCCGGCCGCCGCCGGCGGATCCGACGAAGAGATACCGTTTTAAATAGCGATAGCAATCAGCAATTAGCGATTGGCAATTAGTAAAAATACAAGAACACATTATTTCAAACTACTAATTGCCAATGGCAAATAGCTAATTGCCGGTGCATAGCGATTGACGAGCAACGAAACCAAAAATGAGCAAAAAGATACGAACATGGAGGTAGAACAATATGGTAGGAGAAAGAAAGACATTCCACAAAGGGCCCAGGCCTGGCGGAGGACCCGGCGGACCGGGCGGACGCCCGGGAGCCGGCGGTCCCAGAAGGTTCGGGAAACGCGGCGCGCCGATGCCCAAAAAAGTGTGCCGTTTCTGCGCGGATAAGATGGAGATAGACTATAAGAACATCAACATGCTCCGCACGTACATTACCGACAGGGGCAAGATACTTACCGGCAGAATAACCGGCACTTGCGCCAAGCACCAGCGCACATTGACGACAGCTGTCAAGCGCGCGCGCATGCTCGCGCTTTTGCCGTTCGCAATAGTATAGGAAACGCGCTTTCACAAAGGTCCAAATGGGATTCATCCCGTTAGACCTTTAGCGGCGCCGTAAAAATGCGAAAATGTTGTTGCTGAACGAATACTTCGGTTTTTACGTGAATTCATACAGGGAGGTCTAACGGGATGAAAGTGATATTGCAAAGCGACGTGCAGAATATAGGGCGTCGCGGAGATATTAAAGACGTTTCAGCCGGATACGCGCGGAACTTTCTTCTGCCACAAAAACTCGCGCTGGAAGCCAATGATCAGAACATGAAGCTGCTTGAAAGGGAAAAAAACAAGATAGCCAGGCAGCTTGAGCAGGAAGTTGCGGCTGCCCGGGAGCTCGCGCAGAATATGGAGAAGGCGTCGTTCACGGTCAACGCAAAAGCGGGAGAAGGCGGAAAGCTTTTTGGCTCGGTGACAAACACCGATGTCGCCAAGGCGCTTGAGGAAAAGGGATTTTCCTTTGATAAACATAACATCACGCTCCCTGATCACATAAAAGAAGTAGGTGTATTCCACGCGGACGTGAAAGTCCACCAGGACGTAACGGCAAAAATAAAGATTTGGGTAGTGGAAGAGAAAGAATAAAGGCAATTACAAATTACAGATTACAAATTCCAGATTAACGACAAAGCAATTATCTGACAAATTTGTAATTTGTAATATGGAATCTGTAATTAACTTATGGCTGAAAACTTAGACCGCATACCGCCGCAGGCTCTGGAAGCCGAGATGGCTGTCCTTGGTTCGATGCTTATCGAGAAAGAGGCAATCGTCAAGGTGCTCGATTTCGTGCACGATAACGATTTTTACAAGGACGCGAATAAGAATATCTTCCGCGCGGTCCGGGACCTCTATCTTGACAACCAGCCTGTGGATGCGATAACGGTAGCGGCAAAACTCAAAAAGGAAAAGCTCCTTGACGAAATCGGTGGCCCGGCTTACCTGACCCAGTTGATCAATTTTGTTTCGACAGCCGCCAACGTTGAGCACTACGCCGGTATCGTGCGCGAGAAATCCGTATTGCGCCAGCTAATCAATGTTGGGACGGATATCGTGAGCGCGTCTTTCAGCGAGAAACGTTCCGCTGAAGAGATACTGGACAACGCTGAAGCCACGCTTTACAGGGTATCCGAACTGGGGACGTCCAAAGGCTTCACGGCGATATCGGATCTCGTGCACCCAACCCTTGAAAATCTTGAAAAACTCCACGCGAACAAGAAGGATGTCCCGGGCCTGAGGACTGGATTTGACGAGCTGGACAGGATGACAGCCGGCCTGCAGCCGTCGGAACTGATAATCCTGGCGGGCCGTCCGTCCATGGGTAAGACAGCTTTTGGGATCAATATCGTTGAGAACGTGGCGATGAACGAAAAAAAAGCGGTTGCCATATTCTCGCTGGAAATGTCAAAGGAACAGTTGATGCTCAGGCTTCTCTGTTCAGCCGCGCAGGTTGACGCGCACAAGACGCGCCAGGGATACATCGCGAGCCAGAGCTGGTCAAAACTCACGACCATCGCCGCCAAAATTGCCGAAGCGCCGATCTACATAGATGACAGCACGTCGCTGAGCGTCATGGAAGTCAGGACAAGGGCGCGGCGCCTCGCGACGGAATTAAAAGTGCAGAAGAAAGAACTTTCGCTCATAGTGATAGATTATATACAGATGATGCGCGGCGTAGGCAGGACGGAATCCCGCCAGCAAGAAATGGCCGAAATATCAAGATCGCTTAAGGGGCTGGCGCGCGACCTTCAGGTGCCCGTTGTCGCGCTTTCACAGCTTTCAAGAAAACCGGAAGAGAAGGGCCGCGAGGGAAAGCCGCAGCTTTCCGACTTGCGCGAATCGGGAGCGCTTGAACAGGACGCGGATGTCGTGGCTTTTATTTTCCGCGAAGGGTACTACCGCCGCGACGACCCGGATCTGGAACGGAAGGCGACCCTGATACTGGCGAAACAGAGGAACGGCCCTACGGGCGAGATCGATCTTGCCTTTATCAGGGAATTCACAAGGTTTGAAAACGTGGTAAGGACTGAAGCGTAAGCAGTGAGGTTACGGCAGCTCGATAGGATAACTCATGAACGCACAGAAACCTTCACTCAGCCACATGAGCACCGATACCGGCAGGAACAAATTTGCCTCCTGCGGATGGTACACGGGGAACATGCCGGCATACCGCCCGACTTGGGCGGAGATAGACCTGAAAGCTTTCCGCAATAACTTCCTGAAAATCAAATCACGCCTGAAGAAAAAAACAAAAATACTGGCTGTCGTGAAAGCCAACGCATACGGGCATTCCGCCGTTCCGCTTTCGCAAGAAGCGCTGAAACTCGGCGCCGCAGCGCTCGGCGTTTCCTCTCTTGAAGAAGGCATAGTCCTGCGCGAGAACGGTGTAAAGGGGGAGATACTGATTCTCGGGAGCATTTACCCGCTTGAAAATCTCGCGGCGGCCTGCCAGTATGATCTCATACCGACAATATCCAGCGTTCAGGGGCTTGCGGAGCTCGCGCGCGTCGCTAAGCGCTGTAAGAAACGCCTGCCGTTCCATCTTAAGACGGATACCGGAATGGGGCGTATCGGGGTTTCGGCGGAATCCGCCCCGCGCCTGCTTGAAAAGATAGTGCTGAAGAGCGAAGTGAAGATGGCCGGCATGTACACGCATTTTGCCTGCGCCGATTCCGACAAGGAGTTCACTCAAAGGCAGTTGTTGAAATTTAATGAAGCGGTAAGACGCGCGAGATTGCTGGGGCTGGAGTTTTCAGCTCACGCCGCGAATTCAGCGGCGCTGTTTAAATACAAACAGGCCCATCTTGACATGGTGCGCCCCGGCATAAGTCTTTACGGGATGGATCCTTTCGCGGGCGCGGAAAAAATGCTGAAACTGGAGCCGGTGCTTTCATGGAAGACCAGGATAGTCTATCTGAAAAAAGTCAAAAAGAACGCGACCATAAGCTACGGAAGGACATATACCGCCAAAAGGCCCGCGGTCATCGCGACGCTTCCGGTCGGATACGCTGACGGCTACAGCAGGGGCCTGTCAAATAAAGGCGAGGTGCTTATACGTTCAAAACGCTGCCCTGTTGTAGGCAGGGTCACGATGGACATGATAATGGTTGACGCCACGAACGCCCAGGGCGTCGAGATAGGCGACGAGGCGGTGCTCATAGGCAGGCAGGGCGACGCGAAGCTGACGGCGGAAAACATGGCGGCAAAACTCAACACGATAAATTACGAAGTTACGTGCGGCATAAGCTACAGGGTGCCGAGAATCATTATATAACGGCAAAGGCGTATCTAGTATCTCGTATCTGGTATCTAGCAGACAAAGCTTAACAAACGACGAGATACGAGTCCCGAGATACGAACGACGAATTTAAAATATGTTCTTGAAATTCTTAGAAACCATCGGAAGAAAAACTCTCGCGCTGTCCCAGACTCTCGGGCAGGTGGCGAAGCTTTTCTCGCAGACGTTCTTGTGGATAGGCAGGGGCGCGCTTGAACCGAAGAACACGCTCATTCAGATGGTTGAAGTCGGCGTAAATTCCCTGCCCGTAATCATCCTGACATCTCTTTCAACTGGAATGGTGCTTGCCCTGCAGATGGGCTCTTCGTTCCGCAATACATTTAACGAGCCGATATTTCTGGGCACCCTTGTTTCGTTCTCTCTCGTCAGAGAGCTTTCTCCGGTGCTGACTTCTATAGTCATCTCGGGCCGCGTTGGCGCGGCTATAGCGGCGGAAATAGGGACGATGAAAGTCACCGAACAGCTTGATGCTTTATACACTCTGGGCACGAGCCCGGTAAAATACCTGGCGGTCCCGCGGTTCCTGGCCTGTATTACGATGGTTCCGATTCTTTCGGTAATCGCCAATGTAGTAGGTGTTCTGGGCGGGTTGTTTGTAAGCACGTATGTCTGGCGGGTCCCTTCGTCCGTATACTGGGATGATATTTTTAACTTCATGACTGTTGATGACTTCTTTCACGGATTTATTAAAGCGTTTTTCTTCGCGACGATAATTGTTACGACTTCCGTGTATAAGGGTTTCACCTGTGAAGGCGGCGCGGAAGGCGTCGGCAGGACCACGACGAACGCCGTCATGATATCCATGGTGCTGATACTGATAATCGACTATTTTTTGTCGGCGATACTTAAATCGATGGGAATAGGATAATAACAACAGTAACGGGTATTGTGTATTGTATTACGGGAAAAATGCAAGAGATGCAATACCATAAACCCAATACCCGATACTCAATACTCAATACTACATTAAATGATTAAGATATCCGACGTCCACAAGAAATTCGGCTCTCATCTCGTGCTTCAGGGCGCAAGCCTTGAGGTGCGCGACGGCGAGACCATCACGATCATCGGCGGCTCGGGCTGCGGTAAATCCGTGCTTCTTAAGAATATCACGGGCCTGCTGAAACCGGAGCGCGGTAACATCGTCATAGACGGGATGGACATAACAAAAGAAGACGAAGAAGATGTGTTTGAAGCGCAGAAGAAATTCGGCTACCTGTTCCAGGGCGCCGCGCTGTTCGACTCTCTGACGGTTGAGGAGAATATCGCTTTCGGGCTCAAGAATCTGAGCAAGATGCTTCCCGGAGACATGCGCATGCGCGTCCGCGACTGCCTCGCGATGGTAGGCTTGAAAGGCATAGAACATCTTAAGCCCGCCGAACTGTCGGGCGGGATGAAAAAAAGAGTCGGTCTTGCGCGAGCCATCGCGCACGAACCGAAATACGTGCTTTACGACGAGCCGACTACGGGACTTGATCCGATAATGGCAGACGTCATCAACGATCTGATATTACACCTTCAGAAGACTATCAAGGTCACATCCGTAGCGGTCACGCACGACATGAAATCCGCGTATAAAATATCCGACCGCATCGCGATGCTGTATAACGGCAAGATAATAGAAACCGGTTCTCCGGACCAGATAAAAAACACGAAAAATGAAGTAGTACACCAGTTCATAGAGGGATTAAGTCAGGGGCCGATAACGGTGGACCTGGAGAAGGCGTTTTAATGAATTTACCGATTACAAATTACAGATTACAAATTGAAAGTCTTTAATTTGTAATGTGTAATCTGTAATATGTAATTTCTTTGTAAAAGGAACTAAAATGAATCAAGAAACTAAATTAGGGTTATTTATCCTTGTGGGGTTGGTTTGCATGATTGTTTCAATTATGCTTATCGGCGACTACCAGTTCAGGGCAAATTACAAATTGAATGCGATGTTTGAAAATGTTTCCGGCCTTCCGTCAAAAGCCAAGGTCAAGATCGCGGGCGTGGAAGTCGGAGGGGTGCAAGACGTAAAACTGGAAGGCGACAAGGCAAAAGTAGTCTTGTGGATCAGAAGCGGCGTTAAAATTTACAGGGGCTCAAGGGCGAAAATAGTAGCGACGGGCCTTATCGGTTCAAAATTCCTTGAACTGTCGTCAGGCGATCCCGAGGGCCCGCTTCTGAAAGGCGGCGATTTTATCGTAGGCGACAAACCACTTTCTTTTGATGACATAGCGCAGGAAGCGATGACCTCTCTGCGCCAGATCGTTGACAGCTTCGCGGTGCCTGAAGGGAAAAACATAGGAGGTAATATCGCGGAAGCCGTTGAAAACCTTAAAGAGGTATCGGCGTCGCTGAAACGCTCGCTCGTTGACCAGGAAGATAAACTGGCGGAACTGGTTGATAACATGCACTCGTTCTCAAAAGATGTGGCGGATATCACTTCAAAAAACAAGGACAACATAAGCGAAACGCTCGCAGATATCAGAAGCGCGGCTGAAAAGCTTGATAAGATACTAGGAATGATAGAAAAGGGAGAGGGCACTATCGGCAAGCTAACGTCCGACAAGCAGATGGGTGAGGACATTCAGGCGACATTCAACGATATCAAGGAAACCTCAGCGGAAGCGAGGCGCGCGCTGCGCCGCATCAACCTAATACATACCGACTGGGATTTCCAGATGCGCTCCGACAGCACTTATGATGTTTTCCGCGGGGACGCGGGCCTGAGAATTTGGCCGCGCGATGATAAGTTCTATTATCTCGGAGCCTCAAATATAGGCGAAAAGACGGTCGGAGTCACAGACCCCGAAGAGAATACGACTTTTAACCTGCTTCTCGCCAAGAAATTTAAACCGGATTCGCTTGTTGACTGGAACTGGGCGCCGTTAACGCTCTACGGCGGGGCAATACGGTCTAAGGCAGGGGCCGGAGTGGCTGTCAGACCTGCGTGGAAATGGGAGCCGTGGCGCCGGCTTGAGATAACCGCCGAGGGCTATGATTTCCCGAGGAAGACGCCCGTAAACAAGCCAAAGGTCAATGTGGGCGGCAGGGTTGATATCACCAACTGGCTGCGCGCCGGAGTCCAGATGGAAGATACGTATTCGCAGGCAAGCGTCAACAGTTATGTCAACCTGATGTTCCGCGACGATGATATAGCATATATACTAGGACTCGTAGGTTTGGCAGGAAATTAGTACAAATACTAAATACTAAACTCTAAACACTAAATAAACACAAAACATAAAATTCAAAACACAAAGTTATGTTTAGATTTGTAATTTGGTATTTAAGATTTATTTAGTGTTTAGTATTTTGAATTTAGTGTTTGCAAAATAGGGCAAAAAAGATATAAGCAAAAGACATGATAAAGGACATATGAGAAATACGAAGGTGAAGACGGTATTCAGATGCCAGGATTGCGGATACGCGTCGGCGAAATGGCTCGGGCGCTGCCCGGACTGCGGAAAGTGGAACTCGCTCGTCGAGGAAAAGGAGAACGTGATTCCCGATTCCGCCCGCCGCATAAGGCAGCTTACGGATTTTTCTTCGGAAGTCGTGCCGCTCAAGGATGTATCGGTGGAGGATTTCGAGCGCATGACCACCGGAATCCACGAGTTTGACAGGATACTCGGCGGCGGCGTAGTGCCGGCGTCGGTTATACTGCTCGGCGGGCCCCCGGGCATAGGCAAATCCACTTTGATGCTTCAGGTCTCATCCGCTCTTTCAAACCGGAAAAGCAGGAATATGGTCCTTTACGTGTCCGGAGAGGAATCCCTTTCGCAGGCTAAGTCCAGGGCTGACAGGATTGGCATCAAATCACAGAGCCTTTATTTGTTGTCGGAAACAAACCTCGAGAACATACTTGAAGCGGTCAATAAGGTAAAACCGGATGTTGTTGTGGTAGATTCAATCCAGACCACGTTCCGTTCGGACCTCGCCGGCGCGCCCGGTTCGGTTGGTCAGGTCAGAGAATGCGCGGCGGAGTTTCTGCGCCTCGCGAAATCGAAAGGAATCTCGGTTTTTCTTCTGGGCCACGTGACGAAAGAAGGCGACCTCGCCGGCCCGCGCGTGCTCGAGCATATAGTTGATACGGTTTTGTACTTTGAGACCGAGCGTCAGCAGGTTTACAGGGTCCTGCGCGCCTACAAGAACAGGTTCGGGCCCACGAGCGAGATAGGTATTTTTGAAATGAAGAGCGACGGGCTGGCGGAAGTCAGCAACCCGTCAATGCTTTTTCTGGGCGAGCGCTCCATAAATGTGCCGGGCAACGTCATTGTGGCAACTATAGAAGGCACAAGGCCGTTGCTGCTTGAAGTGCAGTCGCTCGTCACGCGCGTGAATTTCGGCATGCCGCGCAGGATGGTCACCGGATACGATACAAATAAAGTAGTGCTGATGATAGCCGTCCTTGAAAAACGCATCGGCCTGCACCTGGAATCGCAGGATGTCTTTGTAAACGTGGTAGGCGGCGTCAGGATAAAGGAAACAGGCGCCGATCTGGGCATCGCCTGCGCGATAGCTTCGGCTTTCAGCGATTTTGTCTGCCCGCCCAAAGTGATAATTCTCGGCGAAGTGGGTCTGGCGGGGGAGGTGCGCTCCATAAACCAGTTGTCGGAGCGTTTGATTGAAGCAGAGAAGCTCGGATTTGAAAAAGCGATAGTCCCGAAAAGCAACCTTAAGAATTTCCATTATAAAGGGAAGATAGAGATAATCGGGGTAGAAAGCGTTCAGCAGGCGATAGAACTGCTGAAATAAACCGTATCTAGTATCTCGTATCTGGTATCTAGCAGGCAAGACTTTACAAACGACGAGATACGAACGACGAGATGCGAGATACGTCTTTAAGGAGATGATATAATAAAAATCAAACAGTTTTGCGGTAATACTTCAGAAAATATAAACTGCAAGCAAGGGCGGAAATATTTTCTGGAGTAGATAGGCTGTAGGTTGAATTTTAATGTGGGGCTTTGACCCCGGGAAGGAG
>JBDRNC010000004.1:0-158758 GCA_043811535.1 Elusimicrobiota bacterium
CTCCAGCGCTACCTTTGCTTTGAACCCTGCCTCGAACCTCTTCCGCATCATTTCAGGCCTCCTTTTAGGCTTCCATTATACTGCTTTTTACACCTTAAATCAGCCTAAATAGTGGCCCAGTTTTTCCCGAGTATTATAATACGATCCCCTAGTAAACGCCATTCGAACCAGTCTCGACGGAAACCTAAAGCCTCTTTAGCTTGAATTATTTCAAGCTAAAGAGGCAATGTATATGAGCGCATTTTGCCTTATTTTCTCAACGAGTACACCGCACTTTGACTTATGTATTTTGTAGATATTCTCTTGAACATCTCGTACAATTCCATGTACTTGAATCCTCTCGATGCAATTTCCTTCTTAATGTCATTGCTGTCGTAGGGCTTATTCTTTACGATACTGGACCCGGGAATTATCTTCCCTTCTTCGTATTGAAACACATTAATCATTCCGGCCCAAAGCATATCCCAGATGAGTTCCGGCATTATTATCCCTTCGATCCTCGCATCTTTATAGTCAATTATATAGCTGGCGCCTCTTTTTTCGGGTATTTTCTTTACCACGCATCCGAGCAATTCATCAACCTTTTTTTCCAGGCTTATTTCTTCCGGGGGATCCGCAAGCGTTACTCTGGGAAAATCCCGGTGCGCGGCCTTTATTTGACGATAAATGTGGTTAAACAAACCCTTCACGATGGGCCTTCTGTATTCGTCCCATTGCTTATAAGATTCATAATCATCTTTTTCCGGTTCAATTACATGCATCTCGTACGGCGCCGCGCCTTTCAATTCTTTCTTGAGCCCAAGGTCGTCAACTACCAGAGCTATTATATGCTTTTTGCTCAACGAGGCGTAACTGACGATCGGTTTATTCCCCACCCTTAGCGATTCCAGCTTGAACATCTGCAGCCGGAATGTCTGGATAAAACTCAATACTTCCTCTTTAGAGAAGGAGTTCTTCATGAACGTCAGATAATAGGGTTTAAATCCAGCGTCATGCTGCCAATAAAGGGACGCGATGCCGCCTTTTCTAAATACAAGGCCCCTGTTCGGCATTTCGAGGTCTTTCATCGGTTCCCTGATGCTTACCACAAACCTGTTTTCAAATTCAAAGTAATCGGCCATGAGATTTCTCCTGTTTTCGATATTATCTTATCATTATTATCTGATTATTTATACCAAATATTTTATTCAGATACAACTTCAAAGCACGGCATGCGTCATGTGGAACATCACCTTTTGCAGGCTGATCCTTTTCTCCCTTGCTTCCCTCAGGATGCACTTCATGTGTAATTTAGCCCTGCAGAACCAGGAATGCAGCGCCCCGTAACAGATTTTATTGATTTCCATGATACCCGCCTCCTTCGATATTTCCTCTCTCAACTACAATATACCGATCCGGCGCCATTTTTTGTTGCCAAAAAACATACTTTTCCAGAACGAATTTCTTGACATCACTATTTATTATATAGAAACAAGGCACAATAAACAGGGTCAATATAGTAGAGGTTAACAAACCTCCTATCACAGTCAGGGCAAGCGGGCTCCAAAGCACCGACGATTCGCTCCTATCCATGGCCATGGGCAGCAATCCAAGCACCGTAGTAATAGTCGTCATCATAATAGGCCTCCGCCTCTGGCCGCTTGCCTCGATAATTATGTCATAAATGCTTCTGTCCAGTATCCCCTTATCCCTTTCTTTAATTGTATTTATCTTGTCTACGAGCATTATCCCGTTATTTACGACTATTCCGCATAGCATGAGCATCCCGACCGATACCCCGAGTGTCACGGTGCTTTTTGTAAGGGATAATGCCGCCACCCCTCCGATTCCGGATAACAGCACTGTTATCATGATGATGAACGGCTGGCTCAGTGATTCAAACTGGCAGGCAAGAACAACAAAAATCAATAAAATCGTTACAGCCATCGCCTGCCAAAGTTCGCGGTTTGCCTTGACCATTTCATCATAGTCCCCACCTATATCCGCGTAATATTCTTCCGGAAAGGATACTTTTTTGAATAGGTCTTTAACATTTTTCGCGGCCTCGCTTAGCGGCATTGAACTCAAATTCGCGCTGACCTGAATCATCCTTGACTTGTTCCTGTGCCATATTTCGCTTGGGGACAGCCCGAATACCAGCCTTGACAGGTGCTCTACCGGCACCTGAAAACCATACGGCGAAACAAACAGCATGCTTTTCAGCTGTTCAACGCTGGCGCACTGGGAAGGCGATATTCTTACTATAGTTTCAACTTCTTCATTTTTGTCATAAAATGAAGTGGCCCTTAGACCTCTCATTTGCGCGTGCAGAGTTTCGCTGATTTCCTTGTTATCCAGCCCGAACAGGGGCACTCTTTCGGGATCAAGCATTACCGTTGCTTCGGGCTGGCCGGGCCTATACCTTACTTTTATGTCTGAAAACCCCTTCACTCTTCCCATTTCCGTCGCGACCTGCATCGCCAGTTTTGAAAGCGTATCATAGTTTTGCCCGAATACTTCAACGAATATTTCCTTTCCGCTTATAGGTTCGGAAAAATATATGAAGGTATCATATTTTTCCCCTATCCCCTTGAATCTTCTTCTCATCTTGTCTATTATCTGCTGCGTCGAGAAACTACGCTCCGCTCTTGGCGCCAGCGTGACGTAAACCTTTGAAGACCACCCCTCCACACGCGATGAAATTCCCTTAATCATATCTTTAGTATCCGGCATTTCCCGGATCTTTTTCTCGACTTCCTTAACAATTTGGTCGGAAATATCCAGCCGCACGCCGGATGCAAGTTCTACATATATCACGAATTCGTTCTGCTCGGAAGAAGTCATGAAATCTTTCGGCAACTTAAAGACAAATATCATAACTGAAACAAGAAAAAGCAAGACTACGCCGCCCACAATCATTTTTCTTCTATCAAGGCACCATGAAAGCCAGCGGGCATAATTGCTGAACATGAATAAGCCGGCGGCAAGAAGCGCACTGACGCACAATAAATACAAAGAGATGCCTAATTCAACTTTCACCGCGAAATGGGCCGATACAAGAATAATGCCGGCCAGTATTCCCGCCGCTGCAAGTATCTTGTATTTTTTGCCGCTAATCTTACGTGATATGGCGTTATAAAAATTCAATATCCAGGCGCGAATCATCTTGCTTTTTTTCATTATTTTTATTGATATTCCGTTGTTTTCTTCTTCCGCGTGCCCGAACCGAAGTGAAAGCGCCGGGACGAGCGACAGCGCGGAAAACAATGAAGCAAGAAGCGACGCGATAACTGTAAACGCTATTCCGCCGTATAGTATTTGAGTCTGCTTCTGGAGAAGGAAGAACGGGAGGAAAACGACGATGGTTGTCAGCGTTCCGCCAATCATCGGAGCGACCATCTCGGCCGCCGCTTGTTCAATCTGCCGTCTCGTCGCCATTTGAGGCATTATTTTGCGAATGCGGTCATAGTTTTCAAGCACAACAATGGAATTATCAACGAGAAGCCCGATACCCAGCACAAGCCCTGAAAGCGAGATAACATTCAAAGTGAATTTCTCGAAATACATGAAGACAAGCGTTATGAAGACAGAAACTGGAATCGTAAACGCCACCACAAACGACGGCAGAATATCTTTACGCCACAATACGGCGGTCACTGCTACCGACATTAATACGCCGGCGACAATCCACCTGCTTGATTCCAGCGGAATTCCCAGCCAATTGAAAATCAGCAGAATTCCCAAAAGCAGGCCGAACAACCCCCCGACAATTGTTTTGGTAAACGCCGTTTTGCTTAGGAACATGCTCAGGACCAAAATGACCAGCACTATCCCGTACATCATTGTCAGTTTAACGGAATTCAGCGATCCGAGTATAGCAGTGCTCTGGTCCGATACTATAAGCATTTGCGTGTTTTTATCCAATTTGGATTTGAAATTATTAAGCGATTTGCGTATTTCCTCCGCTACTTTTACGGTGTTCGTAAGGCTTTCCTTCTGAATATAGAGAGTCACCGCCGCTTTTGAATTAAGCCTTGAGTAGGATTCCGCCTCAAGGTATGAGTCCTTTACTCCTGCGATGTCTTTCAGCCGGACAATCCCCCCTTTCTCCGAGACTGATATTCCTATATTCTCGATTTCGCCGACCGACCTGAAAGCCCCCACCGCTCTTAACCCGTACCCGACAGACCGGCCCTTTAATTCCCCCACCTGAATATTAAGGTTATTCTGTTCAAGCACAGCAACCACTTTTTTGATAGGGATACCCAAGGCCGCAAGCCGGTTTTTGTCTATGTTGACGAGGATTTTTCTCTCCCTGCCGCCGCCAATCTCGACGTTCGCCACCCCCGAAATCCGGAGCAGTCTTTCCTTCAAATTCTCTTCCACAATGCGCCGTAGTTCCTCGGGGGTATGGGTATCGGAAGTGAGCGCCGCTATGACGACAGGCGCGTCAGATTCCTCGTACCTGGCTATTATCGGCCTTTCTATCTCTTTTGGCAGTTTTGGTTTTACCTTCAGGAATTTTTCCCTGACTTCGAGCGTCGCGAGGCTCATGTTTGTTCCCGGATCGAATTCCAGCGACACGACCGACTTGTTTTTCTTCGAAGAGGATATAATATTCTTCATCTTAGATACGCTCGCCATCGCCTCCTCAACGGGCTTTGTCACGAGCCTTTCAACATCCGGGGGCGGCATGCCCCCTCTGATGTCTATATATATAGTTATATTACCGTAGGAAACGTCGGGCATAAGCTCCAGCGGAAGGTTTGTAAGCGAGACTATCCCCGTAAGCATAATAAGGCCTATTATCATGCTGTAAGATACCGGCCTTGTTAACGCAAAGCCCGGAAGGCGCCGCGCTAAAATAATAAGCAACACACCAAATATGGAAAGATGCAATATATGAAGTGGATTCATGGTCTTTGATTATGCAGCAATCTTTCCTGCGTGAACACGTATATCGCAGGAAGGAAAAGCAGCGTCAGGCACGTGGAAACTATGAAGCCGAAAATGACCACTATTGCCATGGGCGACTGCATCTGGGCCTCCTTGCCGAATCCGACAGCAACCGGCAGCAGCCCGAGAACGGTGGTGCAAACCGTTATCATTATAGGGCGCAGGCGTATGTGCGCCGCGCTCCATATGGCATCCCTAACCTGGACTCCCCGGGCCATCTCCTGGTTGGCAAAATCTATCAATACGATGCCGTTATTCACCGTTATGCCGCACAACAACACCATGCCGACTCCCGCTATGACCGATATCGAGTTGCCGGTCAGTAACAGGGCCGGCGCCAGCCCGATCAGCGCGAGAGGAATTGTGAACATGATGAGAAGCGGCTTCCAAAACGATTCAAACTGCGCCGCCATTATCATGTAAACAAGCAATAAGGAAAGGAATAACACGAATTTCAGGCTATTATATGATTCGGCAAGCTGCGCGGCTTCGCCTGTCAGGCTGAACGTCAAATCGGGATATAATGCGCGCATTTCTCCGGTTATTTTTTCAAGCTGCGGGCGGACGGCGCTAAGCGGCTTGTTAAACAGGTCCGCTGTCACCAGAACAGTTCTCTGCTGGTCGTAGTGAAGTATCTCACTGGGACCGAGCCTCCTTGTAAGCGTGGCAACGGATTCCAGAGCCACGTCCATTTCCAACGGTGAACGAATAAGCAGGGAATTGAGCGCCTTCATGTCGTTTCTGTCTTCGGGAGAAAGCCGAACCCGTATGTCAATCTCTTTTCCCTCCTCCCTGAATTTCGATACTGCTTTTCCTTTCACTGCCAGAAGCATCGTGTTTGCTATGTCTGTTACCGAAAGCCCGTACAACGCAAGACTGTCCCGATCGATATCTATGCCGATTTCCTGGGAGCTCAGATTCAATGAACTTGCTATGCTGTAGGCGCCGGGTATTTCTTTCAGCCGCGTCTTTACCTCATCGGAGGCGTTTTGCAGTATGTTCAGGTCATAACCTTGAACCTCTACGACGATAGGCGAACCGCCGCCGGCAGCGCCCGATATGGAAGAAAGCGACCCGCTCTGCTGCTGTGTGAATAATATCTTGCCCCCTGACAAGTCCGTGTTCTCAAGTCTTTTTTTCAGGTCCTGTATGACAACGCCCGTCTTGCGCCTACGTTTTTCCCGTAGATCTACGACAATCTGTGACTCATTCGCGCCCAACGGCTGAAGCCCTTCTTTTGCAACAGAACCGACAGTCGTCATCATATGCTCCACTTCCGGCACGCTCTGAAGCGCTGATTCTATGTTTCCCGCGACGCGGTTCGTGATTTCAAGCTTCGTGCCGACGGGCATTTTAAGGCTCGCGATAAACTGGCCCTGATCGATCTTGGGGAATATCTCTTTGGGAAGGAAGAAAAGAAGTACAACGCTTAACACGCATGCGCTGACGGCATAGGCCACGAGTTTTAAAGGATTCTCCACCGACCAACACAGGGCAAGGTCATAAATCCTGTTAAATCCAGAACTGTAACCGCTTAATTTGTCATGCAGAAGGTTATTCGCTTTTGCTTTTTTGGATTTAAGGCCCGCAAGCATGGGAAGAAGCGTGAAATACACGAGAAGCGAGGCGTGTGTGAAGACTATCGCGAGGGAAAAATCCTTGAATACCTGGCCGATGACTCCTACAACGAAGATAAGCGGAAGGAATACGACTATCTGCGTGCCTCCGGAGCTTACCACCGCGCCAATGACTTCGGTAGCGCCGGCAATCGCCGAATCACGCGGCGTTTCTCCCTTTTCCTTATGCCGGGCAATATTTTCAATAATAACGATGGCTCCGTCTGCTAACAGGCCTATCCCCACCACAAGCCCTGACAGTGATATCGTATTAAGCGTTATCCCGTTAATATAAAGAAGTAAAATTGTTATCGCGATTGAAGAAGGAATGACCGCGCTGACCACGAGCGCGTCTTTTGAGCTTCCCAGAAATATATATAAAACAAGGAAGGAGAGAAGCGCGCCTATCAGCCCTTCCCTCACCATATCGCCTATCCCGTTTTTTATAAAGACCGACTGGTCATATACAATCTTCAGGTCCACTCCGTCAGGCAGTTTGCTTTTGATATCTTCCAGTTTCTTTTTCGTCGCGTCGGCTACTTCCACGACGTTCGCCTCGCCCTGTTTGAGTATTGACAGGGATACGTTTTCCCTGCCGTCATACCTTGAGAAACTTTCGGGTTCCTGAAAAGTGTCTTTTACTGTCCCCAACGCCGACAGCATGACCATGGGCGAACCGGCGTCGGATTTTTGCGCGTAATCTCGTTTGTTCCTCGCGGGCATATGCGATTTAGGCTGGCTTGGAAGGACTCTTTCGCGGTCAACTTTAACCACCACATTTTCTATGTCTTTCGGGAGATTGAATGCGCCCATGACCCTGACTACGTATTCATAGGTTTCGTCTTTAACAGTACCCGCCGGGTAAGTTATGTTTGCCTTATCTATCGCGTCAGCGACCTTAAGAATGGGTAAATCGTAATTCGCAAGATTAGATTGTTTCAGCTCTACTTCGATTTCGCGTTCAATTCCGCCGGTTATGGATACCGCGGCGACCCCCGGGACTTTCTCCATTAATTCCGATACCGGCCGCTTCGCGATTTTCAGAAGTTCCTGCGGGGGGCGGTTCCCGGTCAGGCTGAATATCATCACGGGCATCGCGAACGGATTGAATTTTTCGATCTGCGGCTCGCCGGCGTCCCTAGGGAGTTTCGCCTTCGCAAGGTCTATCTTCTCCCTCATGTTAAGGGAAGCAAAATCCATGTTTATTCCCCATATAAACTCAACCGTGACTATGGAAATGCCTTCCTTGGACACGGAATGGATCCTGCGGACTCCTTTCACGGTCCCGCATGCTTCTTCGATTACCTTTGTAACGAGATTTTCCACTTCCTGGCTTGACGCGTTTTCGTAATTGGTGAGCACCGTCAATTGCGGAAACTCAAGGTTCGGCATGAACTCCCTTGGCAGCCTGTTCCACGAAATAAAACCAAGAAGAAACATAAGCACGTACAGCATGCTTATTGTTATCTTCCTGGTAACCGCAAACCTTATTAATTTCATTTTTGTTCAGCCTTATATTCCTCGGGCTGACTGTACTTGACTCTCGCCCCCTCATTAACCCCGGCGTAATCCGGGCTGTTGATTATCACATCGCCTTCGTTTAGCCCGCTCAAAACTTCAACGTAATCGCGCGACTTATAGCCGGTAGCGATATCCCTCGCGTGCGCCTGATTGTCAGAAGCGACTACAAAAACCCTGTCCTTCCCTTCCGATAATGAGGTCACGGGCACGACAAGCGTTTGCCCGCTGAAAACGATGACGTTGCAAGTCGCCGATAACCCCGGGCGGAATCTCTTGTTATAGGTTTCAGGGAGTCCTATCCGCATGGGAACCATCCTGCTTGTCATAAGCACTTCCGGTGAAATGCCTAAAACCTCACCCATTATCGTCTCGCCCGGAAACATGTCGATAAATATTTCTACTTTCTGGCCGCTGCTTATTGAAGGTATCTTTTTTTCTATGACGGTTGTTTCAATAAAATACGGGTCTTCGGCGCTGACGAAATACGCTATAGGCGACTGCCTTGTGACGATCTCTCCCTCCTGCGCGAGAATTTCGCCAAGGTATCCTTTCTTCGGCGCGGTTATAAAAGTATCCTCATAATCCTTTTTGGCGATATTATAGGATTCTTCCGCCTGTTCGACTTCGGATTTGCTCGCCCCGCCGACCTCAAACAGTTTTTTCTTCCGTTCCAGTTCTATCTGGACCTGTTTCAGCCGCGCCTTGCTGCGGGTATGGTCAAGCTCGACAATAACATCTCCCCTTTTCAGGTAATCCCCAGGCCTATAATTGTATTTCGACAAGCATTCTTCCTGCGAACTCTTGAGCTCCAGCGACGCCCCTCTCACGGTTCCGGCCAAACCCCGCAATGTATCGCTAAAAGCTACTTTTTTCACTAAAAACGACTGGACATATATCTCGCCGGCGTTTCTTGCCGCGGCGGATTTTTCGCTTTCTTCAAAATTTGTTTTCACCGCGTTACCCTTCTGGTATAACAGCGCCAGCGCGCCGACTATTAGAATACATACGATCACAACAATATGAAACCTGTATTTCATGATAAACTGCAACCGTTCATGGCTTAACATGGCGATTTCACCTCCAAATCCGCATTTCATTGCTCCGTATTTATGCTGTACATATTCTCTATCCCCACGGCTTTATTTAACGCGGCAAGAGAAATCAGATAGAATACTTTTGCATCGTTTAGCGCCGCATTTGAACTCGCGCATTTATTTATGGCTTCGGCTACGTCTATGACGCTGGCCTTGTCGTTGCCGAGGTTTATCTTGTCAATCGCAAGCTCCTTGGACGCTATCGTGGCGTCTAATTCGGAATTGCCGATCTGAACCAGGGCCTTGCAATAGTTAAAATAGGCCTCGCGCACTTCCGAATTAACGCTTAGTTTCGCTTTATCAAGCCCGTGTAAAGACTGGTTATGTTCCAGAGCCGCTTCCTTTTCTTCCGCTTTCTGCTTGTACGCGTCAAGGAACGAGAGCGAAGTTGATACCGTATTTGATTCCGTGCGCGAAGACTGCCCCAGTTTGGGGCTTGTCTTTTGCGTCATTCCCGAGCCAGACAGCGTGTTCAGCCAGAATGTTTCCGATAATTGAACGCCTACCTGGTAGTCTTCCTTAAGTTTCAACTCCTCGCCTTCGTAAGCGCCTCCGCTCCTTCCGTAAAAGCCGGTTAAATCCAATTTCGGCCATTTATAACTTTTTTTAACTTTCATGCCGTATTTTGCTGAGGTAACCATTTCCTTTTGCATCAATATCTCGGTCTGGCAGGATGAAGCTATTCTCTGGCACTCTTCCACGTTGATATCAAGCCTGCGGAAAGGTATTTCATCCCCGGGCTCACCCTCAAGGGGTTTATCAAGCCCCAGCGCGTCGGCAAGTTTCCATTTATAATTTTCCAGATCGTATTTTGCGGTTTCCATCTGGTAGAGGGCCTGGTTGTTCTGGGATTCCACGGAAAGCAATTCCTTTTCGTTTATCATGCCGCTTTTAAACAATTCTTGCGACATCTTGTATGTTTTCGTCAGCTTATCAAAGGCATTTTCATACTCGGACAGATCCTTGCGCGCTTTCACAAGGTTCCAGTACGCTTCAGAAACGCAATAAACCATTTCCTGCCTGGTTTTATCATACTTCAGGACCGAAATGACGTAATTTGATTTTGCCTGCATCCGCGTCGCCCATATCTTACCGCTCTGGAACAGCGGGTACGCCAGTTGGACGCCCAAGGTCTGTTCCCTGAACGCCGGGGTTCCGATTTCTCTGATGGCGTCGCCGTTTGTTTCTTCGGCTTTTGCCGTTAAGTTTGGGAATAGATTTCTCGTAGATTCCGCCAACTTCCAGCCCGATACGTCAATTTCCTGTTTCGCCAGCTTAAGCGGCTTATAAGTGGTCTCCGCGATTTTAACGCAGCCGGAAAGCGTAAAGCTCCCGGAAGAATCCCTGATTTCTTCAATCCCGAAAAGCGGATTCATTATTCCGATAAAAATAAGTGAAAATATTATTTTTTTCATAATCTTTTGTATTTTAGAACGCCCCCCCCCCGATCTATCTTCGATTGCTCTTGTTCATTGCGTTAATTCTTTGCACCGTGTTAATTGTATCAATATTGTTTCTTACATCTTTCGGCAGTACGGATGGTGTTTTTGGCACGGCAACATTGACGGTAGGAGAACCGCGGCGGTTTTTAATCGCGTTATATTCATCTTTTGTCAGTTGTCTCTTCTCCGTATTGCTAACAAGCACGGGATAGCGGTTATGGTTCCAAATCCCCGGAATATACTTCCAACCGGACAATCCCAGCACAATAATTGCGAATATGGCCGCAGACCAAAGAATTGTTTTCTTCTTCTCATTTATTTTCATATTTTATCTTCCTCAAGATCAATTACCAGCCCGCCGGTTATCTTTGAGACATGATTGTATACAAATGCGATAAAAACCAGCCCGGCGACCGTTAGCAGGGCATAAAACGCGACAAAAACCAACCAGGATAGAAGCCGTGTACCTAACGATAGATTCCTGGCCAGCTCGTTCGGCGTGATAAAAAACACTATAATCCCCACAACAATACCCACAACTGCCATTACAAAAGACATTGTTTTTACAACAGATATTAACTCTATCCTTTTTGCTCTCAACTTGTTCATATCCATCCTCCTTTGAAGTTATGGTTTCCCTTTTCACCTACAATATACCTATCCAGGCCATTTTTTTGTTCCCAAAAAGAAGGGCTGGGGTTCCCCCTCCCCCAGCCCATTTTGTTCTCTACTGACAATATACTGATTACTGCTATTATTTTGTTGTATATTTATAAATATTTTCGCACATTATTTCATATAAAATAAAATAGCCGGGTATAAATAACCCGGCCATTACATATATTCAACTGCTTTTACAGATATTTCTTAGATATTCCTTCTCATACCTGTTTTTCTCAATTTACATTATCTTTCGATACTCCAATCCCGAATTCTCTACGTGTGTTTACATCCAGCAATCCCAATAGAATAAATATCCCCAGTGGTAGGAATAATGAAGGCAAATATATCCCGCCTATACATAAACCTGCTACCCAAGCCCAAAAACGCCTTTTCTTAATATATTTGATCACTATTTCAACAAATACTACTAGCACTATTCCTAATATTATCGTAGCAATAACAAACCATTTCGCATTAACAGTTTCTTTATCCCCAGCTATTAGAAATATTGTAAATGCCAGACCTATTAAAATATAGATTATGGTACTTATTCTTAAAGAGATTATTGCATACTTTAATTTTTTACTCATGATTTATCTCCCATACATTTATTTAATCTGTTCAAATATTCGTACGCTTCAATTATTTTATTGTAATTTAATTCCTCACTTTTGCCAAGACGGTATTTCTCATTATCATTACTTTTATCATGGGCGAACCATACTCCCTTTTTATCTTTTTTCATAATGAACATAGTTAGTTCTTGCTCATAAGCTAATTCAACTGAATATATATCAATATTTTGCTCTTTCAAAAGCCTAACCCCTGCTTCATTCTCCAAATCAACAAATTTTCTCTTGATTTTATCAGGAATGTAAGCCTTTTTTTTGTCAGTATCAATATTGAGACAGTAGGTTCCTCTCATTTTTCACCTCATATTTTTAACATATCTATCTATTATATCTTTATAGCTACCCGCTTCAACAAAACCTTTATTATTAAATATGTATAGAATTTCTTGACTATCTTCCTGAACATCTATAGCTTTTTGCACCCCTTTTTTAACACCCCATACATTATCTCCATGTGTAACGACTACATGACCATAAGATGTATTAATCTTCTCTCCCAGCTCTAACGAATATTTTTCCGACCTTACCATTCCATTTTTAGTTAAAAACCCTATATCAAGGTCCGAAATATACTTCGTTCCATCTTCTAATTCTCCCACTCCATTCTTATACGTGATAAATGCATCTACTCCTTCTGGTTTTGCAATATAATCATTCCCATTTGCATATTTCTTCCCATCCAAGAAATTTACTCTATATGGCCCACTTCTTACTCCTATAATTTCACCATCTTCCGAAGATGCTGTTATCGCCCTTTGAAGCTTTTTTGTCAATCTGCTTTCTATTTCTTAATATCTTTATTATTTGCATATATTACTCTATATTTTAGACCATGTGGGTGACTATCTACAAATTCAACTAAATCAACATCTTGTTTTTTAATAACTTCTGATTTAATATCTGTTATTAATCCATATCCGTCTGGAAACTCCGTATCTACTAACTGTGAAATTAAGTAACCAATTTCGATGTAATCTGTGGCGACTAACCCATATGGTACTAATAAGGTATAGTCATCTTCTCCTATGCTTGAATATATATTAACTCCCAATTCAGCCATTCTTAAAAGCGCAGTTTTTTTCTTATAATCCAATTTCCAATTAGTATTATATACAATAGTTCCAGATTTCAATATTTTGTTTTGTTTCATAATAACCTCACTTTATTTTTATTTGTTTTTGTGATGACCATTTTTGCCATACTGCAGGTATTCTTTCAACATCTCCATTTGCCTTAAATATTAGTGCACCAGGACCTTTTTCACTACCAAAACTCTTAATATTTTTGTAACGTTCTAGTGAATACCCTGTATTTGGTGGATCAATTGTAAATTTAGGGAATATTGATCTCTTTATTTCCAGTAATTCGTTATTGGTTAATTTCGATCCTTCCCATATATCAACATCACCTATCCCTCTATCAACTAAACCTGAATTTAATTTTTTCATTCTCCAATCTGGAATCCTATATTTATCTTTTAATGTTGTATTTTCCAACAACCCATATCTTCTTTGCAAACCAAGATTTGTTTCAGACAGACTTCCAGACAAAACGATATCTTTTTTAATTGTTTTTGCATAATTTCTTAACGAATTCCATTCAAGATCTGTCATTTGTCCTTTTAACCATGATTCTTTTGTGGTTCTAATTGGTAAATTTGCTCTTCCTATTATTCCCTTTTCGCCTTGTGTTATTATTCTATCAACTTTGGAGACATTTTTCACTTTTTTTGAAGTTTCTTCTATATTTTTTACAACTTTCCTAGCTACTTCTTTTCTGGCTAAGTTTTCGTTAATATTACCGGTAGATTTATTCTTCACTCTTGAAATTTTCTTAAGCTTCCCAGTAGAACCCAGAACAACTAGTACGCTCATTGAAATTGCTTGCCGCTTTTCCGAGTCATTAGTGACTATACTTGCCCCTTTCTCTATTCCATTATTTAAACCAGCAAACCCTGCTGCTATGGCAATCGTTTTGCCCATATTTTTCCATGTTAGCAATCCTTTTCCGCTGGCCACACCCAAACACATCATACTATTACCAACAATTCCTTCCCATTTGACCGTTGTCTTTTCATCTTTTCCTGACAAGGTACAGATATTCCTGACATTACTTTCTCCAATAGCTATCAGAGAAGTACTTAGGGCGCCTATTCCCGTAAAGGTGTTTATGTAAGCTATTGTCATCTCACCGGTCATGTGGAGTCCATGTTGAGCATGATACAGAACATTACCGATAAAACCACTATCTTTCAACCATGTATCATTTCCTGTTTCCATACTTTCGACTTCTGACCTTACAACTTTAAGAGGATTAAATTGAGAAGCCAAATTCCAGAATACGACTTCGCTAGTTGCTGTTCTAGCTTTATTATCTAAGAAATCGCTGAATTCCATACTCATTTTTGATGCGCCTTCTATAGCATTCAGTTTTATGCCGTCATAAATATCTATTTTTTTGCCCAGTAGTTCATTACCTTTAGCGTAAACACTCAACAGATACTTAGCCGTATCTCCATTTATCATACCGCCGTTAATCAGCTTTTTCACATTAAGCATATAATTACCGAGTATCTTGCCTGTGAACTCCATTTGTTTAGCGCTTATCTTATCTCTTGCATTAAGTTTAATCGCCATCGCATTTAGCGGCAGCATCCCTTTATATAACGCATTATTAAACGCAATGTTAGACTGCTTGATCAACGTTTCCTGGTTATTGAGTATTTCTTCATACGATTTTACTTGTTCTATAGAATCACCTAGATATTCGTGAGCCGCGGCGTAATTACCCTGCCTGATTAAATTTGTCATATTTTCCGATATTGTTTCAACTTCTTTCTTTACAGCTGTTACTGCATCGGTATAAGCCGCATTTTCGCTTTCGAAGTTCAGTTTGATTTTGTTGATGAGTCCCTTGCCACCGAACCTATCAACTTGCGTATTGACCTCTTCTTGAATCCTGTTTGTGAAGTTGACTTTATCATCTATTAAGTTCGGCAATAAAATATCTAATTGAACCGCTGTTTCACGCAAATCTTTTATATTATTCGCTATTTCGCCAAATGATGCTATTTCGCCTTTACTATTTAAGCTGTATTGTTCACCATTATTTTCAAGATACGCGCTTATTATCTCAGGTTTATTGCCATCCATCTTCACGATAGCACAAGTCACTTCATACTGAGTATTGTTTAATTTAAGAACAGCTCTTCCTTCAAGCATGAATATTCCCGGGATATTTGTTTCCACCAATTGACCGCCAAGTTTACCTCCGGTTTCAAACTCCGCACCATTTGACATAATGATCACAGCATGTTCAATATTATCTTTCCCTTCTTTGCCGGTTATTAGATTCCATATTTTTATTGCAGCATTAGCAATGAAGTTCCCTACTGTTTTAAATGCTGATGTTATGGATTCCAAAACTTTTGTTAGCGGATTACTGGCCAATGTTGCCTGTGTCTGGATATTCCGTAACACCTTGTTTACTATTTCGCTGTTCATATCGCATTGGAGCGCTTTTATTGTGTTTTGATTTGCATCTTTAACTGAGATATGCGCAATCCGGCCATCCATTACGGCTATCAAATAGCTCCCTTTGGGCGCGTTAATGTCCTTATCACCTAAAATATCCTTGGCCAGCGAAGAATCAGCAGGGCTTATGATAACCTGTTTACCGCCGTTTGAAAGTTGCGAGCCGTCTCTATTTATTTGCATGCATACTAAAGTAAGTTTCCCGTCCTTGCCGGTAGGCATGTCTGTTACTTGAAGAACTGTTTCTCCGTTTGGCAATCCATTGACACCTGAAAGCGTCATGAGTATCTGGCCTTTTTCAGTGTCAATTTTGAAATGCAAAGCATCGGCCATTTTCGCCAGTTTTGTCTGTATCAGCGAGTTCTGCATGTCAGCAATCGTCTTCGTAACCACTGCTATATCGCGCTTGTCCATGACCGGCATTGACGACGTTATTCTGCTTTTTTCCTCCTTCTTGAGCGAGTCAAAACTAACTATTTCAACATCTTGTACTTTGTCAAAGTTATCTGCAAAGACAACCAATCTATCCTGGCCATTTGTTCCCTTGCCTTTGTCATAAACGTATTCCAACTGGCCCGTGGCTTTATTCATCGAGATTATCCGGGTTTTCCCGTTGTTCCCCTGCTGGACATAGACCAGGCTGGCATTGTTCCCTAAATGAACTGCATTAACCAGAGCCGGATTGACCTGCGCCAGTACACGATTACCGTTAGAATATTCAATTTTAAAAGTTTCGAACACGGATGAATAGGACTTGCCGTCTTGCGCGGAATATACCTTGCCGCTTGCCAGAACATCATCCGAATGAGACTTGTCATATACCAAAAGGGTATGCTGGGTTTTGCCATTTTCGTCTTTTATGCTGAATTCCACTGCCTGGGGATCGCCGTTTTGTCCCATATAGACGCTGCGCGAAGCGCTTGATGCCTTATCTTCTTCCGTATATACACTCTTTGCCGTTTTTATCGCTTCCTTAACGTCAGTGGAAGCGTTTTGCATCCTTGCGAGATTGAGTATCATTGACTTGGCGTTATCCAGGTCCTTGCCGCCCAAAACAAGAGCGAAAGTGCTGACATCATTCCCTCTTCTAATCGTACCGTTGATTCCGACCACCTTATTTCCATCTTTCACGAAGCTGACCGATATGGCTGTATCACGGTTATCCTGCCCCTTGTAGAATACCCCCTTTATCGTATCGTCCCCTGACAGGAATACGGCCATCTTTAAGCCGTTTATTTCAGCGCCCAAGACGCTGTCCGCGTTAAAATATCCTTTTAATGAATCGAGCTTATTACTATCAAGGCCCATTTCGTTCAGTATCACTTTATCAACATGGGCGCCCAGTATTTCAAATGCGTTTTCAATATCGTTCTCAGACAATGCCTGATTAATATTATCCCGGCTTCCGAAAAGCAACACCCCGCTATTTTCATTGCCGGAAGATATTTCATTGAATATCCGGTTTAATTTTAACTCTCCATAGAGGGAACTCATGATTCCATCACTTGATAAATCCTTGTTATGGGAGTTTTGATTTTCAGAAGCAATATATTCTTTATTCGATTCGTGTGTTTTACCATCTTGACCCTGCTGTTTATTATTTTCTTTTTTCCAATCAACAATTTTATTTCCAAAGTCGGCCCCATATTCCGCCGTCATATTTACAAAAGCTATCTCCCCTCTATTTTCCATGTTAATTTTATCTTGCTGGTCTTTTAATTGTTCTTTAATTGATTTTTCGCCAGGGCCAGTCCGATATGTAATCACCGTTTGCTGGAATTTTCGGCTTTCTCCTTCCGACATTCCCTTGTTTACGCCAGAATTAAATGAAATCGCAAATGTTTTAAGAGAATTATTAATTTTTGATATCGTATCCGCGTCAAGCTTCGTATTGTTCTTCGGTGCCATAACCTTCTCTGCTATTGAAACGGATATCTGAAGAACATACGCTGAAACCGTCTGTCCCTCAACGTTATTTACGTTATTATAAATTACGCGGCTTATGGCCATGCCAACTAATGCCATTGTAAAGCTTTCAGCAACGGATAACGATGTAATTCTCTTGCCATCACTAGAGCTATTTGCATCTTCTTTCACCCATCCTTCTGCAGTTGCGGTGTTCATTGCCACATTCATCGCGGCTACAATTCCCAACTGATTGCCGTCTTTTACTCCCTTTGCCATCGCCGCGCCCACGTTTAACGATGTAATTAGAAGCACATTCAACACTTTTTTGACATCCGTATCCTTCACAACCCCTATCGATGCAATAGAACCATCTATCACTGATATCAAATATATGTTTGTTTCCCATGTTCCTTCTATCAGGTTATTTGCTACATTGGAAGCAGTTTTTATGACAACATTTTTCGCAACTTTTATATATTTGTTTTCTATATCATTTATTCTCTTCAAGTAATCATTTGAAACCGCATTTACTGCGCTTTCACCGGCCATTTTCCATAAATTCTCGTTGCTTAGATCCGTGCCGCTAAACGCGGCGCGAATAACTTTTATCGCCATATTCACTGCCGCCATTATAAGTATATTGACAACCGTACCTATACCCGGCATTATGATGTTTAATGCAATTTCCCCCGCCGATATCAAAACACTTGTTATTTGATCGCCTAAACTTATATCGCTCGCCGTAGTTGTTTCGACCGTGATATTGGATTTATTCCGCGTCGCCTCCTGATCTATATTGCCGTAACTGTCGTATGAATAGACTGTATTTGAATTACTCGTTATCTGTTTAATGCTGCCGGACCAGCTATAACTATCGTAATACGTCTTTAGGTTCCCGGAAAGAGTGAAACCGGCCTGAGCGCTGGTGATATTCCAACTATTCAAACTATTCGCGCCAAATACAACCTGGGTAATATAAGGGTTGTTATAGGCGGTTTCAGCCCAATCTTCCTTAACGTGAGCTGTTATTGTCGTTTCGGTTTTTGAAGAATGCCTTGTGCCATCAGAATTATATTGGATATTGGTTGTGGTCTCCGTCCCCTGAGTCATATTCCCGTCATATTTAAGGAAACTGCTCTCGGATGACTTTACCCTGCCGTAAGTATCGTAACTATTTATTACATCGTGGCTTATGACGGCTATTTGGCCCAATACTTCCGTAATTTGAGAATCTTCTTTAGATATATCGTATAGGCGCTGGATTTTCTTAATATACCAGTAATCGTATGTTCCCCACTGGCTGACATATGACCATGATTCTTTTTCCCTTCCATAGCTGTCATACTGAATATTTGTCTGGATATACCCTATATCTATCCCTTTCGCAGTAATTCTTGAATTCGTGGTAATTGTTCCCAATGTGCCAGTGCTGCCGCTTCCGTATGTACCGTTTCCTTTTGCCCTAACCGTATTCGTTACCACCTGCCCGTATATGTTATATTCTTTGCTTGTACAAAGTTCTACTGAAGCATTTTTCCAGGCAGAGTCCAACCCGGGTATATTACCGCCTCCTATATTGTCCCAACTGCGCATTTCATCTTCAAATGCAATCCGGTTGTTCTGGTCATAGACTATATTAATGACATTGCTTGAAATAGTCCAAAGAAGAGCGCCATTTTTATAGTTTTTTTGAGTTTCAGTGTATCCCGATATCTGGCCGAGGCCGTTATATTTTGTCGCGACACGGTCAACTACGAGCGTTATGTCCGGCGATGCGTTACTCTTCGTTTGCTGCTCATACGAGTATATTCTGCCGTGCACATCGTAAGTGATATCTGTCTGGCCAATTACAGTTACTTTGTCCGGCGCCCCATTATCATCGTATATCTTCTCATTTCTTGAGGCCGCCTGGCCGAGGCTGTTATATGCAGTTATTATTGTTTGTTTATATGAATGATCGAGATTGCCCCCAATTTCTTTGATTAAGGTATTTGAATATACCACCCTGCCTTCAGTGTCGTATGACTGGTCCGAAAGCGTTGTTTCGATGGTTACTTTGCCGTCTACAAGGCTGCCGCCGCTCCACACCCGTTCGGTGGTGCTGCGAGTATACCTGATAATCTGCCCCCTGGAATTAAAACCGGAATTCTGTGTTTGAGTTATATGGTAAAAGGTAATTGAGTTTATGCAGGATCCGTTAACATAATCTGCGTCTGTTTCACTTGTGCAATTATTCGTCTGTATTACCTGCCCTATGCCGTTATAATTTAAGCTAACCGTCTCGTCCGTCGTTTTTACGCATTTCTCGTTCGCGGATATATTCTGCGTTTCAGTCGTTATTGTCCTATAATTTGTTACCCTTCCTGATTCGTCGTACGAATTGTCAATTGTATTCACTGCGTACTGGGTATTGAGGATAGAACCGCCGGAATTGTCTTTATCTGTCCGGGCAAGCTGTATATTGCTTATCCGGCCAAGATTGTCATAGGAAATATCGCTTGTTGTATTCTCTAAAGATATTTTAGAACCTTCTTCTGTTTCTTTTGAATACTGTAAAAGCCTGCCTTGTCTGTCGAATGTCTGGCCGCTGACCTTCTCTACGATATCCGTACCTTCATTTGTAGTGCGCGTATATCCGGTAACCTGATTCATTTTATTGAATGAACTATTTACCGTTTTCACGGAATATGTATTATTCAGGTCACCCGTTAACGAACTGCCCGCCTCAGTTATTATCTGATTTGTTGACAGGATCCTCCCTTGCAAGTCATAGGACATATATGTGTTTTCAGTAGTCACTTTACCGTCATATGTCGTTCTTACATACGAGGTCATTTGCCCTGAATTGTTATAATGTGTGTTATTAGTTTCAACTATATATGTATGATTCAGATTGCCAAGGGAGGAATTCCCGGTTTCCGTGTACTGTAATTCGGAATAACTGAGCTGCCCTTTTATATCATAGTTGTTATCTTTTATCGTATTCTCGACCGTAGTTTTGTCGCCGTCAATAGTGGTGCGGCTGTATCTTATTAATTGACCCAAAGAGTTATAAACCATTCCCGCAGATTCAACGGTATAAGAATGATTTAATATCTCGCCTTCGGCAACAGTAATTACTTCGCCGTTCTGAATCTCAGTATACGCGCTATTCGTTTCCGTATATGATATTCTGCTGCCTGTTAGCCGGTTGTTGTTATCATAAATAAGGCCGCTCCCTGTCTCCGTGGTCGCTTTTTCATTTTCTTGAGTAGTTTTTAAATATCCGGTAATCTGGCCCAACATATTAAAAGTATTATTTATCGTAGTTTTATATGTTTCTGAAAGGCCGTTTCCTGTCTCTTTTGTTAACACGGTACTCGCCGTCATATTGCCGCCGGCATCGTATTGCAAAGCTGACGCCGTATCAAGCGTTGTCTTGCCGCCCTCTTTAGTGGTTCGGGTGTACGCTATTACCTGACCGAGTTCATTGTAATTATCGTTGCTTACACTTACCTTATAGGACCTGTTAAGATTCCCGCTTTCATCCTTTTCTACATACTGAGTGTCTGAATGCTCTATTTGCCCCTGCGAATTATAAGTGATTCCGCTTGCTGTTTCCAATATCTCTTTATCAGGAGAGGCGCTGTCATTATAGGTTTCCCGGCTGTAGCCCGCCAACAAACTATTGATATAGAGATTGTTCAACGTTTTAACCGAATAGCTGTGATTTAAAACCCCGTCCGGCGAGCCATCCTGCCTGACGCTCTGTTCCGTATAATCTACAACCTGCGTTTTTACCTGCTCGTTCATGTTATAGGTAATATTAGAAGCATTTTCAGTTTCAACCTTATATGAGTTAAAGTTGCTAAGTGAACCGGTCCCTTCTTCGGTAGTACGGGAATAACCTATGACCTGGCCTAAACCCCGGCTGTCATAAGTGCTCTGCGTACTAACTTTATATAGGCGATTTAGTTCTGTGCCATTTGTCTGCTTGTCCTTTTCTTCATAGGTAGATACTGAATTTATCACCCTTCCATCCGTCCCGTATATTATCTGATCGCATTTCTCTATCGTGTATTTGCCGTATTTCGATGTCGCGGCGTCATAATTTTCATTAGTCCTGCGATTACACGACACCAGCTGACCAAGATCGTTGTAGCTCTGGAAAAGAGTGATAACTTCCCATCGCTTATTGTAGGAATCATTACCAGCAATAGTTTCCGTCCAGTAGGCTGTCTGGCTGATGACCTGGCCGGACCCGTCGTATTTTACGTCATGGACACCCTGCACATCCGTCTTTCCGTTTGCCGATGTGCGGTCCTGATACTGAGTAACAAGTCCCAACCCGTTGAAAGCCTCATTTTTCCTGCACGAATATGATGTTGAATTTATTACGGCAGCCCCATTGATTATGGCCATGACAACCGTGGTAGCATCCATTTCCTTTACACGTTTATTGTCATTTTCATAAGTGTATGTATTTTGCTGAGCCGTTAGTCTCTCTCCTTCTATAGTGGTCACAGTTTCGTTTGACGGCGAGTTCCTGAACAGGCCGTCAAATTCATTAATATGCGCTTCTCTTGTGTAATGACGGTCCATGCCCGCGCCCGTTTCCGTAATCTCTTTCTTAACATCATTCGCCCGGCCCGTCACTGAATAGCCCTGAGTAACAAGTTCTATGGTGGTCACGCCGCGGTCTATTGTCCTTTGAATATACTCGGCCATGCGGCCGAGAACATCGTACCCATCTGTATACTTGCCATCTGGGATGCCAGCAGTTGTTTCAACGCTGTATGCTTGCAGCACACTGTTATTATTTGATGTGTCCTTTATGGTGACGTTCGTCATCTTATGCGTATTCCTCAGCAGGTTATTATAATTTATACTTGTTACTGTATTTTCAGTAATTTTATCGGGAGCGTCTTTGGATGTCACAATTTCAATATATCCGGAAAGCTGGCCTTTATACTGTCCGCTGCCAGCGTCCGTGGAATCATAATAGACCATATGGTCTTTTGTTGTAGTAGTCCAATAATACTGCGAGTTGATTCTGCTGAAATTGATCACTTTATTAAGTGAATCTATGCCTTCAATATTCGTGGTTTCTGACGCGATTACTTTTCCAGTGGCATCATCATATGTGTATTTATTCTGTTCGCCCGTATCGAATCCATCCGCGTCCTGTCTCCACACGTATGTATTGCTTAGGTTGTCTCCCGAATACACGTATTCCGTGTTTTCAGTAACAGTGTAGCCGCCTCCGCTATATGACATGAAATCACTAATCTGATTAGCTGGATTGCCGGCGTTCCCTGCCAGAGCTTGATTTACCGCAACCATGCAGTTAGCGTCTATGTTCTCGTATATCTTCTTCGCCACATTGGTTACTTTGCCGTAACTGTATTGGAAATTGGCGTCTTCATAGGTATAGAGGCCGGATGCGTTCTTTTTCACCGTGCCGGAGTGTTTAATAACCCCCCTTGAATCATATTGGTCTATGTAAGTGTCTTCAACGGTCCATATTTCCCCGGCTTGGCCGGAACCGCCGCCGTTCCAGCAGCCATCCGTATTCAACTGCGGATTTATCACGTTTATTGTTCTTGTATATGCGGGTTTAGTATCCACTCCCTGATAGCAATAATACGTGTCTTCAACTGATGAAATTCCGCTCGCGTCAGTGTGGGCTTTAGTAGTGCGTGAGGTCCTCGGCGACTGATAATCCGGCGAATTGGTGTCATACTCAAAGGTTGTTAAGTCTTTTTCCTGCTGGGAGGTACTTTCTGCGGAATATATATGGTTTATTGACCCGAACAGAGATGCATTTCCAATTATATACTGCCCTGCGAAGTCCTTTAATGACACCGCGGAGCTCAAATCATTCGATACCTGAACATTGTGTGTCGTAACTGTCTCAACGCGTTTAAACAGGTATTTTTCGCCGAATTTCACAAACCCGTCATCTTCGCCTAGTACAGGTTTAACCTTTGTATATTCGATATTCCAACCGCTGTCCGCGACAGAATCGTTCCTGGTCAGCTTAATAGTTTCAACCGGCCTTCCTTTGCCATCGCTTCCAAAATTATCATCATAAACAGTAAAAGTCCAGCCAGACGTCCGCTCACCGTCAGCTCCTACGTTTACTTCATGTGAAGCGATTTCCTGGCCCGCCTGGTTGTATTCCGTTTCTAAGCGGTTTGAAGAAGAAACCCGGTTCGCGGTAAGCTTTACTTCACCGTTTTGCGCGTATTTGACATTCTTGTAATCTGCCTGCAGTTCCTGTTTTGTAAGCAGCCATGTATTCATTCCCCCTTTTTTGTCATATCCAATACCGCTCATGCAGGTATATGTAACCAGATTATTCGGCACGTATTCAGCCAGCGTGCTTTCTATTGCGCCCGAATTATTTTTCTGGAGTGCTTCCCACTCATTTATTAATTCTTTCTTGTCATTTTCATTGATTGAATTCCATGTTCTATATTGCCCGTTCAATACAATACCTGAACCCATCAGATTCACTTCCTTATAACTTTCCACCTGCCCGAGTTTTCTTGCTTTATCATAATTGGTTTCCAGCCTTACGGTCACAGAGGTTGAATCAACAGGAATTCTTATTTTTATGGGATTAACCGTATCGTTCAGACGCTGACCTCTTATTGTGACATCGGTTTGCGTCAACACGGCGTTTATCAGGGCGAGTTTATCATCATCCTGCAGACTGGAAGCATGTATTTCATCGCCGTTACTGAATACTAATGTCCCTTTTCCTATGGTAGCATCGAAATTGCTGATCTCTAACACTTTTTTCATTTCATCGGATGTATTACTGTCAAACTGCAAGCCACCGAACGTTGAAGTCAGAAGCGATTTCAGGTCCGTATTGTTGCCGTCAGAGCCGAGAACCCTTGTTGCAGCAATCCAGGAATCTATCATATTTCCTTTGTATTTCACGTCGTTCATATAATTTATTACAAGATTATATTTCAGATTTTCACAGTTCTTGCCTTGAAGCAATTCGCTTTGTTCATTCGCCGTCAGTTCGTTCCATTTAAGATTTACCACCGCGTTATCACGCGTAATTGTTAGATCGTCACCCTCAAAAGATACATTAATATAGTTTTTCATCTGGTTATCCGAATTGTAACCGGATGCGGGCACTATAGTTACCTGCGTGGTTTTCTTTTCACTGCTTTCTTCTCCAGACGGGTAACTGCCCTTAATCGTTACTGTTTCCACCGTCTGCCCCTTTGTATTGTATCTGTATGCTGTATTTTCTTCTTCCGTGTTCGTAAACGTCTTTTGAACACTATCGTCGGAAGTGGTTGTTTTGTTGTAATACTCGGTCTTGCGATTTGAGGTTGCGAGCTGATTGAAAGAATTATAGGTCATATCCTCGGTAATCCTGTATGACTTTGCATAATCGCCCGTAATTCTTCCGCTATCATCTATCGAAACCTCATTAACATCCATTACTCTTTTCGAAAGTACGCCCTTAGAATCGTAACCAAAGTCGATCTTGTTGCCGTTTGAATCCAGGTCATTTGTCTCTGTAACCATTTTATTGCCATCTACGATAGTTTTTGTCTGTTCCGCAACACGCCTATTTTCATCATACTTGGATATCTCAGTTTTGACGTTGTACGTATGCTCAACACCGCCCGCATACTGTTCTGTTATTCGACTATTTGAATAAATAAGGCGTCCCTGTTCGTCATAGCGCATATTTTCAATACTCGATTCTATAGTCGTCTTCGTTCCTTCAATTGTCGTCTTTATTTGCTTCATCGCCAGGTTTGCCTCATTGTATGCGCCCACTTTCAGATTAACCGTATAATTACGGTAAAATGCCGTATTAGCGCTAATTCCTGTTTCAACGACATTGCTTGCGCTCTGGATCAGGCGTCCTCTTTCATCATATTGCATATCGCTCATATTTTCGCGGGATATTTTATCCTCATCAGTAGTCGTTCTTCCCATTGCTATCGCATTCCCCCTGGCATCGTAAATTGTGTCCTTCGTTTCTACATAAGTTATTTTCCCCTCCGCATCGCCTGGAATTAGACTCGTATTTATACTTAATTTATATGCCGTGGTCTCCAGCACCTTGTTCTTTGAATATATAAGCTGCCCCTGAAGATTGTATTTCATATCCACCTGAGACACCTCAGCCGTAATCTGATTTCCTTCCTGGGTCATACGCTGATATCTTATAAGCTGATCAAGGGAGTTGTACTTCATATCAGATGTTACAGTACGGAACGTTTTATTATACTCAGACATGCTTTCCGTTGTTTCAATGTCCGATTTAATTAGCCTGTTCTGGTCGTCATATTTCCGATCTTCTAAGGTCTTTTCAACGGTCGTCTTGCCGTCTTCTATGGTGGTCTTGACATAATCAATCATATTCCCATGTTTATCGTATTTAATGTCATTAGTATTTACCGAATACGAGTGAGTATATTCACTTTCTATCTGGGAATTGTTTGAATCCTGCAGTTTTGTCTCCCGTATTTCTATATTGTTGGATATAAGCCGGTTATTCTTGTCGTACTCGTGGCTTAATGCATGTGTAATTACCAACGACCCGGCATCTATGAGCGCGGCCTTTACGCTGCCGTTAGCATTCATGACTTTGGATTTTAATTCATCATCCAACGAAGCCCAGTCAGCAACCTGATTATTTATTTTGATTTGAATCCCGGTAAACGATATTTCATCATATGATTTCAGCAATCCCCGCCCGTTGTAATTGATATTCCTGCGTGAAGTGGTGGTTGTCTGACTGGCATTGACTTTTACCTGCGCGACAGCGCCCAATTCCGCTAATGTATATGATTTCCCGTTATCCAGCATTATTGACTTTGGGTTACTGCCGCATAACTCCTGAAGTTGCGTCTCGTCAAGTACGTATTTCTTGCCGTCAATCAGCATTTCGCTTCCTTTAAGTTTGTTTACAGCATTTACCTGCAGATTGATATAATCATTTGATATGCTGCTATAAGTGTCTTTTTCGTTAATAACAATATTATTTTGGGTATTAACTTCATTAAGAATATTCGATGCATTTTCTATTGCATTTTGTTTATTTTCTTTATCGTTTGCGGCAGCGCTTAAGTCATTTGTCCTATTATTAAAACCTATTCTAGATTGTCCTACTTCAATATTTTTATAATTAAGGTAATTACTTCCAGCAATTGCCTCTGTCATTCTGGCATTTCTTAGCGTATTGCCTAATGTTGCTATATTGTTTTTATAAAGACTCGCTTGCTGACAATAATCACTGAATAAATTGGCCTGATTATAGCTATCATCACGCGCGCTCTTAGCATTAATTAGTATTTGATTTGCCTCTTTAATCAATGTATTTTCACCAGAAGTGTAATCGTTACAAAATGCCTGCAATTTCGGTATATAATTTTCATAATAACCAGGGTAAGCAATTAGTAAATTTAACTTCTGTTCCAACCATACACCCATGTTGTTAACATCGGAGACCATTTGACCGCTATGAGTATAATTTTTTGTTTCTTGAATAGATAATTCTCTATTTGTTGGATTTAGAATTACAGGAGTACTACCCCAACCATAAGGATGATATTCTAAACATGTAAATTCATATATATGATTGTTTTGTATCGTTACTTGCCAGTAATAAAGGGAATAATTCCATGGACCAGATTCATGAATATACCACGGGCTTACACTCTTAAGCTTTGTATTAAGATCATTTATTTTCCCATATATTTCCTTGTACCCGTTAACATCAAATAGTTCATCATATCGCTGTTGAATACTTCCTTCAATTGAGCCATCCAATTTCTGATTGATACTAGTATTAATTAGTCCAATTTTACTATTAACCCCATATAAAGCATCTTGTAGTTCATCTGATAACTCTTCAATTAATGACGTGTTATTTAGAGAATCAGAAATACTCCAACTTGAAAACACATTCTGAATCCTGCTTTTTGCACTAGTTAAAGTAGACTCTATGACATATCTTGTTTGACTATCTGTTACATACTTATCAGCATAGCTATACAATGTTGATATTTTTGCAACAACATCCCATAACTTTAGGTTATTAATGAGATAATCTTCCTGAGCTACTGACCCAGTTGGCGAAAGCCATTGAATTTCATAATTCGTCAATGATTCTTTTGCGCTGTTCAGCTCCATTTCTTTTTGACTCAATATCTCCAATTTAAAATTCAAATCATTTTGCGCGTCTTCAAGGACTTTTTCACAATCAGCCTCATTGATGATTTTATCTTTTAGTATACCTGTAATTTCCCGAATCACCGCATCGGGGTTTGTTTCATCAATATTGTTTGCGTCCAAGCCGAATGTTTGCGCGATTTTCTCACATTCCTGCTTCCATTCGTCAAGCGCTGAATTATATGCGTCTTCGGCTTCTTTCACTATTTCATTCTGCTGCTGTATTACTGCAATCTGTTGGCTAAGGTCATTTGCCACGCTTGCGGCTTCAAAGAAATCCTGGTAGGTGTATCCGCGGCGTTCGGTTGTGAGGTCGTAATCAACCATCTGCTGGGCAGCGTTGTAACTGACATTTTGGTAATAGTTAATTGTCACGAGTTCTTGCGCCTCGCTGCTGTTATCAAGCAGGTTATTCATGAGGTCATTCTTCTGCAGAGGCGTAAGATTCTGCCAATTCAGCTCTTCGGAATTGCCAGCATTTTGCGATACGTGAAGAACGTCACCCTCAAAAGTCGTTTCTTTGTATTCTACGGCCTGATCGAGCGCGTTGTATACGTAATTACTGCGGAATAGGTTTGTCACCTTTTCTTCTTCTACAATACGGGCGGAATATGTATCATATTTCTGCGTATTGTTAAGGTACGTTACCGAAACTTGCGACGCAGTTACTTTTTCCTTCGCGGAGGACGTATAGGTGTTCTCAGCCCAGCTTACCGGCCTTTTATTAGTGTCATAAATAGTATTTAGACGGTACGTTACCGTAGCGACAAAGTCGAAAGGTTTAAGTTTGGAATAGGCGGAAGACGCTTCAGTGACTGCCGGAAGCACGCAATCAGCGCGGTATTGGTCTATTATTTGGCCCGAAAGCAGACCCTGCGCGGCAGCGTTGATATCAGATACCGCGCCGGATAATTCAGGCAGTATATTTTGCATCGTTCTTACGAGCGATTGCCATAAATCCAGCGCCGATGCAATTGACGCTTTTACAGCATTCATTAATGCCTGAAGGCCGTTTTGCGCGCTAGCAACCGTTATCGCCGCATTGGTTTCAAGCCAGTTCAATATCCTGCCGGCAAGGTCCGCTGTGGAATTCAGCATGTTCGATACGGCAAGCGTCGCGGCTGTCCATTCCTGGGTAGGCGATATAATGTTCTGGCTCATTGCCAGCCAATCCGAGAACCTGCGCATGGAAGCGTTTAAGAGGTCTTCTTCTGCGGAAACATCTATTGAACTGTATTTATAGCCTTGTGAATCGTAAGTAATGTTATCAACTATACGTTGTACGGGTTTTTCGAGGGCGTTTGAGTCAACTGTGAATTCTTCATAGGAAGAAACCATACCTTCGATTTTTTGAGGATTTTCGGCTGTATCCGCAGACCCATAATACTTAATATCGGTACGGACGGTTGAAACTGTATTCTCCGACACCATCTTCGCGGGGTCGGCCTCATTCGGGTTCTCCAGCCTGGTGTATATCTTCTCGTTATAACCCGTTAAACGTTCATCTTCAGGTGAAAATGTACAATGATTGATCTCCTGTACCGTTGTGCTTACAACCCCGTTTATCGCCGATATTTTTCGGTTTATTACCACATAGTGATTGAGCTGACCATCTTCAGTATAGGAATCCGCGTAGTCCGCTTTCCACGTGGTATCAATGTTATATGCAAGCTGACCGCTCTCAGAGATGGTTCCTTTCTCGGTATATCCAATAAGCTGACCTTCATTGTTATAGCCACCGTTTGCAGCCTGCCAGTCTGTTTCGGTTACGGTATCCTGATTTGTCTCAACCAGCTTCTGATGAACGGATAATTTTCTGCCGTTTGAATCATAGATTATAAGGGTATTCTCGCTGGTATAAGTGCCGTATGATGTGTTTTTCCCGGTTTCATCATACGAGACTAGCTGGGAAAGCAGGTTATAGACCGTGTTTTTTTGTGTTTTTATGTAATAACCGTTTTCGGTATAGCCGGACTCGGTGTAGGACAGGATCCGGCCAAGAGCATCGTATGCCAATCCCTGCCAGGTATTATTAATAAACTTGCCGCCCGATATTCCTTTGTCGCTGTATCCTATCGTAATCCCGTTATCATCATAAACTATGCCGCTGCGGGTTATATTGCCGGGTCCTGTGGCCTCGGAACGCCCGGTTTCCGTATATCCTGCGACCCTGCCCTGCGCGTTAAAGCCCGTTGCTGTCCAATGTTTTTCATAGTTGCCCGTTGTAGTTCCTTCACCTGTTTCATCATATTGCGCCTGATGGCCGGCATTGTCATATACTATCCCTGAACGAGTTAAATTGGTGGAATTTTCTAGTATTATTGAGCCATTTAAATCCTTCACTGCGGTTTCATCGGATTCTTTATACTCTGTCAACTGGCCGTTGGAGTTATATAAGACGCCTTCCCATACTTTACTGCCCGATTCTGTATATACTTTTAGCGATGTCTGCGAATCATAAATGCTGGAATTCTCCGATTGGATGAATTTAATCAGTTGTCCTTTATGATTGTATTCTGCTGAATTCCATGCAGTCTCAGAATCCTTCTTTTCAAGGCCAGGCGCGTTTTCACTTACAATTTCGTTATAGGATACTATCAATCCAAGGCCGTTATATCTTTCATTTTCCCGTTCGGTCACTGTCTGTATGCTCTGGCTGTTTGTTTTTACTTCTTTATAGTGATTTTGTTGTCCGCATATTGTATATGCGTCTTCGTAATCTGCGGTAAATGTCTTTGTATATGAAGGACTTCCGTCGGAATGCCCGGATTCATTGTAACCCGCCAGCTGTCCTTTGTCGTTGTAAACAATAGAATCCCTTGACTGCTTTGAAGTTCCGCTGTTGCCGCTTGTATCCGTTTCACTGAACGCCATTACGCGGTTCTGGCTGTCATAACTTCCCTGCCATGACTTGGTGTAATTCCCCTCGTTGGGATTAATTCCGGTTTCCGTATACGCAATGACCTGGCCCAGGCCGTTTATGGTGTTCGCTGTCCAGCTGCGCGATGAATTGCCGCTAATATTGCTTTCAATCGTTTCTGAATAGGCGGAAATATCACCGGTGGTTGTGTAAGATGTCCCGGACCGCGTTGTTCTGGCCTGAGTTTCCAAAATAACGTTCCCAAATGAATCCTTACCGGCTTTAAGCGTTGTTTCGGTGTAACCTGAAACAAGCCCGGAATTCAGGTAAGTTATTCCGTCGCGTGTTACTGTTGCAGTCAAGTCCGGTGAATCTGAAACATTACTTGTTTCAACATATCCGATTTCCTGGCCGGATGAACTGTAAGCCGTGGAAATACGATCAGTCGTAGAAGTTAAGTTGAGCTTCCCGTCGCCGGATTGCTTTATTTCAACTTTCCGGTATGCAAGGCGCTGTCCCCTGCCGTCATACGTAATCCCCGTTATCCTATCTGTGGTAGTGACACCGCTTTCTGAAGAGGAGTTTACATTATCAATTTGAGAAATGACCTGGTTCAAATCGTTATAATTCGTTTCCCTGCGGTGAGTAGTATTAATCAGGGATATTGTATTGCCGTTGCCGTCATCGCCCGTTTTGGTTTCATTCAGCGTGAATTCTGACAAACGGCCCAAATCATCATATACCGCGCCGGACCATGAACGAGCGATGCTTACGTCCGGAGCCCCATTTGTTGTCTGGATTTCATCATAATATTGCTCGAATCCCGCATCGTTATACTGGATATTTGAACGGGTGGTATGGGTTTCAACATCATATTGTTTATCAATTGAATATACGGAATCCGCTTCTGAATAACCTGTCTGTTGGCCCAGGTCATTATATGTTATGCCTGACCGCTTGGTCTCATTAGTTATTCCCGGACGGTCTGACGAAACCTGCCTCTCATCATATGAAATAAGCCTTCCATTTGAGTCATAAACCACGTTCTGCCTATGCGTGCCGGTCAGCCGCCGGTATTCAGGCGATCCAGGCGTATTTTGCAGCAGGTCCTGCCGGTCATATGAAACAACAAAACCCGCGTCATCCAGTTCCGCGCTGTATGTGATTGTTTCTGTAATGTCGGGCGCAACCGAAGTATTTCTGGTTTCCTGATAACCGGTTACGTTTCCATACTTATCGTACGCGGTGCCGATGCGGTTGACCGTTGAATCGATATTTAGATCATTTTCGCTGATGGATGTTTCTTTTGTAGTTTCATTGTACGCAATCACCTGTCCGACGTCATTATATTTTATACCCGTACGATAAACGTCATCCTGGGTGTTCCTTGTCAAATCCTGCGTCACTTCATCATATGAAGTGACCATCCCAAGCTCGTTTATCGACTTATTGGCCCTTGTGTATAGCTTATGCAGGTTAGGCAGCCCATTATGGATGGAATCGCCGGAAGACGTTTCCTCTGTTAAGCTTCTGACTTGCCCGAGTGAATCGTAAATTGTGCTTTTTCTAACGGTGTTTATAACAACGCCCGGCTGATCGCCGGACACTATTTGATCGTCATAGCTATACAGCCTTCCGCAATCGTCATAAGTGATTTGTGTGCGGTTTATATCCGTGACCGTATTCAGGTTACCGCCTGAGACGCAGGCCAGGCCTTCTGCCGTCCTGCGGGTTGTCTCGCTATAACCTGTCATTTGGCCGAGATTGTTATAAACAATACTATTCCTTTCCGTTAAAATGTTCTGAACGCCGTTATTGTCATTCTGGGTATACGCTATCAGCTGTCCATTAATATTATATTTGCCGTTCCAGGCAGAATTTATAACCACATCCGGATTCTCATTATTAACGGATGTTTCCGTATATGATGTAAGCAATTTCGCCGGAGAATACACCATGTTGGCGCGGCTGACATTGGAGACGATATTCAGCTTTTCGCCATCTGACCCCTGGCCTGTTTTTATAGTATTTTCTTCAAAGGATGTTACCAGCCCCAAATCATTGTATTGAGTGGAAAGCCTGTTTATCTGCGTTGTTATCTCATGCGTGGTAAAACCCAGTATATTCCTGCCTGTCTCAACGATGGTTTGGGAGTATTTATCCTTTAAACCCCTGTTATTATAGGTGATACCGTATGTTTTCCGGTTTACGTTAATTCCCGGCGCGTCGCTGGAATCAGTCGTTTCATCGGTTTCAACTACCTGTCCCAGGTTGTTATAAACCGTTTTCGTCCGGTTTAACGTTTCGATCTTAATAATATTGTTATTGTCTGAGTCTTCGAAAATCGTCTTCTGATAGTAGCTTTCAAGCTGGCCATAGTTATTATATGCCCCGTCCGACCATTTAATTCGTTGAGTAACTTGTGAATCCGATGTCTTCAGGGTTTCAATATATATTATCTTCTGGCCGACGCTGTTGTACCTGACATATTCTATCTGAGATATTTGAGTATTATCGAGTACCACATTCCCTGAAGAGTCGTACGCAGTATTCCTCACGGTCTCTTTCCGTCCAGTTTCCTGCCCCAGGCCGTTTGTTGTAATATTTTCCGCCGTAGTTTCTGTAATATATCCATTGTTGTCTTTGGTCGTTTCCTTATAACCCGTGAAGACACCGGCCGCATCGTAAGTCATATCTTTGCGCTGAATTGTCACTCTTGTCCCCGGCAGATCGCTCCGCGTAATTTCTTCCGTGTATCCCAGCAGTCTCTGGGAACCGTCATAAACCATATCTGAACGCTTTGCAATAGTTTTCTGCCTGAATACCTCAGAACCTGTTCCGTCGTATCCCGTTTTTGTCACTGTTTCGCTGTACGTCAATACTTTGCCGTATTTGTCGTACGTCATATCTCTCATATTGATTTCTGTGCTCATATTCTGATAATCCGACGATGCCTGAGTCTCGTCATAAGACACTATTTTACCGTTTTTATCATAGCCGATATTATTCCGGACATGCACTTCAATCCTGTCTATGCCGTTCCCGTATCCGTCGTCTCCGGTAGTCCTCGCTGTTTCTTTATAAGAAATAAGCCTTCCGTTAGCGTCAAATACCGCATTAGAACGGATAGTTTTTGTAATACAGTCAATATTTGCCACAATAAATACCGCTTCGTCTCCGCTAAGCGAGACAGATACCACTTGGCCATTTATCCGGATTGCGACTGCCTTGCCGTTTAGAAGGTTTGTCTTATCATCGTCTGAAAGACTATCCCAGTCTATAACGCTGCCGGCAAACAGCAGTTTTGTCCTGGCAAGCATTTTCTCTTCTAAATTCGCCAAGTCCGGCAAAATATCCTTGGTTACGCCATACGTATGCGTTTCCTCATCCTGGCTTGCGACGCTGCCGATAGAATCATATGTTATGTCTTTAACATTGTTAACTGTCGTTAAATCGGGCGCTTTTGAATCTACTATCGTTTCAGTGTATGATGTAATTTGGCCGTTTACGTTATATGTAATCCCGTATTTATCGGACGTTATTTTCTGCTCTTTAGAAAATATCCCGGGCTCTTTCAGCGTGGTTATGGTCGTATAGTGTGATGCGAGATTTGAGGAGGAATAACTACACGCATGCCATTCCGTTGTGGTTTCTGTGTCTATTCCGTCTGTTTTTGTTTTATCCACATAAGATATAAGCCGTCCAAGCGCGTCGTATGCCGCCGATGTCCTGATAGTAGTCTCTTTAACCTGGCCCGACGCGGTATCGCGCGTTGACTGCCGCGTAAATGTAAGCATCTGAGAAAGACCGTTGTACATGATCTCACTGACAGTTATCTCGTTTACGGACCCCGCAATATCGGTAGTTTTTTCCTGGTAAGAAAGTACTTCTCCGCGGGAGTTATAACAAGTGTTCTTGCGTTCAATTTTGGTTGACCCGCCGGGCGTCGCGCCGTCGTATACTTCGTCCGTATAGGCGGTAATTTGGCCGTCGCGGTTGCGGATTATATTGGTGCGTTTTACTATAACTGTATGGTCAATTCCGTCTGAGACAGTGCGGGTTTTCTCATTCCACGAAACAGGCGTGATCTCGGTTACTTCCGTGGTTTCACTCTGGTTGAGCATGACGCCGGACGGGTCCAGCCCGGTGGTTTCAACCACTTTCGTGTATTCAACTAAAGCGCCATTCTCGAGTCTGCTGTCCTGGATAACCGTCACTGTCTTTACATTCACTAATTGCCCTGAAGAGGTAACGCCTTGCGTAATTACAATCTCCACGCCGCCGGATTGCTGGTTGTATTTATCGTATGTCTTATCTTTAACTGTCGTCGTAACCACGACTTGCGGGTCATTCGAATTTACGCATTCCTGGGTATACCCGGTCAACCTTCCCTGGCTGTCATATACAGCGTTAAACCATTTAATGTCTGTGACCGTCTTGTTAGAGTCAATAACAGTTTCTTCATAAGATACCATTTGATTTAAGCTGTTGTATTGGATATTGTCCCTGGATATCTTAGTTATATTTCCATGATCGCCTTCATACGTTTCTTCGTATGAAATAACGCGGTTTAGGCTGTCATATATTGCGTTTTCCCATATATGAGTGATTTTTTGGCCGTTTGCGCCGGTGTATATCTCTTTATAGGAAATCAGCCGGTTATACTGGTCATACTCGCCGTCTTGCCATTCTCTTGTATAGACGCTGCCGTCAGAATCTATTATAGTCTCCTTAAATTCAACTACGTTTCCATAATCGTCATATTTTCCACCGCTCCATATTTTCGTGCTTGTTTTCCCGTAAATATCAGTAATTTCTTCAACATAATTTATTAATTGCCCGTATTCGTTATAACCCGGCTCTCCATTTACCCCGCCCGCTTTCCATTTTATTACGATGGTGTTTCCATTGCTGTCAACGATGTTCTCGGTATACTCGTTTAACCTGCCGTACTCATCGTAAGTTGCGCCGCTCCATTTTCTTGTAGTTACATTGCCGTAAATATCCGTCGATATTTCCGTATAACTTATTAACTGGCCGTATATATCGTAAACTCCGTCCTTCCAGACCCTCCTTGACTCGTTTCCGGAAGCATCAATATCGGATTCTTCGTAGTATAAAAGATGGCCATACCGGTCGAATGCGGCGTTCTTCCAAATCTTATATGTCGTATTTCCCAGCGAATCCGTTGTTTTTTCTTTATAAGCGGTAAGCCGCCCATATTTGTCATACTGCGCGTCTTTCCATTCGACATAGGATTTGTTGCCGCGGGCATCAGTGTCTTCTTCTATGTAAAATACTACATCGCCCTGTCTCGTATAGGTTATGTCATGACGGTATAGCGTTGTCTCTTTGCCCAAGGCGTCTGTCCTGACTTCCCTGTAGGCGGTAACCCTTCCGGTATTGTCGTAATTCTCAACAGTCCATTTAACATGCGTGACTGTGCCGTCTATATTCGTATTGTTTTCATTATATGACGTCAGGCGCCCGAGATTATCGTATTTTCCGTTTTCCCACTCGATTGTTTTCACGCGTCCCAGAGCATCGGTGTCATACTCCCTGTAATAAACCAGCTGGCCGTATTTGTCGTATTCCGCGCTGTTAAAATCCCTTGTAGTTTTGTTGCCCTGATCATCGGTTGTTTCCTCAAAATAGGAAACCAGTAAATACTCGGGAATATCCTGCGCTTCGCCCCGTTTTTCCTTATCGTCGTCATATGCCTGATTCTTTATATACTGCCCTCCCGAGAAGTCCCGGGTTACCCTGTTTCCCAGCGCGTCCGTCGTTACTTCATGGAATTCGGTCAGCTGCCTGTTCTCATCGTATTTTCCTCCGTACCATATTTTCTCGTTTACGTTGCCCCTTATATCCGTCTCTTTCTGATTGTAACTTACAAGCAGTTTGCCGTTATATTCCCCGTCTTTCCATTCTATTTTATCGGTGTTCCCGCGGGAATCAGTCGTCTCCTGGGTGTAGGATGTGAGCAATTTCTCGGCGTTCTTTTCCCTGTCCGGATCATGCGTTGAAGCATCTGTCCCGTAAAACACCGAGTCATCGGTGTATGTCCCGCCGTACCATTTGACGTATGTCGTGTTGCCCAGCGAATCCGTCGTGTACGACTCGTAAGCTGTTAACAGTTTCTTTGCGTTATACGCCATGTTATACGTATTGCGCAGGCTTATATTCCCATGCGCGTCCACGATTCGTTCATTTTCAATCAGCACCTCGTTATCATCCTTAAACCATACCTTTTTGCCGTCCCCGTACAGGACATAATTAAAAAGCGAATTCTGCCCGAATATTGAAAACACTTTATTCCGGGCATTATCCGCTTCTGCCGCAAGCTGATCGATGTTTTTACGGTGTTCAAAACCTGCCTGGTCTATATTCTGAGACACTTTATTTTGCACCTTGGCGCGCTGCCTGTCCTGGGCCTGCTCCACGCGGTTCTGGTAGTCAACGACGCCGTTTTGCTTCTTAATTCTTGACTGCACTGAATCCGGAGAGAAATATCCGGACTGCCCCCTGTCCCTGAGTTCCCTTGTTTTTCCGTTGATTGCCTGGGCTATTCCGGGCCCGTAGGTTTGGGCAAACAGCATTGCCGTGTTATGTATGCAACAGACATAAGTGAATACAACGGCTACGAACGTTGTAAAGCACTTACGCAGTACTTTTTTCGTTTTTGAGGACCGGTATTTTGTTTGCATGTTATTTGTTTATCCTTTTTCACTTACAATATACCGATCCGCGCGTATTTTTTGTCGTGTCCCGCAAATAAAAAAAACGGCTTTTAGCCGTTTTATAATATCATTGAATTTACAATCAATATTGTTGCTTAATTATTCATTGAACCCCTGCATCCTTTTCTTAATCCTCGCTCTCATGTTATATATATCGGATATTTTCATATTCATTTTTTGGGCGGCCTCGTCTTCACCGTACTGCGCAACATACTCCAGATATCTCATCTCCTTCGGCCCAAGCCATTTTGACAGTTTATTCAACAGCAGTTCAACCTCTCTTTTCTCATCCGCCTTTTTGTCTTCTAAATCATGCCTGTCCTCAATCCCTGGATGTAGCGATATTACCTCGCTCTTGACCTTATGTTTTGCCAGAATGTTGTAGTACTTGTGTTTATCCCCATAAGTGAATCCGTCGCCTTTTATTAAATTAAGTTCTCTTTGAATGTTCTTGTACACATGAAATTTAGAATATGTGATGAACTTCGCCCCGTGTTTCCTGGCTATGTTCGGGTTATACTTCTCCAGCGCCGCAGTTGTGCCTATTACTGACGCCGAGTATAGTTCTTCTATGGGCATATTGTTTTTTGAAGCCACTTTTTGCATTAATGGGATAAAATACTCGACCGATTCCTCTATTACCTTGTCTTTGTCTTCCTGTTTTTTGTCCTTAACATATCTTTGGATGTGAAACTCTATTGAGTCGCAAAGCTTCTGATTACCAGTATCCGGCGTTCTTGTCTTATCAGGAATGGACATTTCTGTTTATATTAATCCTTTTTTTCTGCAAAGAATTGTATTTATGCTTGTCCCGCCTTCCCTTGCCGGATCTACTATTTCTATTTCCCTTTGTTTGATGTTTTCAAATATCTTTGCTATTTCTGCCGCCTTTTCCATATCTTTCATCATTGTTTTAACTATCATGCCATGACAGTATTCAAGCCATTCATTATTGATTTTTCGCGTCCCCGGAGCGACCGGGATGACGTCCGGTTCCGCGAACAATTCGGAAGCGGACATGCATTCAAGCGCGTCTTCCGTGAAAATAACGGTAGAACCGCTGCGCAGGCGCATTAACCTGTTACCGTTTAAAAGCATGGGGATGTCGTTTTTCGGATTAATGAATATGGGTTTTTCATCCGATATATCCCAACCCTGCAAATTTGTGATAACGTCTTTTTCAAAGAACGGGATGACAATCCTGTAATTCTCGAATTTCAGCCCGCCGTCGTACGTCAATATTCCCGCCTTGATAAGGCTTTCGCTGTTCGGATACTTGTCTCTAAGCCACTTCATAACCTTTTCAAGGTCGTTCAGATATACCACGTTATATTGATGTAGTGTGCTTTTTGATATTCCCATCCGTTCAAACCCGGCTGCAACTTCAGGGAACTCTGTCACCCTCTTCCCCGAAGCCCAAATAAGGCTATACATCGGAGTGTACATCGATGTATCCGCCACATTATGCAGGAGTTCCGTTCTTTCGTCAGAGTAGCCGTCAAAACCCCTTTCCTTTCTCTCTTTTTCAAGTTTACTATTAAACTCGTCTACATAAGCGACTGCTTCCGGTAAACCGATTTTCTTTATAGCCATAACAAGTTCGAAACAGTCGCCCCTCCATCTGCCTGTCATCTTAGTCAACGGGTCATCCTTGCAGACAAGGCATTCAAACGTCCTTATTAACGGATGAACCACGAAACTTGCGTGCGCGTCGCCCTGGGCGTGATTCTCTCCCCGGGGACAATGAAAGGTCTTTGCGCCGCGCATTCTCTTCAACCCCAGATGAGCGCATAGCGCGATCATATCGCATTTTTGTTTAATTTCTTCCATGTATTCGTCATCTAAATGGCTCATCGCTTTTTGTTCCTTTAGGATAATGCTTTGGATTCTTAAGGGATATTATAATATTTTACAATACCCTATACAAGTAAGCGCTAAACAAAAAACCCATATTTCAAAAATACGGGTTTAATATTGTAATGTGCGCTATTATAAAAACACTGTTAAAATATGCCCTATCTTATACAATATATTCTTGGATTGAATTCATTATACAGCGTTTTCATTCGCTTTTTCTTTGATCAACATAATACGAATCGCCTTTTACCGCCTTTGCCGCTCTTTTTACTTCGGTCAGCATGTTTGACGCTTCAGGCCAGTTTTTTGCCTTCCGGAAATCTGATATTATCACGCCGATACTTATGCTTAAAAGATTATACTTTTCAGTCTCTCCTTTGCGGTTTTTCCCTTCAAAATATCCGCGCGCGACATCGCTTTCCGCATATGCCACACACCGCACCTTATCCATTTGGCCTATTATTGCCTTACAGAGGATATCAATATTAAAATCGCCCCAGGCGGCCGCAACGAAGTCATCGCCGCCAATATGACCTAAGAAATAGGTTTTGGGCACTATCTGCCTCAAGCCTCTATCTATGGCCTTTGCCACTTCCCTGATAGCCTTGTCGCCGTTATCCGTCCCGTAAACATCATTATAGGCCTTGAAATTATCGCAATCAATGTACAGAACGGCATACCTGTCCTTTTCGGCCACAATATGGTTAATTTCCCTTGTAATCAGGCTGTTCCCCGGAAGCCGTGTTAACGTGTTAATATCTATCTGTATCTTATGCTCCACCAAAATGCTTTGAACAAGCGATATGAGTTCCTGTTTATTCCTGTCTTTTTCAAAGAAATACGGCGTTATTGTCCTGGCCAGGATTTTATCCTGATGGCCTGTATTTTTCCCTGTAAGATATAGAAACGGTATATGCATTAGCCGGTAATCTTTCCTTACTTCCTCCCCGAACAGATAGCCGTTCATTTCCGGCATGCTTATGTCCGAAATTATAATATCCGGCACTTTATTATCGCTGTTCGAAAGGTATTCCAGGGCCTTTTCCGGACGCGTAAAATCCATAATCTCGTAAATATCCTGTGTTTCAAATAGAAGCCTGTATTGCTCCAAGGCCTCTGGCTCGTCATCTACAATCATGATATTCGCTTTCGGAATCATTTGTTAACCTTTTCTTATGACTTTGTTTGTTATTGCCGTAAAATCGCCGGATTTAACGGGTTTTACCAGATACCCTGCTATTCTATCATTTTTTTCAAGTTCTTTTTTTAGATTCCGGTTATCCAACACCGTTACTACAACTATCGGTATGTTCTTCGTTGCTTCATCCTCCCCCATTTTCTTTATAACGTCTATCCCGTCTTCCCCGGGCATTAACAGATCCATTGTTATTAGGTCCGGTTTTATGCTTTTTGCCTTATTAAACCCGTCTTCTCCGGAATAAGCCAAAACCGTGTCAAAACCCCTGTCTTTGAGATTTAGGGCTATTATTCTGCCGTGATCGGCTTCATCGTCGATAATTAACGCAGTTTTTCTGCCCAACTACGCCCCCTTCTGCGTTTTTGGTAGTAAAAAGATAAACGAGGTCGATACCCCGTATTCCGATTGCGCGAATATCTGTCCTTTATGCATTTCAACTATATCCTTGCTGATTGCCAGCCCCAGCCCGGTACCTCTTCTTCTTTCTTTATGATGCTCCAGGCTATCGCTCTGTTCAAAGCGATTAAACAACTTATTAATATTTTCTGTTTTTATGCCTTTCCCGGAATTCTTTACTTCACAGCGTATCTTATTATCAACCGGCCATACCTTTATTTCGATTTTCCCGTTTTCCGAGGTAAACTTTATCGCGTTTCCCACAAGATTTATGATAATCCTCTTTACATGGTCCTCATCGCACTCCAGCTCCACCCTTTCCCTTGATCCCGACAGAACACACTCCACCTTCTTTTCAATGCAGACCATCTTGTTCATGTTCACCACGTCCTGCGCCATGTCGAACATATTGCTTTTCTTGAAATCCAAATCGAACTTACCGCTTTTTATCTTTGCCAGGTCAAGAATGTTGTTTATGAACCCGCTTAACCTTTCCGACGCTTTTCGGATTAAGTTCAGGTGATTCACCTGTGTTACGTTAATTTCCCCGTCCTGTTCCGAAAGAAGCCTTTCTACATACGATAACACCGACGCTATCGGGCTTCTCAACTCATGGGACACGTTATTGACAAAATCATCCTTTAATTCCTCCACTTCTTTCCTTTTTACCACCATTTGGTTAAATTCTTTTGTCACACGCGCAATCTCATCGCGACCACGCGGATTCACTTTTACCGTTAAATCCCCCGCCGCTACTTCTTTGCACGCCTTTGCAAGCCTTACTAAAGGCCTTGAAATAGTTTCTGAAAATATCAGGACAAATAAAAGCCCGAACAACAGGCTGTAGAGCGTGTATTCCTTTATCTGTTTAGCAACTACATCGATTTTCTTGTCTATTACCGCAACAATTATGTCATTATCATATTTGACTCTCATTTTGCCTAAATATGTCTTCCTGACCGCGGCCGTTACATCTGTTTCTTTTATTATCAGATTTCCCTGATCAGCGTCTTTTCCTTCGAAAACATTTCCTATCCGGTCAGTCATTGTATCGGCTACTATGCGGCCATGGCTGTTTAAAAGCGTTATGCCGCGCAGCGAATTATCCCCTTTTTCCCTGTCGCCCCTTTGAACGGCTTTTATGTAGTTAATGATCGGAACAAATTCACTCGCTTCCATATTGTCCGCGACGATTATTGCCAGTTTATTGACTTCTTCCCCCTTGTTCTTGATAACATCTTCATACATAACGCTTCGCATGAGGTTATAAAAAAGCATACTTGCCGGTGTAAGGGCAAGTATAGCTATGAACGTCATGGTGAGTATCAGTTTATATCGTATGCCCATTTTATGGTGATGCTCCTTCCCGAAAGTGTCGGATAGGCTTCTTTAATAACGCAGCCTACTGCGACATCATTATGCATTCACCCTCCGACGAAAGTCGGGGGGATTTCATGTCGCATGTATTAATTGCTCTTATCCCGTTTTACCCTTTTTAATGCCTTTACTGCCGGCGCGTATTTCGGATTTAAGCTCCTGCATTCTTCCCAATAGTTTTGCGCGCTGTCTATTTTCCCGTTCGAATATTCTATAACCCCTTTATTGAACAGGTCATTGCAGCGTATATCAACATATTCGTCCATATACGTTTTTATTGCGCTGTTATCACTGTCCAACTCTATCCCGCGGCGCCACATCCGGCTCGCCTCTTTTAGATCTTCGCCGGCCGCGAAGGTATCGTATCCGCTTCGAGAATATGCGTCTGAACAATACTTCCTTGTTTTTGATTTGTATTTTCCGTCACCTGTTGCAAGATATTTCTCAAAACTGTCAATGGCTTTTTTAATATCCCCGCGCAGATAGTTCTGCAGCCCGTCCTGGTAAAGGGCCCATGCCATTTCTTTTGCTTTTCCGGCTTCAGCTTCGGCTTTAAGCTTATCCAACTCTTCTTGCGATATTTTAACTTGTTGTTCTTCGTTTTTCAATTCTTCAAGCATTCTTTTTGCTTCTACTTTTATATATACCGCCTTATATTTCATATACGCCTGGTTCATGAAACCTAAAGCCGAGTCATATACCCCTTTTTTCGCAGCGTCTTCCGCCATATTCTTATATGCATCAATTTCCTTTACTTCCGGTTCTGTCACGCCCTGGGTAAATATCGCCTTGTCACGCTCTTCCACCGCATCCTTTGCCCTGAGTTCATATCTTATCCTGTTTTCTTGTGAAATGTCCTGCCGGTCTTTGTCCAACGCTTCCAAGAACTCAATCTTCGCGTATCGGTTGACCCTGGCGCCCATTTTCGGGCTAAACTGGTATTTGAGCTCCATCGCTTGGGTATCGCCTATAAGCGTTGAAGGCCGCCAGACAAGGTTAATTCCCATGTTTTCCCACATAATACCCATGCCAGCCGTGATACCCGCCTCTGGACCCAAATCCTTGCGCTCCGTAGTGTATCCTGCGCGTATTACACCCCACATCTGCTGCCCGATGTCTATCCTGTACTCGCCGCCTCCGGCATAGAAACTGCGGCTCCCGGGGCCGGACTCCGCGCTTAGTCCAATCAGCAGCCGTTCTTCGGACATAAACCAGCGTGATATCCCATAAGCTAACGTAACCGGAGTATCCTCTTCGTTAATAAACTTCGGTTTTGTTCCTATATTGCGTACAGCGATTCCAAACCGCGACTTGTCATTGTTTTCAATCCGGAACATCAGCCCAAAATCCGAAAGAAAATTCATTGACGTTTCGCTTTCGATCTTTTCGCTTATTATTCGAGCGGTAACCCCTACGCCCGTTATACGGTATTTTTCTAACTCTTCAAACCTTTTGGCCAGTGTAACGCCAAAAGCAACTGTACTATCGTTATACTTCACGCCTACAATGTTTCCCTGGTTATCTACGGAATCAATGTCCCCTGACTGAAAAGCGTTCAGATTCATGCCCAGTACCGTATTTTTCGACAGTCTGTAGGACATTAATGCCTGCTGGAACCCTATTCCTTCCGGATATCCGGTATAATTGACCGATACCGACTTGCCAAGCGCGCCAATCATTGATGCCGGGTTTATTTCCGCTTCCGCCTCGCCGCCTTCAACGCCGGCAACTGCGTTGGCCATCCCCAGCGTTCCGGGGTTATTCTTGATTTTCATTAACATGTTCCCGTAGGATCCAAAACATACACTTGAAAACAAAAACATAATACTCATAATAGCATTAATTTTTTTCATTTATCCCTCCGTTACCGCGCTATAGAAACCTTTCCTTTTTTCTTTTCACCGTTGTCGTTGGTGACAACGTATATGTACAACCCGCTGCCGGCATTCTCCCCGCAGTCGCTTCGGCCGTCCCATACGTACCGGCCGTTATATGACCCGTCTATTGTTTTATCCAGCCACATCTGGCCTGACAGGTCAAAGAGGCGGATCCTGCAATCTTTCGTCAGGTTATCGAATATCATATTATTTCCGGAGAATATCCCTGATGTTCCCGGTTTCCATGGGTTCGGGTATACTATCAGCGAGTCCAGTGTTGAAGCGTATTTTATTCCGCCTATCCCGTATACGCTGAATGATTTCGTCTTTATTTTTACCTTCTTGCTTGTCTTGTCTATCTCTATGTCATTCTTATCAAGCTCCGTCCACACCCCGTCTTTGTATTTATATCCCGTAAGCCTTTTAACGGGGATATTGCTACGGTCCTCTATACCGTCGTTATCTGTGTCCTTGTATGGTATTTCTATTGTGACCTCTTTACTAAACTCTTCGTCTACGAGTTCGCCCGTAGACGATTTGTACAGTTTTACGCTTACTATCCCGTTTTCCAGTATCTCGCCGTTATTTGACGGCAGTGCCATGGTTTCGACGTTTGCCGGCGCTCTGCCTGACTGCGCTTCATAATAGTAGTTTTCGCCAAGGATGTTCGCGGGTATTACTATCGTTATTATCCCGTCTTCTATCGTTATATTTATTATGTTCTCAAGATACACCAGGGCAAGCATCAGCGGCTTTGTCACCACTTTTAATATATTCGAATACAGGTCGTCTTGCGCTCCCATGTCGTTGTATGCCGCTACCCGGTAATAGTACGTTGTTCCCGGCCCGACACCCGTATCCTTGTATGTGTTACTTGACAGGCAGGTATCCCAAATCACAATATTTGTCCAGTCTATCTGGTTACGTGATCGCTCTATCTTATACCGCACCGCGCCTGCAGTATACTGTAAATCCACTGATGTCGGCCCAGGCGGCGTCGCCGTTGCTACTGTTATTTCCATATTAGAGTATGTTTTTGATGCCTCTGAAGTGCCGCCGTATATGCCTATGTCTATCCTGCTTCCGTTTGGCGACGATTCCGCTCCCACGTTGTCCGTCGCGTCGCCTTTATCTATGCACGGGCTGTGCACGATATCTCGTACCCAGCTGGATCCGTCCCAACGCCCTGTCTTTGATTTCAGGTGATAGTCATGGTTGCCTACATCATAGAAACATGGGTCTAATGCCACGTCGGTTGAAGTCGATATATTAATACCTACCACTGTCGCGTTATAAAAACAGTTATACTTTATATCATAATCATTTGCAGAAGTACCTTCCGACAGGATCATCGCATTACCGTTCCTGAATATGTTGTTCTTAACAGTTACTTTATTTGCCGTAATACCTCCCGCGCTGTTTCTTAAGATAAGCCCCATTGTGGAAGGGTTGTCAAACAAGTTGTTTTCTATTATTGTATCGTAATGAATGGACGACGTCGCTCCCATATCCATTACAACCCCGTATTGCGACCCGTAAGATGTTATTCTCCGTATCTCTATTCCCGTGCTCCCAGTGCTTATCCTTATACCTGTACCCATCGGGGTATTAAACACAAGGTCAGATACCACCACAGAACTCATTTTAATATAAAACGCGTTATCAGATGAATTTACTTTTGAATTCTGTCTGTCCGTCCCGATAAAAGCGGTTTTCCTGTCGATAATACCTACAATAGGATTACCGAGATTTTGAATTGTTATTGAACCGTTATAGTTTCCCGCCTTTACATATATCCAATCTCCGGTAAGGATAGTTGATACTGCTTTATTGAGTGTCAACCACGGAGCCGTTTCTGACCCCTCTGCAGAGTCGCTACCAATCGTTTCATCAACATAAAACCCTTCACTTGTTGATCCTGAATACGTATTTGCGCGCGGCGATACAGAGTCTATAGCAGATACTGCCCCGTATTCTTCAATAGACTTAATCGCAAAGTTGTAAAGCGTATTATTTGACAGACCGCTTACAATTAGCGATTCTGTGTTCCCTGCCGCAGCGGGCGCGTTTGTAGGTATTGTAGTTGCAGCGTTAAACTCAGCTTCCGTATTTATAGCCGTCAGACCATATTTCAATACATAAGACGTAGCTGTGCCGGTATATTCATCGTTCCCGGGCGCTGTCCATGTAAGTTTGATCCACCCCGGCCTCATGTACTTCGTTGCCGCAAGGTTTGTTATTGATCCAGGCGACTTTGTTAATGTTTTTGTGTATCCAAGGTATGTCCAATCGCTTGATATGTTCTCATGGTTGACAGTTTTCACCTGACACCAGTGCGACGTATCAGGCAATAAAGCTGAATAAATAACAGATATGTTTACTGTCTGGCTCGACACCGTCGTCCCGGTAAAACCGCTCCATGTAGCCTTTTGTACTACATACACCGTTCCGCCGGCATTGCCGTTATCCGTCCAGTTAGCCGTCAACTCAAGTTTTCCAACACCTGTATATGCCGCAGATACCGGACATGTAGAAAGAGTCACCTTACTTCCAAACGACACCCAGTTTACGTTTTCTTGGCCGTTTATAGAACCTACTCTGTACCAGTATGTTGTGTTGGTTGATAACTCCGTATACTCAGCACTTGTCAGATAGGTATCTGAAGAAACTACCGTTCCAGTAAAACCGTTCCACGTTGACTTGTTCACTCGGTAAACCGTCACACCGTCCGTATTCCCATTATGCGTCCAATTGACCTGCGTTTTGTCATTACTTACTCCTGAATACGCAGCCACAGCCGGAGGATATGTATAAGTCATAATCGACATCACCGGACAAGCATTTGTCGGTACAGACCCTCCGTTGACAGCATAAATGCTTACCCAGTATGTTGTGTTAGCCGTAAGACCGCTAACACTCCCCGAATTAGTGGTTACTGTAGAAGTAAGCAACGCAGACGCATCGGTCACCTCCGCTGTCGCAACCTGTATTATAAATTTTGTTCCTATAGTGTTGCCGTTCATTCCCCACGTGGCACCAATTTGATAAGTTGTAGGCACTGTCAAAGATAGGTTTATCGGTGGGTTTGCTAATGTATAAGCAGACAACGTTATTGTGTTGGATGTACCCCCTAAGTTAAACGACTGTATATACCTTGAATAATTATTATTAGTTTGCAGTGGACATGTTGAACCCTCAACAAAATAAGTAGTGTCAACGGCCAACGTGCTAATTACCCACCCCGTAGAGCTAACAACCCTATACCCTGCTTCCCCAGCTACATCTGTCCAGTTCCATTGTATCGTCGAAGTAGTTATGTTACTTATATACGCATCTCCCGCTAAGTTCGGGACTGGATAATGATATATATACAATAAATCATTATTAACGCTATCTTTACAAGTAATAGCTGTATTTCCGTTTTTATCAATTCCAATACCTATTCGTACATTAGCTACCGAACTTCTAGCTATTTCATTCGTCCACGCGCCACCTTCATATTTGCATGCCACTAAATCACCAGATGAATTCGTAAATATTACATAAACCACGCCGTTATTACATATTGACTCGAGAGAATCACATGTATTGTTTGTATATATCTTAACCGGCGTAGTCCATCCCGTCCCGGTATAACTTGTGATGTATACTCCATCATTGGTACGGCTATATGATACCCACGGATAATCGGCCGCATCATACGCTAATGCAGATGAGAGGACGTTGTTTCCTACGCTGGAAAGACTTGCCGATTGCGAACGCCATATTCCGCTTGGATTTGCAGATGAATAGTATACTGTATTTGCCGTATTCTTACAAAAAGTTGCTCCTATTACATTGCTATTGTTTTTTTTCATTCTAATACTTTTGCCGTCATGAGCATAAACATTGTCTAATCTGACCGAAGTCCAGGTACCACCGACCAACTTACACCCATATACATATTCGGAACTGTCTATATACGTCACAATTGGACAATTGTCTGTAGACACCACAACAGCTCTGTCATAAGATGTGTTTGCCGCATTAACAACACTTAAGGACCATCCAGTAGGCGTAGATGATGTATATTCAACGCCTCCAGGCCCCTTATACACTATATGCGAAACCTTTGTATTTGTATCAACATATAAACATGAATATGCGCCAGCATCTCCGGTGATCTTAATAGAACTTATCGACCATTCCGTCCCAGTATAAGAAGCATACTTCAAATCGAAATTGCCGGCATCATAATACGAAATACACGGATTACCATCCCAGTCATACGCCAATGAGGAATACCCACCTACATTGTCAACACTGTCTACAGTTTGTGCCACCCATGCCGCATATGCTATCTGGCATACGAACATCATACTCATAATAGCAAACATAAATCTTTTCATTGTTTCCTCCCATAATTATTATTTTCTATTTTGTTATTTTTCCCGTTATCAAATATATTATTCATCTCTCTTTCTAGAACGGATATATTCCCCTTTGCAATATTTGAAGATGGATCTATTTTAAGTGCATTTCTAAAACAACTCAAGGCATTTTCGTATTTTCATTGCCTTGCGTACAATACTCCTAAATTAATATATGCTTTAACATATTTTTTATTAATATTTAAGGCAATTAGAAACTCCTTTTCACTCTTAGAGTATTCTTTTCTTTCTTCATATACTAGCGCCAAGTCATTATGCGCGTTTATATCATTGTTATTGAGTCTTATAGCCTTATTAAGCAGTATCTCCGCTTGGTCATACAACCTCATGGTTGAACATAAACTTCCGTATTTCCCGTAATACCGGTCACTTAAAATCCCCTTATTCTCTTTTTCTATCATTTTATATATGGCATACGCTTTATCCAAATTACCCAGATTTTCTTCTACTAATGCCAATTCTATCGCCATGCCTGGCAGCACATGATCTAGTGTCCGCAAATAATTTAATTGTTTTTGAAGCTACGTAGCTGATATTCGCCGCTTCGTTATAGGCGGGTATTATGAGTGATATTTTCAGATTATTCATCTTTCTTCTTATCCCTTAACCCCCAAATATTGTAGCATTGTTTTTGAGTAATTTCATCTATTCTTATTCATTCTTGCAAGTTTTATGAGTTTGGGATATTTGAACTTTTCGATATAGCAGAAATATCTGAAATTTGAAATCTTTTCGATTAAGATCTCTCGTCCGTCCTTTTCTATAGTCGGCGTATTAAATACAAAGTAAGCCACGGCAATAGCGTCAAGTATTTCATTGCTCTTTTCCGAAAGCACTGATCTCATTCTTCTTTGGATTTTTTCTTTTGCGTTCATTCTGTTTCCTCACTTACAATATACCAATCCGATTCTTTTATTTGTTTTGTAATAATGAAATATCTATCGCATAGTACGGTCTTGCACAACCCAACCGACTAATTGACCTGCTTTACCGACTGAGCTACTGACCCGTTGTCTTTTGATGATTTTTCCCATATTCAATTGGCCGACCATACACCTCTACAAATACAATTCTTACAAGAAAAAGCCGCTATTCGAGGCATCAAGAATAGCGGTTTTTCGGCACATTTTTACCTGTGTAAAGCGGACGACTTTTTGAGTTTTTAAAGGGTTGGGGGAGACACTTCCGTCGGTAATCTGGGCTGGTGTGCTTTACTTGAAAATAGTATAGTCACAAATCCGTCACAATCCGAAAAGATGATAAGAAATTGCTGCGTTTTTCTATATTAAAAAAGCATTGAATATTCAACGGAAGGGGCGAGATTTGAACTCGCGATACCCCAAAGGAGTATACCGGTTTTCGAAATCGGCTTTTGTGATCGTGTTAATTTTACTATTAACGTAAGCAAAAAACAAGCAAGTAAATAATTATTAAGATCGCATTGATGACGGAATTCCATATAAACTCTACTTCACTCTCTATCTCTGTTTATTCGCCTTCATAAACTGCCTCCAAATCCTCGCTCCATGAGCCATTGATTTCCTTTCTTCTTTTATCCTAATATATTCCGTATCCGATTTTTGCAGCCGCTTCATTTTCATTTTGTCTGATTTCTTCCTTATTGTTATCTTCATTAACTGTTTTCCCCTTGCGATAGACTAATTTGAGTTTGCGATATTGCCTTGGCCATATATACCCTCTATTTTGCTTAATTGAATTTATTCTTTGGCTGTTATTCTATCAAATACATCTCAACCAATACAGACGTTTTGGAAAACTTTTTTCTACCTTATCTCCGGTACAATTTCCAAGCGGAGCACACCATATTGGGTGTGTGCCTATGCAATTTGGATTTTTTAGCGTTTTGGTGGGTTCTTTTTGTAGCGGAAAATCTTGCCGGAGCGATGGCGCCAAATGAAGGGCTTTTAGGTTAAGCCGGCCAGAAAAGGTGCCGGGTAAAGAGTTCTTTTTATAGCGGAAATTCTTGTTTTTGAAACCATCACAAAATAAAAATAACGCATTGTATTGCGTTATTTGATGTGTTATATTGCTTATTTTGGGAAGTTATTTTTAAATAAGTACGTTATATTTGAGATAGCAGCAGAAGAATAGCAGAAAAATAATTGATTTTACCGTCTGAAAATGAGTTCGCTTAAAAGGCAGGTGCTCTACCGACTGAGCTACGGGCCCAACTCGCGATAACTTGTTCAATGAACTGCCGATTACGCTGCTTCTTTAGATAAAATTCTGTTTTATATGCTTCCGATTTATCGCTAAATTGTTTATATGCCTCTAAATTGAGTGGCAACCTGTTTTTAGTGGCTTTTGAACGTCCCTGAAAATGTCTTTCTATCCTATCCGTTAAGTTTCCCGTAACACCAACATAGAAATCATTGTCTTTCAAGCTTCTGAGAACATAAACATAATACATGCGCCCCCCACTTCAACGCACGACTCGGCCGAAAAGTCGGCCTGCTCTACCGACTGAGCTACGGGCCCGTCATTACGACAGTGATTAGTTATTGGTTTTTGGTTGTTAGTCCAATCACCAATTACCAATAACCAATTTTTGCCTCTATAAAACCTTTGGTATTCTACTAAAAGAACACCCATTTGTCAATCGACGCACCTTTAATGTTCTAAATCCGTCGTCCCCGAAGGTTTGAATCGGGGATCCATGCTAAAAGGTCGTCCGCAATAGCGGATATAGTGGTATTTTGGCCTGTCGCTACAATATATTGTGCTTCTATCCCAAAAAAAATCGCTCCGTGATACCTGATGCTTGTCTTGGTATCACCAAGCGACTAACCAATTGTCTTAAATACAGTCAGCGTCGCCTTAATTTATGTTTGTATTATACAAATTTAGGAAACTTCTTTCAAGGAAAAACAGTGTATTATGAAAAATCTTCTTATCTTAATATTTTAACTCTGGACTTGCCCCGGTTTAGTGGACACGAGAAAGGGTAAAATGTACAATAACCCTGGAGGTGTCCGATGCAGAAGCGAGATCGCAAGCGTTACAGCCGTGAATTCAAGATGGAAGCCGTACGCCGAACTCAAGTAACCGGGAAAAGCGTTGCTGAAGTGGCCCGTGAACTGGAAATACCCGTCCATCATCTCTACAAATGGCGCACTGAAGTTGACAGGAAAGAAACAGAGGCATTCCCTAACACAGGGCACAGTACGCCGAACGAAGAACTTGAAGCTCTGCGCCGAGAAAACAAGCGTTTGCGCGAAGAACGGGACATTTTAAAAAAAAGCCTAATTTACTTTGCCAAGGACGCCTCGAAAGATATCGGTTCATCCGGGAACACGAACGGGAATTCAGAATAGCCACGATGTGCTTTGTTTTGGCGGTTAGCCGGTCCGGATATTACGCCTGGAAGACGCGAAGCCAAAGCAGGCGTTGCCGTGAAGATGCAACGTTGCTGGTCCAGATTCAGTGTATTTATGCCAAGAGCCGAAAAGTCTATGGGGCTCCAAGGATACATGAAGCATTGAAGTCTGAAGGGCTGCATTTGGGACGAAAGCGAGTAGCACGGTTGATGAGGGTCCATGGAATAGTTGCTGAGCCTCATCGAAGGATGCGATGGAAACAGGCTTATAAGACGGCTGAAGCAGCGGATAATCTGGTGAACCGACAGTTTGATGTTCCGGAACCAAACAGAGTATGGGCTGCCGATATGACGATGTTCTGGACAGGCTCCGGATGGGTGCATTTGGCGGTCGTAATTGATCTTTTTTCGCGAAGAGTTGTAGGATGGGCCATGCATGGTCAACCCTCGGAGCGTTTGGTGATTAATGCCCTGGAAATGGCTGTTTTGAGCCGAAGACCCGAAGGTTCTTTGATTCATCATTGTGATCAGGGAAGCCAGTATAGAAGCTATCATTTCCGTTCCAAGCTGAAAGAGTATGGCATACAGCTCAGCATGAGTCGTAAAGGAAACTGCTGGGATAACGCAGTTGTAGAGAGCTTCTTCAAGACCTTGAAACAAGAACTGCAGAACGATGCCAGATTCGTTTCGCGAGAAGAAGCCAGATCACAGTTGTTTGAATACATAGAAATATTTTACAATCGTAAAAGGCTGCACTCGACGTTGGGCTATCTAAGCCCTACGCAATACGAGTCGAAATTACCTGCTTCTGTGTCCACAAAAGCGGGGTAACTCCACTCCGTCCCCTATTCAACATTGATGTGTTTATATATACATCATAAAGATTTTGCTGTTTGCATGTCCATGAAGGAGCTGATAGATACTGATTAGCCGTATCAATCAAGTCATTTCTGCTCTTTGCAGAAAGCAAGCACGTGTTTGATAACATCAATAATGAAATAATGATTAGTTTATTCATCTTTTCCAAAAGGAATAAATAATATTCGACGGAATAGCGGATGCGGAAATATGCTATAGACATGTCCGTCTTGTCCGATTTTGCCGCCAGGATTATTCCCGCCTAATCTTCTTACGATAACAACATTGTGTGTTCCAGTTAATTTTCCGTCCAAAGCATATTCTAATACATCTAAATCATAATAATCATCTCCAACAAATCTATCAGTGCAAAATATTCTATAGCCTTTATTATCAAATAAATAGGCCCTCCCTAGTATATTATATGTATCAATAATTTCCGGGAAGGTTATCGTAGTATTATAACCATTAATAGTTTTTAAACTCATCATCTTCATGTTTTTACCAACCAATCTTACTTCATAATTCAATTTATTAACGGTATCCTGGTGAGATTTGACATTAAATATCTTTTCATTAATAAAATCATATTTTCCGCCTTCCGCAGCCATGTTCACATTCCCATTTTCCAATAATAACTCGGGCGTATAAAGCTGTTTGGATTTTAGTATTACAGGATATTTGTTTGTTAATTCATCATCCGTAAAACGCCACACATCATACTCCCCCTGGGGTTCCATAAACCGCGGAAACGTAACATTCTTCACTAAAAGGAAATAAAGATTATCTTGCCCGTCAATGGCGATATCTGCTCCGAAATAATAAATATCCTTGTTAAGATAGTAATAATACTCTGTTTCATTGTCCGGATAGTAATCTGCTCCATCTAATATACACCAGGCGTCCGGTGCTCCACTTTGCTCATCTCTAATGCCTTTTTTCCGATATTTAACCGCGCTTTCTCCGTTCTTTCTTGCTCTTGCAGGAACTGCAATAGATTTAATGTATTTACCATCTTTTGAAAACTTCTGTATCCTGTTATTCATGGGGTCAAGGAAGTATATCTCGCCTTTTGAATTGACGGCATAATGTCTACCATAACCTGAACCCGTACCTTCTCCGGTCATAAATGAATCAAGCATAAACTTGCCGGGTTCGGTTCCGTTGACTATTTCAAACAGCTTCTCTTCTTTCGTTTCAAGCAGCATCACGGGATATGTTGCATAAGGCGTCAGCACTTCCACATACGGGGCAGACGATTCAATAAGCGTGTATCCTGGAGGCATCTCTACATCAGTGATTTTGAGCTTCTTTGCCGGTTTCTTCTGTTCCTGCTGGTTAAGTATTTCTTGGTTTGAGGGTTGGTCAGGCAACAGTTCTTTTTTAGCCTTACAGCACGATAGAATAATGGCACAAAACAAAATTAGCAATACTGGTTTTATTGATCCCATAAACGCTCCTTGAGCACTTAGCCGTTTAACACTTCCGAAGTGTTAAACGGTGTAATATCTCGGGATACTATGCTGTTATCATTTCTTTCTTTGCAACAATAAAAGATATGTCACCGGGACTAAAGAACAACATGGGTGTAGTCACCATCTTTATTTTGATAAACAAGAAAATCACCCTTTTTCAATTCTTTCGGCGCTATAGGCATACAGTGCCCTCTCACGCCTTCCGATACATTCCATTTATTTTCCACATTCGCGACATTATACATCACCAATCTTTGTACAAAACCGCTGCAGTCAATGCCTGCATAGCCATCAGTAGGCGAGCCTTGAGTAGAACTGTCTGGATTATAATCATGGTCTCTTGCGCCGGCGATATATTTTTTGGCAGTATCATCTATTTTTTCCTTAAATCTGGCGGGCTTATCCACATGCCCCCAAGCATATGCGACACCGGTATAATAAGGAATGAGGTCATCTTTTTTGAATGGCCAGAATATTTCTCTTAAATTATTGTTGGGATTACAATCTCTATCATCAATACCATCCGAACCAATTTTCATTCCTTCCCGGATATCATTTTTTGTAAATATATAGAATCCTTCTTTGGGCATTGATGTGTTTATATATACATCATAAAGATTTTGCTGTTTGCATGTCCATGAAGGAGCTGATAGATACTGATTAGCCGTATCAATCAAGTCACTTCTGCTGCTTGCAGAAAGCAGGCAAGTATTTTATAATATCAATAGTAGAATAACAGTTCTTTTATTCATCTTTTAAAATCGGTTTAAAACCTACTCTCAGAAACAACGGATATGGATATCTATTGTAGGCGTATCCATCTTGCTCTATCTTGCCGGCAAAGCAATTTCCATATATTGTTAAATGGATTGCCCTGCTAAACACGCCTAAACAGTTTCCATTAAGGTTATATTCTACTATTTCTCCATCAAATCCATCTCGCAAATTATGGGTTGTATATATTCTAATTATTGAATCTTCAGTTACAAATGTTCTGCCGAGTACAGTAAAAATATCTATATCTTTGCGGAGCTTTATAACAGTTTGGTTTCCGTCCAATTGTGTCAATTTAATAATACAATTATCTTTATCAATAACCTCAACGATATAGTGTTTCTTTTTAACTATATTGAGTTTATCTGAATCAAGCCTTTCCTTATTAACAGCATCGTTCAAGTCATAAACGGTTCCATACCTGCCGGTAAAGTCATTATTAAATTCATAGCTGATTATTCTATGCGGATATTTTTTCACTAACTTATCATTAATAAATTGCCATACCTCATACTCACCCTGCAGATGCATAAACCGTGTAAACTCAACATTCTTTACTAAAAGAAAATAGAGAATATCCTGCCCGTCAACGGCTATATCTGTTCCGAAATAATACAAATCCCTATTAAAATAGTAATAGTGAGCAGTATCTTCTAAATAAAAGTTACTTTCATCTAATATACACCAGGCATCTGGTTTTTCTCTTTGCTTATCTGGAATGCCTTCTTTCTTGTATTTAACCGCACTTTCTCCGTTTTTTCCTGCCCTTGCGGGAACTGCAATTGATTTAATGTATTTACCGGTTCTACTGAATTTCTGTATCCTGTTATTCATCGGGTCAAGGAAATATATCTCTCCTTTTGAATTCACGGCATAATGTCTACCAAAACCTGTACCCGTACCTTCACCTGTAAGCATTTCATCAAACATAAACTTGCCGGGTTCTGTCCCGGTAACTATTTCAAACAGCTTCTCTTCTTTCATTTCAAGAAGCATCACGGGATGCGCTGCATAAGGTGTTAAAACCTGTACATACGGATTTGAAGAATCCACAAGAGAATAACCAATAGGCATTTCAATATCTGTTATTTTCAATATTTTCTTTGGAACATTTTGCTTTTTCAACTGTTGGGTAGCAGTTTGCCGGGGTATCGGTTCCTGTTTTGGCTTACAGCCAAACAGAATAACAAAACTCAATAACAGCAATAGAATTGATTTTAAATAATTCATTAATACCATTACCTCTCAAATATTATTTACCTTCCCACTCATTTTTGAAGAAATCAGGGTCGTATTCACCAATTAAGGCATAAACATCAAGAGTATAGTCAGGTTGACCATGGTGTGCCCCGCTTGAAAATGATACCAATAAAATAGATCAGAAGCAATCGCGGAATTGACCGTTTTTTTGTTTTTTTATATCATTAAGAACACTCTAATACCGGGAGGCGCTGATGCTCGAAAAACTTTTCAAGCTCAAAGAGAACAACACTGACGTCAGGACTGAGGTTATCGGCGGGGCCACGACTTTTTTAACAATGTCTTATATTATTTTCGTCCAGCCGGTCGTGCTGGCGGCCTGCGGGATGAACAAGGATGCCGTTTTTGTCGCGACCTGCGTGGCGTCGGCCGTCGCGTGCCTGCTGATGGCCTTTCTGGCGAACTACCCGATAGCGCTGGCGCCCGCGATGGGACATAATTTTTATTTCGCCTACGTTGTCTGCATCGGCATGGGAGTGCCGTGGCAGATCGCGTTGGGAGCGAATTTCATATCCGGATTGTTATTCATGGCGCTTTCATTCGTCGGCCTTCGCGAAAAACTCGTAAACTCCATCCCGATGTCTCTGAAGAACGCCATAGCCGTGGGCATAGGACTTCTCATCGCGCTTATCGGCCTTGAATGGTCAGGGATAATCGTTCAGGTGCCCGGGACATTGATAGGGCTCGGCCACCTGAAAAGCCCTTTCGTGCTTCTCTCTTTGTTCGGCGTAATGACAATCACTATCCTCATGACCTTGCGCGTGAAAGGCGCCATTCTCATCGGCCTTATCGTCAACGCCGTGATAGCGCTCCTGCTGGGCATGACCCGCTTTGAAGGCATTGTATCCTCCCCTCCTTCCATAGGCGATACATTATTCAAACTTGACATCAAAAACGCTCTGACATGGAACATGATAGGGGTGATATTTACGTTGTTTTTCCTTGACCTTTTTGATACTGTAGGCACTCTGGTCGGAATTAGCGAAGAGGCGGGCCTGATGAAAGGCGGCAAACTGCCCAGGGCCAAAGGGGCGCTCATGAGCGACGCGCTCGGAACCATCCAGGGTACGTTGCTCGGAACATCCACGGTGACAAGCTATATTGAAAGCTCCACCGGAGTGGCGGAAGGCGCAAAAACAGGCCTTGCGAACGTTGTTACGGCCGTATTATTCGTGCTGGCGCTGTTTTTTTATCCGCTGATTAAGATGGTTTCGGCCGGGTGCGCGTCCGGAGGCGCCGTCTTTTACCCCGTTATTTCTCCCGCGCTGATAATGGTCGGGGTGCTCATGATGGCAAACGTCAAAACCATCGATTGGAAAGACCTGACGGAAGCCATGCCCGCCTTCCTGACGATAGTGATAATGTCATTCTCGTTCAGCATCACGGAGGGCATATCGTTCGGGTTCATAACCTATACGCTTTTAAAAACGGTTAAAGGGAAGTTCAAGGAAGTGCCAGTGCTGGTAAGCGTGTTCTCGGTTTTGTTCATACTGAGATACATATTCCTGATGTAAATCAGCAATATGCTGAATAGACGAAAAAAAGCCATACTCGATCTGCTTGTTGAGACCTATCGAGTATGGCTTGCTTCTACTTCACCTGCAACTTCTTTCCAGGGCCCATGACGGCCCCAACTGATTACTAATACTATAGCAGATTGATTGGCATTGTCAAGTATTATTATTTTGCTTCCGGTTACTCAGTATATTATCTCAACGCTGGACGGCAACTTGCTGAATGTTATCGTATCTTTTGTGAATTTTTCCCACTTTTTGCCGTTGACTTTGACTTCTCGTATATCCTTGTTGTTCGCCGGATTCCTCAAAACAAAACCGTTCACGGGGTTCTCAAGTTTTCCCGTGAACGCAACCTTTATCACGCCACCTTCCTTCTTCATCGAATAGCTCAGTTTTCCGTAATACGTGGGAAGGTTCTTGACAGATATCCCGTTGCCCTCAAGCCACTTCTCGTCAATGCCGGAACCCATGACGAGCTGGCGGTCATAATCATCTTCATAAACGAACATGCACCTGATGACATTTATGTATATCGAACCTATCCATGAATGGGGCATGTCGCCGAGGTAGACCGGGGCCGTCGGGTCGCGCGGTATGACTTCCGACCAGTGGTTCCATTCCTTCGGCCTCAAGCCCTTGAAAACGTATCTTACCAGGTTCAGCCCTTTTTCTTTCTCGCCGAGCATGAAGAACGACTGCGCGCCCCTTATCTCGTACGGCGAGAACTCTACGGGCCCTTTCGCCGTCAATCTCTTATAAAACTCGTCCTGATAATATCTGTTCAGCATGTATGTGATGTTGTCCATGTCCAGATAGCGGTATTCAAACGTCGGGAAGAGCATTATAGACATTCCGATGGCGTCGAATTCCGCAAGCCCTATGGATGCGGGGATATAGCGGATATTCTTCTGGTTCTGCACGATCGAAATGTCTTTCAGCAGGCAGTTCCTGAAATCATCTTCTTCTTTCAGCATCCACGGTATAAGTTCCGCCCTGCCTGCAATCTTTGCCAGCGGCTGGGCTTCCTTCCACGCTTTCAGCGATAGAAAATCATCAAACAGGCTCTGCTGGGGATTATCCAGGTATCCCTCATGGCTCTGGTTCTTCGGCAGTATGCCGAACATAGGCGTGCCGGCGTAGCGCACGTCCGACATCTCGGCGCGCAGTTTTTCTATGAATTTCAGCGCCTTCTCTACGGTCGGAAATATCTTCTTCAGGAACTCCTTGTCTTTTGTGAAGCTGTAATAATCATAGATTGCCCAGACGTATTCGCCCGACGCGTCATATTCTCTCCAGTTTTTTGCGTAGTCCACGAGCTTGCCGGTCTTTGAATCCAGGATGCAGGGTATCTCGCCGTCCGGCGTCTGCGTCCCGGCCAGCCATTCAAGGTACTGTTTCGCGAATTCCGGCTCCGTGGCCCTTAAAAGCGCGGCCTGTATGAACGCGCCGTCCCTTATCCAGGATCTTTCGTAGCTCCTCGAACCCGGCTGGAGCGCGGCGCCGTCCCTGTGTATGAGGATATACGCTATATTCGAGCGAAGCACGTCCATAATGCCCGGCTCCGGGATATTTATCTCTATCATGTTCAGCCGTTTCTGCCAGAGCGCTTTCGCCTGAGCGTAGTCCCGCATGAATTCTTCCCTGGAAGGAATTTTTGCGCTGTTGATGTTCCCGTCAAGAGGCAGAATGAATAAATACTCCTTTTCTTCGCCCGCCGCAAGGCTGAATTCGTATGACAGGGCCGCTGAAGCGCTGCCCGCCGGGTCGCTCACGCTTTCTTTTCCCGAAAGTTCGCCCTTGATCAGCCCGAAAAGCAGGTCCTCATCCTTGAACGCTTTCGCGCCGAAGGTATCCGGTTTTGACAGGGCTATTATTCCCTTATTTGAGTTAATTTCAATTTTATTCCCGTTTTCTTTGCTGTTTATCGCGCTGATCACAGTCATTCCGCCGTGCATCCAGGGCGGGTTGACTTCAATGGGTCTTACGGAGAGAATATATTTCCCCGCGGCGGCTTTTGAAGAAAGATTTTTCAGCGTGCATATAATATAAGTTGAAGCATTGTCCTTTCCGCCATAGCCAAAAAGCTTTTCGGAATACTCGACGCCCTTGCATTTCCATGTCACGGAAGGTATCGGCAGGTAATTGTCCTCAAGAGCCAGCGAAATATCGGCGTCGGTGAAATTAACCAGTTCATTGTTAAGGTACAGGAACGGTATGACTGAAAACCCGTTCGTATAGGAGCCGATCAGCCCTTTTGAAGATAAAAGACTCTCATTAAAGCTGTCCTCCGTGCCCACAACCGTCCAGTAATCCTGCTTATCGTTCAGCCAGAGCGGAAAATATCCCGGCGAGTACATGTTGGCTGTCATCTGATAGAATTCTTTGGGATTGCTGGCGTTCTTTGTGTTGTTAAGGACCTCCGCCAGCGTGTTTTTCGCGATTATAACCGACTTAAACACGCTATTGCCGCCGTTGGCGTTCTTCAATTTCACGGAAAACAAGTTTTCCGAACCGGGCCTGGCGTATTCCGTTATATCAATCTCCGCAGGTATTTTAGGACTTAGGATGGTTTTCACGAAGCTGCCGTTCACGGAAAGGTCATACTCTTCTAATGACGCGTTAAACGCGATGAATACCTTGTTGCCGCTCCATGATTTTGGCAGGTAGATCGTTCTTTCCGGAACCGCGCTGAAATCCCAATTCACTTTCTGGATGTGTTCCGGTTCTTTCTGCCCGATTCCGAAAGGTTCTCTCTCCGTCCTTACCGCTATCTCAAACAGCGAAAAACCGAAACCTGTGCCCCGCTTCCGGCACTGCATTTTCACGTACCGGGCAGAAACTTTCTGTATATCTATATCTTCCACGCCTCCGGACCCTTTCGGTTGGGTATATGCCGTCGTCCATCTGTTTTTATCTTCCGAAACCATCACATCATAGCTCTCCCCATACGCGGTTTCCCACAACAGCTTGATACCTATGAGTTTTTCGGTGCCCCCCAGGTCAAGTTCTATCCACTGGTTGTCCGCCGCGGCACTGCTCCACCTTGTGGATAAGTTTCCGTCTACCGCTTTGGCCGCAGTCTTATCGGCGGCTTCATCTGTTGAAGAAATAGCTGTAATTGCAATGCATTTATCCAATCCGGCGCCGCAGGAATATAGTCCCAAAATAACCGCCGCGCAAAAAACGCTGATTTTCAACCTGTGAAAAACCATTGTCCGGCTCCTTTTTTAATATACAACAGAATTTTCGCGTGTTATCAAAGATTTTTTAACAAAAATTATGGAAGTTTTGCGGGAAATAAGCCGTTTCCGGACGCCGTCAAATACATATCCGGCGATACCGGCAAGTGACTCTCAGATTATCCGTTCTTTTGGGAGATTTTTGTTGGAAGACTGTCTCAGCACCAGTTTGCTTTTCAATACCACGGATTTATAAGAGAAATCTTTGTTCCTGATGGCTTCAAGCAGCATTTCAGAGGCCTTTTTCCCCATTTCGAACATCGGCTGGTTCACGCTCGACAGGGGTGGGTCCGTTATCGCGCTGAAAGGCAAGTCGTCAAAACCTATGACCGCCACGTCATCCGGAATGCGCCTGTTCAGGCTCTTAAGCGCTTCCATCCCGCCGTAGGCCTGCGTGTCGCTTCCGAAAAGAATCGCGTCTATCTTCGGCTCCCTTTCCAGCAGCGTTTTCGTCGCAAGAGCCGACTCCTTAAGATCGAACGAATGCTCGTCTTCTATCAGATACGGATCGTACGGCAGGCGCGCTTCAATGAGCGCTTTCTTGTAGCCCGCGAGGCGCAGTTCCCAGACGGCTTCATGGATCTCGCCCGGCATTACCAATCCTATTTTTCTTCTGCCTTGTTTAATAAGCGCCCTTGTCGCCCGATAGGCCGATTCTTCGTTGTCCGTCGTCACGCATTTTCCGTATGATGAGAAGTTGTTCAGTTGTACGACGGGAATGCCGCTCTTATGGAGGCGCGCGACGGTCCTGTCGGAAACCCCCATGAACACCGCCAACAACCCGGCCAGCGACCTGTCCTGTATGACCTTATCTATAAAGCTTTCTTTCCTTACCTCGTCCGTGTACTGGCCGGACACGTTTATGGCGTATCTTATCTGGTAAAACCCCGAATCCGACAGGACATTGTCTATGCCTTTCTGTATTTCTTTCGACAGGTATTCGCCCGCGAAGGAGAATATTATCCCTATGCTTTTCGACGCCCCGGCGAACATTCCTGTCTGCCTGGATTTTATGTACGGGAAGTATCCCATGCGGCGGGCTATCTTTTCTATCTTCCTTTTGAGGACCAGGCTTGTGCCGCCCCTGTCGTTGAGGGCCTTGGAGACCGCTCCTATTGAAACGCCCGCTTCTTTCGCTATATCCTTGATGGTTACAGACATGTTTTTCCTTTCGGGAAAATATTTTCTCTTGCCTAATTGTATACCATATCTTGGCAGTTTTTTCAATAAAGGGGAGGTCAATAAAGGGGACGGTTCTATTTAATTAAATAGAACCGTCCCCTTTTCCTTTTCTGGAATCTACGCAATATGAATTGCCTTTAATGGATTTCGCCTTTACCTTGACTTCGGTCAGCACATTTGAAGCTTCCGACCAGGAATCTACGCGCTTTACCCTGCTGTCCAAAACGCCTATTGAAACGCTCAATAATTCAAATTCCTCCGTTTCGCCTTTCCGGTTCTTGCCCTTAAAAAATCCTTGCTGAAGCTCTTTTTTTTCGTATATCAAAGTTTTTATCCTTTCAATCTCCCCAAACACCTCGTTGCACACTCCGCCGGCGTCCGCCAAGCCGCTTATCACCGCCACAAAATCGTCGCCGCCGAGATGTCCGAGAAAAAATCCGTCCTTGCACGCCCTTCTTAAAGCCCTGTCTATCGCCCCAGAACACTCTTTTATCACTATATCGCCTTTATGCGGCCCGTAAACATCGTTATACGCCTTGAAATTGTCGCAATCTATATAGAGTATTACGAATTCTGCGCCGGACACGGCCGCATTATTGACGGCCTGCTCAATGACGGTGTTGCCCGGCAGGCGCGTCAGCGGGTTGACACCGGACTGCGCCATGTGCTCTTCCATGACACTGTTGACAAGAGCCATCAATTCGCTCCTGTCGCCGTCCTTGGGGAAGTAGTAGGGGGTTATCCGCCTCGCTTCTATCTTATCCTTGACGGTGGTTTTCGCGGAAAGGAACACCAGCGGTATGTTCGAGAGTTTATGGTCAAGCCTTATCTCCCTGCCAAGCGCGTAGCCGTCTTTTCCGGGCATGGCGATGTCGGCCACGATGATATCCGGCAGGCGCCCTTCAATCCCCTTCAAATACTCTAATGCCCGTTCGGGATCGGTAAATCCGGATACGCTGAAATCCCCCACCGTTTCAAAAAATACCTTTATCTGCTCGAGCATTTCGCCGTCGTCTTCCACGACAACCATTGAATTTTTCATATCAGAGGACATGGTTCCCTTTCAGGATAAAAATAAAGGCGCTCCCGTTTCCGTGTTTTGATTCCGCCCATATCTTTCCGCCGTGCAGCTCTATTATCTCCCTGCATATTGAAAGTCCCAGGCCGGTCCCGGATTTTTTCTTATCCGCGCGCGCCGGGTCGCCGCTTTGGACGAATCTCCTGAATATGAGTGTCAGCTCGTCTTCGCTGACACCGGGGCCGGTATCCCTTACTTCGCACCTTATCCCGCCGTTTTCCGCCTTCACTTCCACGAGGATCCTACCGGATTCCGGAGTGAACTTTACGGCGTTGCTTATCAGATTCATCAGGACCCTTCTGATCGCCTCTATATCGCATTTAATCCCTGAATTTTCCCGCGCGCCTATTATTGTCAGCTCTATCTTCTTTTCTGCCGCCACCTGCTGGTTTAAATTTACCGCTTCGTGCGCGATATCGTAAAGGTTCTCCTCCGCGATGTCCAATTCAAACCTTCCCGCCTTGATCTTCGCAGTATCAAGCATGTTATTGACAAAATTTGACAACCTGTCGGCCGCCTTGGCGATATTTTTGATGAATCCGGCCTGTTCGGCGCCGAGTTCGCCGTGCTTTTTAGTCAGCAGCACCGCGACATACGTTTTTATGATGCCAAGCGGGCTTCTCAGGTCGTGCGAGACGTTATTTACGAACTCGTCTTTCATCTCGTCAATTACTTTCAGTTTTCCGACCATCTCTTTGACGGCCTTAGTGACCCGCGCCACCTCATCTTTTCCCCTCGGCTCAAGCTTTATTTCAAGGTTTCCCGCGCCCACTTCAGCGGATTCGCGCGCGAGTTTTACCAGAGGCTTCGCTATACCGAGCGCGATCACCAGCCCGGACAGCATGCCTATCAGAAGCCCTGTCAGCGCGATCCAAACGATTTTACCCGCGACCTCATGGAGCGATCTCCTCGCGTCCTGCTCTATTGTTTCCCTGTCATATCTCACCAGCATCTTGCCTAGCGGGTTCTTTTTCACTGTTGACTTGACATCCATGTCAAACGCGAGAAAGTCCCGCGCCTGTTCCGCGGAAACTTCCTTCGGGCTGAAAAACCGGCCTATCCTGTCGCTGTCGGTGTCGGCAACCACAAAACCGTTTTTATCCGCAAGGGTTATCCCGCGCAGCGAAGAATCGGAAGATTTCATCTTTTTGATGTAATTCATTATGGGCACGAAATCGCTCGCTTCCATGTTATCCGCGACGACTATCGCCATTTTCCTCAGGTCCTCACGTTTCATTTCCATGGCGCTGCGGTACTGTATATTCTTCGTGTAAACGTAAAAAAGCGCCCCCGCCGGGCCCGCCACAAGCAAGCCGACCATGAACATCGCCATGACAAGCTTTGTTTTTATGCTCATTTCAAGATTTTCTTCCTTTTATTCCAGGTTTGTCAGGGTTATTGATTTTTCACGCTTCCAGAGACTGATTAGGTGGGCTGCGTTGCGGCAGAAAGCTACTTCTTTTTCGCGATCTTTAGGAACAGTTCAATTATTTTAGGGTCAAACTGTTTCCCGGCTTCCTGCTTTATCATTTTCAACGCTTCTTTTTTAGAATACGCTTTTCTGTAGGGCCTGGCGGACGTAAGCGCCTGGTAGACATCCGCGACCGCCACTATCCTTGCCCCTACCGGTATCTCCTGGCCTTTCAGCTTGTTCGGATAGCCTTTCCCGTCCCATCTTTCATGGTGATAGATAATATGCGGTATCAGGGCGTGCAGGTGCTGTATCGGCCTGAGAATGTCCGCGGCTATCTGAGGGTGCTTTTTTATCTCTTCAAACTCTTCTTTTGTCAGTTTTGCTTTTTTCAGGAGTATCTTTTCGCTGATGCCTATCTTTCCCAGATCATGGAGTATCGCCGCCTGCTTGACCGATTCCACATCTTGTCTCGGCAGTTTCATGCGGACGGCGATTTCAGTGGCGTACTTGACGGTCTTTTCAGTATGCACTCCCGTCTGATAATCTTTCAATTCAAGCGTCTTGGCGAATGCGAATATCGCTTCGATAAGGCTCTGGTTCGCCCTTTTATTGAGCTTGTCTATTTTATCTTTCAGCACTTTCACGTCTTCGTCATTTTCTGCCAACTTTTTCTTATCCCGCGTGTCATCCGTGGAGTACACCGTATTGCCGCCGAATTCTTTCACTTTATTCAACACATGGTCGGCCTTGCTGACCAGGTCCATCCCTTTCGCGCAAGCATCTTCGGGGCATGAAACGACCGCCATGCTGATCTTCAGTTTTACCTTATGGCTCTTGTTCCCGAAATTCGTGAAATTGAGCGAGTCAAGAAGCCTCTGCGACATTTTCATCGCGCCCGACCGGTTTACCCCCGGCGAAACAATGACAAATTCTTCCCCTCCGTACCTTATCAGCACGTCAGACTTGCGCATGAAACTCTGAAGATATTTCCCGAACTGCTTCAGCACAAGGTCGCCGAACTGGTGGCCGTAGACGTCATTGAGAGACTTGAAGTAATCAATGTCCATCATTACTACGGACAGCGGGTGGACGTTCCTCCTGCATTTATGGAATTCAACTTCAATTATATCTTCAAGATACCTGAAATTATAGAGACCCGTGTGCGGGTCCCGCAATGCCAGGCGTTCAAGCTTCTTATTGGTCCTAACGAGATCCTTGTACAGCTCTTTCAGCTTCTCTTCCGATTTTTTCCTTTCGGTTATATCCCTGATGACGACAATCGCGGACGGCTTGCCCTGGAAAACAAGCCCCATTCCCGTTACTTCGGTGTCTATGACCCTGCCGTCAATCCTGATAAATTTTTCCTCTACCGAGGGGAGCGGTTTCTGCTGCTCGTACATTATTTTTGTTCTCTGCAGGGCCAACTGAATTGAATCCGGATGGATATAATCCTTTATGGACCTGCCGATGATCTCCTCCGGGGACTTGGCGCCTACGGATTCCGCCCCCTTTTGATTTATAAAAACCACCTTCCCTCCGCTGTGGACCACTACAGCATCGGGAAGCAGCTGCACCAGACTTTTATAGCGTTCCTCGCTCTCGCGAAGAGACGTCTCTTTCTGTTTTTGCTCCGTGATATCGCGTATAGCGACAATGACCGAAGGCTTACCCTGATACTGCAGGCCCGCTGCCGCAACCTCAACGTCAATGATCTTCCCGTCCAGACGGAGGAATTTTTCCTCCATTGCCGGGACCTTTTCGCCGGATTCATACATGACTTTCGTTCTCTGAATCACGGCCTGCCTGTAATCCGGATGGACAAAGTCAAGGACAGGTTTTCCGATCACTTCCTCGGGTGAATCAGCGCCGATAGTTTTTGCCCCCGCCGCGTTAATATAAACGATTTTCCCTTCGCTGTGGACAACGATCGCCTCGGGAGTTATCTGCACCAGCTTCTTATAACGTTCCTCGCTTTCCTGAAGAGACGTATCCTTCTGTTTTTGCTCCGTGATGTCAAACACATAGCCGTCGTAATAGATTATCTTGTCATCCTGGTCCCTGATAACACAGGTATGGTCGTAAATGTGCCTTACTCCCCTTTTTCTGTCCAAGATCCTGTAGAACTGGTCGAAAGACATAACCCCTTTTTCAGAATTATCCTTCACCTCCGAAGCGACCCTGTCCATGTCGTCGGGATGCACTATCTTGCTGTATAGCACCTTTCCGCTTAAAAATTCTTCCGGGCGGTACCCGAACTGTATGACGTTAGGCGAAACATACTCAACCGGCCAGTTTTCCGCGGCGACCCACCTGAAAACGACCACCGGCCCTTTGAAAAACATCTTATGCTCCCAAATCAGTCTTTCTTCATTCTTGCGCAGCTCGTCTTCCGTAAGCTTGTATTCGGTAATATCATGCACTTGGAGCAGATACCCCAACAGGGTCTTTTCATAATCTGCAAAAAGCGGCACCAGATAGTATTCTATGAATATGCGTCCGGTTTTATTAGTTCCGAAAATATTAAGTTCCTTAATCTTGACAAAATCAATCTCGGTTTTTTTCCTTATCCTTTCGCCTTTTAACAATTTCTTCCTGGTTTCTTCCAATAACATGGGATTTTCAAACAGGGATATATTCATCAAAGGCGAACTGTCGGTAATCCCGAGCATGTCAATTAACGCCTTGTTTATTTTTATCAGCTTGCCGCTCGGATCGAACAGCAGGACTCCGACGAATGATTCGTCAAACATCCTGGATAGTTTTTGAAGCTCCAGATCAGCCATGACTCCCTTATAAAAAATGCGTAAAAAATCCGCGCCCCGTCAAAAACGGGCGCGGTCAATATCCGGCGCAAGCGGAATGATGATTGTTTCAGGCTTACTTGGGTCCATGAAAATATAGTACAACTTTCAATGTTTTATGTCAAACCATACTACGATTACACTAAACGACGATTACATAGATTACGAAAGACGATTACACAGAAACAACGATGGGACTGAATCCGTGTAATCTCATTTATAATCACTGTAATCTTTGTTATTAATCTGTGAAATCTTTGTTAACAATCGGTGTAATCTTCGTTATTAATCTGTGAAATCTTAGTTAATAATCGGTGTAATCTTAGTTCCGAAGAAATTGCGAAGTTGTTTGACAAAAGCCCATTTTTAACGTAAAATTTCCCAAAAGTGCCCTGTAAGACAGTTCGTAGCTCGTAGTTCATTGTTTATGATAACTGTTAATTGGTAATTGTTAATTGAAAAAAGAGGTGCATTCACAAATGAAAAATCCCGATTGGCTCAAGGACGCTATTTTTTACCAGATCTACCCCCAGAGTTTTTACGACTCTAACAAAGACGGTATAGGCGACATCCCCGGCATTATACAAAAACTTGACTATATCAAGTCCACCGGCTGCAACGCGATATGGCTGAACCCGTGTTTTGTCTCCCCTTTCAAGGACGCCGGTTACGATATCGCGGATTACTACAAGGTAGACCCGAGATACGGCACCAACGCCGACCTGAAGCGCCTTTTCAGGACAGCAAAGTCAAAAGGGCTCAGAGTCCTGCTAGACCTGGTTCCGGGCCATACCTCTATCGACTGTCCGTGGTTCGCGGAATCCTGCAAGGCGGAAAGGAACAAATACAGCGACTGGTACATCTGGACAGACAGCATATGGAACAACACCGGCGGTAAACTGAACGCCATTGGCGGGTACGCCGAAAGAGACGCGCAGTATATCACTAATTTCTTCTATATACAGCCCGCTTTGAATTTCGGCTTCGCCAAACCCGACCCTAAATGCCGCTGGCAGCAGCCCGTGGACGCTCCGGGCCCTAAAATGGTCAGGAATGAAATGAAAAAGATAATGCGTTTCTGGTTGGACATGGGCGCGGACGGTTTCCGCGTAGACATGGCGCCATCGCTCGTAAAGTTCGATCATAACGGCAAGATTGTATCTGAATTCTGGCGGGATGTCAGAAAAATGCTGGACAGGGAATATCCTGATGCCGCGATAGTTTCGGAATGGGGCGACCCGCCGAAGGCACTCAAGGCCGGTTTTCACATGGATTTCCTGCTTCACTTCGGGGTTTCCCCAAAAGGCTACCTGCCTCTCTTCAGAAGGCAGGAAAAAAGCTTCTTCAGCAGGCACTCAAAGGGCAACATAATGGAGTTCCTGAATTACTACATGGGGGTATACCGCGCCACGAAGAAAGACGGCTACATCTGCATACCCTCCGGCAACCACGACATGTCCAGGTTGAATGATAACTTTACTAAAAGGGAACTTGAGATAATCCTTGTTTTCCTCTTCACGATGCCCGGCGTCCCGTTCTTCTATTACGGCGACGAGATCGGGATGAAATATCTCGGCAAAACGCCGTCTAAGGAAGGCGGTTACGGGCGCACCGGCTCAAGAACGCCTATGCAATGGTCGTCCGCTAAAAACGCGGGCTTCTCTTCGGCCCCCTCAAGCAAGCTCTACCTGCCCATAGACAAGGACAAGAACCGGCCCACCGTTGAAAAACAGGAGAACGATCCCGATTCGCTGCTGAACGAGTTCCGGACGCTGGCAAAGTTACGGAAATCAAACGCCGCGCTTCAGGCCGACGGCGAATTCATCCTGCTCCACGCCAAGGAAAAAAGCTATCCCTTCATTTACATGAGAAAAAATAGCGGAAAAACCTTCGTCATTGCCCTGAATCCGTCAAAATATGAATTGAATGTTCCGCTCAACGGTAGGAAAATTAACGGCAGTCTTAGAGAAAAGCTTGTTTCAAAGACGAGTCTTGTTACCAAAAGCAACGTTTACGAACTTCAAATGCAGCCCCAATCCTACGCCATATACGAAGTGATTTAACGGTCTTTCCCGTACTGGAGTTGAAAAACGGTTATTTAAGCGGGATGCCCTGCGGTGTTTGGGTGAGTTGATAATCCTTCCCGTATATTGAAACCGGAATCTTTCCTTCCCCTATTATCTTAAAGACCGCGTTGCTGCCGTCAACTGACACGCTTATGACATCCCCACGGTAGAGTATCCTGAAACTGTACGCCTTCCACTTCTTAATTATTACCGGATTGAAAACCAGTTTATCGCCATCCGACCTTAGCCCGCCGAAACCGTAGACTATATTCATCCATGACGACGCCATTGAAGTCACGTGAAGCCCCTGGTACGTATCGCGGTTGTAATCGTCCAGGTCAATGCGCGTGGCGTAGCTGAAAAATTCCTCGGCCTCGTCCAGTTTCCCTATCTCGGCGGCCATAATAGAATGTATGGCGGGCGAAAGCGACGATTCGTGGCTGCAGCGCGGTTCGTAGTAATCGTAGTTCTTCTTTTTGACCGCAAGCGGGTACTGCCGGCTGAAAAAGAAAAGAAACAGCAGGACATCCGGCTGCTTTATCATGTCGTATCTGAAGATGCGGTCGTACGCCCAGTGGGTGTACAACGGCCACTCGCCCGCCGGAATTGAATCTATGTCTATGTGCGGCAGTTCAAAATACCCGTCGTGCTGCTCGTAAACGCCGGTCTTCTTGTCGAAAGGGACGCGCATTTTATCGGCCATCATGCGCCAGCTTTCCATCTCCCCGTCCCTCAGCCCGACTTTTCCGTAAACCCTCGTAAGCTTATCCGGCGCGGCGCCGTCCATTTCCGAGATCACGTCAAACGTATATTCAAATACCTTTTTTGCCATCACGTTGGTATAGCAGTTATTGTTCACCATCATATGGAACTCGTCGGGCCCCATTACGCCGTAAATGCCGTACTCGCCGCCCGGGCTCCACGCCCCGCGCGACGCGAAATACCGGCACGACTGCAGGAGTATCTCTATGCCTTTGCCGTAGAGGAACTCTTTATCGCCGTAAATCTTCATGTAATGCCAGATGCCATACGGCACCGCCGCGCTGACGTGGACCTCAAGGTTGCCGTGCTGCCAGGTCCCGCATGACTCCGTGCCGTCTATGGTTCCCATCGGGTAGCATGCCCCTTCGCAATCCAGCTCTTTCGCCCGCGTTAGCGCCTGCGGAAGATAGTTGTGCCTGTATTCCACAAGTGCTCTCGCCGCCTTGGGATTGTTAAACAGATAGAAAGGCAGGCAGTATGTCTCTGTGTCCCACCACGCCCAGCCCCAGTAGCGCTCTCCGGTAAGGCCCTTCGCTCCGACATTCAGCGTGGCGTCCTCGCCGTGGTATGCCTGGTGCAGGCCGAAAATGCAGAAACGGATGCCCTGCTGGTCCTCGTCATTGCCTTCAACAGTGATATCAAGCGTGTCCCACACTTTGCCCCAGTACTCGGCGTGCCCGGCCAGCGCCGTGTCAAACATCGTGCCCTCGTGCTTTTTTTCAAGACTAATGCCGGCGCTCCAGACATCATCCGTAGAAACACCCGCGGAACGCTCAACGTGATTTACAACTATCTTATCGATAACCTGTTCCTTGCCTTCCTGAACACCGACTTTATAGTCGTAACCGATAAACCGGTCTTCTTCACGCTGTTTTGCGGTCATGCGGGCACCGCTTTCAACGCGGAACGAAGAAAACACATGCAAGCCGGTGCTTTTTGTCCTTCCGATTATGGCAGCGGACCCGTCCCTGAATTCTTTTTTCGGGCATTCCCAGTAGTTTGTCTTTACTTCATCGTGCAGAACGGAAAAATCAAGCCCCATTGAAAGCTCAACCGTTCCGCTGAAATTAATAGGCTTAAGCATTATCCGCTGGATGCCGAGATTTTTGTCATGCATGCTCAGGAAACGCTCAAAAGTAACCTTTAATTCTTTTCCGCCGGGAAGATGCCATATGAAACCCCGCGAGAGCGTCCCGGTTTTCATGTCAAGCGTACGGACAAATTCCGATATCTTGCTCCTTGAGAGGTCGAGCTGTTCGCCTTCCGCGCTTATCCGCGTGTATAGCCAGTCAACCGAGTTGACCATGAAGCACATGCGGCGCGCGAAACCTATGAAGTTCGTGTCGTGGGTGATCGACCTTGTTTCAAAAACTCCGTTAAAGTAGCTCCCGATAAGTTTTTCGCCGCTGTATCCTTCCTCGAAGTACCCGCGAACTCCCATATATTCGTTGGCAAGCGAAAAAACCGACTCGGAGACCCTGCTCCGTTCCGGATGAAAACCCTCTTCGATTATCCTCCAAGGGTCAGTCTTGAGATACTTAATAGGTTCTTTACTCATATAAATCAATTACAAATTACAGATTCCAGATTACAGATTAGCTGCCCAACGCCTTTAATATGTAATTTGCAATTATTTTGTCGGCGATGACATTGCGAAATCATATAACCTTTACTGAAGCCCCCATTTTTGCGGAATAAGTGCGGATAATCCCCGTAATTTATTCCGCACCCCTGCGGAATAAATCATATTTACACTGTATTTTCAATGATATTTTATTCCGCATTTTATTCCGCAGTTATTCCGCACTTTCAGGTGCGGAATAAACCGCGTGATAACTTAATTCTTTATTGGTTCCGACATTGCGAAATCTACCAGGTCATTCATCTTAGCTGTGGCCACGCCAATCGCCGTATCGGCTCCGCCGTAGTAGCAGAAATACGTGTCGCCTATTACCACGTTCCCTACGGCGAAAACCACATTCTCTTCCACGCCCTCTAATTCAAAGGGCTCTGTGGGCTCAAGCACGCAAGGCTTCGGCCTTGATATTATCTTGCGCGGATCTTTCAGGTCAAGCATCATGACGCCCTGGCGGTAAAACCTGCCGGGCTTATCGCCCTGAACGCCGTGGTACATTAAAAGCCAGCCGTATTTTGTCTTGATTGGCGGAGTGCTCGCGCCTATCTTCTTTTCCTGCCACGGGGCGTCGGGGTCCGTTTTCGCCAGAAGAATGCTTTTATCTTTCCAACTCGTAAGGTCTTTGGAAGATGTCATCCAGATACCGGGCTTGTCGGTTCCGTATTTCGGCCCGACCCACTCGGCGGGCCTGTGAAGCATTACATATCTGCCGTTTATCTTTTCCGGGAATATGACTACGTCGCGGTCGTCAATGTCATCCCTTGATATCGCGCCGAGGCATTCAAAACTCCTGAAATCCTTCGTGCGCAGGAGTCCCGTGCGCGTCAGGTTCTCTCTTAGCGCTTTTGAGGCGTTTTCCGGGTATTCCGGCCCTTTTCCCTGAACGAACAACGAATACGGCACGGCCCTGCAGGCGTAGGTCACGTAGTAATACTGCCCGAACTTCGTCACGCGCGGGTCCTCGACGCAGCCGGCTTCAAAATAATACTTCGGGACATATATAGGCTTGTCCGAAACTCTTTTGAACGTATAGCCATCTTTGCTTTCGGCGAGCCCCATGTAGATGCGGTAGATATCCGTTTCGCCGGAAGCGCGGTAAAGCATGTAAACCCTGCCTTTATCGTAATAGGCGCCCGGATTGCAGACCGCGTGCCCTTCCCATTTGCTCCCGGGAATGGGCGACAATATCGGATTACCTGAATATTTCGTGAGTTGCATTATATTCTCCTATGATAAAAATCAAACACAGCTATTATATTTGAAGTTTGTATTTAATATTTTGGATTTATTTAGTGTTTAGTATTTAGTTTTTAGTGTTTATTTTTATGCCGCTATTATCTTATTTCCCTTAACTCTGACGGCTGACGCGTTCTCGTACGCCCTTTCGTGTTCTATGCGGACACTCTTCTTGTCAACGAAGATCTTAAAGAGGTTTCCCCTGTAGACGACCTTGAATTCAACGCTTTTCCAGCGCGCGGGCAGGTTGGGTTTGAATTCAAGCGCGCCTTCATCCATATTCATCTTCATTCCGCAGAATCCGTTAATGACGCTCTGCCATGTCCCGCCGGCATTCGCCGCGTGGATGCCGAGAAATACGTTCGCCATGACATCCTCAAGGTCCAGGCGCGCAGTCTGCTGGAAGTATTCCCCGGCCTTTTTCCTGTCGCCGAGTTCGTTGGCAATTATGCCGTGCGTGTTATAGGAAAGCGACGAATCGTGCAGGGTAATCGGTTCATAGAAATTCCAGGCGCTGCGGACCTGCTTATCGGTAAAGTTTTCCCTGTGCATGTACATGAGCAAAAGCACGTCCGCCTGTTTTACGATCCTTAGCCGCAGGAAAGTGTCCCATGAATAGCCGAGTTCGGTCGTTATGACCTTTCCGGGCTTCATTTTCTTTAAATCCACCGGCTCTTTCTCCAGGATCTGGTCGTCCTCTATGTAGAGGCCTTTCTTTTTGTCGTAATTGATGTAAATCTTCTCTATGATATCTTTCCATTTCCTCGTTTCCCTGATATCGAACTTGACCTTTGAAGAGACGGTTTTAAGGGCCTTCGGGTGGTTTTTTTTCGCCCAGTTTATCATTTTAACGGCTTGCCTGATGTTCCAGCGCGCGCCCCAGTTCGTGTAGGTATTATTATTGACTATGCCGTATTCATTAGGCCCCTTGACGAGGTTCATCACGTACTTCTTGCGCTGGCTGCTCCAGGTCACGCGGCTTTCCCAGAAACGCGCCGTTTCTATCAGCATCTCAAGGCCGTAATCAACCATGAATTCGTCGTCTTTCGTCGCGTAATAATAATTCATCAGGCCGAAGGCCACGTCGGAAACTATATGCACTGCGATATTGGCGTATTCCCAGTAATCCGCCTGCTCATGCCCGGGATAGGAGCTCATCCACGGGTACATCGCGCCCTTGAACCACAGGAATTTCGCCTTTTCCCTGGCCGCCGGCAATGTCAGGTAGCGGTATTTTACGAGCGCCTTGGCCGTATCGGGGTCTGAGAAGATAAAAAACGGCATTATGAATATCTCGGTGTCCCAGAAACAGTTGCCGTAGTGCATTTCGCTCGTAAGCCCGCGCGAACCCACGTTGACGCATGGATTATTCTTGTTTCCCATCTGTATGAGATGATAAATATTGAATCTCACGTTCCGCTGGTCCCTTTCGTCGCCTTTTATCTCCACGTTGCTTACGTCCCATATTTCGTTCCACTGGCGGCTGTGGTCGGACAGCAGGCGGCCATAGCCTTTCCTTGACGCTTCCTCCAGTTTTGCCAGGCACGCCGTTTTAAGGTCCTTTTCGCCGTCTTTTGATGAATAGACGGCTATCAGTTTTATGAAAACATACTCGCTTCCCTGCCTTGCGCCGAATTTCACGCTGTTCTCAAAACGCCGTTTTGCCGCCTTACTTTCCATCCTGCAGTTTATCTTCACACCGTCTTCCGTGACTTCGCATTTCACCGTTTCGCAGACCGTGTTTTTGGTGGTTTTCGTGTTTACCGCGAGAAATCCGCCGTCTTCAGTCACCCCTGCTTCGTGTTCGTCATTGATGAAATAGTACTTTTCATCCCTTAATTGGTACCCGCTCACGTGGAAATCGATATTGGCGACGTTTCCGTCAAGCGCGTTTTTTACGACGATCTCATTCGTGTGATTAATCGGGGTTATCCTGTACTGGAGGACCGCAAGGTGCGGATCGGCCTTGCTTATGAATCTCGTTATCTCGAAATCGGTCTTTTCATTTTTTGAATTGACCCACAGAAAATTCCTGACTATCTTTCCGTTATACATGTCCAGATAGCGGGTATAGTTCTCTATATGGCCGTCATTCATGTTCACGAATTCGCCGTTTATATAAACAGCCGTGTCAAAGAAATCCGGCATGTTGACTATCGCCTGGTAGTGGCGGCTGTAAGTGTCGAATATGCCCGCGACGTAAGTGCCGAAATACGAGCGCACATCGGACAACAGGTGATTCTCCTCCAGCGCGCCGCGCGACGCCATGTAGCCGTTTGAAAGCGCGAAGATAGTCTCCCAATACAATTCCTTCTTTGGATCGTAGTTTGTTTCTTCTATAAGCCATGCCTTTGAAACCATATTTTTCCTCCGTAATCAGCAATTAGCAATTGGCAATTAGCCATTAGTATTTATTTCACGAACAACCTCTCTATTTTTTCAATATCAATATATGACAGGTCTTTCACGACAACGTCCGCTTTGCCCAGAATCTTCGGGTCTCCAAGGCCGATGCACAGCATCCCGCCTCTTTTTGCCGCTTCCACGCCGGATTCGGCGTCTTCAACCACAACTACGTCATCTTTTGTCAGCCCCATTCGGGACGCCGCTTTAAGAAAAAGCTCCGGATCCGGCTTGGCCCTTTCGGTCTCGCTGCCGTCCACTATCGCGTTAAAATACTTGTCTATATCCAGCTTGTTCAGGACCAGGCGGGCGTTCTTGCTTGAAGAGGCCAGCGCCTGTTTCCATCCATTTTTCTGTTTTATGGATTCTATCATCTTCATGGCGCCCGGAAGTATCTCGCTCCTGTCTATTTTCGCGACGAATTCCAGGTAATACTTGTTCTTCCTGTCGCACAGCTCGTTAATTGTTTTCTCATCGGGCATCCGCCCCAGCAGAGCGATGAGGGAATCCCTGCGGTTGACCCCTTTAAGCTTTTCGTTTTTTACTTCGTCAAAAGGGATTCCTATCTCATCCGCCAGTTTCTTCCAGCCAAGATAGTGGAATTTAGCCGTGTTGACTATGACCCCGTCCAGATCGAAAATTACGCCTTTTTCATTCATTTTTTACCCCGTTAGAAGCAGGTCGTACTTAGACGACCGCGTTCTTTATCTTTATTGTATTATCAATCATTTTACATGTTTTCATTGTTATCCTTTATGGCTTTCCTTTGCGCTTCTAACGGGGTGAAGCCCCTATTCCTTTTCCGCTTCATTATCAGTATAATAAAAACAACGCATTTCCTTGTGAAAGAAATGCGAATTTCTTACGAATATATCATTTTACCAAGTAGCCGGCACTTAAGTGCCGGCTACTAAATAAGACCCCTCACCTAAATCTTCCTCCCCGCAGAGGCAGAAAAAACGGTGAGGGGCGTAAATACAAATTCTAAATAACAAGCTCTAAACTCTAAATAATATTCAAACTACAAACGACAAATTACAATATAACCACTTTAGAATTTCACGCTGGCGCCCAGGCGATGCGAACCGCTGTTGTCCGCTATCCTGAGCGACCACATCAGCGCGTAATCTATCTGTATCGAAAAGTTCTGGCCTAAACGCCTGTTTATGCCGAACCCGGTGGTGACCTCGTTCTTATTGCCCCCGATGCGCACCGCGTATTTGTGAGTGGCGAACCAGGTCTCCACGCCGGCATGCACGTTGGTCTTATCGGCTTCTTTCCCCCATTCCTGCGCGCGGTACGACACGTCAACCGTCCCCACCACAGTGTCCATACCCTTCCAATAAGGGATCTTGTATGCGACACCGAGCCTTGTTTCGGTCGGAACCCTGTCTTCGTATTTCAGGCCGAGGTCCGGCTGGTTTATGTTCTTTGCCGCGACGCCCAGCGAGAATTTCCGGCTGAATACCGCGAGGAACCCGACATCGGCGCTTGCCGCGCCCTTTGAATTGCCGGCTTTGACCACAGGGTCATCAACCTGTTCCGCGACAAGCTTCGTCCTTTCGTCCCAGTTGAAAACGTGGCTGAGATATTTAACGTTCACCCCTACGCAGTATTTGCTGTCTTTTTTGGAGTACAGCGACCTCGCGTAGCTCAAAGAGAACATGTTCTCCGCGTAAAGGCCGTCACCGTCAAACGACGTTATTGTTATGCCCATATTGCCTATTTTTGCGCTCATTGGATGCACGTAAGACAGGTACATCATGCTTAAATTAACGTTCTCCAGGCCCATGTACGGTTTCGTGTAGGCGAATCCCAGTTCCTTCTTTGTCATCACGGATATCCCGGCAGGATTGTAATTGGAGGCGTTATAATCGTTGCATACCGCCACGAACGCGTTGCCCATGCCCGCCGGCCTGACCGAGAAACCGATGTCCTTGAATGCGCTTTGCGCGTTAGATGGAAGAAGGAAGATGGAAGAGGGAAGCAGAATAACTGCCAAAACCCTCAGTTTCCTTTGACCGATAATTTTTAATATATTTATTATCTTCATGTTTTTGCCTTTACTTCCTTCTTCCTTCTTCACTCTTCCGTCTGCCTTATTTTGCCACCACTATCATCCCGTACGTATACTTGCCTTCGGTCGTTTTTATCCTGTATATGTAAACGCCCGACTCCACGAACCTGCCTTCTTCGTCAAAACCGTTCCACTGCACGGCGCCGCCGCCGAAATCGGTTTTTGTCATTTCTTTGACGGTATTTCCGGCTATATCCAGTATCGCGACCTCTTCCGCCAGGAACCCGAACGCGGCGGGGATATGGGGCGTCACGAATTTTTCTTCGGGCGCCGCCCTCGTTGAAAGCGACCCGAGCGGGAATATCGCGTACTTGCTGAAATGATTTATCTTGATTGAGACGGTATTATTATCCTTATCTGCCGTTCCGCCGAGCAGGCGCCACTGAACGCCGTCCCAGAAGAATATCTGGAGCACGCTTGTATTCTCGTCTATATCGGTCACGGTCCCGTCTTCAAGCTGGACCTTGCCCGTGTCGTCCGGGTCAAAGTACAGCAGGGTCAGCGTCACCGGCTTTATGAATTTCGTTCCCGAAGGAGTGAATTCATAGACAGAGACGGGCCTTCCGCTGTTTTTTGTCCTGTCAACGGTATCGTCATCCGCGGGCTTTTCAAGGTTAGTGTTTATTTGAGTGATTGTTATCGTCACGGGAGCGTTCAGGGCGCCGCTGGGTATATCGAGGCTGACTTCGCCGTGTTTCGTGTCGTTATTGGGAAGCGTGACCTTGCCCGTCTGCGTCGGCGGGAAGGTTGTCGCGCGCGACACCTTTATTTCCTGCGGATCGGACTCCGATTTCCAGTACCCGATATTGTCCGCGTTGTCCTGCGCCTGCACGTAATAGTAAATTGAGCCTTCCTGGTTCACTTTTTTGCCTTCAAGCGCGTATTTGCCTCTTTTTCCGCCGTCAACGTCCGTCAGCGTCATCTCCGCGGACGCCCACGCGGCGTCAAAAAGCTTGTACCAGAGTTTCACTGATGTTATGACGCCGCTGTCCGTGGCCGTGGATATGAATACTATCGGCTGGCCCAATATGCCGGCATTCTCTATAACTACCGCGTCCGCAACGGGAGCGACAGCATCCGCGAGCGTGTAATCCGTTGCAATATTCGAGAGCCCCGACCAGTTTATCCTTTCATCGCAGGTCCAGGCGCGGAAATAATACGTCGTGTCCTTAGCCAGGTCCGATACTTTTCTCGTGGCAGTCGAGCCCGCTCCCGTGCCGGCCGCCGAGACAGAGACCTGAGCCGAAGCGGTCGACCATTCCACGGAAGCGAAAGTCGAATATTGTATATTGAATAACGCTCCTGAAGGAAGCGTTCCCAGGCCGCCGTCGTCGCCGGGCGAGGCCCATGAAAGCGTCAGCGAATTTTCCGTCTTCGCCGTCACGCTCAAATTGTTTATAGCCGACGGCGCGACTGAATCAGCAGTAACTACATATACATCCGAGATCTTAAGGTTCCCCGCCATATCCTGTACAAGGAACCGAATGCGGTCGGATGCCGGGTTACCCGTGAAAGGAAGCCCCGTGGCCGTTATTGTATGCACTAATTGGTCGCCGTTTGAACCGGACATGGAGGACGCGCTCAGAGAGGTCTCAATGTCCCAATCCCCTACGCCGCCGTTCGTGTTGTATTTCACCGCGCCGGAATTAAAGTGCGTCGCTATTTCTTCGGCCGATAACGCGCGGTTATATACGGCTATATCGTCCAGCGCGCCTTCGTAAAACAATCCCCATGTTTCGTTGCTGCCTATCTTGATCGGAACGTTGCTTCCCGAAATATCTCTGGCTGAGACAACCGGCTCGCTTGATAATAATAAAATAGATGTTTCCCCGTTGATATACAGGGATAGCTTAACGCCGTCATATGTCATCGCGGCATGGCTCCACTGGCCGTTGGGTATACTTGTCTCAACAAGACAAGGGTCATTATTCGGGCCGGCTATTTTTGCCTGTAACTTCGATGTTCCCGCGTCGTTAAGCAGTATGAAGGCGTATCCGCCGAAACTTCTTTTTTCAACTATCAGCTGTTCGCCTGTTTTGCCGGCAGGATTTATCCACGCTTCCACAGTAACATTCGCGGGGCTCAACTCCGCGCTGTGCGCGACCGTCGCGCTGCTTGAAGTGCCGTTAAAAGACAATCCATTCGTGAATTTACCCGTTGTCCAGGAGGCCCCGCTTTCCTTTATCCCGTTATTCCCGTAGCCGGACGAATCCGCGAGCGTATTTCCGCTGCCTTCGTTCATGTGCAGGAGCAGAACGCACCCGCTGGACGGAACCAGTTCCGCCTGTCCGACCCGCAGGCCGGAGTAGGTATCCTGAGCGTCTATGAGATAAGAAGTTGAAACCTGCCTGTAGCCGCTGATATTGGGTAATGTATAGTCAAGACGGAAGGCCTTGCTTGAGCTCCAGCAGGTATACACGTCGTTCCATAACCGCGCCCTGACCCTGTACCCGTAAAGAGTGCTTTGCGCAAAGCCGCTCAAAGCGCTTGAAGAATAGGCGACGTTTACCGGCGTTAAGGGCGAACTGAAGTCGCTGTTTTCGGCGAATAACACCTGGTACTCAAGCGCGCCCGGCACGTCGGACCAGTCCGCCACAGCGGTATTGGTCCAGGAAGCGTCAGCAGGTATGTATGTGGTCGGTCCGGCCGCGAGGTAGACCGTGGCGCCGTTGGATATTGCGGACCAGTTGGGCGCTCCGTCATTCGTCCAGACGCGGAAATAATACGTCGCGCCGGGACTCAGCCCGCTGACCCGGCACGTCTGATAGCTTTCCGCGTTCACGCCCTCCGCGCCTATCGTTACCTGTCCGGTTCCTTCCGACCAGGCGGCGTTATACGTCGCGTACTGGATATTGAATTGGCTGTCGGCCTGAAGCGCGCCCGTCCAGCCATTGTCGCCGGGCGAGGTCCATGAAAGGTTTATCTGCCCGTTATACCCCACAAGCCCGGAAAGCGAAGTCACCGCCGCGGGCGCCGTCATGTCGAACGAGCCCGGAACATAAGACCACGCCAGCGTGTTCACCGTATCCACGTCCCCCGACGATGTCCACACGCTCCAGTTCGCCCCGTCATACGCCTTCACGGCAAACCAATATGTCGCCGTCGGTATAAGCGTCGCCGGCGTGGTGTACGCGCAGTAATCGCCGGGCGATACTGTCGTCGTTATATTGACCGTATGGTTTGAATACGGAGCGTCGTCAAAATTCGCCGCTGTTATTATCGCGTGCGAAGAGTACCTCACGCGGAACGTGCCGTCCGTTATCGTATTGGACATCTCGTCGTTGCCGGGCGCCGTCCATCTGAGAGTGACGGTCCTGTTTGAAGATCCCGGCAATGCCGTAAGATTTGATATTCCCGCCGGGGCCTCGGAATCATATACGTACCTGTAAGCTATAGTGTCTGAAACCAGAGACCAGTTTCCGGCGTTATCGCGCGATTGGACCGTGAACCAGTAGTATACATTCGTAGTAAGGCCGGTCGCGATGTATGTCTGCCAGCTCCCCTGCGCGGCGTTAGTGTCAAACTGTACGCTGTATTCAAACGACGCCGGCTCCGCCGTGTTGCTGGAATACTCTATTATGTATTTTCCGGAACTCAGTCCGCTCGCGGTATCAACCGGCGTGGTCCACGTCAGCCGTATGTCCCCCGTTTCCGGCCCGTACTCCGCGGAAGGCGCTATATTCGCCGGCAGCGTCGTGTCCACTAAAACCGTGTATTCGGATGACCGCACCACGTTGCCGGCCATATCCTGCGTGATAAATATTATCCTGTTGTCCCCCGCTTCCGATAACGCCAGGCCCGTCACAGCCGTGGGGACTATAGCCGGGGTACCGTTAGAACCTGAAACAGAGGCCATGTCGGTGGACGTCTCTATCGCCCAGCTGACTCCGCCGTCGCCGGAATACTTGACCGAACCCGAATTATAGTGCGCCGCTACCTCTTCGTCCGTCATCGCGCGGTTGAATACGGTTATTTCATCCATCCTGCCCTGATAATTCAATCCCCCGCCTTTATAATATCCTATCAATAACGGCAGCGTGCTGCCGGTGCTATTGACTACCACGCCTATCGAGTCCTGCAATTCTCCGTTGTAATAGAGTTTCAGCACCGATCCGTTGTATGTCATGGCTATGTGCTGCCATATATTGGCCTTGACTGTCTGAGTGGATTTCACATAACCGAATTCATTTGAAGGGCCGACTATATTCGTTATCAGGTCATATGTCCCGCCGCCGCCCCATACCGCCAGGTTGAACCCGCCTTCGTTCCTCTTGTCCATTACCATTTGTTCGCCGTCTTTTCCGGTCGGATATATCCACACCCCCGCGGTGATATTCTCCGGATTCAACGAAACGCTGTCGGATACCGTCACGCTGCTTGACGCGCCGTCAAAATCAAGCCCGCCGGAAAATCTTCCCGAATCCCAGCTCACGCCTGACACTATATTGCCGTTGTTCCCGTATCCGGACAAATCCGCGGCAACGGCGCCGCTGCCTTCGTTCATGCGCAGCAGCATCACGCACCCGCTGGACGGAATCAGTTCAGTCTGCCCGGCGCGCATCCCGGAACCGGTGTCCTGTACCCCTATAGAACAGTTGACAGGATACGTATCCAGGTAGACCGTTGACGGGTCTACCCATGAACCGTCGTTCTTCCGGCCTTCCAAAGTAGTAAACTGGGAATCAGTCATATCAATCCTGAACGCTTTCGTTGAGCTCCATGCCGTATATACGTCGCCCCACTTGCGCGCTTTGACGCGGTACCAGTAATACGTGTTTTCCGCCAGGCCGCTGAACGCCACAGACGACGACGCCGGCGCGTATTCCTGGTCCACGGAACCAAAACCACTGTCGTTGTCTATCTGGACAAGATAATCCAGAGCTCCCGGATAATCCTTCCAGTCCACCAGATTAGAATTTGTCCACGACGCGTCCGCCGGAATATACGCCGTAGGAGCTTCAAGCAGGTACACCGTTGCGCCGTTGGATATCTCGGACCAGTTTGGAGCGCCGTCGTTCGTCCATACGCGGAAATAATACGTCGCGCCAGGATTTAGGCCGCTTACCTGGCATGTCTGATAGCTTTCCGCGTTTACGCCCTCCGCGCCTATCGTCACCTGTCCGGATCCCGCGGTCCACACAGCATTATAAGTAGCGTACCGGATATTGAACTGGCTGTCGGCCTGAAGCGCGCCCGTCCAGTCATTGTCGCCGGGCGAGGTCCATGAAAGGTTTATCTGACCGTTGTAACCCACAAGCCCGGAAAGGGAAGTTACCGCCGCAGGCGCCGTCATATCGGACGAGCCCGGGACATACGACCATGCCAGCGTGTTGACCGTATCCACGTCCCCCGACGAGGTCCATACCGACCAGTTTACGCCGTCGTACGCTTTTACGGCAAACCAATATGTCGCCGTCGGTATAAGCGTCGCCGGCGTGGTGTACGCGCAGTAATCGCCGGGCGATACTGTCGTTGTTATATTGACCGTATGGTTTGAATACGGAGCGTCGTCAAAATTAGCCGCTGTTATTATCGCGTGAGAAGAGTACCTTATGCGGAACGTGCCATCCGTTATCGTATTGGACATCTCGTCGTTGCCGGGCGCCGTCCAGCGCAATGTGACCGACCTGTTCACCGGCCCCGGGAGCGCCGTCAGGTTGGATATAGCCGCCGGCGGTATTATATCGGGCAGGGCGTAGCCGTAGGCCTGGGTATTCACGGCAGGCACTTCACCCGAAGAGTTCCAAACGGACCATTCAGCGGAATTGAAGGATTTTATGGCGAACCAGTAACTCGCTCCAGGCGTAAGATTGCTTACCGTGTAAACGCAATAAGCGCCCGGCGCAACCGCAGTGCCTATGTGAACAACATATGTCGAAGGGACATTATCATAATTCGCGTCCGTTACCTGCGAGATCGAAGAATATTTCACGTCAAATACGCCGAAGAAGTTGCCGGAAACGCCGTAACTTCCGGGCGACGTCCACTGAAGCGCGACACTGCCGGCCGCGGGTCCCTGCGTTACCGTCAGGTTTGATACCGCCGCTGGCGGCGCTATGAAGCTCCCGTCGTCGAAAGACAGCGTGGCGAGTATCATGCTCTGGAATGTCGCGGTAGTATGGAAGTTTATCTTAGGCAGGAAGTAGGCGGCGCCGGCGTGATAACCGAGGCCTTCCAGATTAACGCTTCCCGAGTTTGCCGGCCCGGGATTCGCCAGGACATCCCAGAGGGTATTGATATATCCTCCTCCCTCATCGAATTCGTCAAACGCGATATCGTAGGTGCCGGTACCTATGTACGTGACATAGTAATTCATGTTCTTCGCGGTGGTCGTAGATACTTTCGCGACTAGAGCGCTGTTCGGATAGTACCACCCCGCGTTCCAATTGCTCGCCGTGGCGGAAAATAAAGCCATTCTCCTGTATGAACTCATGGACGCCGTGCCCGCGCCCTGCCCTTTCAGCCACTTCGTTATCCCCGTAGGCGAAAAATCAGCCATCCAGAGAATCGGCTGCGTCATGTATGCGTACGAACGGGCCTGTCTGTTCACTGAGGAGTCATCGCCGGACGATTTCCAAACGGACCAGTTCGTCGCGTCGAACGCCTTAATGGCGAACCAGTAGCTTGTCCCGGCCGTAAGGCTGCTTATCGTGTAGTTGCAGAACGTCAGCGCGGCGACCGCCGTGGCGATGTTTATGGTATATGTGGGCGATGGGGGCGTGTCGTAGTTTATATTCGTGATCTGGGATACCGTGGAGTATTTTATCTCAAACTGTCCCTCCAGATCCCCTGAAAGCTCGTCGTTGCCGGGCGAGACCCACCTGAGCGATATTGTCCCGTCCGCGGTTCCGGCCAGCGCCGTGAGATTGGATATGGCCGCCGGCGGTATTATATCCACTGTTTGCGCGTAGGACCACGCGAGCGTGTTCACTTCGGGGTCGTCGCCGGATGACTTCCAGACGGACCAATTCTCGCCGTCGTCCGCTTTCATTGCGAACCAGTACGTGGCGCCGGGGACGAGATTTCCTATAGCGCTGTTGCAGAACGTGAGCGGGTCCACTGATGTGGAGATATTTAGCGTGTATGACGGCGACGGAGGAGTTTCGTAATTCGTGTTCGTTATCTGTGATATGGAAGTATACTTGATCTCAAACTGGCCGTTCAGCGTTCCGGCGCTGCCGTTGTTGCCGGGTGAAGTCCACATCAGCGACACGCTCCCGTTGGACGTTCCCGGCAGGGCCGTGAGGTTGGATATGGAATCAGGCGCCTCCAGGTCCAGCGGGGTGGCATAGGAGTATGCCAGAGTATTGATTTCATCATTGTCGCCCGAAGAGATCCACACGGACCAGTTCTTTTCATCGGACGTTTTTATCGCGAACCAGTACGTAGCCCCCGGAGCAAGACTGCTTACTGTATGGTAGCAGGTTTCAAACGGCTCGACCGACGTCGTTATATTGACCGTGTAAGACGGCGACGGAGGAGTTTCGTAATTCGCGCCCGTTATCTGGGACATGGAAGTATACTTTATCTCAAACTGCCCTTCCAGCGCGCCTGAATTCTCGTCGTCGCCGGGCGAACTCCACATCAGCGACACGCTCCCGCTTCTCAAGCCGGGAAGGCCTGTAAGGTTGGATATGGCAGCGGGCGGCGTTATATCTTCAACAGTATCGGGAACGATGGAGGAGGAAGAACCGTTCATCCCGTATGTCCAGAAATACGGAGTGTCGCTTACCGTCGCGTTGTTTATATCCAGGGTGTCCGGGGCGGAATTATCCGCCTGGTCCGTGCCGTTCAGTTTCCATTGCCCTACCATTCCGTAGGTCGGCGTGTTATTGGAAGCGCGTATCGCATCGACTTCATCCGCGCTCAAAGCCCTGTTATATATCGCTACTTCATCCAGCATGCCCCTCTGGCGCACGCTCTCAGTGGTCGAATTGGAAAATTCTATCGCGCCGTTGACATCCGCGCCGATAGTGCCGCAGGAACTGTTGCTCCCGCGCACCGTCCCGTCAATATATATTTTCATGTTCCTGGACACGTAGTCGTAAACAGCCGCGACGTGGTGCCACTGTCCAGCGGTCAGATAGTTCCCCGAGGTCTGGCAGCCGGGAGTCCTGTTCGGCCCGGAAAACTCTATATTCTGCGCTGTTTCATAAATGAAGATTTTCCACGAAGTTCCGTATTCTCTCTTCCAGATAAGATACTGGTTGTTCGCACCCGTGGGATTCACCCAAAACGACACGGAAACGCTTTTTGACATATTAAACGCCTGATGCTGCCCCAGCGATACGTAGGCGGTTGTATTAAAGTGAAGCGAAGACGACTGCTGGCTGGTGTCCGAGGAACGCACCACGTAAAAGTAGGTTACCGTAGGATCAAGGCCCGTATCGTAATAGTATGACACGGGACTGATAACGCTGGAAACGTAGGAATATCCTATAGTTGTTGGGGATGACGAGCGGTAGACCGAGTACCCGAGCACGTCAATGTCGTCCACCGACGTCCATGACAGCAAGACAGAGGCCATGCCGGTCGAGACTATGACAAGGCTTGTGACGGAATTGGGGGTGGCGTCAAAAACGAAGGGTTTTGCGTAGTTCGTCGTGCCTTCCGAAATCTCGGAAACGCCTCCGGTAGAGCCGCTGGTTATCCATATGCGGAAGTATGAAGTCACCCCGTCGCCCAATCCGTAGCATATCTTCGTTCTCGTAAGGCCCGGGGCGGTGGAAGTAGTGCTTATCGCTACCTGGGCGTTCGTCGTGCTCCAGACCACGTCCTCCTGGTTGGTCCATGATGAGTATTGTATGAAGTATATACTGCTGTTAGGAAGGATTTCCGGGCCGGGATACGTCCATTGAAGAAACATGCTTCCGGCTGACGGTCCCGTCAGCGCCGAAAGGTTCGTGACCGCGTCGGGAGCGGCATAGGCCGAAGGAATAATAAAAAAAGCAAGAACCAAAACCAGTTCCAGCAGAAACTTCACAGAATGGGTCGATACTCTTAACATTCTTTTTCCCGTATATCTGCGGCTGCTTTGGCGGACCTGCGCCGAATGTTATCTGCCTGCCAATATATATATATAGCATTATTTGGGTTCATTTGAAGTGAATAAATTGCGAATATTTTGCGAAATTTTATCTGTCCTGCAGGCGGGTTGTTATACTCCACGGGCGCGGGAATCCGGCCCTTTTGGATCAATGCAAAGCCGCTTTAGTGTCCTTGGCAGTCTCATCAGCAGAGATCACCACGGCCTTCGGCCTCGTGATGACACTTCGTGTTAGATCCTTCGGCTACGCCTCAGGATGAATAAAATCCGGTCCGAACTGACAGACCTGGATTTTACAAATTCATGGATCCCCGATTACAACTCTCGGGGATGAATAAAATTGGATTCATACGGATAAATCTCAATTTTATTCACTTTGTCAAGACGACGGATCCAGAGGTTATGGAATTGTCTATCTCTATCTGATAAATGTACAGCCCTATTTTTGCCGTATCCCCGGAATTGTCCTTGCCGTCCCAGTCTATCTTGCAATTGCCGTTAACGGTATCCCTGTAAAGGTCCCGTATTATCGTGCCGCGCAGGTCGTATATCGTCACCTGAACGCTGCTCGATTTGGCCGTTTTGACAAACAGCGTTGTTTTGTCGGCAAACCCGTCGCCGTTGGGCGAAAACGGGTTCGGGAAGAACTCCAGCTTGTTGTCAGGCACGAGCGAATCCTTCGCCACCATGAATTCAACGCTGCAATCCGTTATGGCGTAGCCAAGACCGCTTACCGCGTTTGTCAGAGTTATTTGCCCGTATCCCTCGGGGACTGACGCGGAAAAACTGTAGTTTAAACGGCAGGTAAGCGCGTCAAGCCAGGCGCCGTTGACGGTAATCTTGCTTCCGGAAGCCGCGCTTCTCGAAGGCAGCGTAATCTCAAAAACCGGCGCGGCAGATGTGTCCATCGCCGTGCTGAAAACGACAGTGTAATTCACCGAGCTTCCCGGCCTTATCACGCCCGTATCGCTGGATATCTTAAAACTCGGTGTTGAAACGTATGCCATCAATTCGGCGTCGGTCATTACTTTCATGTCGTCAAAGTACACGTCGAACATTTCATTTATGCTTACTTCTCCCCAGCCGGTGCCGTATGTCTGGACCTTGACGTAATCTATGCCCGTGCGCACGTCTGTATCCTTGAGGGGTAGTATTATTCTCACCCACGCGTCTACCGCGTACGGCGAACCCGCATAAGGGTTGAGCCAGTAACTCGTTCCCTGGCCGCCCGCGTTGGAACCGTATTCTAGCTGTAATTGCCATGTATTATCCGTGTAGCTCTTAACTTTAAGCCAGAATACCAGCTTCGTATAACCCGACCAGTCTTGGCTGGATATGTGGTTCCAGTTTTTCGCTACGAATTTGTAAGAGTCCTTCTCCGAAGTGAAGTTGCACTTCATGGAGTAAGTTCCCTGAACGGCATCTGAATCCAGGGTGATAGTCCCGGTGGTCCCCAGACTGGTATATCCGTTCCAGTCCGAGATATCCTCAAAATCGTCCACGATAATAGCGGCCCTGGCGCCCGGAACGGCGATAAACAGCCCTAAGGTTAATACCACCAGCCATGTTTTTTTCATTTTTCCCTCGTTAAAATCTTGTTGACATGCCCAACCTGTGCGAGCCGATATTGTCGGAAATCGACAACGACCAAATAAAAGCGTAATCTATCTGGAATGAAAGATTCGCGGCTAAACGCCTGTTCATGCTCGCCCCCATGGAAATCTCGTTCTTATTCCAGCCGGCCCTCACGCCGTAAGTATGCACGCCGAACCATGTTTCCGCCCCGAAATGGAGATTTGTCTTGTCGTTTTCCCTTCCCCAGTCCTGGTTTCGCTGCGAAACGTCCAGCGCCGCGGTTATCGCGTCCATCCCTTTGTAATACGGTATTTTGTATGCCGCCCCGACCGTCAGCTCCGAGGGCACCTTATCCTCGTACGCCAGCCCGACGTCCGGCTGATTGATATTTTTTGCGGCCGCCCCGAAAGTCCAGTGTTTCGGAAGCGAGGCCATCAGGCCGATGTCCGCGCTCACGGCGCCCTTTGAATCGCCTGCCGCGACCACGCGGTCCCCGATCTGCGCCGCCACATCCTTTGTTCTTTGGTCCCAGATGTATGAATGCGAGAGGTATTTCAAGTTCAATCCCGCCGAAAATTTAACGCCGGCGTCCGCGTAAACACGCCTTGCATAGCCCAGCTGATACACATTCTCCCTGTACAGCCCGGCTCCGTCGAAATTTGTCACCGCGACGCTGAAAGCGCCGGCTTCTCCGGCCGGATGCACATATGTAAGATACATTAATCCCAGATCCACATTCTCCAGCCCCACGTACGGTTTTGCGTAGGCGAACGACGCTTCGCGTTTCTGCAGCTGCGTCATGCCTGCGGGGTTAAAGACGGAGGAATTCGCGTCATTGGAGATAGCGACAAATGTGTTCCCCATGCCCGCGGGCCTCGCGCCCCATCCGATGTCCTTGAATGCGCCGTTAACGGCAGAAGGAAGAATGAAGACGGAAGACAGAAGCAAAACGGCAATTACATAATTTATGTAATGCCTCTTAATTAATTTTGAAATATATGTGATATTCATGTTTTTGCCTTTACTTCCTTCTTCCTTCTTCCTTCTTCCTTCTTCTTTCTTCCGTCTGTTTTATTTTGCCACTACTATCACGCCGTAAACTGATTTGCCTTCTGTCGTTTTTATCCTATAGATGTAAACGCCCGACTCCACGAACCTGCCTTCCTCGTCATAGCCGTTCCACTGTATGGTACCGCCGCCGAAATCCTCTTTTGTAAAATCCACGGCCTGGTTTCCCGCGATATCGTAAACGGTGACCTCTTCCGCCTTGTACCCGAATGTGGCCGGCATCATCGGCGTAATGAATTTTTCTTCCGGAGCCGAAAACAGCGCCGCCGAGCCGAGAGGGAATATGGCATACTTGCTGAAATGGTTTATCTTGACGGAGACGGTGTTCTTTGTTTTGTCCACCGTGCCTCCGAGCAGGCGCCATTGCACGCCGTCCCAGTAGAATATCTGCAGCGCCGAAGTGTTCTCGTCTATGGAAGTCAGGGAACCGTCTTCCAGCTGGACTATCCCGGTGTCATTAGGGTCAAAATACAGCAATGTCAGCGTTACGGGCTTCGCGAAATTCGTGCCCGTGGGGCCGAAACTGTACGCCGCGACGGGTTTCCCGCTGTTCTTGGACCTGTCAACAGTATCATCCGTCACCGCGGGCTCGAGCGAGGCATCCCCCTGCGTTATCGTTATCGCCACGGGCGCCGGCAACGCGCCGGCCGGTATGTCCAGTTTGACTTCGCCGTGTTTCGGGTCATTGTTCGGCAGGGACACCGATCCCGTCCGGACCGGCGGGAACTCGGTAGTGCGCGATACTGTTATCACCTGTGGTTCAGTCAGTGATTTCCAAAGGGCGGCGTTGCCCCGATTGTCCGCGGCCTGAACGAAGTAATATATGCTGCCTTCCTGGTTTATCTTGTCGCCGGCAAGCGTGTATTCCCCCCTGCTTCCTCCGGAAATACCGGTCAAAGACATGTCGGCTGTCGCCCAGGACCCGCTGTATAGCTTATACCACAGCCTGATGTACCCGACGCCGGAATTACTGTCGGTAGCCGTAGATACAAACACTATCGGCTGGCCCAGTATCCCGGCCTTGCTTATTTCCTCGGCATCCACACCGGGAGGTGTTGAATCAAGTTCCGTATAGCCGGTCGCGCCGTTTGATATATCCGACCAGTTTGACGCCTCATCTGATATCCATGCCCGAAAGTAATATGTAGTATCCCTGGTCAGGCTGGGTATAGTTAAGCCTACGGACGTCCCTGGCGCGCAGGGGATGCCCGGAGCCGTTGTCGTATACTGGGCCGATGCCCGCGTCCAGGATTCGTTCGGATCGGTCGAGTATTGCACCGAAACATTTGATCCCGAAGGAAGCGTCCCGCTGTATCCGTTGTCGCCGGGCGAAGACCATGCAAGTCCGATCGAACTCTCCGTGCTGGTTCCGCTGAACGCGAGATCGGTAACCGCGCCCGGAGCGGTATTATCGCCTTCAAATGACATGCTGGCGACTGTCAAGTTCTGATTAATGGCCGTGGTGTGCATGTTTATCTTTGGCAGGACAGATACAGTACCCGCGTCGTAAGTCAGGCCGGCAAGGCTCTGGCTTTGAGATCCTGTCTCAGCGGGATTCGCCACCACATTCCATTTTGTGGCCACATATGCCCCGTTAGTATCAAATTCATCCAGGGCGATATCAAATGTCGCATTGGCGGATATGCTGGAAACGTTGTAATTGAGTTTGCCGTTTGCTAGCGCGTTGACCGGCACGCGCGTAACTTCCCCGTTTATCGGATAAACCCCGCCGGCATCCCAATTATTCAAGGTGGTGTACAATACAAGACTTCCTCCCACCGAATCAGTGCTTGCTCCCGCGCCGTAAGCCGCCCAATGACTGGCTCCGCTTGGCGAAAAATCAGCCGTCCAGATAATGTCCCCGGACAGCGGTATCTTATAGGCATAGGCGAAGGCAAGATTGTTGACGGTAATATCTTCGCCCGATGAAGTCCATACGGACCAGTTAGTCCCGTCATATGTTTTTACCGCGAACCAGTATGTGGCTCCCGGCACCAGCGTTGCCGGAGTGGTGTAGGAACAGTAATCGCCGGGAGAGACGTTTGACGTGGGAATATCAACCGTGTAATTGGAATATGGCGCGCTGTCGAAATTCGCAGCCGTTATTATCGCGTGCGAAGAGTAGCGTACGCGGAATATCCCGTCCGCTATCGCGTTTGAGGTTTCGTCATTTCCCGGCGCCGTCCATCTGAGCTTCACGCTTCCCTCAGACGCGCCCGGCAGGGCCGTAAGGTTGGATATCGCCGCGGGCGGGGTGTTATCTATTGCCGCATAGGCGAAAGCAAGATTGTTGACCGTAATATCTTCTCCGGACGAGACCCACACGGACCAGTTGGCCCCGTCATACGTCTTAACCGCGAACCAGTAGGTGGCCCCCGGTACCAGCGATGCCGGAGTGGTGTAGGAACAGTAATCGCCGAAAGAGACGTTTGACGTCGGAATATCAACCGTGTAATTGGAATACGGCACGTTGTCGAAATTCGCCGACGTTATTATCGCGTGAGAAGAGTAGCGTACGCGGAATATCCCGTCCGCTATCGCGTTGGAGACGTCGTCATTGCCCGGCGCCGTCCACCTGAGCTTCACTGTGCCGTTCGCCGCGCCCGTAAGCGCCGTTAGGTTGGATATCGCCGCGGGCGGTAAAAAATCGCTGATGGGAGTCGCGTAGGAGAAGGCAAGGTTATTCACCGTGATATCTTCGCCGGATGAAGTCCATACCGACCAGTTCACGCAATCGCACGCTTTCATCGCGAACCAGTAGCTCGCGCCGGGAACAAGGCTTGTGATCACGTAACTGCAGGGCGCAAGCGGAGCCACTGAGGAACTCGCGAACAGAACAGAGTACGACGGCGACGGAGGATTGCCGTAATTCGCCTTGGTTATCTGTGATACGGATGTGTACTTTACCTCGTAATACCCGTCCAGGTTTCCCGTTATTCCGCTGTTGCCCGGCGCGGCCCATTGAAGTCTTATGGAACGCTCCGCCGCCCCCGGAAGCGCGGTAAGGGCGGATATCCCGGCGGGGGGCACACTGTCATCGGTAAGCGCCCGAATGTCATCCACAAATATATTGAAGGTTTCTCCAAGGGCGACTTCACCCCAGCTGCCTTCAACAGAAAACTTGATATAGTCAATACTGGTGCGTGTCGCCGTCAAAGTCGCCACTATCAGCACCCACTGGTTCTCAACATATGAGCCGGAGTCAGGCGCGTGATTATTCAGCCAGTAAGTCTCACCCTGCCCGCCCGCGTTAGCGCCGTACTCGCAACATACCTGCCAGGAAGTGTCTTTATCGCTGTCAACTTTCAGCCAGAATATAAGCCTGTTATAGGCCGACCAGTCCTGGCTGGCAGGATTCCAATTTTTCGCGACAAAATTGGTCATTGCGGTCGAAGTCGACGTAAACGTATATACCATCGAATACGCACCCTGTTTGGCGTCGGAACTGACGTTCTTTGTACCGGTGCCTCCCTCCACCTGCCAATCGCTGACGTCCTCCATGTCGTCGACAAGTTGGTCGGCATTGGCATTAGCGGCTACCAGAAACAATCCTGCAAGTAATACTGCCAGCCATGTTCTTTTCATTATTCGCTTTCTCTCCGCCGCCCGCCGCAATACAGACACCGGCTGCGGAACCAGCGCCGCGGTTCAATCAAAACTCAAACTATTGATCACAAGGCTCTGATTAGTGGCGGTTGTGTGGACATTTATCTTGGGCAGAATATAAACGGTATTCGCGTCGTATTTAATGCCTTTCAAACTGATGCTATTGGGGCCTACAGGCCCGGGGTAAGCCACTACGTTCCACTTCGTGTTGACGTACACACCTTCGGAATCAAATTCATCCAGCGCGATATCGTAATTGAGCGCTTCGGTCCTGCTGGCGATGTTATAATACAGGTTCTTCGCGGAACTTGCCGGCGCTTGCGTGACTGTCGCGGCGTTCGGGTAGGCGCCGCCGGCATCCCAGCTGTTCAAAGAGACGGATATTACCAACTTGTCGTCAGTTGAGTTGACGGCCGCTCCCTCTCCGTACACCCGCCAGTCCTCTATGCCTTCCGGGGAGAAATCCGCCGACCATATAGCCGATTTCTTCGCTTTTTCTGCTTTTACGGTCTTTTCGGCTATTTTCATTTCAGTCATCTCTATTTTCGCCGATTTTGACGCCGCTTCTTCCTTTCCGGCGCTGAAAGACAGGATGGCGACTGTCAGGCTCTGGTTAGTGGCGGTCGTGTGGATATTTATCTTGGGCATGACGTAAACAGTGCCCGGGTCATAAGTGATGCCGGTCAGGTTGACGCTGCCGGAACCTACCTTAGCGGGATGCGGAACAACATTCCATTTTGTGTTGATATATGTTCCGTCCCCGTTAAATTCGTCCAGGGCGATATCATATGTAAGTCCGGATGTTTTGCTTATTACTTTATAGTGCAGTTTCCCGTTGGCCAATTCCTTGACCTCCACCCGTGGAACCTGCGAAACGTCCGGATAAACCGCGCCGGCATCCCAGCTGTTCGCCATGGCGGTCATTACCAGATTATCGTCCACGGAAGCGATCGATACCTGCCCTGCATCGCTCTGCCAGGCCAGCCATTTAGTGATGCCTTCAGCCGAGAAATCCGCCGTCCAGAAAGGCGTATTTTCGGCCATTTCCACTTTCGACGCCGCGGACCCGACCCGCTTGAACGAGAGTTTTTTGTTTGATGCGCCGAAAGCTATTCCAAACACGAAAGCGACAAGCAAGAATACTGAGGCTGCGCGTACCATAAATGACCTCCTCTACAGGAATTTTGTCCGGATCGCCCGAATTATTTAAAAATATCGCGTGAAAAACCGACGTCTGATTCCCTCTTCCGCTGCACATACTATACGCTGTATTTTCCTTCATTTCAGCGAATTAAATGCGAAAATATTGCGAAAAATAACGCTTTTCAGCGGCGGGATGAAAAAGCCAATCCCGAAATAAAACAATATTCCCAGCCCCATTCATTCGCTCCGCCGGCCGCGTTCTCTATCTCTATCTTTACTTCCTTGCCGGCATATTCCTTCAAATCGATCGCAAAATCTTTCCATCCCTTTCCGCTTTCCCGCGTGCCGGCGGAAATCAACTCCGATATTTTCTCTGAGCCGTTTACGCGGACGGCCAGCGCGAAATCGGCTATGCCGGGCCGGGCCGCGTCGGCGGATACCGAGAATTTAAGGTACGCGCCCCTGGCGGGAACCCTTACCGCGCGCGAAAGGACGCACGGCGCGTCTTTTTCTTTCGGATGCAGGGCCAGTATCCATTTTCTCCCGGGATGAGGATAATCTTCCTCCCCCTCAAATGTTTCCTTGAATTTCACGTCCTTGCCCGAGTTTTCAACGGTCCAGTTCCTTGCCCAGTCTTTCTCATCGTCATTGAACAGCGCCGCTTCAGATCCCGTTCCCTTGATATTTTTCTTCGCCGCCGCGTCTTTCGTTCCCGAAAGGACCACGTCCGCCATATAGCAGTGTTCCCAATGCCATTCGTGTTTTCCGCCAGCGGCTGCCTCAAATTCAATATTTATGACTTTGTTCGCATAAGGCTTAAGGTCTATGCCTATATCGCGCCATCCGCCCGCAGAAACCTCGCGCCCCGCGGAAATCACGTCTTTAAACACGGTCCTGCCGTTTATCTTTATTTTAAAAACAAAATCGGCGAAATCGGGCCTGCCGGCATTCGCCGACAGCGCAAGAGCCAGCCTGCCGCCTGCTTTTGAAACCCTTACGGTCCTGCTCATAACGCATGGCTGGTCCTTTGACAACGGATGAAGGCACAGGATATTATTCTTACCGGGATGCGGAAAATCTATTTCCCACCTGAAATCCGATACCATTACGGGGCCTTTATCTGGGTCGCAGTCTTTTATTGCCCATCCGAGGGCCCATCCCTTCAACTGCATGTTTTCTGTATACGCGAAGTCCGGGTCTATGTCTTCCAGGTATACGTCTGACAGGAAACAATGCCCGGCAAGCGTCAGTTCCGGGCCGACAGCTCCTGCGATCATTTCGATCCTGGCAGAGCCGCCCGCATACTTCTTCAAATCAACGCTTATATTTTTCCAGTCGTCCATTTCAGCGGCCTTAAAATCACCGTCAAAAGCATTCTTGCCGTTAACTTTCACCTTAAAATTGAAACCCGCGGTTCCCTGTTTTGCCGCGTTCGGTGATACCGAAAAATGAAGTATTGTCCCCTTTTCCGGTATCCACGCGTCGCGCGTTATTGATACGGGGTTTTTAACGGATTTCGGGAATACAAGCAATATGTCCTTTTTGCCTTCGTACGGCTTGTCATCCCTGCCCGAATAACTTATCCTGAATTCCGGCGGAACAGTGTCGCTGTTGCCGGCGATGCTCCATTTCCGGGCCCATCCGCCGAACCTTATCTTGTCATATACGGGTTCCCGGTCGACTCCTTCGATTTTCAATCCCGACACGAAAGCGTATGAAGCATCCCAGCCGTATGCGCTGTCCGCGTAAAACCTGATCTCAATGGACGCGGGACGTCCGCTGCGCCCGGCCAGGTCAAATTCGTAATCATGCCAGTTCGCTGCGGACAGCGCTTCGCCCGACCCGACCTGCTCACGCTTTATCTCGCTGCCGTCAACGCTGACGCTGAGCAGGAAACCCGATTGGCCGGGACGCGCCGCGTCGGCCGATACAGAAAATTTAAGTTTTGCGCCTTTCCCGGGAACGCTTACAAGCCGGTTCAGCGTCACGGGCATGTCTTTTGACATCGGCCTGACAAGCAGTATATTCTTTCTGCCGGGATTCGGGAAATAGCCGCAATCGTCATAACTGACCTGAAATTTCGGCCCCGTCACGGCGTCGCAGGCCTGGATGCCCCAGTAATCGAACAATCCCCAATAATTCTTTTTTTCCGCCGGCGCGTCCTTTTCGGAATAAACAGCCGCTGAAGGGTCGAATTTCGGATTCTTCAGGAACTTGCCGTACATTTCGAGGAGCACCGCTTCCGCCTTGTCCGTTTCCCCGTTCAATAAAAGTTTCCTTGCCGAATCCAGCTTCCCGGACTGCACGGCATATTCGGCGCCCGCGGCGCTTCCGTACACGTTTTTAAGCGTTTTTCTCAGGCTATAGATGTACGCGGGCAGTCTCAGCGCCTTTTTGTCGGTCCTGGTCCCTTTAAGTTTTGAGGCATATTCCTGAATAATTTCCAGGCTGCCGTAGCCGTAGCCCTCGGCGGGATTATCATCATCGCAAATTCCCGGAAAGACAGGTTCGACCGAAGCGCCTTCGTTAAAATCATTCCACGTGGGTATCTGGATGAACCGGACGTCATTCTGTATCAGATCCTCCCATGTCGCCCTTAATTTGGTCTCGTTGTCCCTTCTCGTTATCCCGATCGCGCTTCCCGAACCCCACCCCCCGCATCCGCGGTTATCAAATCCGGCCATGACAGAACCGCTTATGAACGAAAATCTTCCTTTTCCGACGAGACCGTCAGCTAGTTTCCAGTATTCCGGCAACGCGTTCACGTTGGAATGGAAACAATCGCCCCAGGGAACGATTGAATCGTATTTTTCAAAATTATCTTTTCGCCAGTAGTGGGAATGCCAGTCGTGGATAAATACGGGGCTTTTTTTCAGCGATGAAAGGACCGCCTCCCATTCATACGCGTTCAGCCACGTGTCTTTAACCGAATCGCCCGGCGATCCCCACGCGAAATTAGTAATAAGCGGATTGCCGTTCCATTTAATATAGGCCTTTGAACTGAAATACTCTTTTTCAAGATACTCCATATATTTTTTCCCGAGCTCAACGGCTTCGCTCCTGGCCGCCACATCGGCGGCATAACCCGGGAACAATATCTGATCCTCAAAACAAACGCCCACCTGGAAAATTCCCAGCTCCTCGGCTTTTTTCAGCAGAGCCTTGAAAGAGATGTCGTCATAAACGTGGCCCGGACCGTACCAATCGCAGACAAAACCGTCTATGCCCGCGATGCGCGCCAGCAGAATATGGTATTCGCAGAGGTCCGGATCCGCCGAATCATACGGCCCGATAACGGGATAATAAACGGAAGAGATATCCCGAAATCCCTGAGCGTTTTTCTGGTCCGGATAATGCCAGTATCTCCTGGATATGTCCCCCCTGTTCACCTGCCAGTGCCCCCAGCTGCCGGAATAATCCGGGGTCTGGTACCACAGCATGTAATGCGCGACTATGACAGGCGGCTTCGCTTTCTCCGCGTATCCGGAGGAAACAAGAAACATCAGCGCGGCCATGGCCGGAAGCAATCTTCTCATCTTTCCTCTTTACGCAAATCCGTATACATTATATCTTGCCTGCGTCGCGTTTTATCTGCGGACTGCCCGGCAAGTCAATGCTTTCTTGAGTGATTCGGATATTCTTCGGGAGTTTAGCAGAACAGGAGCATATTACTTCGCGGGGCGGCTCCTGATTATCGTATTTATCTGTGAAGAAAGGTCATTTACCACTTTTTCGGCGACGATTCCCGCGACGCTCTTCCTGAATTCAGGCGCCCCCCACTTGACCTGCCCGCGCGTTTCAAAGTCCATTATTTTGTCGTTCGCCAATTCCGATTCATCGGGTCCGGGCAGGAAGCTCCTTAGTTTCTTGGACGTTTCCTCATATTCGCTTTTCAGTTCGGTCGCCCAGCCTGTAGCGGGGCCGAGCAGGCGCAGGGTTATCTTCAGACTTGCTTTGTATCCTTTGTAACTGACCAGCGGCATGCTGTCGTATTCCTGCTGTCCGAGCTCAAACTCCGATATTTCACCTTCTATGACTGTTTTTCCTTCCGTATTCTGCCCGTTTTTGTGGTCCGCAACGCGGAATCCTCTGGCTGAAAGCGCTTTTCTCAGATCCCTCGTAAGTTCATAGGATATTTTCCAATCGTCGTTTTCTTTGAACGCAGATAGGTTGAAAAGCCGTTTCAATATTATCGCGTCGTCCGCCAGCGCCTGCGCGGCAAGCAATCCCGCACACATCACAAGGCCCGCTGCTATAAGGGCTTTCCGCATATTCCATTCCCTTCAAGGCGCCTGACATTTAGATATTAAATCAAGTTGTGTGCCTTATAACACAATACACATCACACATAACGAATTTTTATTCTTGAGCATGTATCTCTACCCTGCGGTTCCTGTCGATACCGAAAGGCTCATTGACTGAAGCTATCGGCCTTGAACCGCCGTATCCTATGACTTCGATTCTCTTGGCCGCGACGCCGTATTTTTTAACGAGATACTCCTTGACAGCGGCGCCCTGCTTGTACGTGAGCGCCGTGTTCGCGTCGGGATCGCCAAGCGGATCGGTATGGACCTCAATATTTATGTTCAACTCGGGATAATCCAGAAGAATCTGGCCAATTAAGTCGAGCGTGTCGTAGCCCTGGGAGGGCTTGTCAGTGCCGACCTCGAATTTCAGCTGTGTAAGTTCACCAAGCTGTATTCCGTTCGCCAAATCATTTATTTTTGCCGCGCCTTCCATTTTCCGCGGCTGCGCTCCGCTTTCCGTGAACCCCTCCGGGGCTTCGCTTTCGTCCCCGGGTTCGTACGCAACTGTCGTATCGGCCTTTTTTCCGAACCGGAACGTAGTAGAAAGGCGCATCACCGGCAGGTTTTTCAAGACGAGCGGATAAATATAGGCAAAATCTATGACGAAAGGATAGTTGCCCCGCTCGCCGGTCTTGTAAGAAGCCCCCATGGATACGCTGCCGCCGCCGACCGTGCCTTCCCAGCCGCCGCGCAAAGCGTATTTCTCTTCCGAAAACCATTGCTCCAGGCCGAGCGCGAATGCCTGTTTGTTGTTCTGCATGTTCACGTCGGCGGCAAAGTTCAGTCCGCCGGGCCTGAAATACAGTATTCCCGTCCTCACATTAAGCGGAAGAAGTTCCTGCCCTACGGAACCTATGTCGGGCCTGTTGAGGTTGGCAAGCGTAAGGCCTAATACCATGCTATCGCTGAAAAGATACTGGCATCCCAGATCCAGTCCGTAGCTGGATTTTCCGAGCGATTCGCTTGTATCATTGAAGTACTGCGCCGTAGCGGCGTTCCATCTCATGAATTTGATATTGGCCCCGAGAAGTAATGTGTCGGTTACCGCGTATGAAGGCGTCAGGACTATCATTATCTCCTTGTATTTGGCGCTTGAAAGCTGGGCCGCCGATAATCCCCAAGCCGTTATATCTCCTCTTACCGCGGCCGCCACTAGACTCTGTGAAATGCTGTCATTCACGAGTCCGGGATAAAGGGAGGCGTAGCTCATGCCGACGCTGTCCCCATCGATCCTCACAAGTCCCGAAGGATTTATCAACGCGCTCATCACGTCGTCGCTCATGCCGGAGAACGCGCCGCCCATACCCTGCGCCCGGACCGACGACTCCGGCATTGTATCGAAGGCCGCGAAGGCCCCGGACGCAAAAGCGAATGCTATTAAGATGGTAATTGAAAGTCGCCGTTTCATTTTACGAGAATTTTATATACAGTCTTATGAAATACAGGTCTTCATCGCGTACCTTGAGCATTGTCGACGGAAGCACGCTGTTGATGTGGTTATACCCCCCCAAAAATATGAAATTGTATCCCAGCGCGTTCTGCTTGAAAGATATTTCATAGGCCAAAAGGTCCGTATCGCTCTCCGACGTTTTATCGGTCCCTCTGAGCCAAAGGTAGTTTTTGCCGCCCCGCAGGTACAATCCGCTCATGAGCTCATATTTGGCTGCAAGGATCAGGTTATTCCCGTACGTTCCGGCTGAAGACGTCCCGTCATACTGATACGTCTCCATGTATTTATACTTAGGTTCAAATGTGAGCATGTCCAGGATACCGTAAGGATCGCGCAGGTTTTCCGGAATTTTGAAAAAATATTCCGCGCGGGAACTCATCCCCTGCCTGGTCTTGATGATCCTGTCGGCAAGCATGTTATTCACGCGGGACTGCATCTTATTCTCTATCTTCAAGTCCCTGAAAGGATTGACCTTAAGCGCGACGCTCATGTCGTCATAAACGCTGTCCGTAAATTCAGTCTGGTCGGGCCCGCTGAAATCACCGTACCTGACAAGATCCTGAGGATAGGTATCCCTGACCCTTTTAGTCGTATAATCCAGATCGAGCTGCATTATTTTCTCGAATCCCTGGGAATACGAGATGTTCAGGGACTGCGCCTTGTTGTATATGTTGGATGAATCCGATACTTTCTGCTCGTCAAGGTTCGCGACCGTCACCTGCACGGGCGCGAGAAGCCAGTAGAGATCGCTGTCAATATCCAGTTTCACCAGATCGCCCAGGTCTTTCAGGCAGTATGTAAGATACACATACGTCCCTTTCATGTCCTTTCTCAACGAATAATCCGAGAACTTATAATCGGGCAGATTATCGTCTTCATACTTATCGGGTATCCAGTTGTTGTTGCGGTCATTTCCGGTCCAGAGATAGGGATGTTCCGACTGGTAGAACAGGTTCGGTTTCCGCCAGTCATATTCGCCCGTAGCATCCCTGTCGTACAGATAGAAAAACCTTGTCAGCGGGATATTCATCGGATTCGCCTGGGGCTTCCAGAGCCATGTGTACCAGGCTTCCGAATTATCGGCTGTGGGAAACGTAGAGTCGAGCAGTCCGGGCAGCTGGCCGTCCGTATTGGTATCTACCCATTTGTCGTTATCGTCGTTATCGTCCACAAGATTGAACCTGCTGGTCGGGGTTTCATAGGTAGTGCTGTATTCCTGCTGAATAAGATAGTTCTCGCATCCGACGATTATGTTGCCGTCCCTGAAGCTTTTCTTCGCTTCAAAATACTGGGCGAAGGCGTCTGTCGACGATGCGATAAGCGATTGCCTGCTTATCGCGTAGTCGTATTTCAGGCTGATACCCATGACATCGCCCTCCAGCGAAGGGCCGAAAACCTGGAGAGTATGCGAGGATATCCCGTTCAAATACGGGCTTTCTTCATAAACCTTGGCATAATTGTATCCGATGTCCAACTTGACGTAATCGGGTATTTCCAGTTTCTTGTACCCGATATCTCCGCCGATAAGCGACGTGCCGTAGGACCGCACCTGTTTGATGTCAGCCCCCCACGCGTCGCTCTTGGGTTCCTGCGGGTCTATCCAGGAATATATGCCGGTCACGGCGTATTTTTTCGACGAAAAGCTGGTCTTCAATCCCGGCAGTTGGACCTTGTACAGCGTAAAGGGAGTGAAGAATGCGGTCTTTTTCGCTGTCCAGTTCTGCCAGAGATTGCCTATCAGGAACGACGCCTTGGAATCCTGTTTCTTGAACTCAAAATACCAGTCCGCCCTGGGGCCCGACAGCCAGTCCCTTTTCGCGTCCCCTTCCAGAGTGGCGTAGTACGGCCAATATAACTGTTCCTTTGGTTTTAATATGCTCTGGTAACCGCTGCCGTCAAACGCCCTGAGGTTTTCCATGTCATAAACCGGCGTTGCCTTCCCCATGCTGTTTGAAAAACTGTCAAAGTATTCCGGGAATTCGTTATTCAGCAGAGTCTTTTTCCCGGGGAAAGCCCAGGAACAGGAAAATAAAATACTGACAAGCGCCGCCGAGACGGCGTAACCTGCCAGTTTACGCAAAGTAGCCTTGCCTGCTTCTTTATTTATCACTTAGTTCCTTCACTTCAAGGCATCCTGCAACCGCCTAATAACTATTTACTCATATCCGCGACTATATTAAACACATCGTAATACAGGCTGTCCGCCCCCATCAATTCCGCCGCCCTGTACCAGATAAACATCCCCTTGCCTCCCACGGGAGGAGAGGCCTTATGATGCACATACGCTATTCCGTCGCCGTACGAATTGTTATCAATGTCATAAAGCGTGACTATGGGCATGTATGTGTCGGACTCCGACAATGCCGAGCCCGTGAAAGGCCTCCACCTGAGGTCTCCGATCCCGGGAAAAGATATTTTTTCGCTGCAATTCGGTATTTTCTTCCTGTCAACGACAAAATTCAATATGAGCCCGTTCGGAGGCGTTTCAAAGCCCGAAAGCTTCGGGTCCTGGCTGAACGATCCGGCTTCATTCACCCCGCATAACGGGAAACCGAGCTTGCTTACCACATACGTCGGCCCGTTTTCTTCGTTCATATACAGCGGCCAGGGAAGATTGGACGTCAGAATGAAGAATCCCCCGCCCTCCATATACTTTACGAGCGCATCATCCACATCGGCATAGACTTTTACCGTCTGCTTGTATTTTTCGCCTCCGGCATAAATCGCTACCGGATAATTCAATTTATTGAATTTCTTGTTGTCTACTACGTCGGTCCAGGAAAGCTTGTCGTAAGAAATCCCTGATTTTACAAGCCATGTCTCAATGGGCGTCGATTCCGTCGTGGGCAGGAACGCTATCTTAATGTTTTTAAACCTGCCCGCCAGCGCGCGCAGTTTCTCCATGGACGACGCCCCCTCGCTTCCCGCGCGCGTTGAATTAATCTTCGCGCCGAATACCATAAGAGATGAAATAATCTTGTCCCTGTTCGGATCGTCCTGGGTAAGTCTGTACCACGCGTATATTATTCCGGAATTGTACGCGGCCGCGTCTCCCAGCCATGCGCCTTTATCGTCGGAAAGAGATATCAGCGATATATAGTTCTTGCTGCCGTTCCTGTTAACTACCGGCCTCCACCTGAGGTCTCCCGAAGCCGGGAACGTAAACGTCGCGGGGAGCGTGCCGGCAAACGGTTTCATCTCTTTAGAAAGCGAAAATGTCAGTCTCGCGCCCTCCGGCGGTTTTTCAAATCCGAAAGCCGTGCCGAATTTGTCGTCCGTGCCTTTGACTATCTGCATGCCTATCATACCGGCCGAATCGGTCGCCACGTCCTTTTCATTCAGGTAAAACGGGGTTGGGCCCTTGCCGAACAGGAACAATATGCCCCCGTTGTTCGCGAAACCCACAAGCGCCTGATCGCCGTCGCCGGATGTCTTGACTGTCTGGATATATTTCTCTTCGTTCGCGTAGATCGCCATCTGATAGTTTTTAGGATTAAACACTTCCTGATTGACGTATTCCTGAGGCGTCAGGACCTTGGTCATCGGCTCCAGCCCCTCCCGTTTCAGGAAGGCCATAATATAGTTGCTTCCCTCGGCAGGAGGTATGACGGCTATCTTTTTTATTCCTTTTGCCTCGAGCGCCTTTTTCAGGTCTCCCGGCGCGGCAATAAGCGCGCCCGGGACACTAAGGGCAAAGCAAAACAGCGCAACCAGGAATAATCTCAATCTTAACACTTTATTACCCTCATGACCTATTTACCCGCATTCTGGCTTCTTTCCTTAAGCAGCTTGTTGACCCTTTCCGCTATCCTATCGCATGTTTCGTCGGAAGATTGCAGGCCGATGTTCATCCTGTCAAGTTCTTCGTACCAGGCCCTGGAGACTTGCGTCGCGTCGCAATACATTGAAAACTCCGGCACGCGTGCGTAGGCCATTTCGTCAATATATACCTTGTTATTCTTTTCATTCGGATATTCGGGATCGTAGAGGAATTCCTTTGATTTCCCTATTGATATCCTCGCAGGGATGCCGTCTCCGCTGTTCGCTATGATAAGCTGATTATTCCTCGAAACCTGGTAAACCAGGAATTTAACCGCCTCCTCCACATGCAGGCAGTTCCTTGGAATCGCGTAGATATGCGAAGCGAGCATAGTAACCTTGTATTTGCCTTTAGGCACCGGGGCTATGTCCCAGTTAAGCCGTTTATCTTTGCGGAACACCATGCTCATCCACCTGCCCTGAATGAACATCGCAACTTTGCGCGCGGCGAAAAGGTTCAGCGTGCCGCCCCATCCGCCTGTCGCGGCCAGATTCTGCATCTCCTGGGGTTTCGGCATCACGTGATGCATAAACCTGAGATCGTAATAAAAACGCAGTCCTTCCTTTGCCTGTTTCGAATTAATCACGCATTTTGTGCCGTCTTCGGAAAAAAGCCTCCCGCCGTTTTGCCATATAAACAGCATTGGATCGTCTGTCAGAATGCCGAACTGCCTGTATTCCTTCTTTGATTCTTCTATGTCCGTCAGTTTTTGCGCGGCTTCCAGCAGTTCCTTCCACGTCCAACTCGCATCAGGATATTTCAGCCCTTTTGCGTCAAACATGTCTTTATTGTAGAAAACCACGAAAGGGCCGCAATTCGCCGCGACGCCGTACATTTTGCCTTCGGAATACATGTATGTCCTGAGCGGGGGCCAAAAATCCTTGACGTCCACGTCATATTTTTTCATGTAAGGGCCGATGTCCAGAAGAGCGCCCTTTTCCATGAATATCCTTAAAGTCGCCGGGTCATATATGGTAAATATGTCCGGAGGCAGATTGCCGGCTATCTGCACCATGATCGTATTGGAACCGGTACCGCTCGCCAATTCCACTTTAATACCTGGATTCTCTTTTTCAAAACCGGCTATTTCCGTCGGCCTGCTCGGCGACGGATCCACGGCCCACCGGATCACTATTTTATCTCCGAAATCCTTCTTTCCAAAAAATATCACGAAGATAAACGCACCGGCTACTGCGGCTACAGCCACTATCTTTAATAGATTTTTCATAATTTCCTCTGCTTCATGCCGTCACTTGCCGCCCTTGCCCCTTTCTTTGATGAGCGCATTAACCCTGTCGGCTATCTTGTCGAGCGTCTGATCCGAATCCTGCAGCCCCGCATACATCCTGTCAAGTTCTTCGTACCACGAGCGGAACACTTGCGTCGCGTCCGCGTACGGCGTGTTCTCGGGCATGCGGGCGTATTTCATCTCGTCAACATATACCTGGTTGTTCTTTTCGTCAGGGAATTCCGGGTCAAACAGAAATTCTTTGGATTTTCCTATGGATATCCTCGACGGAATCCCGTCGCCGACTTTTGAGATTATCAGCTGGTTTTTCTTTGAGACCTGGTATATGAGGTACTTGGCGGCTTCTTCTATTTTTTTGGAGTTCTTAGGTATGACATAGACCTTTGACGCCAGCATCGTGACTTTTACTTTGCCTTTGGGAACCGGGGCCACGTCCCAGTTAAGCCTTTTATCTTTACGGAACACCATGCTCATCCACCTGCCCTGAATGAACATCGCTACCTTGCGCGCGGCAAAGAGGTTCAGCGTGCCGCCCCATCCGCCCGTCGCGGCCAGATTCTGCATCTCGGTCGGTTTAGGCATTATGTGTTCCTTATATCTCAGGTTATAATACCAGCGCAGTGCGTCTTTGGCTTCTTTTGAATTGATTATGCATTTTTTCCCGTCAGGGGAGAACATCTGTCCGCCGTTCTGCCAGATAAAAAGCATGGGGTCTTCGCTGAGTAGCCCGAACTGCCTGTATTCCTTCTTTTCTTCGTCTATATCGGTCAGTTTCCTGCCGGCATCAACAAGGTCTTTCCACGTCCATGAGGCGTCCGGGTATTTCACGCCTTTCGCGTCAAACATGTCTTTATTGTAAAAAAGCACGAAAGGACCGCAGTTAGGCGGCAGGCCGTAAAGCTTATTCTCAAAATACATGTACGGCCTGAGAGCCGGCCAGAAATCCTTTACGTCTACGTTGTATTTATCCATGTAAGGCTCAAGGTCCAGAAGCGCGTTCTTTTCCATGAATATCCGAAGCACCGCCGGGTCATATACCGCGAAAATATCGGGTGGATCATTGCCGGCTATCTGTGTGAGGACCGTGTTGGAGCCCGAAAGGCTGCCCATCAACTCAACTCTTATGCCGGGATTCTCTTCCTCAAATCCCGCGATCTCCATCTGGCGGCTCGGAGAGTTGTCAACAACCCACCTTAGCCTTACTTTCCCCCCGTCGCTTTTTTTCCCCCAGAATGTCGCGAATACAATTCCACCGAGAATCAGCACGGCAACTAAAATCTTTACTCCGATTTTCATATTGACCTCACTTTTTGTATTTCATTATATGATCTACAAATTCATTCAAGTTAGCCGTGGCAACGCAGCACACCGTATCCGCGCCTCCGTAATACACAAACAGGGTGCCGTCTATGACGACGTTACCCGTCGGGAATACCACGTTCTTCATGACGCCCTTCGTTTCGAAATCAGCTTCTGGCTCAAGAATAAAGTCCGGGCAGCGGGCGATTATCCTTTTCGGATCATTGATATCAAGCATCATTGCTCCTGAACGGTAGATATGATCCGCATCCACCCCGTGATATATCACAAGCCATCCCTTTTCGGTCTTTATCGGAGGCGTGCCGCCCCCTATTTTCTTAAATTCCCACTCGAACTTCGGGACAGCCAGAAGATAATCGTCTTTCCAGTGGAGCATGTCATCCGACCATGCAAGCCACATTCCCGGTTTTTCCGTGCCGTATTTTGCCCCAACCCATTCGGCCGGCCTGTGGAACATTACATATTTGCCGTTCACTTTTTCCGGGAATATAATCGCGTCCCTGTCGTCGACGTCATCGTTCGTTATCGCCCCGAGGCGTTCATAATTCCTGAAATCCTTCGTCCTTGCCAGCGCCGTCCTGGTCAGATTTTCCCTGAGAACCCTTGGCGCCGAATCGGGATATTTGGGCGCGCGCCCCTTCCAGAACATCTCGGGAGGCAGCGCTCTGCAGGCATAAGTAACATAATAATATTCGCCGTACTTGACTATTCTCGCGTCTTCCACACAACCCGCGTCAAGATCCTTGACTTCCGGAGAAAATACAGGCTGGCCGGATTCGCGTTTGAAATGGAATCCGTCGACGCTCGTCGCAAGGCCGAAATATATTCTGTAATCCTCAATTTCACCCGAAGCGCGGTACAGCATATATACTTTTCCGTTATCGTAATAGGCTCCCGGATTAAGGACTGCCATTTTTTCCCAGTATCCCTTGCCCGTTGGCTTCAATACCGGATTTCCTTCCCATTTTTTCAGTTTCATTGTTTTCCCTTATTATTTTTTTCCGTCACCAGTACTATAGTATAATTCCATTCAAAAAGCTGCGAAACAATTGCGAATATCTTGCGAATTTGAGATTGTTAAAAATACCAACAATCTCTGATTACACTGATTCTTAAATGATTATGCAGATTAAGTCTCGTCGGTATTTTCGTATAATCTCTTTTAATCCATTCAATAATGAGGGCCCTGTGCGCTGCACGGCCGAAAATCATGCCTAAAGGGCCTTCTTCTGGGCTTCAAGCAGGATTTTAATCTTCCTTTTCAGCTTTTCCAGCACTACGGGCTTAATCATGTATTCTGTTTTTTCCGAAAGCACGTTCTCAAAACCGTTCTTTTCGGGATCGTAAGCGGAACATATTATCACGGGAACGGCAGGAAGCTTTTTTTTCAAGGCGTTGAACACCTCTGCTCCGCTCATGTCGGGCAGTTTCATATCCAGCACAACTAGGTCTATCCTATTATTTTCCAGGTGTCCGAGTGCGGTTTGGCCGTCAAGCGCGGGAATTACGGTATAGCCGTCCTCGCGCAATTCTGAAACGTATATGCTGTTAAGAACCCCTTCATCTTCGACAACCAGTATCCTTTTCATGCCGGCGTTCATTGCGGAAGACGGCTTCTCTTCGCCTGTTACGCAAGCTTCCGAATATTCTTCCATTTTAACCTTCTTTCCTTAGAATCGGCAGGACTACCGTGAAAACCGCTGCTTCGTTAATCCTGGTTTCTACGTCAACCCTGCCCATATGGCTCTCAATTATATTCTTGCAGATGCTGAGCCCAAGCCCCGTTCCCCTGGCCTTTGTGGTGAAGAAAGGTTCAAATATCTTTTCAAGGTTTTCCTGCGGAATGCCCGGGCCGGTGTCCGTTATACCGATGTATATCTGCGAGTTTGAAACCCTTGTGTTGACCGACAGGTTCCTGACGGGACTTTTTTCCATGAAGTGGCAGGCGTTCAATAATATATTCAGAAGCACCTGCTTTATTTGGTCGCTGTCAAGGAACGTGTCCGGAACATTAGAGGCCAGATTCCTGGTGCAGCTGACTTTATACTTCAGAAAATCGCTTGTTTCCAGAAAATCAAGCGTTTGTTCAATGAGCGTGTTGATATTCGCCTTTGAAAGAGTGAGTTGCGGTTTCCTGCTGAACGCGAGTATCTCGTTTACGACAAGGTCGAGTCTTTCTACTTCCTGTATTATGTATTCGGTGAATTTTCTTAGCGGGCTGTCGGAGCCCGCTTTCCGGGAGATGATCTCTGCCGAGCCGCGTATCGTTGACAGAGGATTCCTGACTTCGTGCGTTACCACCGCCGCCATCTGTCCCAGTGCCGCCAGTTTTTCACTTTGTATCAGCTGGTCCTGGGCCTGCTTGAGCTTCTCCACCGCTATATCAACCTGCTTCTGAAGCTCTTCCTTAAAATTTTTCTCGGTCTGATAAAGCCGCGCATTCTCCAGCGCCACGGCGGCCTGGCTCGTGAATGTCTGTAGAGCCCTCAGGTCTTTTTCCTCAAGTTTCCTTTTATGCACAACGTTGTCAACGATAAGGACGCCGATAATTCTGTCTTTTGCTTCCAGCGGCATAACGGCGAGTATATTTTCTTCGCCGCCTCCGTACTTGAAAACCTCCAACGAATCCGGCACTTTGTCTATTATTGAGGGCAGCCCGTTCAGCAATGCCTTTACGGCAAAATTCTCCTTGTCATCCAGCGAAAATCTTATCCCTCTAAGAAGCGTCCCGTCGATACCTATGGCGTGCCTTGCTTCCAGTATTATCCTGCTTTCGTCTGCCAGGCATAATATAGCTCTGTCATACGAGAGGTACTTGCAGATATTTTCCAGAATTATGTTAAGTATCTTATCCAGGTCCATCGTCTGGCTCATCGACCTAATGGTCCGGTGGAGCGTGGATAGTTCTTCCGCCTTTCTGGTGAGCGCCTCTACTTTATTGACGAGCTCGTTCTTTGATTTCAACAGGAACTTCTTTTCCTCTGCGGAATCCTCGGTATTCCTTTCAAAGAGCATAATGCGGTCCGTTATCAGCTTGAATAGCGCGATGACCGCGGACAGCGCTACCAAAATAAGCAAAAGATTCACCAGCAGAGCACTGAACCAGGGATGCAGAAACTCAAGTCCTATTTTCGCATTCCTGCATAAAATTATGAAAATAACGGTGAGTATAAGGAAAACTACCTTGAGCCTGCGCACGTACTCAAGGACATTCAATGTTTACTCCCCTAGAGTTTGTCATCCCCGAATGTCTCTATCGGGGATCTATGTCTATGTTAATTCGTTATAAAGGTCACGCCAACCAGGATTATTCTTTACTATAAGGTCCAATTTCCACTGCCTGTTCCACTTTTTGATTCTCTTTTCTCTTAGTATTGCGCTTTCAATGTTTCCTGTGATTTCATAATAAACTAGTTTATGAATCTTATACTTTTCGGTGAAACCTTTTACAATATCTGATTTATTTTCATATATGCGCTTAATCAGATTATTTGATACACCAATGTACAAAGCTCCATTCCTTTGACTGGCGAGTATATAGATATAGTACTGTCTACTCATTTCTCCCCCAATTTAGATTCCCGATAACGATCCTCGGGAATGACAGTCACTTGCCGGTTAATGCTTGCTGAGTTTCTTTGTCAAAGATGTGGGCCTTTTCCATGTTCATGATCACGTCTATATCCTGATGCATCTGCGCCTGATTATGCACGTCAACTCTCATCGTAAAATACATTTTTCCTGCGGAAAGCGAAATGAGTTTTTCGCTGCCAAGCACTTCCACAAGGTCCACAGTGGCATTGACTACGTTTTCAGCCGTCCCTATTTTGGAATAGAGTTTATCGTGTATGTTTTCGGGCCTTATTCCGAATATCACCTGTTTCCCCATGTACGGCTCAAGTATACCGGAGTGCGCCGCGGAAGCCTTCAACTCAAATTTGCCTTCGTCAAGCCAAATCGAGCCGTTCTTGCGCCCCACCTTCATCTCCATGAAATTCATCGGAGGCGAACCTATGAAACCAGCCACAAATTTATTCACAGGATATTCATATATATCCATCGGGTCGCCCACCTGCTGTATGACGGCGTCTTTCATGACCACAATCTTGCTCCCGAGAGTCATCGCTTCAACCTGGTCGTGTGTCACATAGATTATGGTCGCCTCAAGCCGCCTGTGAAGTTTTTTCAGTTCCGCGCGCATCTGAACGCGCAGTTTCGCGTCAAGGTTTGAAAGCGGTTCATCAAACAGGAATACCTTGGGCATGCGGCATATCGCCCTGCCGACCGCCACTCTCTGCTTCTGCCCTCCGGAAAGCTCCAAAGGCAGTCTGCCCAATAGTTGTTCAATACTGAGGACCCTCGCGGCTTCCTGTATCCTCTTGTTTATTTCGTCTTCGGAATATTTTCTTACCCTCAGGCCGGCGGCCATGTTCTCATATACCGTAAAATGCGGATAGAGCGCGTAGTTCTGGAATACCATGGCGATATCCCTGTCTTTCGGGTGTATGTCGTTTATTACAGTATCATCAAGGATTATTTCCCCGTCGGTAATTTCTTCCAGGCCGGCTATCATACGCAGAATCGTGGTCTTGCCGCACCCGGAAGGGCCGACAAGCACGCAGAACTCCTTGTCCCTGACCTCAAGACTGACGTCCTTAACCACGGCATGCTCGCCGTAGTGCTTATAGATATTCTTCAATATGACTTTAGACATGATTTTCCCCTCGTTTTACTATGAACTACGAACTCCTGACTGCTTCATTATCCTTTCAATCCTGTCATCACTATTCCTTTTGTTATGAACTTCTGATTGAATATGTAGACGAACAGCACCGGCAGCAGGACCATTGTTGACGCGGCCATAAGCAGGTTCCAGTCTGTCATGTACTGCCCCTGGAAAGTGACCAAACCAAGCGGCAAAGTCCGCATCTCCACTGAACTGGTTATTACGAGCGGCCACATGAATTCGTTCCAGTTCCCCAGGAAAACGAACGTGGACAGCGTCGCAAGCGCCGGTTTCGAAAGCGGCATGATTATCTTGTAGTATATCTGCCACCGGCTGAAACCGTCCATAACTGCGGCTTCCTCCAATTCTTTCGGGATGGTCAGGAAGAACTGTCTCAGCATGAAAGTCCCGTACGCGGTAAACATCGTGGGTATGATTAGCGCCTTAAAAGTATCTATCCAGCCTATGTATTTGAGCAGTATGAAAACCGGTATCATCGTTACCTGGCCAGGTATCATCATCGTCGCGAGATAACACAGAAAAATCTTATCCCTGCCCGGGAATTCCACTCTCGCGAAAGCGTACGCCGCGAGCGATGAAGTGAATACCTGCCCGAATGTCACGCATACCGCCACAAAAATACTGTTGAAGAAGAATCTGCCGAACGGCGCGGCGTTCCATGCCTTGATGTAGTTCACGAATTCAACCGGCTTAGGTATCCATTCCGGCGGGTAAGTAAAAACGGAGCTCGAATCCTTTAGGGAAGTTGACAGCATCCATAAGAACGGGGCAATCATAAAAACGCCTACAGCCGCCAAAAGCAGATACCACCCGCTTTCTTTAAGCAGTTCCCTGAAATTTTCATTTAAGGTTTTTTTCTTAATAACAAGTGCGCTCATATTCTCACCATTCTCTTCCCTTTTTCTTGCCCATCTGCCACTGGATAAGCGTAAAACCGAACATCATCGCGAAAAGAATCCACGCGATAGCCGAAGCGTATCCCATCTGGAACCATTCAAACGCATTGTTGTATATATAATAGACTATCGTTTTCGTTGAATCCGCGGGTCCGCCTCCGGTCATTACGTACTGCACGCCGAATGACTGGAACGTCCCTATGACTCCCATTATCACTATAAAAAAGTTAACGAACGAAAGCATCGGCCACGTGACTGCCCAGAACTGCTGCCATTTATTCGCGCCGTCTATCGAGGCAGCTTCATAAAGATCCTGCGGTATGCTTTGAAGCGCGGCCAGATACAGCAGCATGTTGTACCCGACGCTCTGCCATGTTCCCATTATGACCAGCGCGGGCTTCGACCACACCGTAGAATTCAGCCACGCGGGAGGATTGGCCATGAAATGCGAAAGAAAACTGTTAAGCAGGCCGAAATCAGAGTTATATATCCATTTCCATATCATGGCCACGGCTACCATCGAAGAAACAACCGGCAAAAAGTATATTGTGCGAAAAATAGTAATGCCTTTCAGCTTTCTGTTGACAAGTATGGCAAGCGCGAGCGAGCACACTATATTCAGAGGAATGCCCAGCATGAAATAAAAGGTATTATAAAGGCTTTTCCAGAAGGTGTTGTCGCTCATCAGCATTATGAAGTTTTTTAATCCGACGAACTTCGGCGGGGTGAGTATGTCCCAGGAAACAAACGCGAGACACAGCGAAGCGACTACAGGCAGCATCGTAAAGGCCATGAACCCTATAATATTGGCGCTAAGAAACCCGTATCCGGCGAATATCTTATCCCATTTTTTAATTCTTTTTTGTTTTGCCTTGACCGCATCCATGTTTTTTCCCTTAATACCTATTAATGTTCCATGTCTTCCGTCTTCCGTCTTCCGTCTTTTACGGCTTCGATACAAGCGTGAATCTGAATTTCTGGCCGAACTGCGCGCGTTCCTTGGACGTCATGGTAAGTTCAACCAGGCGTTTTCCCGGCACTATCCCTGCAAGATTGAATGCGGGAATCTCGGCATCTTCAAGATATTTGGCATTACGCGGGATGGGCTTCTCCAGTTTGACCGCTGAATTCTTCGTTGAAGACAGGAAAACCCTGCCTTTGCCGGGAGCCGAGACCCATTCTGCCTCTGAAATGTTCCCGACTGAGCATCTCAGCCAGACCGACTGCGACTTGTTGACAGGTATTTCTTCGCCGTCTTTTATCTCCGACCAGCTCTTGCCGTCCATGCTTATCTCGACTTTATTGAATTCGGCGTTCAGGTACTTCAACGGGCCGATACCGCTGTATGGCGTGCCGCATATGGTCACCAGCGGGGTATTCTCGGAAGTCGTTCCGGTCCCGTCCGTTACTATTCCGGGATATTTACCGCTGTTGATTAATTCCATGTATTCATCCTTGGCCCTGTTGAAAACATCAAAATACCCCAGAGAAGAACGGTACCTGTCTATTTTGATAAAATTCCGCGGCGTCATGTTTCCCGGCTCATTCCTGAAAAGCGCAATGCCTTTCCTGAGGGAATCCGCGGCAGGACGCGGAGTCCTGTCAGGGTCAAAGATGCCGTAATCGCTCTTTTCGCCAAGCCGGAAACCGCCGGGGAACCACCATGCCGCGAACCCCTGGCTGCCGGCCTTCCATGCCATATTTATGAAATTATCATACAGCTCGGCCTGTTTGACTATCAATTCCCTGCTCGCGGCGCTATGAATAGGATCCCAGACCGATATGCCGAATTCCGCCCAGAACACAGGTTTGTTATTGCTGACAAATTTCGCGTATATCACGTTAAATCCGGCCTTCCGGGTCTCTTCCGCCTTTGGAAGCGAATACCATTCGGGAGAAATAAAGTCAAGATGCTTGGCCGAGGCAAAGAGGTCAAACGCGAACCATTCCGGCGGGGCCGCTCCGTTCCCGCCGTATCCGGTCCTTGCCCCGAGCAGGTGGTTTGGATCCAGCTCTCTCAAATCCCTGCATCCTTCGTTGTATCTCCGCGAGGCCAAGTCGTCTATGAATCTGCGGTAGGCGATAACCATCTTGCTCCATTCGCCTTCCTTGACAAGCTGGCCGTCAACGGGAGCGCTCCAGTCCCCGTCCGCGTTTATCGAAGTGGGAGTGTATTTCCATTCTTTCGCCGCGTTTTCCCTGCTCCCGTACTGTTCCACTATCCACTTGTTCCATTCCTTATCGTATTCCCGCCTTCTTTCAATGCTGTTTAAATTCGGTTCCCATGCTATGTCATACGAGAAAACAGCGGGATTATCCGCGAGGCGCGCCAAACTTATCAGGTCGGAGAAATAATTCTTGTTGTAATCGCCGTTGAACGGGTCCGCATGCGCAAGGAAGATGTCGGCCTTTATGCCGTGGTTTTCCAGCCGGCGAAGGAAATCAACCACGCACGGCGCCTGCTCCCTGGCGAGGTATTGTATGTATACCGTGTTCGCGCCCGTCTTTTCCAGAACGCGAAGGTCCTTCTCCACCTCCACGGGATCGTAGAACTTCGGATTCAGCCAGTGCGTATAATAATCATCCAGCTCCAGGCCGGATGAATATGACGGCCAATAATTCACGCCGATCGGAATCCACACCTTTGAACCGAGGAAGAACTTGCCGCCCTTGACGGTAATTTTCTGCTTCTGGCTTATCGGCTGGAAATCATCTACGACATTCACTTCTTGTTCCACCGCATCTATTATCTTGCCGTCCTCTATCAATTCCGTCCTTACCGTGTATACCGCGGATTTGCCCTCCGGTTTCCATGATTCGGAGTAAACAAACTCTTCCTTGGGAGCAAGAACCACGTCTTTCATTATCGAATAAACCGCCTCACTTCCTTTTCTTGCGGTTATCTTGACGACGGCGGAGACATCCCTTTTGACCGGGTTCACTATTTTGGCCCCGAGTACCGCCGATTCACCCGTGAAATACGTATATTTATCGCTCCCCGCGACAAGTATCGCGGGCGAGGACACCATGTTAACTGCCAGATCCTTGATGAATCTTATTGTTTCCGGCATTTTGTAAAAATCCGCGTCGTTTATCGCGACATACGCCCATTCCGCCCCTCTCAATTTGCCCCAGTCTATCGTCATGGAAATGACGGGGCCCTTTTCCGTGTCTCCCTGCCCCTGCCCTTCGCAAAGAGATATCCATCTTGATTTTCTTGCCGCGACGAATCCTTCGCCTGTAGGCCTCGCTATCGGGACAAAACATTGCAGGGGATTCCGGATCTTCCACGAATAACCGCTGAAAATACTTTGCCTTGCGCCGGGTTTAACTCCCGTTACGCCCGAGACACTGTATAGTTTGTATTGCGGACTCAATCCTTCGTATAGCGCGGGAACGGACGCCTGTTTTGAAACATCCGCGTATTCGCCCATCGGCAGAGCGGTCACTTCATCCACGGCGAACGTGTGGCTCCCCGGGCCGATGGGAGTAAAATCGTTTGAAAAGCCGAAGCTCAGTTTCTTCAGATTCGTCAGATTAAGTTTGTCTCCGCTGAATCCTCTTCCTTTGGCAGCCGAATCGGGCCAATACATGAAATCACTCGGGGTAAGGACGCGGTACTGCCATTCCGGCGATACCATCGTCATCGTTATCCATCTGGAACCGTCCTCTTCCCTGCACTCTACTTCAAGATACCTGGTTTTGTCGTCTCCTTTGGCCTGAAAACATATCGCCATGTTGGAATCTTCGAATGCGCCCGGATTGACGTTTGCAGTGAATTGATCCCATCCCGTCATGCTGGCGACTTTGACCTGCAGGCATCCTTTCGATTTTCCGGTTCCAGGACTGACAATCTTAACTTCCGCAGGCGAACCCGGATTGTTAGTCTCCCTCACCCAATCCGAACCCTGCGACTCTTCGTCAAAGCCAAATATCGTCTTGTTGTCTTTCCGCTTGCTCAACTGCCCTATAAAGGACTCCATGTCGACCCATTTGCCCTTCTCTCTCCAGCAAAGATCCGAAAAAGGAGGCCCTCCCAGCAGTATCATCTTCCCGCCGTATCGCATATAGTCCCATAGATTCTTCTTTATCGCTATCGGATTGAGCGCCCCGTTCGGGAATACGATCAAATCATATTTATCCGCGTTGAATTGCTCGGGATCGGCGATCTGCGCCGTGGTTACAAACTCAGTCTTTGCGCCGGTTTTTGATATTTCATCGGCAATCGCTTCAGACGTATTTTTGCTCAGGCGGGGCATGTTGTCTTTATGTATGGCTATTACCAGCTTCATGTTCGCAAGGCCGCAAAAGGAATTCATGGGAACGGAAGCGGCTGATATTAAGATAAGAAGCAAAACGGCCAATGTTTTTTTCATTAATGTCCCTTTCATAAAATAGTTATTTGCCGGAACGGCCGTAATCATCCTGAAGACGCACCACATCCCACAACTCGGGAGTCGACACTTCTATTATCTTGACATCGCAGTATTTCGCGTGCATTCTGTGGATCGTACGGGGTTTAACGACGAAAACATCCCCCTGCTTCATTACTTTCTTCTCTGCGCCTTTTGCCCCGAGTTCCAGGACATATCTGCCCTGGTCCGTATAAAGCGTTTCATGTTTCACTTTGTGGTACTGCCTGCTGAGGCGCTTTCCCTTTTTAATAATAAGTATCTTCCCCACGTATTTTTTGGCGCGCGCGAACCATATCTCTTTTCCCCACGGTTTCGGCACTACTTTTAATTTAGATGCGTTCATTACGAGTTATCTCCCGAAGAATTTACCGTCAATTAAATTATAATAGAACGCTGGCACGCCTGTGCGAAGTAATTGTGAATATCTTGCGAAATTAATTAACTACGGTTCCAAGTTCCAGGCTACATGTTCGCCCCCCCCTAAAGAGGGTTTCGGACTTTCAGTCCATTAAGAAAACCTAAAGGTGCTAAATCCCTAAAGGGTGTCTCGGACCTTGCACCCAAGGTACTCAACCCCATAAAGAGGGGTCTCAGACTAGACTTCGTCTAGTCTTCGATAAACGCAAAACCATATCCGTATACTGTCTGGATTTTTTTCCCGAAAAGCCCAAGTTTCTTCCTGAGCATTTCAATGTGTTTCTCAACGGTGCGAGTGTTAACAGCGGACGTGTATCCCCAAATCTGTTCCAACAGGAACTGTTTATCGTAAACCCACCCTTTTTTTCTCAGGAACGCGCACAAAAGCTCAAACTCTTTCGGCGAAAGTTTTATTGTCTTTCTTTTTATCTTCGCGGCGTGCCGCGTGACATTCACGAGCAAGTCACCGGACTTGAGTATCTCCTCCCCGCCGCTCACGCGCTGGTAAGTCCTCCTAAGCACCGATTTTATCCTTTCCGCCAGCTCATCGCCGTTAAACGGTTTTGAGATGTAATCGTCAGCGCCGGTTCTCAGCCCCGCGATCTTTTCTTCCGTTTTGTCTTTGGCTGTCAGCATGATAACCGGGACATTGGCGGTATTTTTCCCTTGCCTGAATACCCTGCACAGCGTGTATCCGTCAAAATCGGGAAGCATCACGTCAAGCAGTATAAGGTCCGGTTTAAAATCTCTGGCCATTGCTATGCCTTCGTCCCCGGAGTTGGCGGTAGCCACCTCAAAACCCCTGTCTCCCAGTATCTCTTTTACTACAGCGGCAAGCGTAATATCATCGTCAATAACAAGAATTTTCTGCTTCATCCCGCTAAACCTCTCTGGTCTTAGATAAGGAAATGGACGTAAAATAAAAAAACCCTTCGCTGTTGCGCAAGGGTCCTATAAGTCCATCTGCCTAAAATCACGGATTTTTGTATGTATTCTATACATTGATTCCGCCTTAAATAGGGCTTCGACGTCTGTTTTTCTTATTTTCGGTAATCTTCCCGCTTTCCCGCAGGAATCCGTACTAACAAATTTGTATTTAATTATAAAAGATTTTTTGTGTTTTGTAAAGGATTTTCAAGAGATTGTTTTTAAGCAATAATCATTGATTATTAAATAAAAATCCCTGCCAAGCTGGCAGAGAGTCTTTCAAACCTGTCATTTCCTGTGTTCAATGCGTATTTACCGCAGCAATAACACTGTTATCCGCCTGGAATTGAGCTTATTTTGCTATAGTTATTCTAAATATGCTTTCAATTCCTGTCGCTACTTTTACGCCGCTGCCTTTAACAGGAGCTGTTTTTGACCAAATATGGAACTGATACTTTTTGCCGATATACTTCTTTTCGCGGGGTATCGATATTATCACGTCTATCAACCCTACCTGCCCCGGCGACAGTTTTAATTTATCCACATCGGTCTTGATCCACCGCGCGCTGGGAAGGCTTTTATATCCTTTTCTTAAAAGCGATTTTTCCGGAAGAACGGGCTCTATAGTCAGTTCCAGTTCCCGATCGCTGTTATTGCTAATTTTAAATAAATCTTTTCCCAGATCCTTAACGTGATATGTCCTGCCTATCCTGAGATTTTCCAGAAACAATTCGCCCGTCGCCGACAAATGCCCCGCAGCAAAAATCAAACCGAAACTAACCGCCAAAATGCACAGTCCGATTGCAATACGTTTCATATATCTCCTTGCCTGACTTAACGTTTCACGTTTAACAGTTTAACGTTAAACGGTTAAACCGTTGTTATTTAGCCACTACCACCACTCCCGTGATGGTCTTCTGCGTTCCGTTAATATCTACTGTATATTTATATATGTACGCGCCGCTTTCGACGAAATTGCCGTCTTCATCCGTTCCGTTCCAGATATTCCTGTTCTCCAGCCTTACGACCTTCATACCGCTGATGTCAAATATATCAATTTGATAGATGCCCTGCAAGCCCGGAAAAGAAATGAAATCGTTAATACCGTCGAGATTTACCGGCGTTATTATTTTCTGCAAAGGAGTATAGTTCGTCGGCGCCGTCTGGCCCGCGTTGAAAACACCGTATATTGAAAAGTGATTGAGTTCGGCGCTAACGCATTTCGCGACCTTGTCGACTTTGCCGCCGACCGGGTCCCATCTTAAACCGTTCCAATAGAATATTTTGAGATCCTCTGCCTTAACCTCAAGGCCGTCAACTATACCGTCGTCGTCAAAATCAGCATAATACATCCTTACTTTGACCGGCTTGTTGAATGTTATTCCATCCGGGCTGAATTTGAAGACTATCACCGCCTGGCTTGTCTCATCCAGTCCGTTCTTCTTGGGTATATCATCGCCTGTAAGTTCCTTGACCTTAATCTTTACATTTTTATCCAGCGCTCCTGCGGGAATATCGAGATCAAATACGTCCTTGTCCTCAATTTTACCGCCGCCCGCGCCTATATCCTGCTCTACCTCAGTGACCGCCATCTTATCAAGCGTTGAGAACAGCATAATACTTTCTACGCCGGGATATACCCCGACTCCGCTTGTTACCGTATTCGGGATGTAGGAATTACTCTGAGCATCATTCTGGGCATGCATAGGATCGCCGTAAATCTGGGTTACTGAAAAATTTATGTGGAACTGGAATTTCCTTGAAAGCAGTTTATGATTGCGCGGTATATGCAGATATACGTCAACGGTCTTGATCTCGCCCGGCATTAAGAACAGGCTATCCTTTGATATGGATACCTTGCCCGATAAAGGCAGCGGTTCAAATCCTTCTATTAAAAGCGTCTCGTCGGGCTGAACCTTGGTTATCTTTACAGAAACAGGCCCGTTCCCTTTGTTTTTTATAAATATTGAACGCCTGACAGGACGCGCAACACATTCTTTCCCGACAGTGACGCCTTCTATCTCCACTACCGGAGACGCCGATATCCGCGCGGAATACGCGGCGGAGGGCAGAAGCATTAGGATGAAAAGAAGAATTTTTTTATTCATCAAAATTTCACGAGGAACGAACCTCTATGATGTCCCGAAGACCCTGTAAGATAAATTGGGAAATTCGCGGCGTAATCGAATCTGAACGCCAGGTCCTTCGCTACGCCGAACTTGAAACTGACGCCCGCGGAAGCTTCTCTTGTCCCGGCCCCCGCGCGCAATCCTATCGTCTTATTGAATACCCAGCACTCAACCCCTAAACTCGCGGATAATTTGTTCTCGGTTCTTCCCCACTCCTGAAAACGGTAATTGACGTCCGCCGCCCACAGCACGTCATTTAACTTTAAAATCTTGAATAAATTGACTTTGGTGCTTTTCAATGCCACGCCGCCCTGAATTTCCATCGGCACTATGTCCTTTGACTGCAATCCGACGTCGGGCTGCGTTATGTTCTTTACCGTCAAGCCGACGGTGAAATCCGGCGCCTTGGACGGCATGGGATAGCCAAGGGCGCCTATATCCGCGGTTATGTTCCATTTACGGGTGCCGTCCTTGAAAACCGGGTCGTTTTCAGTGAGGGGGTCCGTGGTGTAGCCGTGCGACAGGAATTTGATGTTTGTTCCTAGGAACAGCTTGGGTAGGCTTGGATAGTATCTGGTTATGTCAATCGCGTGAGTATAAGCTATCGTGCTTTCGTTGTAGATATCCCTTGTGTCAAAATAGGCCCATGTCACCCCCATGTTGCCGTACTTGCCCAATGAATGAACGACAGATGCGTACTGCAGGGCAAGGTCCACGTTTTCCATGCCGTTAAACAGCTTAGTGTACATGAAATCCGCTTCGCCCCGCTCAATCTGAATGATTCCGGCCGGGTTTATCAGCGAGCTGCTGGCGTCGTCTGAAACAGCAACAAAGGCGTTGCCCATTCCGGAAGATCTTACGCTCCAGTTCACGTCCTTGAAAGCGCAAAAACCCGTCTGGGCTGATAAGCAAAACGCTAATAATGCTGCGACTATTCTTTTCATTTTTTCCGTCAATCTATCTGTCTTTTACGGAGCCGCTACAGCCGTAACTGTAACTGTGATCGTGTGCGGTGTTTCCGAAGAAACTGACGTGGGGGCCTTGAACTGGAGCCAAAGGCTTCTGTCGGCTCCTGCAGGGACACCGGCTCCCGTCTGGTCGCCCGCGAATACCGTGTCCGTGCACGTTGCAGAGGCCGTCGTCAGGTTGTGGTTCGCCTCGCTCCATGTTATCGCGCCTGCCGAGGATGCGAACGCGCCGTTGAGAACATACTGATTAGCGCCGGGCGTCGCGGAAGCCGTCCAGTCCGCCGGGCTCGTAAGCAGCAGTCTGAATGTCGCGTTTCCGGATCCGGCGTTTGTGCCGTAAGCAAGCCAATTTACAATACCGGATGACGAGAAATCAGCAGACCAGATGACAACTGCCTGGGCGCGAGAACCGATGCCCATGGCTGCTGTCATCAATGCCGCTAAACATATTACCTCTCTCATCTTTTTCCCCTAAAACAGAACTTGGTGAAAGGGCGGGAACTCAATTTTCATTTTGCATGACCCAAGTTCCCGCCCTTCCTTATATACCTTGTTACGGCTGTGCGACCGCTGTAACTGTGACTACTATTGTATGCGCGGCTTCCGAAGAAACTACTGTGGGGGCCTTGAACTGAAGCCAAAGGCTCCTGTTAGCGCTTGCTGCAACACTAAATCCAGTCTGGTCACCTGCGAATATCGTGTCCGTGCACGTTACCGATGTTGTCGTCAGGTTGTGGTTCGCTTCGCTCCATGTTATTCCGCCTACAACCGATGAAAACGCGCCGTTTAGTACATACTGGTTAACGCCGGTTACAGTTGACGCCGTCCAGTCAGCCGGGTTCGTCAACTGAAGTTTAAACGTGGCGTTGCCCGTGCCGGAGTTGGTGACTGTAATGGCATTCGCGGACACTGCAGTTTGTCCCGCAACTATGGTCCCGAAAGCAACCGTGCCGGTAACCTCAACGCTGACTTCCGCGTTGACAACCGTGACCGTAACATCGGCTGTGTTCCCGCCTGTTCCCTCTCCGTCGTCAAAAGTCAGGCTGGCCATAGTCATGCCCTGGCCTGTAGCGGTGGTGTGGAAGTTTATCTTAGGCATGACTGAAACCGCTCCAGCGTCGTATGTGAGCGCTGACAGACTGACGCTGCGGGAGCCCAACGGCGCGGGGTTCGCGACAACATTCCATATCGTGCCGACATAGTTGCCGTTCGTATCAAACTCGTCAAGCGAGATATCAAAAGTAGCGTCGGCCGTCACATTCGTGCAGTTGTAATTCAGATGCCCGTTGGTTAAAGAGCTGATAGGGACTCGAGTATAGAAGTCCTTATCCGGATAAATTCCGCCCGCGTCCCAGGAATTCGTTGAACTCTCTATTATCAATTGTGTGCCGTCCGAATACTTTGTTGCGTCTGCGCCGTAAGTCATCCAGTGCGAAACACCTTCCGGCGTGAAGTCCGCCGTCCAGACATCAGCCGCTTGCGCGTAGGAACCGATGCCCACAATCATTGCCATTAAAACCATTAAACCAATTAACTTTTTCATTTTAAACTCCTTTCTGAATTTTTCTTGAAACTACAGCTTCTTTTGATGCTTTGTTGCCCTGAATCTGACTAATCGATTTGTTCTTGGTCACCTCCCGTGGATTTGAGATTTGATGTTACGCTGGAGAGCATATTGTCACTGGCTAAAACTGCGGTTTTTTCAGGACTTCACCCCCTTACGATGGTGAATTTTTAGGTTTGATGTGATTTGGCTTCTATGGACAGATGTTATTAAACTTGCGTACCGGTTGATGCGAAAGAAATGCGAAGCTTTTGCGAAGTTTGAGAATCCTTAATATATTTCGAGAGCGTTTAATACCGGTTTTACAGTCGGATTGATTGCCGATAGCACCTCCTTCGCCAACCATCCTTCGCTAAAGCTACGGAGTGGTTCATCTTCGGAGGGTTATCCGCAGAATAATATCCATCTGCGCTTACCGGGTCATCAATAGACACGGCTATTCGCCATATTGATGATCCAGCTTCGGTGGATTATTTGCCGATTTTTTTGTGAAATCGGCAAATAAAAAAAACAGGCCCGGTTTTCACCGGGCCTGCCCCCCTCTATATCTTTTTCTTTCGACTGCACCGGGACCCCGTCCGCCGCGGCGGACGAGACCCGGTACAATCAGCCACCCACCAATGGCTTCCCCCATTCCCTCAATATTTTTGTTGTTTCCGTTCCAGTCATTTTGTTCTCCTCTGATTATTATAGACGCAATTTTGTTGCCAACAAAATATGGAATGTAGCGGTATTTTTACGTAAGATTGCACTATATTACATGCACTTGCCCAACATTTTGTGCAATTCACAAAAATGTAGACCGGCACTTAAGTGCCGGTCTACATTAAAATAGCAGAAAACAAGTTAAATTAGTATTTTAGTCTTCCTGCGGTTCATTGCTGGCGTGTTTTTCCTGTTTCTGAACCCCGAGCTGGTTCATCTTGTAGAGCAGAGCGTTGCGGTGTATACCGAGAATCTGAGCGGCTTTTGTCTGGTTCCATCCGGCTTTTTCAAGAATGCCCAGAATGAACTGTTTTTCAAAGTCGTTCCTGGCGTTTTTCAGCGATATCCTTTCCCCGGAACTTTCCGGTTTTTCTTCTTTGAGAAGCATATCCATCGGCAGGCGGCCGCGCTGGATGACCTGTTCTTTGCCGAGCGCCACGAGCCGCTCAATTATATTCCTTAACTCCCTTATATTCCCGGGCCAATGATAGGCCGTCATCGCTTCGAGCGCTTCTTTTGATATTCCCCTGATATCCTTGCCGAATTTTCTACTATATATATGTATGAAATGGTCTATGAGCAGGGGAATATCCCCAATTCTTTCGCGCAGCGGCGGCGCGTGAACCGGTATCACGTTCAGCCGGTAATAAAGGTCATGCCTGAAACTGCCGTCCTTGACCGCTTTCTTGAGATCGGCGTTGGTTGCGGATACTATCCTCACGTCTGTCTTTATAAGCTTTTCCCCGCCGACCCTTTGGATTTCCTTTTCTTCTATTGCCCGCAATATTTTTCCCTGTATTTCGTAAGACAAATTGCCTATCTCGTCAAAAAACAGCGTGCCGGTATTAGCCAGTTCAAATTTGCCTATCTTTTTTGAAACGGCGTCTGTGAAAGAGCCCTTTTCGTGCCCGAAAAGCTCGCTTTCCACAAGGTTCTCCGGTATCGACGCGGCGTCAACCGCGACAAACGGCTTATCCTTGCAGGCGCCTGAAAAGTGTATCGCTCTGGCAATCAGCTCTTTGCCCGTACCGCTTTCGCCGGTAATCAGGACCGTCGAGCGATTGTCCGATATTTCTGCGATTACTGAAAACAACTGCTTCATCGCCGGGCTATTTCCGACCATTCTCTCGGACAATTCCGGCTTGAGTTCGGATTTCAGATATATGACTTCCTTTTCAAGTTTCCTTTTTTCAAGCGCCTTTTCGATTGTGTCAAGCAGGTCGTCGGCCTCGAACGGTTTTGTCAGGTAGTCATACGCTCCGGCCTTCACGGCACGGACAGCGGTTTTCATCATTTTTACGGCCGAAATGACTATGATCTCGGCATCGCATATTTTTCTCATTTTTTCCAGGACCTTAACGCCGTCCATGTCCGGCAGGAGCATGTCCAAAAGGACAATATCCACCGTCCTGCTCCGGGCGATATCCACCGCGTCGCTACCGTTCTCGGCGGAAATTACATCATAATCGCCGTCAAGGAGCGCAGTGTTCGCCTCAATCGCCCCCCGTTCATCGTCAACAAGCAGAATCACCGGCTTGATTTTACCGCTCTTCACGCGTCTCTCCGCTTTGTCTTTTCGAGACTTTTCCTGTAAGAATTTACGGTCCTGCGCGATACGTTGATGCCGTGCTTTTTTTTCAGAATTTCCCTTGCTTCCATATCAGTCAGCTGTTTCTCGCGGCCAGATGTCACGAATTCCACAGCGATACGGCCGATGGTCCTGCTGCTGGGAAACAACCGCGCCAGCGGTATCTCCTTGCCGGACGGCAGTTCAATGCTCCTGCCCGAAACTGCCCTGTTCAAAACGCTTGCCTCAATACCCATATCCTGCGCAGCTTTTCTCTGGGTGCATCCTGCAAGCGATTTTTCATCCCCGCTTTTCAGAAAGGGCGCTTGTTTTCCGGCTATATAATTCAACGCGTTGAAAATCGCGGATTTCCGCGTGTTTATCTGCTCTATTGTTTCAAGGACCGCGTTTATCCCCTTTATCTTGTCCAACGCAAGTTCGCCCGTCTCTTTAAGGGTGTTCAGCTTTTCCATGTTCAGGACATACCTTCCCTGCGCGTACCTGGGCATCAGGAAACATATCTCCGGCCGGCCGTCCTTCGCCATTTCAATCGAGGCAATCTTATAGTAACTGGCACCCGCGCCGCCGGCGTCCCCAGAAGGATGATAGAATTCGTTCTGGACCGAAAGATCATTCATAAGGCCGTTTATCTCGTCCACTTCGCTTTCGTTTAAAGAACACTCTGCGCAAATATCTTTCACGTCTATTTCCATGCAGTTATACAGAAAATACTTTTCAAATTTCTCCCTGCCGATCCTTTTCACCAGCGAAACCGCTTCCTGTCTCTTTTCAACCAGCGACTCGACATCGGGAGCCCTGTTGTCCCTGCTTATGTTCTCTATCAGGCTGCAGAATTTATATGAAAAGGCCGCTCCCGGAAACCTTGAATAACTGATTATCCTGTATTTCCGGGCAAGCTCTTTAAAAATGGGATTGTTTTCAACGCTGTTCACAAGGTCGGAAAACTCTTTTTCGGGTTTCTCAAGGATTTCCGCGGTCCGGATCTTGTAGGAGAGCCCCATTTTGTGTTTCAAGGCGGGTTTGACCTTCTGCTTGAATCTAAAAACCATTAAAATTCCAAATCAATTGTTGATACCTAATTTCGTCTTGAGCTCGGTTATCTTTTCTTCCGCTCTTTTTACGTAGGTATTGTCTCCGCTCTGATATATGTCTATCCATATCCCGAATGCCTTGCGAAGTTTCCCGTCTTTTTGATAGATATTCGCCAGCACGGCTTTCATAAGGTTCGGGCACTCCGGCTGCTTTACGGCTACTTCAAGCGATGAAACCATTTTATCAAAGTTGCCGCTCTTCCTGTAAACAATAGCCGCCGCGTATAGATTCATCTGCCAGTATGGTTGGTGCACGTCTTTCGTAAGATTCATCCGGTATTTTTCCATGTTGTCTATACCGTTTTGCAGGAGCTCCAGCGCTTCCTGCGTCCGCTCGTGATTCCACGCGAGCGCTCCCGCGCCGAAAAGATAGGCGTGGTAGAAGAACGGGTCCAGCTCCGTCACCCGGTAGCAATGCGTTAAAAGTGCGGAGTATGTGCCTCCTTCTATGTGATGATGATGATGCCCCTCGCCGTGTTCCTCATGCCCGCCGTGAGTATGTCCGGCCTTCATCCCAATAAGGAATTTTACGGTATCAATGGATAATTTGTACGCGACATCCTTTTCCAGCGGTTTTTCCGGGCTTCCGTAATACTGCAAAAATTGTATCCACGCTATATCCGCGGCGAACCTACGCATGCCGGTAAGGGTTCCCGTTAGGTCCATTATGACAAAATCTTTCATTGGAGAAAGCTTCGTTGCGGCAAGAGGATACACGAATCCCCTTGACACAATAGCAGATGAAGCCATGCACAGCAGAAAGCCGGCCGCGGCCCAGACAATTTGTTTTCTTAATGAATTCATATTTGAGATGATTTTAAAAACCCCAGCCATCTTCAAGACCGTTGAGTACTTTTTTCAACGGTCTCATTTAGAATTCTTTTCGGCTGAAAAGGATCAGGGTTAATATCAGGCAGAACATGCTGTAAACCGCGGCGTAGAAGAAAGAAGCGTATATCCAGGGCCCCGCGATGCCGGGTACGTCCCAGAAATCCCGCAGGTTAAAAAACTGAAGGTTCGGCGCCGCAAAATACGCTATCTTAAAAATGACTTTAAGAAACAGGCCTTTCATTTTTCCGCTTAAGAACATGAGTTCTTCGCTGAAATGTCCCAGGATCCAGAAAAACAGCGTGAAACTCATTGAGGATATCGCCGAAGTGGAAAACACGGCAAAAAATACAGCCAGAGACCCCATGACCGTGATCTTCCCCGCCGAGAGCAGCAGAGCGAGCGGATATCTCAGCGTGAATTGCCAGCCGTTCAGGAACAGTATCCCAAGGTGCAGCGTAGACATCAGCGCAATGCCGCAGTACACCGCCGCGAGAAGGCCGAAATACCTTCCAAGCAGGTAAGTCATCTTGGATACCGGGCGCGTCAGCACCAGGTATATGGTCTTTGACTCCATTTCTTCTATAACGAGCGTGACTGAAGAGTAAGCGACCGTCAAAAGAGCGAAAAATTCGATCGCGCCGAGTCCCAGGTCAAGCAATATTCTCTGCACCTGCTGCCCGCCTAGAGCCGCCAGCAGCAGCGATGCGGCAATTATTATCATGCCGAAAAGCACGAGCACGTAAAAAACCTTGTTTCTTATGTTCTCTACAAATGTGTAATACGCGATTGAAAGTATCTTTTTCATTTTTCTGCCGTGCGTTTCCTGCTTCCGTCTTCAATCTTCCATCTTCCGTCTGTTTTTAAATCTTTATTCTACCGAATTCAGCCGTGTCTTTAACAGTGTCCACAAAAACGGCTTCAAGCTTACCCTGTGATTTATTCCACTCGGACTGATCGAGCACCTTAACAAGTTCGCCCTTCACAAGAATCCCGACCCTGTCGCAGACTTTCTCAACTTCCGAGATCATATGCGAAGAAAGAAATATAGTTTTTCCTTCTGATTTCAATTTCATTATAAGGTTCCTCATTTCGCTCATCGCCAGCGGGTCAAGCCCGCTTACCGGCTCGTCGTAAATAAGTATGCCCGGGTCATGGATCAGGCTCTGGGCTATTCCTATCCTCTGAAGCATTCCCTTGGAAAATTCCCCGAGTCTTTTATTCCCGACCTCCGCAAGCCCTACGAAATCAAGTATTTGGGCGGCTTTATCTTTTACCCTTTCAACCCCGGAAAGCTCTCCGTAGAATTTCAATATTTCCAGCGCGGTCAGGTATCTGTAAAAGTACGGCGTTTCCGGCAGGAATCCGACCTGCTTAAGCGCTTTGATCGACGGGGCCGGTTCACCCAAAAGAAAAACTCCGCCCTTTGTGGGGCGGAGCAATCCAAGTATAAGTTTAATTGTCGTGGTCTTTCCGGAACCGTTTAACCCGAGAAGCCCGAAGATCTCGCCTTTTTTAATCTCCAGATCAACGTTTTCAATCCCGACGGTCGTATGGACTTTCCCCAGATGCGACCTCCGATAGATCTTCGTCAGTTTTTCGGTTCTGATAGCCGGCATGTTTTTATTCAAAGCTCTATATATTTGACTTTGTTGACGCCCGAGAAGTTGCTTATTTGCTTTATAAGATCGGCATTTACGCACACGTCGATATTTATTATTGTCGTGGCCTCGCCGCCAGCGTCCTTCCTGCTGACCTGCATGCCCGCGATATTTATATTATTCTTTCCGAGGAACGTTCCAACCTGTCCGACGATGCCCGGCCTGTCGATATTAGTCAGCATCAGCATGCATCCGGTAGGAACGACGTCTATCGGAAGCCCGTTCATTCTGACGAAACGCGCGTTCTTGTGCCCGAAAAGCGTTCCCGAAACAGAAATTTCTTCCTTGTCTGTCTTAACCTTAGCGGTGATCAGCGATGTAAAATCCTCCACATCCTTTGATTTTGTTTCTTTTATCTTTATTCCGCGCTCTTTTGCCATTCCCGGCGCATTGACAAAATTGACTTTCACATCGAGTATCGGGGTCAGAAGTCCCTTCAGATACGCGATCTGCAAAGGATTGGTGTTGTATTCACCGATGTCGCCGGCGTACTCCACTTCTATCTCGGAAATTCCGCCTTCAACCACCTGCCCCTGAAACGATCCAAGCTTCTCGGCCAGAAGTATGTAGGGCTCGAGCTTCTTGAAGGTATCCCAATCCAGCGTCGGCACATTGACCGCGTTGCGTATTACGCCCTTAGTGAAGAAATCCACGACAACTTCACTGAGTTCCTGCGCGATCTTGACCTGCGCCTCTTCGGTCGAAGCGGCAAGATGCGGCGTCACAATCGTGTTTTCACACTCAACTATGGTCCAATCCGCCGGCGGCTCCTTCGGAAAAACATCTATAGCGGCGCCCTTCACGTGTCCTTCCTTGATCGCGTCCGCGAGCGCTTTTTCATCTATTATCCCGCCCCTCGCGCAGTTGATGATGCGCACGCCGGGCTTCATCTTTTTCATGGTCTCCGCGTTTATCATGCCCCTTGTCTGGTCGTTAAGCGGGGTGTGTATTGAAATATAATCGGATTCCTTGTAAACCTCATCCAGTGTCTTCATTTCGATGCCGAGGGATTTTGCCCACTCGACGTTTACGAACGGGTCAAACGAGACTATCCTCATCCCGAACGCTATCATCCTGTGCGCGACTTCCCGCCCTATGCGCCCGAGCCCCACAAGTCCCAATACCTTTCCCTGCAGTTCGGTCCCGACAAAACTCGTGCGTTTCCATTCTTTGGATTTCAGGGATTTGTGCGCCTGAGGGATGTTCCTTGCCATCGCCAGCATCAGCCCGATCGTATGTTCGGCCGCGGAAATAGTATTCCCGCCGGGAACATTCGCCACGACAATCCCTTTCTGGGTAGCCGAAGGGATATCAACGTTATCCACGCCCGTCCCCGCGCGTCCGATGAATTTCAGTTTCTTGCCGGCCTCAATTATTTCCGGGGTGACTTTTACTTCCGAACGTATCATCAGACCCTCATATTCGCCTATAAGTTCCTTGAACTTTTCCGGAGTCGGTTTATTATGTATATCAACCTTGAATTCCTTGTTGTTAAGCAACACATCAAGCCCTTCGGTATTGTCATAAGTCATCATTATTTTATACATTTTCATGTCCTTTTGTTTAGTAGTTAATCTGCGACTTCCTTAATACATTTTTGGAGTCCCGATAAAGTCGGGTCAATTTGTAATCTGTAATTTGTAATTAGTTTTTAAGCAGCTCCTCTTCAGCCGCGGCCACGCCCTTGCCCTTCTCAACTTTATAGCCAAGCTGTGAAAGAACCATTTCAAGGCAGGCGAAACCCACGAGAAGGTCGGCTTTACCGATGTATCCCATGTGCGCGAACCTGATGATCTTTCCTTTTAGTTTCCCCTGTCCGCCGGCGATAGAAACACCGTATGTCTCGCGCAGCATCTTGACAATTTTCCCGCCGTCGACGCCTTCCGGCACTAGCGCGCTTGTGAGCACGTCGCAGGGTTTTTCGCCGAATTGCTGCAGCCCGAGCGCCTTCATCCCGGCCCTTGCGGCCCTTGCGAGAAGACGGGCTTCCGCCCACACGTTTTCTATGCCTTTCGTTTTTATCATCTTGATGGATTCGGCAAGCGCGACGATAAGAGTGACAGGCGGCGTGAACGGAGTTTCTTTTGTTTCAAGCGACTTTTTCATTTTTCTGAAATCCCAGTAGAAGCGGGGAAGCTTTGCCTCTTCCACAAGTTTCCACGCTTTCGGGCTTACGGAGGTGAAAGCTAGCCCCGGAGCAAGCATGAGGCCCTTTTGCGAGCCGGAGACCACTACATCAAGCTGCCAAGTATCCGTCAGGAGTTCCTGACCGGCAAGACCGGAAATCGCGTCAACGACAAGCACGGCGGAAGTTCCCGCTACGATCTTTCCGAAGGCCTGCATATCATTCACCACACCCGTTGAAGTCTCGGTAAAGGTGGTAAACACAGCCTTTATCTTGGGATTTTCCTTAAGAGCCTTCTCGACATCAGCGGGATTTACGACCTTCCCCCATTCAGCGAGGATGCTGACAGGTTTTATGCCGTAGGTTTCAAGTATTTTCACCCATCTTTCACCGAAGTTTCCGCATGAAGCCACAAGAGCCTCATCGCCCGGACTGAGAAGATTGACCACGGCGGCTTCCATGGCGCCCGTGCCTGAAGAAGACAGGATAAATACGTCGTTCTTTGTCTGGTAGATGTACTTCAGCCCTTCCGCGACTTCTCCAAAAACAGCCCCGAACTCGCTTGTCCTGTGGTGCAATATCGGAAGCGCTTCTTTCAAAGCCACCTCCGGAGGGATAGGCGTCGGGCCCGGCGTCAACAAATAATGTTTTTTCATGATGCTTCTCCTCTAACACATTGAGTGTTTTTTTGTATTGCCTTATGTTAGACCCCGACGAACATATTATAATTTCCAAAGGGAATTATAATATGGGTTTTGAGTCGGGGTACGCAGCAATCTATTCAAGTGCTATAAAATTTCAAAAAGAGCATTAAAATATCTATTTGTGAAAGATTTCGCAAAATATACATTTTATTTCATTTAATTGTCAAGTCCGTCCTCTGACATGGCCTCGGGACAGCTGTAAACAACAACTAAAAACAATTCGGGTTCTAGCGCGATTTTTTGCCTTTCCCGGAAACCTTTTTCTGGAGGCTTATCGCAAGAACTTCATCCATACGCTTGACCGGATAAAGGTTTATTTTCTTTTTTATGTCTTCGGGTATCTCGGCGAGATCCTTTTTATTCCCCTCGGGATATACTATGGTTTTAATACCTTCCCTGAAGGCGGCTATTACCTTTTCCTTGAACCCCCCCACCGTCAGCACCCTTCCGCGAAGCGTTATCTCGCCGGTCATCGCGACGTCTTTCTTCACCGGCTGCTCAAGCACTATAGACGCAAGCGCCGACGCTATCGCTATTCCCGCGCTGGGGCCGTCTTTCGGCACGGCGCCCTCGGGAACATGTATATGAAAGTCCGTGTCTTTGAATATCTCTTCGTTAATTTTTAATTTCTTCGCCACCGATCGCACGTAAGAAAGAGCGGCCTGCGCCGATTCTTTCATAACGTCTCCGAGTTTTCCCGTCAGGACAAAAACGCCTTTGCCCTTCATCTTGTTGACCTCGATCGTAAGCGTTTCTCCGCCTACCTCTGTCCATGCCAGGCCGGTAGCCACGCCAATCTCGTTGGGCGCAATCTTGTCCTTGGTATACTGAGGCACGCCGAGAAATTTATTAAGGTTTTTACCGGTCAGTTTTATCTTGCCCTGTTTCTCTTTCGCCGAACAAAGCTCTTTCGCCACTTTTCTGCACAAATTCGCGATCTCTCGCTCCAGATTCCTGACTCCGGCTTCATGCGTGTAATCCGTTATTATCCCGTTTAAAGCTTCCTCGGTTATCTCAAGCTCGTTTTCTTCGAGACCGTGTTCTTTCATCTGCTTCTTTATCAGGAACTGCTGGGCTATCTTGAGTTTTTCGGCGTTAGTGTATCCCGGGAACCTTAGCACCTCAAGCCTGTCCAGAAGCGTGCTAGGGATATTATAAAGCGTGTTTGCAGTCGTGATGAACATCACCTTTGAGAAGTCAAATTCGATGTCCAGGTAGTGGTCAACGAACCCGTAGTTCTGTTCGGGATCCAGGACCTCCAGAAGCGCCGCTGACGGATCACCTCTCCAGTCGGTTCCCATCTTGTCTATTTCGTCAAGGATGAATACGGGATTGTTCGATTTAGCCTTCCTCATGGACTGAACTATCCTGCCGGGCAGCGCGCCGATATAAGTCCTTCTATGCCCGCGTATCTCGGCCTCGTCTCGTACTCCGCCGAGCGATATGCGTATGAAATTGCGCCCGAGACTCCTCGCGACGGATTTCGCTATCGAGGTTTTCCCGACGCCGGGAGGCCCTACAAAGCAAAGGATAGGACCCTTTATTTTCTTAACCCTCGTGAGCACCGCCAGGTACTCAAGCACGCGCTCCTTTGTTTTTTCCAGGCCGTAATGGTCCTCATCCAGCACCTTCTGAGCGCGCTCAAGGTCCAGGTTGTCCTTTGTGGAAACACTCCACGGAAGGCTTATGAGCCAGTCCAGGTATGTCCTTATCACGGTCGCTTCGGGAGAGAAAGGCATCATCTTTTCAAGCCTGACAATCTCCTTTTCGGCGACTTCCAGGGCCTCCTTGCTCATCTTCGCTTCTTTTACTTTTGTTTTCAATTCGTCAAGCTCTTTCGCGTAATCATCCTTCTGGCGAAGCTCTTTCTGAATTGCCTTCATCTGTTCCGTGAGATAGTATTCCTTCTGCGTCTTTTCTATCTGGCTCCGCACCCTGTTCTGTATACGGCGTTCAATATTCAGTATTTCTATCTCGGCGTTTAAAAGCTGGATAAGTTTTTCAAGGCGCTGTTCGGGATTGGCTATTTCCAGGATGGACTGTTTGTCGGGTATCTTTATCATCAGGTGCGAAGCTATTGTATCCGCAAGCCGCCCCGGATCGTTTATATTGCCGACTGCCGAAGAGATCTCCATGGGCAGGCGCGGGTTCAGCTTGACGTACTGCTCAAACAGCGAGACGGATCTGCGCATCAGCGCTTCAATTTCCGGAGTCATATCCAGCGTTTCCAGAAGCAGGGAGTGTTCAACTTCCACAAAACCGCGCTCATTCGCCCTAAAACCGGTCCATTTCGACCGTTGTATGCCCTCCACAAGGACTTTAAGCGTGCCGTCCGGCATCTTCAGCAGTTGAAGGACTTCCGCCACCGTCCCTATCGGATATATATCGTTTTGGGAAGGGTCTTCGGTTTGAACGTGTTTTTGCGTGGCAAGATAAATGATCCTGTGCGTCGCCATCGCTTCTTCCAGCGCCTTAATGGATTTGTCCCTTCCGACAGCCAGCGGTATCACCATCGCCGGATAGACAACGATGTCCCTTACCGGAAGCAGAGGAAGGTTCGGCGGAATATCCGGCGGCCCTTGTTTTTTTTCCTTATCTTTAAATGAATTCGTCTCTATCATGATGACTCCCGAACACCTTAAGCACCTAAAGTGTTTCTATTAAATTGCCGTTTGCGAAATACCCGCAAGGGTATTAAGTGTTTTATTTAATTTGCCGTATGTGAGGCCCCGATAAGCGAAGTGCATCGGGGCAAGAACACCTTGAGCACATTAAGCGTTGTTCTAAATTGCCTTATGCGACCAACCTTAATTCAGTTTAATCGAAGTACCCGTCAGGGTACGAAATCCCCTGAAGGGGTCTTTACTCCCCAACAGCGGGTTTCATATGTTTTTTATATTCCAGTTTGGGCTTTTCAGTTTTCATTGCCGCCGGAAGGTCTATCACGCATTTTTCAAGGTCTTTTTGATCCGGCAGTTCGTACATAAGATCCATGAGCAGGTCTTCAAGTATGGCTCTCAGGCCGCGCGCGCCCGAACCGCGCCGAAGCGCCTGCTTGGCAATCTCGTGCAGCGCGTCGTCCGTAAATACCAGTTCAGCGCCTTCGAGCGAAAACATCTTCTGATACTGCTTAACCAGCGCGTTTTTCGGTTCCGTAAGGACTTGTATCAAATCCGCCTCATCAAGCACATCCAGCGTCGCGATGACGGGAAGTCTCCCGACAAATTCCGGAATAAGGCCGAACTTGATAAGGTCTTCGGGCTGGACCATGCCCAGCATCTCGCCTGACGTCCTGCTCTGTTTGCCCTTTACATCCGCGCCGAAACCTACTCTCTTTTCCGCCGTGCGTGATTCGATTATTTTTTCAAGCCCGTCAAAAGCGCCGCCGCAAATGAAAAGAATGTTAGTGGTATCCACTTTGATGTATTCCTGCTGCGGGTGTTTCCTTCCGCCCTGAGGAGGGACATTGGCGAACGTGCCTTCAAGTATTTTCAGTAGCGCCTGCTGTACGCCTTCGCCCGACACGTCGCGAGTTATAGACGGGCTGTCCGAACGGCGGGATATCTTGTCTATTTCATCTATGTAAACTATACCCCTTTCCACGCGCTTGACGTCGAAAGAGGCGTTCTGAAGCAGTCTGAGGATGATATTTTCAACATCTTCGCCGACATATCCGGCCTCAGTCAGCGTTGTGGCATCCGCTATAGCGAACGGAACGTGCAGAATCCTCGCGAGCGTCTGCGCCAGAAGCGTTTTCCCTGTGCCCGTTGACCCTATCAGGAGGATATTTGACTTCTGTATCTCTATATCGCTCCTGAAAACTTTATTATCTAGCCTCCGGTAATGGTTATACACCGCGACCGAAAGGGCTTTTTTGGCGTATTCCTGTCCTATCACGTATTCATCGAGCGTTTTGTTTATCTGTCTCGGTTTCGGAAGGGTCTTCAGCTGCCTTTTAGAATCTTCGTCTTCCAGCCTGTTCAGAAGGTCGGATGAACTCTTCAGGCACTCTTCGCAGATATAGACTCCCTGCCCCCCGATAAGACGGAGCCCTTGCTTCTTGTCCCTATGGCAGAACACGCAATAATAATCGGAATTTACGGGCGGCTTGTTTTCAGTCATTTACTCTTCCTTGAAGGTATCACTTCATCTATGATGCCGTACTTTTTTGCTTCCTCCGCGGACATGTAAAAGTTGCGTTCCGTGTCCTGCCTTATCCTGTCCGCCGTCTGTCCCGTATGTTTCGCCAGGATCTCTACAAGTTTTGTTTTCGTGCTCAGCAGTTCCTTTGTCTCTATATCTATGTCCGTAACCGGGCCCGAAAGTCCGTCGCCGTAAATCAGCGGCTGGTGAACCATAACGCGCGCGTGCGGCAGGGCGTAGCGTTTCCCTTTTGTTCCGGCGGCAAGCAGCAGCGCCCCGAACGACATAGCCATCCCCATGCAGATGGTGGTTATCGGCGATTTGACATACTGCATCGTGTCGTAAACCGCCAGTCCTGCGGTTACCATCCCCCCGGGCGAGTTCACGTATAGATTTATGTCCTTGTCAGGATCTTCCGCGTCAAGATAAAGCAACTGGGCTATGATAAGATTGGCCGAGTCGGTCGTGACTGAACCGCCGTATCCCCCGACAAAAATGATGCGGTCCTTCAGCAATCTTGAATAAATGTCGTATCCAACCGCCGCGCCCTGATTCCATCTTTCAATAATAGTCGGTATAACGCTCATAAAACCTCCGATAGACAATTTAAATATTTCAAGATTGAAAGATTGCAAGATTAAAACGTTTTTAACCTTTAATTTTTCAAATCTTTTTAATCTTTAAATCATTTAATGTCTTCCTTTATTTTCGCGTTGTCAAAAATCAGCTTATATATTTTTTCTTCTTTCATATGGGAAGCGATATGGTCTTTATTCTCGCCATAATATTTCTCAACCTCTTTTTCGCGCCCCTTATTCATCTCGAAAAGTTTTGATTTCTCGGACTTGAGGTCTTCTTCGGTGATCTCTATTTTCTCGGTCTTTGAGATCTCGTTCAATAAATAGGATATTTTGACGTTCCGTTCCGCTTCTGCCTGGTATTTTTCGCGCCACTGCTTTTCGTTCTGCGTAAAGACGGATTCAGGCATTCCCTGCGACTGTAAATATTTTTTGGCCTTTGACTCCATGTATTGAAGTTCTTCGCTGATGAGAGATTCCGGAACCGTGAATTTATTCTGCTCTATCAGGTGGTCCAGGGCCTGTTTCTGCATTTCCTGTTCCTGCCTGTTCTTTTCTTCCGCCTCAAGAGTTTCCTTTACCTTTTTCTGGAGTTCGGCCAGGCTCGCGCAGCTGAAATCCTTGGCCAGATCGTCGTCAAGAGCGGGCACGACTTTTTCCTTTATCTCGCTTATCCTGACTTTAAAAACCACGTCTTTTCCGGCGAGTTCCTTTTTCGGATAATTAGCCGGGAGCTTTACTTTGATCTCCTTTTCTTCGCCTTTCTTCGCGCCGGTAAGACCTTCCTTGAAACCCGCCATGAGCTGCGCCGCCGAGAGATCTATGAGCTGGTTTTTCGCTCCGAGCTCCTTGACGTTCTCTTCGCCGGAATAACCGTCATAATCCACCAACAGCATGTTCTTTTCGCCGACGGTGTCCGACTGCGAGTCCTGCAGGCGAGCGTTTCTCTCGCGCAGGCCATTAATGGTCTCGCTGACCTTGGCGTCGTTTACCGCCCTTATCTCTTTTTTTATCTTTATCCCTTTATAACTCTTTATATCGAATTTGGGATGGCGTTCCGCCTTTACTTTAAAAGAAAATGGCTTGTCAAAATCAAAATGCAGCTCTTCGACGATTGGATATGTGACCGGCTCTATCTCCTGGTCCTTGAGCGCCTTAAACATGGACTTCGTTACCAGACTTTCAACCACCTTTTCCCTCGCGGTGGAGACAAAATTCTTTTTTATCAGCTCCAGCGGCGCCTTTCCGGCGCGGAACCCAGGCACCTGGGCCGATTTCTGTATTTCAACATAAACTCTCTCCGTTTCCTGAAGCACTTCGGGATGCGGCACCTCAACGCTCAGCGTTACGGAACACTGCTTTGTATCCACGACATTTACTTTAACGTTTTCCATTAATTTATCTTCCTCTCTTTTTTGATTTCAAGTTTTATGCCCTCGGCAGGAGTTGAACCTGCAACCCCTTTCAGGGATGTGGTCCTAAGCCACACGCGTATGCCAGTTCCGCCACAAGGGCATTTTAGAACTATAAAGATACACTGTATGTGTCCCCATCCGCCGCGGCGGACGCGTCTGCCATTCCGCCACGCCCGCATAAAGACGGTTCAAAGGTTCAATAGTTTAAAAATTCAATAGTGCAACTGCAAAAAGTATGGACTGCACAGGAATCGAACCTGTAACCTGACGATTAAGAGTCGCCTGCTCTACCAATTGAGCTAGCAGTCCAATACCGTCACAAAAATGTTAATTTCCTATTTATCGACGAGATAATGAAGCAGGATTCATTTTTATGATACTTTATGACAACATGTGATATGCCTAAAAAACAAGCTGTTTTGCCATCCATTTCAGATTTTTTTCAGATGTATTAATCAATACTGAAAGCGTATTATACCAAACAAATCGCAATATTTCAAATGCTAAAATCAATTCTAATCAAATCCGCACAAAGGATTGACCCTATAACAAACCTATTTTGGTCTGAAATGTCATGCGGAAAGCTATCTCAAGGCAGGTCAATATTCGTTGCAGATTGGTGTGCCCCGCTCTAAATGGGCCTAAAACACGTTAAAATTAGGCTATTGTATGCTGGTTCTGTAAAACACTATACTTTATTTGAAGCTGGATGAGAAACTGATGCGGTCCCCTGGTAAACGCCATTCGAACTTATCTCGACGGAAACCTAAAAGCATTATAGCATTTTACTAGCATATTTGGCTGGTACAGTTTAGCCGGGTCAGTCCAAATTATCTTATGAGACCTATAAATGGCAATATACTTATCTTCATTATATTCTTTATTTCCGGGTCTATATATCCTTCTTTCATTTTTTCTTTACTTACTGTTTTTTTTGTGTCAATATCAAGTATTTCATTATCGCTTCTCACTAATTTTCCATTTAAGCTAAATAGCAATTCATCCTTAACTATCACATTGCCATAAGAAGTTCTCAATTCCGAAGTTATCTTTGCCGTATTACCATTTTTGTAAAAGTAATAACATGCGCTCTTAGACCAATCACCGGATGGAGAGGTATAGAATACTATTAAAAACACAATATCGTTGTTCCTGATCCATACATCGGCAATCTCGCATAAATTATCACCCGTGCTTTTTACCTTTCTTTCTTCAGCACTAACGAATTTAACCCATCTACTTTCCTTTTCACTTGTTGCATCAGAGACATCACCAAAATATAATCTTTTTTTCTCGTTGCTCTTCACATATCCATCTATTTCTGCACATATTTCATTTATAGTATTTATATCTATTCTCTTGACAATTACATCCGTTTCTTTGATAACATTACTTTGATATTTGCTTTGTTCATTTTTCGAGGAGTAATTTTCCTTTGCGTTAACTGCATTATAAACTATTAATGCAAATAACATCGTTAAAACCATTGGAACCACATAATAGTTATATCTACGTCTTTTTATCATTGTATTACCCCCTTATATTCTACACGCATATTTAATATGTACGACTTCAACATACAAATATATTATTGGCTTCTTAGATACGCTGCTAAACCTTCGTTTCCACAGTTTTCCGCTACATCAATAGCTGTTTCGCCTTTCTTGTTTTTCAGTCCAATATTGGCGCCTGTTTTTAAAAGCAGTTTTGCCATCTCAAGTGAATTATTTGAAGCCGCAATAATTAGTGCCGTGTCTCCATTACTATCAACAGCATTGATATCCGATCCTTTTTTGATAAGCATTTCGGCACATACCAATGAATTTATTGGCCATTCCTTCAACCACTTATTGCGTTTTTCCTTTTTTACAATAATCATCCAAATAGCTTGCCCAGCTTTAACCTTGCTATACGAATCCTGTAAAACGCAGATCATAAGCGGAGTCTTGCCTTCCTTATCGCGGCTATGAATGTTTGCACCTTTATCAAGTAATAGTTTAAGCACATTTATAGAATTGTGATCCGCTGCCCATGCTAATGCAGTCCAGCCTCTATCATCTTTTGCTTCGATTTTTGCCTTTTTTCTAATTAATAAATCGGCTATCCTCGTATTGTTGTTTTTCGAAGTCATCATTAAAGGCCTCATTTCCTTGTAATCTTGTACTTCTATGTTCATTCCTTTATCTAACAGCAATTCAACGACATTATATTGTTCTAATGCAACAGCAAATAATAACAGGTCCCAGCCCCAACTGTCCTTGCCCTGTAACTTTACTCCTTTTTTTATTAGGTATTCCGCTACGTTAGGAGAATTGTTAACAACCGCTGATTTCAGCAATCCATATCCGAATATATTATGCGTGTCGTCTCTTGCGCCATGTTCCACTAGATATTCCAATATCTCTAAAGAATTATAATTTGCGGCGTCGCTAATGGGTGCATTGCCAATGAAATCCGTACTATTCACATCGGCGCCATTTTCTACTAATAGCTTAACCAACTTCAGTGATTTCTTCCTTACTGCTAATAATAATGAATTTGTCTTGGAATCATCATGAGCGTTCACATCTGCGCCATTCTTTACCAACAATTCAGCCACCTCATTCGACTCTCTCCAAACCGCGTGCATCAATGGAGTATAATTAGTTTTATCTCTTGCATTAACCTTTGCGCCTTTTTCAATCAGAAGGTTTACAGTATCCGTAGAATTCCTGTGCGCTGCTGCAAATATCGCACTGAAACTTTCCTTATCTTCTCTTGCTTCTAGATCCGCCCCGTTTTCTATCAATATACGGCTAATCTCAGGATGCTGATAATAGATAGCATTCAGTAGAGGGGTCATGCCTATATTGTCTCGCACGTCAAGATCCGCCCCATTTTCCACAAGATATTTTACCGTATTTATGGCGTTGTTTTGTACTGCCACAATTAGTGGATTTGCTCCAGATGCATTCTTTTCATCTAGAAACTTCTTTATATTTCCTTTCTTAAGTCTGCTTATATTATCGGTCTCAATATTATTCCAATACACCTCATAATTTGTTGCGCAACCTGATAATATGACAATTAAAGGAAATACATATTGTATTTTCATAAAATACCCCATTCTTCTATAGAATGTAATATATCCTACTTTTCCTTTGGTTCACTTATTTTTATAATAATATCTGCTAGCTGTTTTCTAAGCTCTTTATATCTTGCTTGAGCCAAGTATCCCCTGAATGCTTTTGATTCCTGCCTTATATATTCATCCGGAATGCCTTGCATTTTATCTATTACTATTTTTATATCATCATAACGTTTTAGATCTATCAATAATGCTGATGCCTTTACGTAACACCTGTATTCTCTTTTTGTCCTTTCTGATTTTTTATAGTTCTCGGCGGCATTAAGATAAATGTTTACAGCTTCTATATTCGGATTTGTTTCCGAATACTTATCTGCGGTATCTTCAAGTAATATACCTACGGAATTGAAGTCGCCCGCGCCTGAAAATATCTTAATAAATCCTTGCAAGTTATTTAAAAATCTCTCTGTTTCATATTGCTCCATTTCGCTCATGGGAACAAATTTGATTTCATATATCGAAAAACCCCATTCAGTTCCTTTTTTCAGTAAATCCAGTTTGATATACCTGGCGCTCTTGAAGGTATCTGTGCTTATCGTAAATAAATCATGCAGAATTATGCCGTTGCTATTAATATGTTTAATTTGCTTCCAATTTTTCGTATCCAAAGATGCAAGGATTGCATATTCTTTCGCATAAGCTACTTCCCAGAATATCTCGATCGCATACAATTCGATAGGTTTACCGAAATCAAATATCACCCACTGGTTATCCTTGAATTCGCTAGACCATCTTGTATTAAGGTCGCCATCCGTCATCTTGTCGGGGGTCAATCCCGGGCCGCCATCGGATGAGGCAGTGACTTTTATTTGCGTTATTTTATCATTAGTAAGGATCGAGGCTTTATCAGGTATTGTCGAAGTATTAATACTTGCCTGACAATAAATCGACATACAAATAAATGAGAGTGCCAAAATCCAGCGATTGATTGCATATTGTCTTTTACTCATATTAGTTCCGACCCGATCTGCCCTACTGGATTCTGAGCCATTCATTGGCTATTTTTCCCTAATTAATTTATTAATTTACAACCATTTGATAAATGGGGCACGTTATCATTAGTCACCATCAGCCTCTCCTTCATTTTCATGGTATAACAAATCATCGGAAACAAAGAAATTGTGTTTCACTAATAATTCCCAGTGTTTCTTAACTTCTTGATAATATCGGGAATTTTTGTGTTTTGTAATAAAGTCCAAATAAGCATCCCTAAATTCCTTATGCACTGGACCTTTATCGCCACCATTGCGACTTCCGTCATATATTGGGCTATTATTCGCACCAAATTTCAATAACCTAATGAGCCGACCGGCATATCGTGTACAATCCTGAAAATATTTGCCCTTAGGATATCTTGTCATATAGTTCTCAAGTATTACGATTCTTTTTACAAGCTCCTCCGGACCAACTATAAGCCCCCCATCATCTATCACTCTCTGTTTTTCAAATTCACTACTTAAATCATAATATTCAGCTTCTTCTTTTGGTAGTCTTCCTTCAAATATTGTTTCTAAATAGAACGGGAGTTTTCTTGCATATTCAATTCCTTCAGTCATGTCAATATAAATACCATTTCGTATTAGTTTAGGAATCGCTGCGGCTATCATTTTATTATCCCCTGTGAGAGTATTTTTATCATCTTCCGAGATATCCCCCCACATGAGAGGCAATCCGTTACCGCCATATATTTTACCCCAATTATATGACGGGATGTTTGGTTTAAGCTTCTTATAATATGGGTCGAATACTTCAATTGACAATGGGTCCTCTTTTAATGAAAGCACCTTTGATGGTGGTATTAAATAGTCATCTTGAATCTCTTTTTCTATTATCTCAATCTGTTCAGTATAGAAGTCATCAATCTTGTTATAACCCCTAGAAACAAGTTCGGGCGATGTTACCAAATTAATGAGCAGAAGAGATGCTTTGAATGTATTTCCTAGCTGGGCTTTATTCAGGGATGAAAGGTATTTTTCAAACTCGCCATATTTATATTCCTCATTTTTCCCCGAACAACGATCAATAATTATTTTCACATCAGGATACATAGCTTTATCCGTGCCTGACCTGCTAATAGAAGACATAAATAGTGAAATAAGAATGACATAAATACATCGTTTCATGATGTTGTACCTCGTTAAATTGTAGCAATATTTCACAAACAAAAAACCGCTCAGGTTAGTGAGCGGTTCAAATGGCGTTTACTCATGAGCGCTTCTGCGATTTGATGATTTTGATTGATATTTCATTGTATTTTAAGTTGTGGAATCCCCTTGGCAAGTGCCATTCGAACCTGTCTCGACGGAAACCCAAAACCATTATAGCATTTTACCGGCCACACATAATCCTGAGTTAGCCAATATCATTATCTATCTATCTTCTTTAAAGCCTCGCTAGCAGCTTCCCTCACTTTACTATCCTTGTCATTCAATAATCCGTTAAGCACTGGCACTGCTTCCTTGACTTTTTTATCCCCAAGCCAAATCGCCGCTCTTTTGCGGATCCTACTGTCTTCAGCGGAAAGTGACTCTATCAGCAACTGCGAAGCGCCTTTTGTATTCATCCTTGACAAATCATCTATTGCCCAAAGCTTAAGTTTAATACTTTTTCTGCTATCTAATGTGTACTTGAGAATCTCCAAGGCATTTTCGTCTTCCATTGTAGTCAGGGCTAGAAGACAATTATATGCCAGATCATAATTATCCGTAGTTTTGTATTTCTCAACAATGATATCCCTCCACTCATTCTTCATATTATTATTGACAATATAGGGAGTAAGCGAAGTTGAAACTGCGTTTTGCATTTCCTTACTGAAAGCAAAAAGATCAAAAAGTTCGTTTATGGCTTCCTTGCTACAAAAAGACGATATTCTGAATACAGCATTCTGCCTGATTTCGTAATCATCAGTATCCTTTGCTATCCTAGACAACGCCTTTATGTCTTTCATGCCGTCTATTTTCCCTTTCATCCTGATACGTTCAAGGTATAGCAATTCTTCTTTACTTAATCTGGTGTTTAACCGGATATTCTCATAATACTCTTCCCTGTATCTGCCTTTACCGTCTTCGATATATTTCTTATGCTTCGCGTAAACCCATGCTTTTCCGATTTTCGTAAATTCGCTGAATACATCATAGTGGAGTAAAAAGGCGCCGCCCCTATATAAATTATGTTCTGTTATCACACCTTTACCGTAATCAACCGTGATGCTTGCATACATTTCTTTATCCCAATCGTGATAAGCGTCTCCTAATATACCACGTATTATGTCTATTCCTGAATATTCGTCGCTTCCAGTTATAATTGGTTTTTGATACTCTTTGGTTTGATATACATTCAATATATATATGTTATTGTCTCGACTCGAATTAAACGTGTCAACGACCACGGTATAATGCTCATCCGACAAGTAAATCTCAAGAATATTATCTTCTCTTATCCTGTATTCCGCTGAGATAAACGGTGGATGATCAAATTTCACGGTTTTGTTCCCGACAGCATCAGTAACCAGTTCGTGGTCACGTCTGGCCATATGTGTAGTCGTGATTTTTCTGCTTTGCAGCGTCATCGTTACTATTTTGTCACTCTCTTCTGTTATTTGTACCTCTAAATTCGGATTTATATATGTGTAATCGTATTTATATGACCCTTGATTCCCATCCGCATCTTGTATAGATACCGTTACAGTAGCTCTCAGATTCTTGATCCAACTTCTATTCTCGTGGAGCTTTCTTTGAATGTCATCAACTGAAATCTGACCCGGATAGCGTTTTTTACCGGCAAATGAGTATGATTTGATAAATTCAAGATTATCTCCGCGCTTCGCATCCATCCCCAGATATAAGATTATCTCTTTCTTTATCCTGTCGAGTTCTTCCATTGTAACATCTGGATCATGTGTTATTGTGACGGAAATATTTCTTAATATAATTTTTAACTCATAAGGAATAAGCGTTATTGCTTTGCCATTAGTGATGGGTAGTGTTTCATGTCCTGAACTTGGCTTTTTCCCGCTAGCAGATACATTAACCGAAGTATATATGCCTAAATCAACTCTCACAATAGCCTTACCATGGCCCAATATTTTATTAATAATTGAGGTTTGTATATATTGCGCTTTTTCTTTATTAAATTTTGCTACGACTTTGGAGGCCTTGGCCCCAATATTTTCATCTACGGTATTATTCTTTCCGTAATTGGGTATCGGGTGATAGTCTTCAATGATTATTTCCGGGTTTTTCATTCCGGGAGAACCATACGCCATTGTAGCCCCTCCCGACAATTGATGTGTTTTCCCATCCAGTGTAATATTAATACTCGAACCGCTATTTGTGCGGCTATAATTCATAAATGCGCGCACAAGTTTATTATCAGGATTTATCTCAAGCGATCTGTTCCAGTATTCAAAAGCCGTATCTTGTTCGCCTTTAATGAAATATACCGATCCCGTTATATCAAGAACAGTTACGTTCCTTGGCTCTGTTATTAATATTTCTTGACATATCTTTAAAGCTTCATCATACTTATTCATAATGACCGTTTGCCTGGCTTCATATATTTTACGATCAGTATCGGTGAACCCGGGAATCTCATCTCTTACGGAGGATGTGGAAAATTGAATGGCTTTTGTGTCTGCTTTGGCGGAAACATTTACTACATGGATTACAAGGAGAGCAAATAATACGGCTGTGAAGATAAAGCGGAACGTGGATTGTTGTCTCATATTTCTCCGACAATGTAGGTATTTATTTCTCTCTACACTGCACACATGTTAGGATAATACTATGGTCTACCCTAATTCTCCACACAACTTAGAACTGTATGCCTATCGAAATGGTTTGGGTATTTCCCAGGGAACCGAAAGGAACGTAAGCATAATCTATCCTGTAATCGGAATAGGATACCCCAAGTCCAAATGTTATTCCGTTACCGCCGGAATCTTTTCCCAACTGGCTATATCCAGCCCTTCCAGCCAGGTACATATCTTTGCTTATTTTATAACTATATTCGCTGCCTGCCCCAAAATATACTTCGTTATCAATTGGGGCGTTTATGTCCATTGATGTTATCCAGCTATCGCTCAGATTGACTGCGACCCCTGTTTTTATGTTCACCGGGAGACTGTCTTCCGCGGTCAAGAACTTGATTTTGGTTCCCATATTCTGCACAGCGGCCCCTATTGATATTTTGTCATCATAAGTTTTATAAATACACCCTATATCTGCGGCAACAGCGCTTGCGCTTCTTTTTAGCTCCAGCGAAATCATCTTCACAGTCATGCCCAAATCGCATCCGATGATTTTTCTTGAATAAGCAACATTAAAAGCGATATCGGAAGGGCTAATGGCCCCGGTTTTCAAACCGGTATTGTCATAGCCATCTATGGAACCGTAGGACAAATACTGCAATCCTAATCCAAAAGCGCTTTCACCATCAATTTCCGTAACGAACGAAACCCAGTCATACGTGATACCCTCAAACCAAGCCGTATGCATAAGGGTCGCGTCTGTGCCGCTCACCTGATTCATGCCCGCGGGATTCCAATATATAGCCGATGAATCGTCCGAAATAGCGACAAACGCCTGTCCCATTGCCATAGACCGCGCTCCAATAGGTATCCTAAGAAACTCCGCGGAACATGTGCCTGCGTCTTTTTTGGAAAAGGCGCAATAGGCAAAGTTCTGGCATGTCATTGCCAGAAGAATACCGCAAATTATACCCCTGAATGGCGCAGAATAACGCATATTATTTTTCTACGATCACCTTTATTCTTTTCATTTCAGTAGAGTGTTCAATAGTAATGATGTACACCCCGCTTCCTACCAGAATACCTGAGTCGTTTTTACCATCCCATTTAGCTCTTCCGTTGCCGGAAGTATATTCAAGTTTCCTTATAAGTTCGCCGACAACATTATATATCCTGATATCGGCCTCATTCGTCAGGTTATCCATGGTCATATTTCCGTCAGCCAGCGGGTTAAACGGCACGGGATACGCTTTTACGGCGGACAAATTACTTGATGCCGCAAGCTGAACTATCGCGAATTTGGAAAGGTGCCTTGCTGTTCCCGTCACCTTTTTCAGGTTCGGATATGACGTTGACGGTAATGACAGCCAGCGCGAATGCTTTTCATCATAATATGCCAAAACAAGTTTATCAACATCCAGCCCAGAAACGTCAGTATCCCCATAATCCAAAGTAATGGTAATGTCTTTAAGCGGCTGCAATCCCTTATCGTTCTTAATTTCAATCCCTACCGCGCTTAATTTTATCTCTGACCTGTCAGCACGCGGAACCGACGCTTCGCATACCGTCAGAACAACATCATCCCTAAATGTTCCCGCGGGGACATATACCTTAACTTCTCCATGACTGCTCTTGAAAGATACCGTTGTATTGAGTGTTTTATCTATGTTAGTTACGGTTATGGTAGAAAATAATGGAAGCGCTGTTATCAAAAACCCATCGGTTAATACTGCAGAAACTGATCCATCCCCTCCTGTACTTACCATAACATCCCAATAACCCGTTGTCATATCGATTAGATTGAATGCGCAGGTTATCTTTGACTGGTTCACTATAATAACATCTGTTGCATTAATGTCAACTTCCCCGGTTTGTTTCAATTTTACGGTAGAGCCGGAAACAAATCCGGCACCCGCAAGATCTGTAATCGACACTTGCTCCGTGTTAAGCCCGGTATTTGGAGTTATGGAAGTGACAGCCATTGGACTGATCAGGAAACCGTTAGAAAGCGTTGCTGACGCTGAATTAAGCCCGCCCGTCGAAACTTCAACATTCCAATATCCGATTGCTTTGCCGGCAAGGTCAAACACGCAGGTTATCTGAACGGAACTTACAGCTACCACATTAGTGCCCACGATGTTGCTCTGCCCCCCCTTTGCAAGCTTCACCGTTGAATTCGCTGTAAATCCTACACCTGCCAAATTGGTTATTGATATAGGACTGCTGTTGTATCCACTGATTGGTGTTATAGCAGTAATGTCTATTATGTTCACAAGTAAACCGCTGCTTAATGTAACGAAAAACGAACCCGCTCCGCCTGTTGCCACAACAACGTCCCAGTAACCCGTGACAATACCTGTAAGGTCCAGATTACAGGTTATTGTTGAATTGTTAGCCACATTGACATTTGTTGCATCGATAGAACTCTGCCCAGACTTACTAATTTTTACTTCAGAACCGATTACAAACCACCCATTTCCAGTCAAACTTGTTATTGACACCAACCCGGAATTGCTTGCAACTGCAGGTGTTATAGATGTAAGTATTGGATCAGACACATCTGGCGCATCTATCGCCGATGTTGGCGAACCCGTTGCGGTTGTGCTCCAGATATCATAAGCTTCAAAATAATATGTGTAATCGGTACCGATCGTGTCGAGCATTTTTGAGTATGTATATATTGCCCCGGTATTATTCTCTCCGGAAACATAAGCCATCGTGAACGGACTGCTGGCAATTTCAGAACCCCCTTTCTTAATATGAACTTTGGGGTAACCGCTTTTAGGCGCGTCATTATTGTCATCCGTATATTTAACTCTGAAGTTGAATGATGTTGAAACAGACCCGCTTTCAAGGTCAAGTCCATCGGAAGTATAATTCGGCTCACCAGTCCAGGAAAGCGTGGGAGGAGTAGTAACAATTATTGCGTACAAATAACCATCATTGCTTCCGACATAAATAGTTCCGTCCGACCCTATCGCTGGTGAAGAATACACATCACCGCCAGTTTTATATTTCCATTTAAGAGTTCCATTGGGACTAATCGCGTACAAATAATCATCATTACTTCCGATATAAATTGTCCCATCCAATCCTATCGCAGGCGAAGATTGTATAGTACCACCTGTCAGATATAACCACTTAAGCGTTCCTGAGGTATTTATCGCATACAAATATCCATCATAATTTCCAACATATATGGTTCCATCAGATCCAATTGCTGGTGAAGAGGGCACAAAATCGCTGGTTTGATATTTCCATTTCATTGTTCCCGAGGGATTTACTGCGTGCAAATAATAATCATAACTACCAATATATACAGTTCCGTCTGGCCCTATTGCCGGCGTAGAATTCACGCTATTGCCCATTTGATATTTCCATTTTACAGTTCCCGAAGAACATATCGCGTGCAGATAATTATCGTAACTTCCAACATAAACAGTTCCATCTGAACCTATTGCTGGCGAAGATTGCACATTTTCATCTGTCTGATACTTCCATTTAATCGTACCCGTAGAACATATTGCATGTAAATACTTGTCGGCACTTCCAACATAAACAGTTCCGCCAGTTCCTATTGCAGGTGAGGATGCCAATAAATTTCCTGTTTGATACTTCCATTTGATTGTTCCCGTAGAACATATCGCGTGTAGATAATTATCAAAACTTCCGACATAAACAGTTCCGTCAGCCCCGATCGCAGGCGCAGAAAGCAAGGTATCGTCTGTCTGATATTTCCATTTTATAGTTCCCGAAGAACATATCGCGTGAAGATAATTATCATTACTTCCGACATATACAGTCCCGTCCAGCCCAATTGCTGGCGAAGATTGCACATTGCTGCCAGTTAGATATCTCCATTTAAGTATTCCGACTGACCCCGACACAGGTATTGTGCTTACTCCGGTATGATACAGATTCTGTCTAAACATCGGCCAGGGTGTATTAGCCAGCTCCGCGCGCAATATCCCGCTTACGCTGATTATCAAGGTCAAGATCAGCACCACAAAGAGAATGATGAATATAATTTTCTTCTTCACAATATTATTCTCTGTTTCTGCCCTCATTACGCGGACTCTCTTAAAACCAATTCGGGAATTGAACCGTACATCATTGGGCTCTCATTTCCTGTGTTCCTATTCTCTAATTTCACCAAAAGCCTTTTCGCAGCTTTCTCCACCACGTCTCTCATCGGCATGGCAATTGTCGATAGAGGCGGGCTAGTGAAGTTGGCCTCGGGTATATTGTCATATCCTATTACCGCAATATTACCTGGAATATCCAAACCCTTCTCTTTTATCGCTGCTATGGCGCCCATCGCCATTTTATCATTCGCGGCAAATATAGCGTCCGGAATGCGCTTCTGGCTTATAAGGACCCTTACGACATCCCTGGCCTTATTATAATCGAAGTACGCGTCCTTAATCAGGTCAGAATAGACCTTAATCCCTGCCTCATCCAACGCTTTCCGGAAACCCATGAATCTGTCAGCTGCATCAGGCCAATCCGGCCGGCCGTGAAGAAAGGCTATTGTTTTTTTGCCTTTATCTATCAAATACTTGGCAGCCATATATCCACCGCGCGCATTATCGACCGCAAATGAGTCAAAATCATCATTCCGTGAAAACACCATGACCACGGGTAACTTGCCCTTCTTCAACTTATCCAATGCCGCAGGGACAATCCGCACCGGACTGCTTATCACCGCCCCTGCTATTAATTTACTGTTACGCATATCGATCAATCTCTGATAATCAAATTCATATTCATCAAGCAAAAGGATATTATATCCATTCTTTATCAACACGGAATTCAAGGTCTTTATCACTTCGACAAGCATGAAATCAATTGTATTAAATACATTGCTTGGCATAACCAGAGCTATCAGGCTTGCCCCCTTGCCGGCACGGATAGAACCGCGGACCCTTGGCCTGTAATTAATTCTATTCAGGTACCTGATTATCCTGTCTTTTTTCGCACGGTCTATGTACCCTTCGTTGTATAGTGCCCTGGATATGGTTCTTCTTGAGATGTGAAGTTTTCTGGATATATCGGTAAGGTTCACGGTAGGCCCCTCGGGCATCAGGAGATATGCCCTTTGGGCATATTATAGCAGGAAGTCTCCCTTTTGTCAACTATTTACGTAGATAAAAGGATATTATACGTCGTAAGATTTCCTTGGACGAATAGGTTACCAATAAACAAAAACCATATCGGCTTTGAGGCTGATGTGGTCTAACATAAATAAAAATCCGCTTGGTCCTTATTTGTCATTGTTTCTAGCGGCTTAAAGCCTTTGGCCGGACTTCCAAGATTTGGACATCAGTCTTAGCCATTTTTGGGATCAGTTGACTAACTGAACTACTCCAAGCAGAATACGGTACGGTCACACTCTATGCTCACTTCTAGTCAATTTATAGATTATGTCGCATTCATACTAAATATTATTATATTAACTGAAGACCATCACCTATTTCTCAAGTTCCGCTGGATTGACTTGTTAGAATATTTTATTTTAGTAATACTTTATCTAAATTGTAAAATTTATCGCATTTGCTTTCCAACTGAGGATTTAAACCTGATGATAGAGCACCAACATAGACTTGAACATTTTGACGCATAACTTCTTCTATAAGAGGTATATAGTCTCCATCGCCACTTACAAGAATCAATCTATCAATGGTGTCGTTATAGGCACTTCTTAATGCATCTATGGAAATATTTATATCAACGCTTTTTGTACCTTTACTTCTGTTTTCCTTTTTAAAAATACGTGGTACGATTGTACTTTTTCTGGAATATTGTTGTTCGTATGTAAATTCGTAACCGATTTTTGATATCTTATTGTTTAATGCTTCTAATTCATCTAGAGAACCTACAAAAGTATTGTAATATGATACCCTCAATATTTCCATTGTGTCATAAATATGAAGTATCCCTGGAGCCCATACAAAATTATTAAAACAAGTTACAGACGTTGCAGGTTCACTTCCGCTATCTATACATGCTTTATATCTATTATATAGATTTTCACCATCAATTAATACTATGGTTCTTAAATCCATTTGTTCCTCCATTTTATTCATATTCTGTCATTGGAAATAAGCGTGACAAAGAGGACATTATTCCTTTTCTGCGCCATAATGTATCTATTGCAGCATTTTCTACGGCCCAGAGAATCTATACACTTAAATCTGTTTTCATGACAGTAGTAATTTACGTTAGTATTCCAAATCCCCATTCTTGTTTATTCTAAAATATGGATCGTATTCTGCAAAAGCAATCATGGGGATCCATTCTCCTTTTTCATTTATTTTTGCTATTGTCCATCCAAGCCTAATTGTAGTGGGATAAAATTTGAAATACCCCCCCTTGCTTTTGATTTGAAATTGAATATATCTCCGTATTTGAAAATCAAGCATTGTAATAGTGTTATTTGTATAAGGGCCGTGTGTTTCAATATTCTCTTCGCTATCTCCTGTATTTACATATATTGCGATATCCCCCTGACCATCAATTTCCCAATCCCATCTTATTACTTGGACTATCCTAATTTGTTCTTTTTTATAGTCATCTATGTAGACATTTCTTAGCATACGTTCGATTACTCGAAAGTATGGATCGGCAGGAATAATTTTACGTATCTTTTTTATAGAGTTTGACAATTCATAAAAGTCTTTTTTCGTTATTTGCTTCGAATATTCTTCTAAATACGCTTTTAAATCATTCAAATCTCTTTCGGCTACAACTTTTCTTAACAAATCAACCTGAATATACTTAAGATAATCCTCCAAACCTGGCAATTTACTAATTTTCGAAAACATACTAATGTTTATATCTGTCTTAAAATTGGTCTCATTATACCCACCACTTTGATTAACATTCCTATTATTATGGCATGAGCCAAGAATAAAACAAGAAATAAATAAACATACTACAAGTTTTAATATGTATTGATTCGTTTTCATACTTATTAATATTAAGAATTCCAATATTTACTAAACTCTTGAATTTATTTAATATCTGAATTAATCTCTACATTTTGATCTGTGTTAGTTTTATTGACACCACCACTTTGATTAATATTTTTGTTGCTCATGCATGAGCTCACTAATGCCAACAGAACAAAAATACAAAACAGATAAATTCTTTTCATCATTCCTCCCTAAAATATGTTTAACTAATTATTAGATTTTCAAGCGGGGCACACCAATCTTCATCTGTGTCATTTTTTCTTATTAAATGTTATTTCTTCTTCAAATACTTTAATTTGACCATTAGTGCCATTATTTTCGGTTTCCTTGCCCTGTCCCTATTTTCGGACAAAGTTATAAGTCTTTTCGTATTTAAAGACATTAATATGGCAAGCAGGCTTACCCATATTTCTTTTATGGGCTGATAACAGTCTGTTCAACTAAATTATTTCCGTAAATGGGTTCATACTTAATCATTCGCAACCTTATTACTAAAAAGTTCCTGGAAATAATTATTCCATCTCATATTCTTATTCATATTTTCGGCATTATCAGAACATTTCATGATTTCAAGCCCGTACTTTCTACACATTAATTCAAATTTATTTGCTAGTGCACTGTATTGCATTTTCAGAATACCAGCTGCAAATTCATTACAAAGCAGGTCATTAGCAGAAGTTCTATAGCAGTGATATAATTCGTGGAATAGAATTATTTTCTTGTCGTCATTGTCTAATTTACTGTGAACGAAAACTGCCTTGTCTGTTTTCAAAGAAAACCCCATCAATTCGCATCCATTATACTCAATAATCGTGTATTCTACACGGAGTTTATCTATCAACTCATAATATTTCGTATTTGCGTTAATTCCATATCTATTCATAATATCACAAATATCTTTTTCTACATTAATTGCAGTCATAATATCTTTAATACCTACTTCACGCGTACATATTTTATCACGCCAATATAAACGCACTCGTATTAATTATTTTTTGCCGATTCATATGCTTTTTGTACTAGGTACTTAATAATTTTCTTTTTTTCTTCGTTATCAGTAGTATTTGCTTGAGATGGAATGAGAACATCCACTTCATTATAACCCTTGTAGCAATCAATCCCTGCATTTTTCAGCGTTTCAATTATTGAATCTACTTGTTCTGCTTTGTATCTAATCTGCACATAACACATTCCTTCGGTTATGCGTGGCCAAAACCATGCATAGTCTTTGGCTTTCACATCCAATCCCAAAGCAATATAGCTTTGCAAATATCGCACTCTTTGTTTTTCTTTAGCATACTGCTCTACGGATTTTATGATCTCTTCAGTAAATGACATGGATGTTTTGTTTGATATTTGCAGCCAATACTCCTTATTGATTTCTATTTCTTCCTTATATTCTTGCGGCTGTTCAATGGGTTCATTATCTAGTTTCGTAGCAATACCATCAACTTTATCCGATTTATCCCTAAATTTCTCCCTCTCATCATGTAGTTCCTTTATCTCATTGTGCATTTTAAAAAGAACATAAATCATAATAAAAGTGAATAGTGCAATTACAACTGAAAGGATTGCAAAAGCCAGACGCATGTATGATGCGTTCAGCTCAACTATTTTTGTTACATAACCGATGCCGTCCATTCAACCTCCCGTAGGTTTTTTATGATATTCTATTTTCTGTAAAATCGATTGCGTCAATTTGTATCTATTGCAGCATTTTCTTCGGCTTAGTCAATTTATAGATTAGGTCCATCAGCAACGGTAACATCCATCAATTCCTATATGATCTCACCAGCCCATAAACGACTTAAAAATACCCGCCACGGTAATATGTTTATGTTTCCGACTTTTCTTGGTCTTGGATCCTGGGTAACAAGAATAAGTTCTTTTGTCTTATACTCTTCTGAAAAGGCCCTTAAACCTCTGAAGTGTTGAGATTGAGCCATATCAGTGCTTTTGACTTCTACGGCCACCTGGTGATCACCTAGAATGAAGTCTACCTCTAACTGTGACGTAGTCCTCCAGTAGTTAACCGGGTACTCCAGCCCGGAGTACTTACTGTGCGCCCATATCTCCTGGTAGATCAGGTGTTCAAACGCCTTACCAAACGCTTCGCTTTTGGCAGCTATATGCCCCCTGTTTAGCAGGTAGTTCGCCACCGCAACGTCAAAATAGTAGAACTTTGGAGCAAGGATCACCCGGCGCTTCGGTCTTTTCTGGAATGAATGCAGATACCTGGCAACCAGTGTATCCTCAAGTATTTGGAAGTATTCCTTAACTGTGGGGCTGCTAACCCCGGTATCGCGAGCAATGTTCTGGTAGTTAACTATTTCACCGTTTGAAAACGCTGAAGACTCCAAAAATCTCGTAAACGAGGGTACCTTACGTACCAATGCTTCAGCAGTAATCTCCTCCTTCAGATAACTCCCTATATACGCTGAAAGCATCTTTCCCGGGCCGTTTGAAAGGTAATGCCGTGGGATTAACCCATGATTCAAGGCCCTATCAAGGTTAAAATCAGGTATCTCCTCGCTCACAAGTGGAAAGAGCTCATATTTTAAAGCTCTCCCACCCAACAGGTTCCCGCCTGATCGGATGAGTTTTCTCGCACTTGACCCACAGAGGATGAACGAAATGTTTTTGTTGACTATGAGCCATTGTATCTCGTTTAACAGGCCCGGGATCCTCTGCACTTCGTCAATAATAACTGGAACGGCCGGCTTATGCTTCGCCGCCAGAATTTCTTCTCTCAATAGGGATGGCTTACGCGTGAATCTTTCAAATTCTTCGGATAACAGGAGATCGTAGTAGGTTGACTCCGGGAATTGTTGCTTTAATAGCGTGCTTTTGCCGGTTTGGCGGGCTCCCCATAAAAAAGCTGTTTCGTTGTGACGGCCATTGAATTTCTGCAGTCTTTTTAACATACTATTATTAAACCTCTGCTTTATTATAACATGATATTATAAAGTAGTCAATGGCTTCTAAAATATTTTATTCAGCCCCTGTTTGATCCGAAAACCGAGATGAAATTCAAATATATTTCTTGTTTTGTCGATTATTTATAGATATTGTCGCATTCTTTATCATTGGTACAGTTTTCTGGGAGAAGGTCACTTCCTAACAAGTCCCCTCCTTGCATTGTCTAAAAATGCTTGAGAGAGTTTGAGAATATGAAACCAAAATCTACCATTTTTTACTGCAAACAAATATATATTCGAGAAATTATTCTCTTTCATATTAATAGCTTCCGCTCTATCATAATTTGTTTCTGACCACTCGTTAAATAACTGTTCAGGCAGTTCAAACGTTAACTTCCATTCACCAATTTCTTGAGGTTTAATCATCCAATATTTGCTTTCTGAGCTCCAATGGATATTAATATTTGTTTGCTGGGCTCTCTGATTAAAAAATGTATCTCTGTTATGATTATGAATAAATATTATATCACCTGTATCTAATATACCAATAAGGGCATTTCGAAATAGTTTATTTGAACTTATAACAAATTCGTTAAATACACTGTATTTTTCTTCGTCATTTATTCTAAATTCAAGTACCTGATTATCTTGGAAACATTTAATTAGTGCCCTAACTTCAAGTTTATTTAACACAATATCATTAATATATGACATCAAATTATTAAGCAACTGGAATGAAGGATGGTTTTCAAATGATATCAACGGTATGCGATGTGTAGCAGCAAATTCTTGTGCCGGTTTGCCGAATCCTTTAATTGAAGCTACCCCTACTTGATACAAATATCTTCTGCAATCATATAAAGCATTAGTTCTTCTGCGATAATTACGTCTTTTTCTCAAAATATCTGGAGTTACAATATCAAAGCGATTGATATCCTCACGCAGCCCCAATGCATTTCGTATAACAGGTAATTGAACTTCTTTATTGTACCCCTTACATTCCACTAAAAGTCTTGCCGGGTAATAAAATGGGATTTGAATGGGTGGTGAAAGCAATACATCTGCATTATGAGGTTGTCCGAGACCATGTACCATTAATCCCGGCCCTCCTTTATATATCAAAAAATTATCAGTTTTCACTTGTTTAAAACCACAACTAATTAGATAGTTTCTAACAAACCATTCAAATGCCGCACCTTTGAGTTGAGATTGAGCGCTCATTGTATTGCCTTTTTCTGCATATATATAATTTTATATTGCTTCTATTTCTCTCGATATTTTTATACTTTCCAAAGTGTATAAATGTCTTTTCTCTTATTAAAAGCTTCTTCCCCTCCTTCCATAATACTGACAATATCTTTCTGGATATTTCTATTATCAATGGAACCGCTATTAATACTTATTTTCTCTTCCGAATATTTACAGGCCATAATTTTTTCACTATCACCCAAAACTGGAATATTTGCGTTATGGGTTGCAAATATAAACTGCATTTTTCCTTTAAGTGACTTGAGCTCTTTAATCACCTCTTCATAGATAGTCTGATTATCTAAATCATCTTCTGGTTGATCAATTATTAAAACGTCATTCTCTTTTTGCGCTAAAAGGAATAAAATAAGCGCCGATGCCCTTTGTCCAAGAGAATGATGTGCAAGCATTTTATTTTTATACTTAATGATAAATTTGTTTCCAACTTTAAATGTCAACAAATCATCGAGATTCTTATCGAATATATTATTAAACTCTACAACTTGATTCTCGCTTAATATTTTATTTAGTTTATTCCTATTTCTATATATTTCAATAAAGTCCTTATATCTTTTTGTAAGATTTTGGTATTTTGGCTCCGTAATTCCACTCCCTTTAAAACAAGTCTTTAGTTTATCTAGAAGACAGTCAACTCTCCCTTTAAATTCTATCCCTATGGAAAGCGTACTATTTACAGCATTTAATCTTTTGATTTCATCATCTAGTATCTGATATTCTTCATGCCATAAACTATTAAGATCCGTTAACAATTTATCAAGCGTTGCTAATATAACTTTACGTTTTTCCTGAGTCTTACCTATTTCCTTTAGACTCGCTGTCAATTCATGTATTTTCTTTTTGTATTTCAAATAATCATCTGCTTTCAGGTTGGGAATATTGATTTCTCTTTTGATTTTCGCAAATTCTTCTTTTAATGCTTCTTTCCTATCCTTAAGTTTAATAATGATTTTCTCATATTGCGCTGATAGGTCAGTCATCTTAGAAGATATTTTACTAATTTTAGAAAATTCATTTTTGAATTGAGTAAATGTACTTTCTGCTTCTTTAAAGACATCTTTATTTCCATCAGTTTCAAATACAATCTTGGTAATAGTCTCCGTATTATCTTCTGTTACTCTATTTAAATCATTCGATATTTCATCTATTAATTCTTTATCCTTTTCGAGCTTTGCAATATCAATTTCATATTGATTCTGTTGGTGAAGTTTATCTTCAATACCTTTTTTCTTAAACACAATTAGCTTATGTTCGAAATCTTCAATTTGAGCAACTATTTCATTTTTTGACTCATCCAGATCAGATGTTTTCTTTAATTCAGACACATTGCTAATAATTTCTTTTATTTTGACATTAATATTTACGTTTATTTCATTTACTTTGTCTCCTATGAGTTTTTGAATCAAATCCGATTCAAAGTCAATGTCTTTATTTGAAAGATCCTTTTGACCAAAATATATTGGACTTTGAAAGAACGCATTTAGTGATGCTTTGATCGGTTTTCCATTTTTATAGATATCTGACTGTTGTCCGTATATTTTATCAATTCTGTATTCCTCTTTTAGTTTATCAACAATTGTAATAGAGACCTTACCACCGCTTTTAAGGACATAATCAATTAGGCCTTTTTTATAATCTTGATCAATTGCCTTTTTTCCTAATCGAATATCCAACGCATAGCGAATAACCTCGATGATTGATGATTTTCCACTACCTCTTATCCCAATGAAACTATTAAGTTCTGGGGAAAAATGGCATTCCACACCCCCCAAAAGCCCTCCAGTAAATACTATTGATTTAATGTGTGAATTAGTAATCTCTGGCTTAGTATCAGCTTTTACTCGTCCAGCTTTGTCTAATAAAGCATATTTGACAGCTTCAAAATTGCAATCACCTATTTTCAAGAAAGTCAGCTTATCATTTTTTCTACCTTTTGTATCTAATTGTATTCCCAATTTGCCTACTTCTTCAATTGATTTGCAGTCAGAACCCTCAAGACAAGAAGGGATAGATTCCATAGTCTTAAACCATTGAGCTAAATTCTTTAAAACATCCGCAGATCGTAGCTTCTGAAATCCGAGCACATTCTGTTGAAATAATTTATCCATTGCCAGCTGACTAATTCTACCACCATCTAACTCATTAACAAATCCGTTTTTCTGTTCAACATGCGCCATTATGCAAAACGAATCTCTGCCGCACTTACGATGGTCTTCGATTTTCTCAAACAATGCATTTAAATTATATTTACAGCGTGTATTCTTATTGTCTTTATCCCCAATTCCCTCAAAAGCAGCATTTAAAAATTGCTCAATAAAATTGGTTCCATTTTTAATCCATGCTTCATAATCATAAATAATCAATGTGTGTATCCCGTTTGCGCCATCATTAATTGATAATTCGACACCTGGAAGAAGATATATTTCTTCTTTATTAGCCTTATCTTTTAATGCTTTAAACTCACCCAAATCAAATTTATTGTGATTTGTAATAACACCCATTTTAATATCACTCTTTTTTAATGCTGTTATGTAGGATGAAACAAATGAATTTTCTTCACCTTTGAAAATAAACTCCTTATCTGCTTTTGTATGTAGATGAAAATCGGCTTTTAACCAAATTGAACCATTTTGAAAACAATTCATGACAATACCTCCAATAAAGATGGTGGTAATCCTTACTTGTTCTAATATTTTATCGTATTATTTCGTGTAGGGTCAGGAGTTGGCGCAGTAGTTTAGGCTATGCCTATCTGTTTCTGTCCCTTTCGTCTGACAGTGCCTCATTAGCGTAACCATGCCCCGTTTCCAACTCCTGCCACATCAAACCGTACGTGAGGTTTACCTCATA
>JBDRNC010000005.1:0-4890 GCA_043811535.1 Elusimicrobiota bacterium
GATTAATATAGAGACGTTGTTCCCCGAAAAATCCGCAGTCGAGAAAATGCAGAATGATTACGGGCCCAACCTTTTCTATGACGGAATTGAAAAAAGGAAAATGTGCTGCCGGATACGCAAAGTTGAACCGCTTAAGAAAAAACTTTCAACATTAAAGGCGTGGATATGCGGTTTGCGCAGGGAACAGTCGGTAACCAGAACCGCTGTCGAAAAAATCGAGCGGGACGAAGTATTCAAACTGTATAAGATTAACCCCCTCATTGATTGGACTGAGTCCATGGTTTGGAAATACATAAAAGAAAACAACGTTCCTTACAACAAGCTCCACGACAGAGGTTATCCGAGCATCGGATGCGCTCCCTGCACGAGGGCTGTGAAGCCGGGGGAAGATATACGCGCCGGACGTTGGTGGTGGGAAAATCCGGAACACAAAGAATGCGGACTACATCAATGAACCATCTCGACAAACTCGAATCTCAGAGCGTTTACATTTTAAGGGAAGCTTACAGGGAATTCAAGAATCTCTGCATGCTCTGGTCAATCGGCAAGGACAGCACGGTGATGCTCTGGCTGGCAAGGAAGGCGTTTTTCGGCCACGTTCCCATACCGCTCGTGCATATAGATACCCATTATAAGATTCCGGAAATGATTGAATATCGCGACCGGCTTGCGCTTGAATGGCGGCTTAATATGGTTTACGGCGAGAACGCTCAGGCACTTGACGCAAAACTGACATTCCCCGACGGCAACGCCGACCGGATAACATGCTGCAGGAACCTGAAAAGCGAGGCGCTTAAGCATACGTTATCGGGCGACTGGCCGCGCTACCGGATGGACCATAATCTTAAAAAATACGTCATAGACACAAACAAGGAACCTTACACCGGAGTTATCGTAGGCGTTCGCGCCGACGAGGAAGGAAGCCGCTCGAAGGAACGGTATTTTTCGCCGAGAGATAAAAATAACGAGTGGGACGTCGGCGACCAGCCGCCCGAATTCTGGAACCAGTTCAAGACCGATTTTGCGCCGGGGACACATGTCCGCGTCCATCCCCTGCTCGATTGGACGGAATTAAATATCTGGGAATATATAGAGCGCGAGAAAATCCCCGTCGTGCCGCTATATTTCGAGCGTGGCGGCGGGAAGCGCTATCGTTCGCTCGGATGTTACCCTTGCACAAAACCGGTGGAATCCGATGCGCGGACCGTTAAGGAAATTATAGAAGAACTGCGCAGCGGAAAATTCGCCAATATCGCGGAGCGTTCGGGCCGTGACCAGGACAAAGAAGACGGCGGCGGACTTGAGACCCTCCGCCGAGACGGATATATGTGATGAATATCGTAATCGTAGGACACGTTGACCACGGAAAAAGCACGGTAATAGGAAGGCTTCTCGCCGATACAGGTTCTTTGCCGAAGGGAAAACTTGAATTCGTAAAAGAGATGTGCCAAAAGAACTCGAAACCGTTCGAGTACGCCTTTTTACTGGATGCGCTAAAGGACGAACAGTCGCAGGGGATAACCATTGATACAGCAAGGTGTTTTTTTAAGACGGCAAAAAGGGACTATATCATCATTGATGCGCCCGGGCACATAGAATTTCTCAAGAACATGATTTCCGGCGCCGCGCGCGCTGAAGCGGCTCTGCTGGTTATAGACGCCCATGAGGGAATAAGGGAAAATTCAAAACGCCACGGGCACATGGTTTCGATGCTCGGGGTAAAACAGGTATCCGTCCTTGTGAACAAAATGGATTTGGCCGGTTACAGCGAAAATGTTTTCGACAATTTAAAACAGGAATATTCTTTATTTTTGAAACAGATTAACGTCAAACCGGCGAGTTTCATACCTATCAGCGCGCGCGAAGGCGAAAACATCACCGTCCCGTCGAAAAAAATGCCGTGGTTCAACGGCGCCACCGTGCTCGGACAACTTGACCTTTTTGCGGACGAAAAATCCGCAGGAGACAAACCCTTTCGTTTCCCCGTGCAGGACATTTATAAATTCACCCAGTTGAGCGATGAGCGAAGGATAGCCGCGGGCACTGTCGCCGCGGGCGCTGTAGCGGCGGGAGAAGAAGTCATATTTCTCCCTTCGCAGAAGAAATCAACCGTTAAAACCGTAGAGACGTTTAATGCGCCGGAAAAGAAAACCGCGCGCGCAGGCGAAGCGGCTGGCTTTACGCTGGAAACCCAGATATATATCCGTCCGGGCGAACTGATGGTCAAGGCAACGGAGCATTTGCCTTATGTCGGGAACAGGTTTAAGGCGAATATTTTTTGGGTCGGCAGGGCGCCGATGATAAAAAACAAAGTCTATAAATTGAAAATAGCGGCGTCGCGCGCAACCATAAAACTGGTTGAGATACTCCGCGCCATTGAAGCTTCGGACCTTAGTTCGCAGGGGAATAAAACGCAGCTTGACCGTCACGACGTTGCGGAGTGCGTGCTGGAGACATCAAAACCAATCGCATTTGATTGCGCAGCCGACAGCGAGGTGACTGGAAGATTCGTTATCGTTGACAATTATGAAATCGCCGGCGGAGGGATAATCCTTGAAAATATCGCCGCGGAAGATACAATGCTAAAACAACACATTCGCGAGCGCGAGTATGTCTGGGACAGAAGCCTTATAGACCCGTCGTTAAGAGCCGTCCAGCACAAGCATAAAGCGAAATTCATAGTGTTTACCGGCATCCCGGGCGCCGGTAAAAGAGCGATTGCAAAAAAAATCGAAAAAGATTTGTTCGAACGGGGTTTCAACGTGTATTATCTCGGCACTGCAAATATCGCGTATGGGCTGGACGCCGACATTACCGCCGTCAGTGAAGACGCCGACGAGCGGATACGCCGGCTCGGAGAGCTGGCGCGCATAATGACGGATGCGGGGCTGATATTTATAACGACCATAGACAATGCGGACGACTATGATATCGAAATACTCAAACTTCTTAACGAACCGAACGAAATTCTGGTGATAAATACCGGAGAAAACAATTTCAGCCGTTACAAAGCGGACCTCGAACTTCCTGCCGGCGAAAATCCCGAAAAGGCCGCAGAAAGTATCGTTGCCCTGCTCAAGGGAAAAGAAATTATCATAGAGTATTTCCTATGAAGTTCCTGCCCGTAGGCCTCAACATTGCGCAGAAAAAAATCCTTATCGTTGGCGGCGGCGCGGTGGCCGCGCAGAAGGCGCGCTCATTGCGCCGGTTTACCGGCAACTTGTTTGTAGTCGCTGAAAAGGCCGGTGAAGAATTACGGCGCACCGGCGTGCGCTTCAGGGAGAAGCCTTATGCGCCGAATGACCTCAACGGCGTCTTCCTGGTTTACGCTTGCACTGATAAGAAGCCGGTCAACGCTCGCATCTGTAGGGATGCGCACAAGCGCGGCATCCTGGTCAACGTTGCAGACAGCCCCGGAAAGAGCAGTTTTATTTCACCCGCAATTTACAAAAAGGGATATATGACCGCCGCCGTTTTATCCGACGGCAAAAATGTCAGGCGTTCGATTGCCTGGCGCGATAAGATAAAGGGCCTTCTAAAAAAATGATTTCACTTCACGTTAATAATCCGGGTTGTTCGCCCGCCGGCCGCGGCCGGAGTAATTTTGTGCTCTTAGATACGTGCAACAGGGCGGAACTCTATGCCGGAGCGGGAGAAACTCCTGCCGGCGTGGCGCGCCACCTTTTCCGGGTTGCCTGCGGCCTCGAGTCGTCCCTGCTGGGCGAAACCGCGATACAGGGACAGATAAAAACGGTGTACGAAGAGGCGCGAGGCAAACGGAATCTTTCATCAGGGCTTCACCGGCTTTTTCAGCGCGCCCTGCGGGTGGGAAAAAAAGTGCGCGCCGAGACCTGTATTTCCCGCGGAGCGATGTCTCACAGCAAGGCGGTGCTTGAAATCCTGCGCCAGGACGGACTCGATGTGTCGAAGGCGAAGATTCTTATTATCGGAGTCAACAATCTCAATAAGTCCGTGGTAAAATACCTTGTCGAAAAAGGGAGCCGGACTATATTCGTTGCAAACCGGACTTACAAAAAGGCGCTTGAACTTAGCAGGGAATATGGATGCGAGGCAATAAAATTCGAAGGGCTGGCTGAAAGGCTGCCGGACACCGACATACTGATTTCCGCAACTTCGGCGTCTCATCTAATAATAAAGAAGGAACAATTCGAGCCGGTAAAACCAATTACCATATTTGATCTTGCAGTTCCGCGCGATATAGACCCTGCGATAGCCGGATTTGCGGGCGTTACGCTTTACGACATCAAAGACATTGAGAAACGCGTATGTGATAACAGGGGCCGGAGAATAAAAGAAATTGAAAAAGCGGAAAATATCATTGAAGAAGAAATTAAGAATTATTACGCGGGAAAGTAATCTTGCCCTTGAACAGGTAAAGGAAGTCATCCGGCATTTTTCGGATATTGATTTTGAAATTATTTCCCGCAGAAGTTACGGCGACAAACATAAGGAAGTATCGCTAATGCCGGACGTCCCCGGCGATTTTTTCACCCGCGAACTCGACCGTATGCTGCTTGACGGCGAAGGCGATGCCGCCGTTCATTCCGCCAAGGACCTTTCCGTCCCTTTAACCGCAGGGCTTTCGTTAATAGCGCTCCTAAAAGCAGACGACAGAAGCGACTGCCTTGTTTCAAGAAATAATCTTACGCTAAAAAACCTGCTCAAAGGCGCAAGAGTCGGCGCCAGTTTCGAAGCGCGCAAAAAACAACTGCTCGGTTTGCGCCCCGACCTTAAAATAATTCCCGTAAGGGGAACTATCGAAGAACGTCTTGCGCTTGTCGATAACGGACGTATCGACGCGCTTGTCGTTGCCGCGTGCGCCTTGAAACGGCTGGGCCTCGAATCGCGGATTTCAGAAATACTTCCTTT
>JBDRNC010000006.1:0-27178 GCA_043811535.1 Elusimicrobiota bacterium
ATCATGCATAGGGATGAACGAAAAGGAAATTCTCGCCTATGTAGAGCATCAGTTCAAAGAAGACACAGGGCAACTGAAACTCAATTTCTAAAGAACGCGAAAGAAGCCGCCGGCTCCTGCCGGCGGAGTATCACTATTTAGTTTTTAGTATTTGACGCAGAAAACACTTGGGAAATTAATTAGCTAAGCTCATAAATTTACAGGAGGCGAAAAGATGCGCTCATTATCGATTCTAGTAGTTGATGATGACAAAAATATCGTTTTTACGCTTGGAGAGATATTAAAACTTCACAATTGGGACGTTGATATAGCCGAGGACGGGTACAAGGCCGTCGAGCTTGTAAAAGAGAAAAAATACGACCTCGTGCTGTTGGACGTAAAGATGCCGGGCATTGACGGGATACAGACGTTTTCTGAAATAAAGAAAATACAGCCCGAAGCGATAGTATTTCTTATGACTGCGGGAACAGTGGATAATCTTGCGGAAATGCAGAAGACAGGGGTGTTCACGATCATACAGAAGCCTATTGATGTCACAAAGATTATAAAAATGATTTCGGATTTTGAGAAAAAGGGCATTGTGTTAGTGGTCGATGACAGTGAGAACGACAGGACTCTTCTGACAGACATTCTCACGAGCAAGGGCTTCAGAGTGGTGAGCGCCAAGACGGGCGCAGAGGCCATAGACCTAGCCGAGCGCAACGATTTTGACGTGATAATACTGGATATACGCCTTCCTGATATGGACGGGATCTCCGTGCTTGAAAAAATAAAGGAATTTAAGCCAGCTTCTTCTATCATTACCGTTACCGGTTACTGCCTCGACGAACTGATAGAAAATATCGTCAGCAAAGGGGCCTACACCTGCCTTCTTAAGCCGTTCGACGTGGAACTGCTGCTCAGAGAGATAAACAATCTTATGAGCAAAAAGACGATAGTTGAATCCGATAAGGGCCCGGAAGAGAAGAAAGTCAATGTTTTGGTCGTGGAAGACGACGATAATATCAGGGGGACGCTGAAAGAGATTCTGGCCGAAGAGGGATACGCTGTCTCGACCGCTTCAACAGTGAAAAAAGCCGAAGATGAACTGGTTGCGAAAAATTACGACGTTGTCATTTCCGACCTGTCGGTAGGAAAGAGTTCCGGTCTTTCGCTTGTGGACCCTTCAAGGAAAAAAGATAAAACCACGGTCTTTCTCCTTCTGACCGGGCAAGGCTCGCTCGAAACGGCGGTTGAAGCCGTAAAAAAGAACGTAGATGAGTATATACTGAAACCCATTAAGCCCGCCGAACTCATTCACAAGGTCAAGAGTTATCTGGAAAAGCAAAAGCTTACACGCGAGAAGGATTATCTTCTCGGACAGCTGCAGCAGTCGAATATGAGACTGCTTGAGATAATCAAAACAGACGAGCTCACGGGGCTGTTCAACAGAAGGCATTTATTTGAACAGCTGCATGCTGAAATGCAAAGGTCCAAAAGGCAGAAAACATCGCTTTGTCTTATGATGTGCGACATAGACGGTTTCAAAAAATATAACGATACCTACGGGCATCTCGAGGGCGATAAGGTGCTTAAAGAAGTCACGCTTATGATTAAAATGTTTGTCCGGCAGTATGTGGACCAGGTTTTCAGGTACGGAGGCGACGAGATCGCGGTAATCGTGCCTGGGCTTGACGAGGATCACGCTGTCAGCCTGGGTTCGAGGATTGTGGACAAGGTGTGCGAGAAAACGCAGTCGTACGGGATCGGAATCAGCATCGGGATAGCATGTTTAAACGTTGAGGCGGTCGTTTCGCTGAATGATTTTGTGGATATGGCGGACAAAAAACTGTACGAAGCCAAAAAATCCGGGAAAAATAAAGTAGTGATATAAATCAATGATCAGTTAACAATTAACAATGAACAATTAGTAATTATCAACAAATGAATTTAATTGGTAACTGGTAACTGATAATTGGTAATTGAAAATATGGATAAAATAATAATCAAAGGCGCGCGGCAGCATAACCTCAAAAATATCTCGCTTGAGATTCCAAGGGATAAGCTCGTGGTGGTTACCGGGCTTTCGGGTTCCGGGAAATCCTCGCTGGCATTTGACACTATTTACGCGGAAGGGCAAAGGCGTTACGTCGAATCACTGTCGGCGTACGCGAGACAGTTCCTCGAACTGATGGAAAAGCCCGACGTGGATATTATTGAAGGCCTTTCACCCTCGATATCGATTGAACAGCGCACACCGTCGCATAACCCGCGCTCCATCGTTGGGACGGTCACCGAGATATACGATTACCTCAGGCTCCTGTTCGCCAGGATAGGTATCCCGCATTGCCCGCAATGCGGGCGGCAGATAAAACCGCAATCATCCCAGCAGATAATAGACGAAATAATGAAATTGCCCGCCGGCTCGAATATTCAGATAATGTCCCCGCTCGTGCGGGGCAGGATCGGAACGTACGAAGACCTTTTCCAGCGGCTGAAAAAAATAGGTTACGCGCGCGTTTTGGCCGACGGGAAACTTCACTCGCTTGAAGATAAAATAAAACTTGACCGGTACAAGAAACACACTATAGAGCTGGTAGTGGACCGTGTGGAGATATCCGCCCAGTCGCGCTCGCGCGTGGCGGATTCGGTTGAGACCGCGCTGAAGGAATCAAGGGGACTGCTCTCGGTCACGGTCGGGGGAAAACAGGCGAAGATATTCAGCGAGCATTACGCCTGCGTTGAATGCGGCATCAGCCTGCCGGAGCTTGAGCCGAGGCTTTTTTCGTTCAATTCACCTTACGGGGCGTGCCAGGAATGCGCGGGACTCGGGAATAAACTGGAGATAGCCGAAGACCTTGTTGTCCCCGACGCGGGGCTTTCGATCCATGCAGGCGCTCTTCTACCGTGGTCAAATCCGATAACAACAAGGACTCACCGATGGAAAGGCGCGTGGGGCGGGTATTACAACGAAATGCTTTCCGGCGCGGCGCGCAGACACAAAATATCGCTTGATAAGCCGTGGAAAAACCTCGCGAGGGCGCAGCAGGAAGTCTTTTTGTTCGGCGACGGGGAATTTGAGGGCGTGATAAAGAACATGCAGCGCAGGTACGCGGAAACGGAATCCGAGTACGTGCGCGAAGAAATATACAACAAGTACATGAGACGCAGGATTTGCCCGTCCTGCGGCGGCGCGCGCCTCAAGAAGGAGGCCCTTGCGGTAAAAGTGAACGGTAAATCAGTCGCCGACATCATCCATCTTTCCGTGAGCGGTGCGCAGGAATTTTTCGGCAGAATAGATTTGACGGACAAGGAAAAAGTCATAAGCAAGGTCATAATGAAGGAGATACATGCAAGGCTCCAGTTTTTGATAAACGTCGGACTCGGATACCTGACGCTTGACCGCGAGAGTTCCACGCTTGCCGGAGGGGAAGCCCAGCGCATACACCTTGCCACGCAGATAGGATCCGGACTCACGGGCGTGCTGTACGTGCTGGACGAGCCGTCCATCGGACTGCACCAGCGCGATAACCGGCGCCTGCTGGAGACGCTGCTCAAGCTGAGGGATATGGGCAATACGCTTATCGTCGTGGAGCATGACGAGGACACGATACGAAATGCCGACTGGATAGTGGATCTCGGTCCCGGAGCCGGCGTGCGCGGCGGCAGTGTCGTGGTTTCCGGAACATTAAATGACGTGCTGAAAAATAAAGACTCCCTGACCGGCAAGTATCTCAACGGGAAACTGAGAATACCTGTACCGGGAACCCGCCGGGAACCCGCAGGCAAGTTCATAGAGATACGCGGCGCGGCGCAGTTCAACCTGAAAAACATAGACGTAAAGATCCCTCTCGGGTGCTGCGTCTGCGTGACGGGTGTTTCCGGCTCGGGAAAGTCCACGCTGATACACGAGATACTTTTCAAGGCGCTCGCGCATGAGCTTTACGGAGCGAAAGACCTTCCCGGCAAACACAAATCCATGGCGGGCGCGGAACACGTTGACAAGGTCATCATAGTCGACCAATCGCCTATCGGGCGCACTCCCCGTTCGAATCCCGCGACCTACACGGGCGCGTTTTCGCCGATACGCGACCTTTTCGCGCAGCTGCCGGAGGCAAAACGCAGAGGATACCAGCCGGGCAGGTTCTCTTTCAACGTCAAGGGCGGGCGCTGCGAGAACTGCCAGGGCGACGGCACGCTCAAGATAGAGATGCAGTTCCTTCCAGACGTGCATGTATTGTGCGAGGTTTGCCACGGGAAAAGATTCAACGAGGAAACCCTTCAGGTCAAATACAAGAGCAAGAACATAGACGAAGTGCTGAATATGACCGTGGAAGAAGGCTTTGAGTTTTTTAAGAATATCCCCGCGCTCAGCAGGGTGCTCGGGACTATCAACGAAGTTGGGTTGGGTTATATAAAATTGGGCCAGCCCGCCACGACGCTCTCCGGCGGCGAAGCGCAGAGAGTCAAGCTGGCGGCCGAACTTTCGCGGCGTTCTACCGGCCGGGCGCTGTATATTCTGGACGAACCCACTACAGGGCTTCATTTCGCCGATGTTGAAAAACTGCTGAGCGTTCTTCATAAATTGACCGAAGCCGGGAACACCGTTATTGTGATAGAGCACAACCTTGAAGTTATCAAAACCGCTGACTGGATAATAGACCTCGGCCCCGAAGGCGGCGAAGGCGGCGGGCAGGTTGTGGAAGCCGGTCCTCCCGAAAAAATAATCCGCAACAAAAACTCCTACACGGGACAGTACCTTAAGGCAGTATTGAGTTTGTAGTTCGGAGTTCGTAGAACAACCCATTACAATCAACAATAAGCAATTAGCAATCCCTGTTTTTCCTAAAACTCATTTAATATTTAACAACATTCTGTCTTGACACAAGCGGGAATATTAGGTAGAATTTAACCGGGATAAACAGAGTTTATCCCGGTTATTCATTGCGGGCGCAGTCCGCCCCGTTTAAAGAGGTAGTAACATGAAAAAACTTTTTATTATTCTTGCAGCATGCGTTTTTGTATGGGGATGCGCGAAAAAACAGACAGTCAAACCGCAGCCTATAGAGCCGAAGCTGACGGCTCCGGTAGAGCAGGCGGCTCCTCCCGCTGAAGAGCCGTCAGTGCGTTACGCGGACTGGCAGCCCCTTCCGCAGATAGCGACGGTATTTTTTAATTACGACCAGTCGGATCTTATGCCTTCTGCCAGGGAGGCTCTGAAAAAGAACGCGGAGTTCATCAAGGGGAATCCGAATCTTGAAGTGCTTGTGGGGGGGCATTGCGACGAACGCGGCACGTTTGAATATAATCTCGCTCTGGGCCAGCGCCGCGCGGCGGTAGTGCGCGAGTATTACGGGCAGCTCGGGGTTCCTCTCGGCCGGATAGCCACCATATCTTACGGCGAGGAAATGCCGGCCAATCCGGGACAGAATGAAGCCGCTTGGGCCAAAAACAGGCGCGCGGAAACGAAGATTCGCACGAAGAAATGAGATACGCACCCGCTATAATATTATTGTTGTCCGCGGCTTCGCTGACCGGCTGCGTCGCAACGACAAACGAAATTGCGGACCTCCGCGACGATATATATCAGCTCCAACTGAAGCTGAACGACATGCAGAAGAACCAGGCAGACCTGTCGGTTAAGATGGACGCTGTTTCCGGAAAAATGAGCGCGCTCAATTCCGAACTGGAAGACAACCAGAACAGGATGTCGGTTCTCGGGACAAGACTTGACGACGTGGACTCAAACCTTTCGCAGAAGATGAACAAACTTTCCGAGCAGATGTCCGGCCAGGCGCTTACGGTCTCGCCTCCTCCTTCCGAAATTTATAAACTAGCGTACGGCGATTTTTCCCGCGGAAAATATGATCTCTCCATAACGGGTTTCCGCGCGTATCTGGACAAATTCCCTTCGGGCGAGCTTGCTTCACAGGCGCAGTATTATCTGGGGGAATGCTACTACGCGCAGAATAACTGGGAAAAGGCGGCGCAAGAGTTCGGCAGCGTTGAAAAAAAGTATCCAAAATCAGGCGTTGTGCCGGCGGCAAGGCTGAAAAACGCCCTCGCCCTCGGTCAGTCCGGAAAAGCCGGCGAATCGCGCGCGATGCTTGAAACACTGATAAAGGATTTCCCTGAAAGCCCTGAAGCTTATTCCGCAAAAGAAAAAATAAGCCCTTCCGACGCTAATGAACAGCGACCTTAGATTTCCTCTTCTGGTTTCGTTTCTGGTACATATCGCTTTTTTCATCGCAACATCTATACAGGCGAACCGGACAATTTATGTGAACATCCCGGTCGAACTGGTGTTTTTTAACCAGCCGGAAGCCATGTCTCCTGAAATGCCGCTGGAACCACCCGCGGTTATTAAAAAGAAGGACGAGGATATTCGGATTCCGGACAGGAAAAAACCGGCGAAAAAACAGAATAAGGCCGAAATGAAACCGGCTACCGTCCAACAAACGCACGCCCAGCCCGTTGCCTTTCCGGCTCAGTTTAAGCCGTCCAGTCAGATCACTCTTGAATCGGCGCGTTTTCCTTTCACGTATTATTCGAAAGGGATAGAAAAGAACGTAAGGAGAAACTGGAGCTGGTCGTCGGAATTTGAACGGCTTAAAGCAGTGATATATTTCAAGATCATGCGGGACGGCAGCGTGGCGAATATTCAGCTAAAGGAAAGTTCGGGCGACTCGCTCTACGACCAGCAGGCGCTGCGGGCCGTGAAACTCTGCGACCCTTTCCCGCCGCTTCCCGAAGCATACGGCGACGATTATCTCGGGGTGAACATAGAATTTGCTTTCAGAAATTGAATAATAGAGGAACAACCGTATTTGGTCATGGGTATCCGGTTTATGGTGTTAGGTAAAGGCATGAAAAAAGCGATATACATAGCACTTATACTTTTTTTGGCAATATCAGCTCAAGCCGCGACGGACATTTATTTGAGCCTTTCCGCGCACGGCAAAAGGCTTGACATCGGGCTGGCGGGATTCAATCCTCTCACTCCTTCAATGGATGAGTTGAAAATCTCAAGACAGCTGATGGAAATCCTCCGCTATGACATTCTTTTTTCCCGCTATTTCAACGTTGTTGAGGGTGGGCCTCCGTTCACCGGAACAGAACAGAACTCAGCCGAATGGGGGAACCGCGGGGCGGAAATCCTTATCAGCGGGGAGATCCGCGTAAAGGGAGACATATTAAACCTAACGTGCAAACTCATAGACGTGGAAAGCAGGCAGTCCGTCTGGCAGAAAGAGTTCAAGGCAAGAACTGACGAATGCAGGGAGCTGGGGCACCTGTTAAATGACGAGATAATTTACAGACTGACCGGTGAAAAAGGCATTGCTCATACGAAGATAGTTTTCGCGAACAGGAACGGGCCGGGCAAGGAAATCTGCATTATAGATTACGACGGCGGCAATCTCAGGAGACTCACAAAAAACTCATCGATAAACATGTTTCCGCGCTGGTCGCCCGACGGCGGTGAAATTATTTTTACGACTTATCTTTACGGCAATCCTGATCTCTACGCAGTGGCGCCCTCGGGATCCGGTTTCAGGCCGGTTTCGTTCAAGCAGGGGCTTAACGCCACGGGGTCATTTTCAACGGACGGGCATATTCTGGCGGTAACGCTTTCGCTGGGCAAGGACCCGAGCATCTATCTGCTGGAAAGGTCAGGAAAGATTATCAGGCAGCTTACATTCGGTAAGGGTATTGAGACAAGTCCGTCGTTTTCGCCGAACGGCAAAGAGATATCGTTCATTTCGGATCAATCCGGATATCCGCAGGTTTACATAATGAGTCTTGACGGCGGAAATGTCAGGAAACTGCCGGCAAAAGGATACTGCGATTCCCCCGCTTGGTCCCCGAGGGGGGATAGGATAGTTTTCGTCATGAGAGAGGGCAGGGGAGATTACGACTTGTATTTGTATGACCTCGCGAGCGACGGCATAACAAAGCTCACGCGGGACGAGGGAAGCAACGAAAACCCGTCCTGGTCGCCTGACGGCAGGTTCATTGTGTTCAGTTCAAACAGGTCCGGAAGGAATGAGCTTTACATAATAGGCGCGGACGGGTCCGGCGCCCGCAAACTCGGTAATATCGGCGGAAATTCGTACATGCCGAGTTGGGGACCTTAAAAACCGGCAGACGGAAGAAGGAAGATGGAAGACGGAAAAACGATTGATTATATTGACGGAAACGGCTGTATTTGATACAATAATCATGTACTTTTTACGACGGAGGAAGCTATCAGTAAATATGCGTTAATCATTATCTCCGCTGCTTTTTTTGCTTTTCAGTCCCTTTATGCAAGCGGGCTGGATTTGGGCGAGAAACTGTTCGGGCTGAAAAAGTATTCAGCCGCGATCTCGGAATTCTCGGGTGTTTCCGTTTCGGAAATCGGCACGCTGGACGGGGAAAAGGCATACCTCCGGCAGGGTGACTGCTATTTCGGGAAAGAGGAATACTCAAAAGCGCAGGATTGCTATGAAAAATTCCTGAAAAGATATCCGGGCAGCAGGTTCGCTTCTGTCGCGGAATTTACGCTTGCGGAGTCTCTGCTGAGGCAGAAACAGTATGAAAACGCGCTTTCATATTTCAATGATTTTATTGACAGGTATCCGGACAGCAAGCTCCTGCCCGACGCCTATTACGGACGCGCTGTTTCGCTCTTTTACATGGAAAAGTACACGACAGCGCTTTCAAATTTTGGCATGCTGATAAACAAGTTCAAGGATCAGACCGAACTCGGCAGATGGGCGAGTTTCTACGTCGCCGAGGCATGGTTCAAAAGAGGCAGTTACGCCGAGGCCGAGAAGGAATACAGAAAGATACTCTCAAAAGCGGCTTATCCTGAATACACCCCGATAGTCCTTTACCGGATAGGCGAGACTCTGCGAAACAGGGGAAAGGTTTCGGCAGCGATAGAGGAATACGGCAAGGTCCTGATAATGGAGATCCCGGACGATATCAGGTGCCAGACGTTCTACGCGCTCGCGGAAACCTACTATTCCGGCAAGAAGTACGATCTCGCGCAGAAAAACTATCAGCAGATTGTCGACAAGTTCCCCGGCCTGGAGATAGCCGCGAAAGCCTACTTCGGGATAGGCTGGTGTTATTTTCAAAGGGGCGATTTTGAAAGCGCGTCCAGGGTGTTTGCCGCTCTGCCCGGAAAATTCAAGAAATCCGGCGATCAGTTCAAGGTGGCGAGCGTGTACATGGCCGCGCTCAGCGTCTACAATTCCGGCGATTATCCGTACGCGTGCGGGCTGTTTGACAGATTCCTGAAGAAATACCAGAAATCACAGTATTCCGACGACGCTGTATACTGGCTCGGATGGAGCAGGCTGAAGAAAGGCGACACGGACACCGCGCTGAAACTATTCCAGCGCGGAGCGAAGGACTATGTTAGATCCCAATACAGGGAAAAATCCAGCTTCATGATAGCCGAAAGCTATCTTCAGCTGGGCGAGTACGACACGGCAAGGAAGTATTACCAGAAGTTCCTTGACAAATACCCCGCTTCAAACCTTTTCGAACATTCGCTTTACGGCATAGGCAAGTGTTTCTCGGGAAGGGGGGATTACGGGCTCGCGCGCGAGGTGTTCAAGGAAATGCTGGAAAAATTCCCGTCGGGAGAACTCGTTCCGATGGCCAGGCTGGAAATAGGCAATACTTATATCCTGCAGGGCGAGTATCCGCGGGCGGTTGAAATCCTTAAAGACCTCGCGGGGAATTACAAGAATTCAGACACGCTTTCAAACGAGATTAAATTCAGGCTCGGGTTCGCGCACTACAAAAAGGGCGATTACGCCCAGGCCGAAACAATATTATCCGGCATAAAGGACAAGAAGCTCAACAATAAGGACGAAGTGGTGTACTACCTGGGATGGACGTATTTCAAGCAGGAAAAGTACGCGGAAGCGAAAACCCAGTTCAAGTATATTCTCGACTCTCTGCCGGGGTCCAGGATGGCGCCGGAAGCGAGCCTGCGCCTGGCCGAGGTGTACAGAATGCAGAAGGATATGGATTCCGCCATATCGGCCTACAGGGAAATTTCTGAGAAATACACCAAGAGTTCCATAGCTCCTTACGCGCTGTACGCGATGGGCGAGTGCTTCAGGTTGCAGGGCAAGGCTGCGGAAGCGGTGTCCGCGTGGACAAAGCTTGTGGAAAGATACCCCTATTCCAGCCTTACGGCCGACATCAATTTTCAGGTGGCGGAATACATGTTCTCGGGGAAGAACTATCAGACAGCCCGGAAAGCCTATAAGAACATAACGGCCAACTATCCGGGGACTAACGTGGCACTGCGCTCTGAGATCCGCGCCGGGGAAATTTTGCTTGCGCTGGGGAATTTCGCCTCGGCGGTGGAGCAGTTTGAGAGGATAGCAAAGGGGAATCCGGGCACGGAAATCGGGGCGCTCTCGATGTTCAAGCTCGGGGATTCTTATATGAGCATGAACAAGCTGCGGCAGGCGGCGCAGAGCTATCAAATGGTCGCGGACGCTTTTCCTGATACGTCACTGGCGCCTTTCGCTTTGGAATCCGCTTCGCAGATCCTGGAAAAGATGCAGGAAAACATCCTCGCGAAAAAAACCTGTGAAACCTTGCTGGAAAAGTATCCCAAGAGCGAGCCGGCCGCGAGGATATTCCTTGCGCGCGGCAAGGACATGATGAATACGGTGAATTGGACCGGCGCGGTTGATTATCTTACAAGGGCTTCGGACGCTTTTCAGGACGAAATTTCGGCGGAAGCCCAGAAACTGCTCGGCGATTGCTACTACAAGCAGGAATTATATAAAGAAGCGACGGTTGAGTACTTAAAGACCGTGTACCTGTTCAGGGATTATCCGAAATACGCCGCCGAGGCGCAGTTCCTCGCGGGACAGTCCTGCGAGGCAAGCGCGCAGACCGCTGAGGCGTCCAAGGCCTATCAGCGGGCCAAAGAATATTTCCCTTCCACCTTATGGGCCGCAGAAGCTGAAAGATGCCTGATTAAAATAAAAAAGTGATTAGCGATTAGCAATTGGCAATTAGCAAAGGCGCTAAAGCCATAAATTGAGACCGTTGAAAAAGTACACAACGGTCTTGATTACACAGATTAAAAAAACAGATTACACAGAAACACCGACAGGACTTAATCTGTGCAATCACTTAAAAAATCAGTGTAATCAGAGATTATTGGGGTTTTTCAATAATCTCAAATTGCAGCACGTCTTTACAAAAGAGGAGAATATTGTCAGGATTCAATCCCGCGTTGCGGGCGACTTCCTCTGTTTGACATAAACTAAGTCCCGATTTATCGGGAATGTCGCATTATTAAATCTCCTTTCGGGGATATCTGGATGGGCTCCTCTGAAATTGCATAAATCGATATACTTACTAGCCTTTATTATTGCTTTGTTGCCAGCGCGCGCTACGGCGGAAGATACCGGAGACAGTTTTATTCTTCCGGAAACGCCGCCGACTATTGAACGCAAGAAGATACCGCCGCTGGACAGGCCGCTCATGCAGAAACAGGACTTCATTTCCGATTCCGAGATTGAAATTCCTTTTATCTGGCAAAACAGGGATTTTATCGGATACGGCGCGCAAAAAGATTTCACGCGGATAGGCCTGAGCAAGGGCAGCTTTTCTTCTTCGGGCGGCAGCTTTCTTTTCGCTTCCGGGGACGGCTCGCGTTTTGACTACAGCATTTACAGGACCGAGGGCGAATCCGCGAAGCTTTCCGAAGAAATAAATAAATTGTCATATGATTGGGAAAAGATAGGTTCCGGCAATATCTTCGGCAATTTCGGGTTTGCGGCGTCGGATAGCCGCGTCTGGGTCCAGAAACACAAGGAATATTCCGCGCATTCGTCGGTTTTCTGGTATCCCGCGGAGAATTTAAACGCGAAACTTACCGTAAAAGGCGATTCTTCGGAAATCGCGGAAATGCAGTTTAACGACAATATCGGCGCCGATGTGTCTTTGGAGTGCTCCCCGTTTGACGGACACACCGCTTTGCTTGAGTCATCGGCGCAGAGGGATACGGCTTTCATAAAAATAAAGGATTTCTCGGAATCCAGGATCTCTTACAGTGTGCTGATGTTTGACAGCCTTTCGGTCAAGGGCGGGGCGCGCTTCCAGAAAAACGAATCATTTCCACTGGGCGGCGTCGCGTGGAATTTTCTTCCGAGGACGAGAATTTCCTTTGATTATAAGGCGGGAAGCGAAAAGCCTGCGTGGGACGGGTTGTACATGCGGCGTAATTTCTTAAAGACCAATCAGGACCTTGCCTTGCCGAAGGCTGTCCGCTCGCTCACCGGGACCTTTTCGTATTACTATCAGGACGTCATATCGGCGAAAGTCCGGGTTGACCAGTCGGAATGGAAAGATTATATATGCTGGGAGCATCTTCCCGGCACTGATTATATCGCGCCGGGGAATGTTAAGGACGCAAAGACCACTTCGGCGGAAGCCTCTTTCGCGTACAGGCACGGGATTTTCGGAGTCAAAACTTCGGTTACCCAGAATTCGGCCACGGAACTGCCTTTTGTTCCCGGCTCGAAAGTGCAGTTTGACGCGGAGTTCTACCTGCCGGGTTCCTGGACGCTCGGAACCGGCTGCGGCGTTGTATCCGAACAGAAAACTACTATTGCGGGCCCGGACAAGCTGGATTCATATACCGGCGTTTCTGCTTCCGTAAATAAGGAATTCCCCGGAGGCGTGGTTTTGTATTCAAGAGTTGATAACCTGCTTGAGAATGTAAAGGAAACTCAGCCCGGGTTCGTCAGCAAATCCGCGGAATTCCAATGCGGATTGACAGTGATGTTTTAAGCTACTAATACTGCTCCCCCTATATTTCACTTCCGAAGTGGCGGAGACTCTTCGGGAGTGGAGGCGGCGGGAAAAACAGGGGGATTTAAAATCTCCCCTATCCCCTCTTTGGAAAAGAGGGGAATACTTAGGATATTGGAGGATTTATGAAAAAGATTTTTAGCGTTGTTTCAATGCTTGCGGTTTTCGCGGTTTCGGGTTTTGCCGCGAAACAAACCGTTGTTCAAGCCGGCAGCGGAGACGGACAGGGTTCGTCTGTCGCGGTTTCAACTGCGCCGGCCGAAGACACAAGGACGAACGCGGAGAAGCTTTTTGACGAGGACGTGCAGGTCAGGAGGAACGCGGTTATTTACGTAGGCTCGGAACGGAATAAAAAAAACATCCCCTTGCTGCTGCCCCTCCTGGATGACAGCAGTGTCGAGGTCCGGCGAGCGGCCATAGACGCGCTGGGCAAGACCGGCGACAAGGAAGAGGTTCCTGCCGCTCTGATGGAAAAATTCAAAAGCGAGAAGAACTATGCCGTAAGGCAGAATATAGTAGTCGCGCTCGGAGAGTTGCAGGCAAAATCGGCCCTGCAGTTCTTAAAGGCGCGCCTGAAGGATCCTTTTCCGGGAATGCGAAACGAAGCGATCAGGGCTCTCGGTAAGATCAATGATAAGTCAACGTATGCCGACATAACGGCGATGCTCAAGGACCAGGCGGAAGGAACCAGGATCATGGCCGCCGATGTTATCGGAAAGCTGAAGATATATTCTCCTGCTGCCGTTGAAAACCTGAAAAAAAACCTGAAAGACCCGATCGCGATAGTTAGAAGGTCAAGCGTCAGGGCGCTCGGCCTGATAGGAGCTTCTTCCGCGCTGCCGGAGATAGAGCAGATGCAGAAGGATACTGATCCTACGGTGGCGGCGGCCGCGAAAGAAGCGGCTGATCAGATAAAAGGTAAAAAGAAGTGAGCTCCTTATCATATTTCTGATATTTTTGCGAAATCCGCCGAAGCTATGGCAGCAATATGACGAATAGTCATGTTTATTGATGACACGTATAGCGAAGGCGGACGGTAAATCACGGACACTAATTATATGAAATCCAAATTAAAAATATTCCTGATAATAGCGGCGGTAATGTCGGTGTTCCATTTCCTCCCCGCGGTGAAGTTCATACTATCGGATCTCGCGGGAGGCTCCGTCTCAAAAGGTTTCGGAGTCGTCTGGAAAGGCATTGGTTTCTTTAACGCTCCGTTCGCCGGGCTTTCTTACTACGTCCAAGCCCATTCAAATTACCTGGCGCTGACTGTTTCATGGCTGCTATGGCTTGCCGCGGGATTCGCGGTTTACGGTGTTGCCGCCAAGAAGAAAATATTTGCTGTCGTCAAAAACGTATTTTTCTCGTGGCTTGTGTTTTTCACCATTCTTGTATTGCTTGTTTTTGTTAAACATCCTTCCCCGCACCTTAGAACCCCTGACGGTTTTTCAAAAGTGAATTTCCATTCGCACACGTATTATTCACAGGATGGTGTATGCAGCCCCGGCCAAAACGCGCGCTTTCATGGAGATTCGGGTTTCGACGCGAGTTTTATTACGGAACATAACACGATGTCCAGTTGCGAGAAGTTTTCCATGTTGTCCGGACTTCCGCTGATCCTTCCGGGCATGCAGTTTAACGCGGAAAATCTTTCGCTGCTTATGCTCGGCGACAAGAAGATAGGCGACGCGGATATTCTCCCTGTCAAGGACAAGACGATAAAGGAAGCCGTGAAATGGGCGCATAGGAAGGGACTTATCGTGATATGCCCGCACTGGTGGAAATGGGGAAAACCTTCATGGCAGGAGCTCTATGACGCGGGAGTTGACGGTTTTGAGATATACAACATGAATTACAGGGACTTTTCCGATGCGGAGCGCGGCGAACTGGTCAAATTCTGCAGAGAAAACGGCCTTCTTATGGCCGGAAATACCGATTGGAAAGGTTTCGGCTGGGCCGCCGATGTATGGAACGTGATAGACGTTCCGCGCGCGGAGCTGACTCCCGGCGTTTTGAAGGAATATCTGAAAAAACGCGGGCCGGTAAAGGTTATTGCCTACAGGCAGTCTTCGTCAACAGGGCTGTTGCGGCGTGTCTTTGAGCCGTTTGTCGGGGTTTACCTTCTGCTCGCGGGCATAGGCGTCAAACAGCTTATTTCGTGGCTGTTCTGGATAACACTCGGTATTGCGCTGTCGTCAAAAAAATACCTGGTCAAAGCGGTCCTGGCTATGGTTTTCCTGTATATTCTGTTCCTGGACTTCGGGTTCCTGCTCGCTTATTTCGGTTCTTCGGGACGCAACGACGCGCTAGGGGAAATAGTGCTTCCGGCGCTGGGACTTGTCACCGCGGGCTGGGCGGCGATTCTTCTGCCGATGTTAAAAAAAGGAAAAACTCCCGCCTAAAGCGGGACAGGAACGCCCCCGAAGCGATAGCGGAGTGGGGTTTCGCACAAATTAAAAACACTTTAAGCAGGTGTCAATACCCTTCGGGTATTTCGCTTAAGGCAATTTAGTAAAACACTTACGGAGCTCAATTTGCTGAATAAACTGCTGACAAAGAAAAACACGATAATTTTCGTTTCCGCGCTGACGCTCTGCCGGTGCTATGTCAACGCTACGCTTGGACTTCACCCGGACGAGACGTATTACTGGCTGTGGTCGCATCACCTGGGGCTGAGCTATTACGACCATCCCGCGATGGTCGCGTATTTCATACGGGCTACGACGGTTTTTTCGGACGCCGAGTTCTGGGTAAGATTATCCGGCATAATCGTCACGCTGGCGTCAAGCGCGCTGATCTGGCTGCTTACCATGAAGATGTTTAAAAATGAGAAAGCGGCGTCGGGCAGCGTGATGATGCTCAATATTTACCCGCTGACCATATCAGGCGCGCTGATAATCACGCCGGATGTTCCTTCCTTTTTCTTCTGGTCCCTGTGCGCCTATCTGGCGTGGCAGATATTTTCAGAAAAAAAAGCGTATTACTGGTACCTGCTCGGAATAAGCTTCGGATTATCACTTCTCTCAAAATACACATCCGTCCTGTTCGCGCCCTGCCTTTTGCTGTTCATGCTCGTCACGGACGAGCGGAAATGGCTCAAAACGCTCCACCCGTATCTTGCCGGGCTGATCGCGGCGGTTGTCTTTCTGCCGGTGATTATATGGAACATGAGATATGAATGGGTGTCATTCAAGTTTCAACTCGGGCACGGGCTCGGCGGCAGCGCCTACTCTTTGGCCAAACTTTTGGAATACACCGGAGGCCAGATGATGGTGCTCGGGCCGTTCGCGTGGATAGCCGCGGTATGGGCGGCGACAGCCCTGCTTTTCAGAAAGGATAAAGCCGGGTTATTTCTCTCGCTCACGTCTTTGCCGGTGATTCTTTTTTTCGGTTTCACCTCGCTTAAAAACACGGCCGGCCCGAACTGGCCGGCGCTGGCGTATTTTACTGCCACGATAGCCCTTTGCGTTTACTTCCTTGACGGCTCCAGAGCCAAGGCCGCGATATGGTCCTTTGTTTTCCTGGTGACGTTCGGATTGTCCGCGCTGGCGATCGCGCATACCAGGTTCGGCGTGATCCCGCTCACCAAGCTCAACAAGGAATGGGTTTTGACGGACGCGACGAACTGGTTTTACGGGTGGAAAGAATTCGCCGGCGAGCTGTCCAAATACCAGGAAATAGATTTTATACTTACGCCTTCGCACCAGATAAGCTCGGAACTGGAATACTACATGAAAGAGAGCAAGCCGGTCCACGTTGACCTGAACATCACGCGGTTCAACCAGTATAACCTGTGGCCCTCGCCTGTGGAAAAGGGAAAGAAAGCGATGTACGTGTCTTTCTACGGCGAGGCGCTTGACGCGTATAAAAGTTACATACCGGAACCGGACGCGCTGTTCTATTTCACGGTTTCCAGACCCGGCCGCCAAGCGAAGTCCGGCGTAAGCGCGATCAGGACATACAGGGTGGTTTACGGGACATGCAGGTAACGCGCTGTTGAACTCAATGCATTATTTTGATAAAATGAAACCATGAGAAAAGACCTTATTTCTATTTTTAACCTATCTTCAAAAGAGATCTGGGACCTGATTGTAACGGCGCGCAGATTGAAATCCGGCAAGAGTTTCCGGCCCGTTCTTACCGGAAAGAGCCTCGGCCTGATATTTGAAAAACCTTCAACGCGGACGACGGTTTCGTTCGCGGTCGCGATGTATCAGCTGGGCGGCTTCCCGCTCGTGCTGGACGCGAGAAATCTCCAAAGGAAACGGGGCGAAACAATACCCGATACCGTCAGAACGCTTTCGCGCTACCTTGACGCCATAATGATACGCGCGTTCAGCCACCGTGACGTGGAAGAGTTCGCCGAGTGGGCGACTGTCCCCGTTATAAACGGGCTTACCGACACGGAGCATCCCTGCCAGATACTCGGAGACCTGCTGACCATATGCGAAAAGAAAAGGATTTCCACGCTCTCAAGACTCAAGAATATCAAAGTGGCGTTCATCGGCGACGGCAATAACATGGCCAATTCATGGATAGCCGCCGCGGGAACGCTCGGATTTACGTTCGTGCTCGGCAGGCCCAAGGGTTACGGGCCGAACCTGAGAATACTGGAAAAGGCCTGCAAGCTTGGCCGGTCCAGCGGCGGAAGGATCACCGTTACGCATAATCCCGAAGAAGCCGTTAAAGACGCGGACGTCATCTATACGGACGTGTGGATCTCCATGGGGGAGGAAGCGGAACGCGCGAAAAGAATGAGGGCGTTCAAGAGATTCCAGGTGAATGCGCACCTTCTCAGGAAAGCAAAACGGAAATGCCTTGTAATGCACTGCCTGCCTGCCAACCGCGGCGAAGAAATCACGTCCGACGTGATCGAAGGCCCGCAATCCATAATTTTCGACCAGGCCGAAAACAGGCTTCACATACAGAAAGCGATCCTGCTCAAGCTGTTAAAGTGACCGCCGTAAAACAATTAGCAATTAGCAATTAACAATCAGCAATTGGCCGTTATCTAATCCCCGCTACTCCAATGCTAAGAGAATATGAAGGACACAAACCCAGGATACACCCCTCCGCATATATCTCCAATAACGCTATTGTAATAGGGAAGGTAATCATCGGCGCGGGCGCCTCGGTCTGGCCCGCATGCGTTATCCGGGGCGATGTTGAAGAAATTCTCATCGGCGAAAACACCAACATACAGGACGGCACCATAATACACACCAATTACGATCTTCCCGCGATCATAGGCAACGGGTGCACGGTGGGACACCGGGCTGTCCTGCACGGCTGCAGGATAGGGAACGGCTGTCTTATAGGCATGGGCGCGGTCATACTGGACGGCGCGTCCGTAGGCGACGGGTGCATAATCGGCGCGGGAAGCCTTGTGACCGAGAACAGCGTCATTCCGGAAGGAAGCCTCGTGCTCGGCGTTCCCGGAAAAGTGGCAAGGCAGGTCACTCCCGAAGAAAAAGAAAAAACCGCGAAGAATACCCGCGAATACCTGGTATTTGCCGGGCTGCATAAGAGCGAAGAGGACAAAACGAAACCTTGAGATTATCGCCGGCCGCCGCATATAAAATTCTTTATAAGACTTTCGGCCCCCAGGGCTGGTGGCCGGTCACGAAGAGGGGCAAGCTCTCCCCGGAATACGCCCCGGGCGATTATTCCGCGGGCTCAAATAGGGAAAGATTTGAAATATGCGCCGGCGCGATACTGACCCAGAATACCGCCTGGAAAAATGTTGAGAAAGCGATATACAACCTTAATGAAGCGGGGATTCTGACGCCGGGCGGGATAAGGTCCGCCGGACAAAAAAGACTGGCCGCGTTAATAAGGCCTTCAGGATATTTCAACCAGAAAGCGGAGCGCCTCAGGAATTTCGCGGCTTATATCCGCGCAAGGCGCGGCGGAGATTTAAAAATATTTTTCTCGCGCCCGGCGGGGATTGTCCGCGAAGAACTGCTTTTGCTGAATGGCATCGGGCCTGAAACCGCCGATTCCATGCTCCTATACGCCGGCGGAAAACCCGTTTTTGTGGTTGACGCCTATACCTGCAGGCTGGTTTTGAGGATGGGCTGGCTCAGAGACGCGGGTTATGACAAGGCGCAAAAGTTCTTTAAGGATAATCTTCCCGCCTCACCGAAGGTTTATAACGAATTCCACGCGCTGATAGTCGCGCTTGGCAAGGATTATTGCAGGAAAAAGCCACTGTGCGGGAGTTGCCCGCTGAGAGAAAAATGCGGCAAAAAGGGTGTCCGGCCATGAAAAAAACCGAAAAAACCGAAAGAATGTCGTTTAAGATCGAGAACCTGCGCGAAGAGATTAACGAGCTCAGCGCTCTTCTGGATTCCATGCGGCTCATTAACTCCACGCTTGATTTCCATGTCCTTCTTGACTATCTGATGGACCTGGCGAAACAGGTGACCGATTCCGAGGCGGCCAGCGCGCTGCTCGTGGAAGGCGAGCACCTGTGCTTCGTGGCCGCGTCAGGCAAGAAAAGTTCCGAGATAAAGAAGGTTTACCTGGACAAGGAAGAAGGCATAGCCGGCTGGGTTGTCGGGCACGGCCAGCCGCTTGTCATAGACGACGTGGAAAAAGACAAGCGGTTTTCGCACAAGGCGGACAAGTCGAGCGGTTTTATCACAAAGTCGGTCCTCGCCATCCCTTTGAAGATGGAAAACAAGGTCATCGGCGTCGTGGAAGCGGTAAACAAGACGAAAAACAGGAAGTATAACAGGAACGATATTAGAATTCTCCAGTCCCTTGCCAACTCGGCCGCGGTCGCGATAAACAAGGCGCAGTTATACGCGGACCTTAAAGACTTGTTCATGTCTACGATAACGGCGTTCGCGAAAGCCATAGAAGCGAAGGACCCCTACACGCGGGGCCATTCGGAACGCGTGCGCGATATATCGGTGACTATCGCCAAGGAGATGGGGTTTTCCGAAAAAGAACTGAAGGAACTTGAGATAACCGCGCTTCTTCACGATGTAGGCAAGATAGGGGTGCCGGAAACCGTGCTCAGGAAAGAAGGGAAACTCGAAGAGAGCGAATACGCGGAGATGAAAAAGCACCCGGCTATCGGGGCGGAGATTCTTTCTTCCATCAAACAGCTTAATATGGCCATTCCGGGTATAAAGCATCACCAGGAGCACTATAACGGAAAGGGATATCCGGACAAGCTTTCCGGGACAAATATACCGCTTTTTGCCAGGATTATCGCGGTGGCGGACACGTTTGACGCGATGACCTCGGACAGGCCCTACAGAAAACATCTTTCGGACCAGGAAGGCATAGCGGAGCTGAAAAGATGTTCGGGCATTCAGTTTGACGGCGACTGCGTCAGGGCATTTATAAGAAGCTACGAAAAAGGCAGGATACAAGGGATGAAACCTTAACTACCGGGACTCGTGGTTCGTATCTCGTATCTCGCAGACAAGTCTTTACGAACGACGAGACGACCAACATTAATTAAACTAAACTGAAGTCCCTTGTTCAGGGATACGAGTCCCGAGACGACCAACATTAATGTAATTGAATTGAAGTACCCGACAGGGTATACGGCATTTATATGATTGAAGCCAAATATTACGAAAAAAAGGATGGCGATACTGTCCAGTGCCGTCTGTGTCCTCACAACTGCGTCATTTCACCCGGCAAAACGGGTATCTGCAGGATACGCAAAAACGACAAAGGGAAACTCTTCCCGCTCACCTATGACCAGGTCACCTCGCTGAACCTTGACCCCATAGAAAAGAAACCGCTCTATCACTTTTTCCCCGGCAGCGATATACTATCTGTCGGGACGCTCGGGTGCAGCTTCCGCTGTGACTTCTGCCAGAACTGGGAAATATCGCAGGCGGGCATCGGCGATATACCGACAAGGAAACTGACCTCCGAGATGGCGCTGAAGATGGCGAAAGAGAGTAAATCGGTGGGCATGGCGTACACTTACAACGAGCCGCTTGTAAATTTCGAATGGCTTCTTGAGACAGCTAAGGTATTTTCGTGGGCAGAGCTCAAAAATGTCCTGGTGACCAACGGCTATATAAATCCCGAACCGCTTAAAGAACTTCTGCGCTATGTGGACGCGGCGAATATTGACGTCAAAGCATTCACGGAACAGTTCTATCAGAAGTTATGCGGCGCGAAACTAGAACCAGTTCTTCGAACCGTTGAAACGATGGTAAGAGAAGGGAAACACGTGGAACTGACCACATTGCTCATTCCCGGCGAGAATGATAATCCGGCCGAAATAGAAAAGCTTGTAGATTGGATAGCCTCGCTCAGCGACCGCATACCCCTTCACTTTTCAAGGTTCTTCCCGCAATACAAGTTGGAAGTGGTCCAGACACCGGTGAAAACTCTTTTATCCGCATACGAAATCGCGAAGAAGAAACTTAAATACGTGTATCTCGGCAATGTCATGGAGCAGGAACACGGGAATACCTACTGCCCATCCTGCGGCGAAACCGCGATTGAAAGAGCGGGATATAGCGTCAAGTTCCGCGGCCCAAAGAAGAATGCCTGCCCGAAATGCGGAACGGAATGCGATATAGTTAGCGGATAGCGTAGAGCGTATCCCCTAAAGGGGACACCCTTTCGGGTGCTTCGATGAAGATAGATAGTTGAAGGTCGCTTCGATAAAAGTTAATTTGTTGGTCGTAGTGGATAGGAACTTCAAGTAAAGACGAAAATACATGAAAAATAATATTGAACTATTTGAAGATTTTATAATCAAATTAAAACTAAATTGTTTTGTCAAAAATAGTACTCCCGAGAATATAAAGAAGTATCATGGTAGAGTTGTTGGATTTTCCCGTTATATTAATTTGGTATCAAAGTTAAAAGATAAATATATAAAAAATAATAGGTTATCTAGGGGCGCATTTTTTAAGTTACACGCATGGCAGATTGTTCTTCATAAGGCGATTTTATCTCTTTGCGAGGAGGGTTGGGCGCAAACCTCAGGAATTCTATCTAGAACAATGCTAGATACAATGGCAACTATGCTAGTAATTGGAGAGAAAGAACATGAATATAGGGCATTTAAGTATTATGCATTTGAAGACTTAAAAATTATTAATAGTGGAAGCGTTTCGGATGATGAAAGAAGTAAAATAGAGGATAATTTAGAAATAACAATTAAAGAATTAACACCGGAAGATAGATCTAAAGTAAAAGACTATATTGAAGGAAAGAAATATGGAAATTATTGGTTTTGTCCGGATTATACTAATATTAATAGTGTATTTGATAAATTGACAGAAAAGGAAAGTGATTTGTATTTTAAATATCGCTTGTATTCCGGAGTGTCACATGGTTCGCATGTTGGGACAAATATTGGTTTGGATCAGCCCGATACAATTGGCATAGATCCACAGCCAAATAAAGAATCATCAAAAAGGGCAATTTATGACAGCTCAAGGTTGTTGCTTGAAACCTGTCTTATAAGAAATGAGTTCGAAAAACTCGGGCAAAGGGATGTATATTATTATCTGTTAGAAGAATATCTAAAATTCAAAGACAGTTGAAAATGTTTGCTGTACAATAAACGCTATCCGCTAAACGCTACATGCTATTATATGGGGCGATTGGCGGCGAGCTGGCTACTGATTACTGCCAGCGCCTGGGAATAGGGAAAAAGTAATCGGAAATAAGGACGCAGGTCAAATAACTAAATAGGAATGAGTAAGTTGAGATTATTGAAATACCCCAATAATCTCTGATTACACTGATTTTTAAAAGTGATTACACAGATTAAATCCCGTCGGTGTTTCTGTGTAATCTGTTTTCTTAATCTGTGTAATCAAGACCGTTGAGTACTTTTTCAACGGTCTCAAGTTGGTAAAATATCGCAAACTGGGGGAACTTATGGAAACGAAAATCGCAGTATTTCATGGCCAGAATGTCAGAAGGACTGTTCACAAAAATGAATGGTGGTTTTCCATTATTGATGTTATTGGAGTGCTTAGTGGAAGTGATCGGCCAAGAAAGTACTGGAGCGACTTAAAAAAGAAGTTGATAAATGAAGGATATATTGAAGTGTCCGATAAAATCGGACAGTTGAAAATGGCGGCGCCAGATGGCAAAATGAGGGAAACAGATTGCGCTAATACGGAAACGATGTTCCGTATAATCCAGTCTATCCCGTCCCCAAAAGCGGAGCCATTCAAGCGTTGGTTAGCAAAGGTCGGCTACGAACGGGTACAGGAAATTGAGAATCCCGAGCTTGCCATGCGGCGTATGCGCGTCTTGTATGAAAAGAAAGGATATCCCAAGAATTGGATTGATAAACGGGTTCGAGGCATTGCTGTTCGGCAGGATTTAACTAAGGAATGGGATGAACGCGGGGCTGAAACAGATATTGAGTATGCCATTCTCACGAACGATATCATGGAAGGAGCTTTTGATATTAAGGCTGATGATTACAAGAAGATTAAAGGATTGAGCAGGGAAAACCTGCGCGATCACATGAACGATATTGAGCTTATCCTGACAATGCTTGGCGAAGCGACAACGACAAAATTGACAAGAGACAGGGATACAAAAGGATTTCCGAATTTAAGAAAAGACGCGAAGGATGGCGGGTCTGTTGCCGGAAGAACGAGAAAAGATATTGAGCTGCAGTCAGGCAAACCGGTAATATCAAACGAAAACTATCTTGGGCTTGCCAGGAAGAAGCAGTTGAAAAAGGGAAGATAACCTTGTCGAGCCTTAGTTCTTCCATCTGGGGACGGGCTAAGGAGAAGTGGTCGGAATCACCTTTATTCCATACCCTGGCGGGTACTTCTATAAATAGTAATATTGAAGGTCGCCTACGCGGCGGGATAATGGTTAAAAAGATTTATTCCGCAGTTATATTCCGCACCTAAAACATGCGGAATAAGTGCGGAATAAAGTGCGGGATATAATAGTATTGAAAATCCAATACGAAAATGACATATTCCGCACCCCTGCGGAATAAATATTCGCGGTTATCCCGCACTTATCCCGCAAAAGGGGACACCCTTTCGGGTGCTTTGATGAAGATAGATAGATGAAGGTCGCTTCGATAAAGGTTAATTTGTTGGTCGTTTGCGGCATATAACCGCTCTAACACTTCGCAAGTGGAAACGGTTGGTCTTTTCTATACGCTACACGCTAATATCTGCGACAATCAGTACTTTTATCCGCTAAAATCTGCGGAAATCTGCGATGAAGAGGAGTGTCAATCCGCCTGCGCTTGACATGTCATCAATAGACGCGGCTATTCGCCGCATTGATGACATAGCTTCGGTGGATTTCGCATAAGGCAATTTAGAATAACACTGGAGGTGCTCAATGACGAAAAATCCAATCTGGTTTGCAGGTGTGATAGTTGTGGGCGCTTTATTGGGTTCATTCTTAGGAAAGTTCGTTGGATTAGTGCTTCCAAACGGTTCGGTGAAGGATCTTTTTGCCACCGACTTGACCGCCGGGCTGTCGCCGGCGGTGCTTGACCTGCGCGTAATAGAACTTACCTTTGGATGTATGTTAAAATTTAATATTACTTCGCTGCTGGGCATACTTCTCGCCGCGTACCTGTTTCATAAGATAGCAAAATGACAGTTAACAGTGAACAATTACCAATTAGCAATTAATGTTAACGGCCGTTTAGATAAGAGTCCTTGCCGTTCATTGATAACTGATAATTGGTAATTGCTAATTGAAAGGAAGTATGTGAAAAAAATAATCCTCGCTTCCGCTTCTCCGCGCAGGAAACAGCTGCTAAAACAGCTCGGGCTGAAGTACGTCCTGCATCCGAGCCATGTAAGCGAGCATACCGCGCATACCAGGCCGTCGTCGATTGTCATTGACCTGGCAAAACGAAAGGCCTTTGCCACGGCGAAGCTGTACAAGAAAGGCATAGTGATCGGGGCTGATACCATAGTTGTCCTGAACGGCAGGATAATCGGCAAGCCCAGGAATAAAAAAGATGCCGCGAGGATACTCGGTATGCTCAGCGGCACGTTCCACAGGGTTTACACGGGTATTGCTGTTGTGGACGCGCGAAGCGGTAGAACGTCCGCGGCTTACGAGATGAGCAGGGTTAAGATGAGGAAGATTTCAAAAGATGAGCTGGGCAAATTATCCGCGAAACACCTGGATAAGGCGGGCGCATACGCCGTGCAGGAAACAGATGACGCCTTCGTTGAAAAGATTGAGGGGGATTACTTTAATGTGGTCGGCTTGCCGGTAAAATTGCTAGTCAGGTTATTAAAGAAATTTGGTGTAGATGTTTCTGCTTCCAGACTTGCTAAAATGAACAATTGAGAAATTGCTTAATTGCTGGACGGCTAAATGGCTTTAACCATATAGCAATTTAGCCATTTAACAATTTAGCCGTTTTGTTTTCCTTCAATCTCATCCAGATAAACATTTATATTGCCCTGCAGGGTCTGGTTTATGCTCTTGAACCACTCGTTAAAGATAAGCCCGGTTTTATTCTGCCTGAGCTCGGTCATGAACTTGTCTTTATCCTTGTCAAAGTTTTTCATGTTGCCTTTTTTAGCTATGTAGTATTCCATCTGCAGTTCGGGCTCGGAAATTATGACCGATGACGAGATGAACTGCCTGAGCTTGTAGAACGCGATTTCTTTTCTGCGGGATTCCTCGAACTCCTGCGGGGTTGTGTGCAGGACTTCGAAAAGCACCCTTATGTACGCCTGCCTGCTGAATTGGCCGTTTTGCTGGAACGCGGGATACCTGCGCAGGTCGGCCAGGAGCTCCCCGTCCGCAACCGTAATTCCGTATTTCTTCGCTTCCTGCCAGAACACCTCTTCCTGTATAAGGTCCTGAAGCACTTCCTGCCTTTTCACGGCCATGACTTCATCTGTGACATCAACTTTATTTGACCGCATATTCTCAATGGTCCTGTTAAGGTATTTGATGTACGTGCGGTATGATATTTTTGTCCCGTTTATGACGGCTACGGTGTCGGAATCCCGTTTAGAAAAAGCATAACTGCCGAAACCTATGAATGACCCGGCTAAAAACGCTCCAAGAGTAATACCGAACAGCAAGCGCATGTTTTTGCGAAGAAATTCCATCATGTTGAACTCCTCAAGTGTTGTTTTAAATTGCAGTACGTGACCCCGCCGTTGGCGGGGGACACAGGATAAAATTAACTCGTGTATTATATATAAATTGCCGTTGAAAAGCAAATAAAGTATAATAAGGCAAATGGCTTGATGGTTAAATGGCTAAATTGCTAAAAGATGTCAGCCATATAGCCATTTAGCCGTTTAGCCATGTCTTTTACCTTTTATGTTAACACTCATTATTAATTTATCTCTGAAGGTTTTCAGTTTTGTCGTTCTCGGCGCCGTACTGGGCTACGCGCTCAAGGATAAAGGCGAAGCCGTAATCAGGAAATTTATCTGGGTTGCAATGTATATCCTGATACCGGTTTTTGTGTTTATTTCGCTGTGGGCGATAGATGTTCCGTTAGGGAGCTCCGTACCGGTCGCGCTGGCGGCGTGTGTCGTGCTTGCGGCGGGGTTTGTTATCGCGCTGGTTTGGGCGAAAGCCAGAAATATCCATTTCAGGGAGCAATCCCTTCCCATTATTATCATGAATTCGGCGTATTTAGCCCTGCCGGTCAGCAAGTACGTGGGAGGGCAGGAAGGTTTCAACTACGCCTTGATATATAACGCGGTGATAACTTTGGTCAATTTTACTTTGGGAGTGGCCTCTGTCAGCAGGGGCGGCGCGCTGTCGGGAATAATGGACCTTCCTATAATATACGCCGTAGCGGCCGGGCTCGTTCTGAACTTCATATCTCTGCCGGTCCCGGGAATCGTCCTGCAGGCGAATGCCGCGTTATCTTTCATCGTGCTTCCGGCGATGCTTGTCCTGGTGGGCTATAAGGTCGCGGGGATAAGGGCGCGGTCCATTAAAGCGGCAGGGCTCGGTGTGGCGCTCAGAATGGGGGGAGGTTTTATTGTGGCGCTCGCGTGCGTCAAGATTTTCGGGTTGACCGGAACGGCGGCGCTGATATGCCTGATGTCTTCCTCCATGCCGTCCGCCGTTAATAACTATATCTTTGCCGAATATTTTAAGCTGGATAAGGATTTTGCCGCCGCCACCGTGGTGATGGGCACGGCCGCATCGTTTGCCGTCATCCCCGCCATATATCTTTTGTTTAAATAAAAAAACCGCAAATAAGGGGACGGTTCTATTTAATTATTTAATTAAATAGAACTGGAGTTACCCCGCTTTTGTGGACACAGAAGCAGGTAATTTCGACTCGTATTGCGTAGGGCTTAGATAGCCCAACGTCGAGTGCAGCCTTTTACGATTGTAAAATATTTCTATGTATTCAAACAACTGTGAT
>JBDRNC010000007.1:0-50834 GCA_043811535.1 Elusimicrobiota bacterium
GTGTAGGGTCAGGAGTTGGCGCAGTAGTTTAGGCTATGCCTATCTGTTTCTGTCCCTTTCGTCTGACAGTGCCTCATTAGCGTAACCATGCCCCGTTTCCAACTCCTGCCACATCAAACCGTACGTGAGGTTTACCTCATACGGCTTACCGACAACATTCTTCTGTTGCATTCAAAGCGCCAGTTTCTCGGCTCTTCTTGGCAGTCAGATATAACGTGCTCTGGAGTTCTCGTGATTTATACTATGGTGTTGTTGGCCGGTTAGGGCATGCACCGTCACTTACCTCTGTTACATGTCTTGTTGAAGCAGAGACCCTTCCCCTATGAAAAGTTATGTTGTCTTTTCAATCATCGGTACTATGGCCTCATCCGACTTCTTGGCAGGCTTTTTTCGGAGTTTCGCTTTCGCTTATATCCTTACTTTCGCATACTTCTGCGACCTGCCAAGATATCCCTTGTTTCATAGAATACTTTCACAGCATTCCGCTCCCCATACGCCGGAGAGTTCTTCGGGGCTGCTCTTCCAGATTCTTCGCCCCTTCCATGGCTTTCGCTGCAATATGATCAGCTCGGCTCTCTCTCGTTTAAGCTAACGACGCTGCAGGATTCCCTTTAATGGTACGGACTGCTGTTTTGCATCTCATTCGCTGAGATTTCATCCGCTTTGACGCATCCGGTCACCCAGTGCATCAGGATTTAGCTATCTGGCTTTCTGGAAATTACCAGAGTCGGTCTTTCACCGACGAGTACTCTATGCCTTGCAAGGCACACCATTATGTATCTTATGCCTATTTTAGAAATGTATTTAACAATGTCCTTAGCGGGAACACGGGGTAGGCGATTCAGCTCCGCCGCCCCCCCCTCCCCCCTATTTAAGTATTGTGTCCCCGGAATCTCCTAAGTAAAATACACTGCATACTAGTATTTGCTAATTAACACGTCATGGGCACTACTAGTAACTTCACCAGTATTTACATCTATCCATCTAAAACTTGCATATATATAAGTTCCTGCTTTGCCTTCTTGAATTCCCTGCATAAATCCTTGTGCCAATCCTTGCCCAAATGCTTCACCAGGATTTCTTGGAGGCGGATAATTTTGTTGCGGAGGAGGAATGTATTCTTTATATATTTTATATGCTGATCCAACAATAATAAATCCGGCGTTAAGTATTTTACCAGTTTTAACATACTCGTATTCTGTTGCTCCCGACATTTGAAGTTTCATTTCATCAAATACTCTAGATAACTCACTTCTTTCAACTACTCTATACCCATTCATTTTAAGACTATTTATTATTTTATCCGTAACCCCATAATAATCATCTTTAAAAGGAGCAACTATCACAGTTCTTTTAGCCGATGCTTCAATAGCAGGAAGAAAGCCCATCTCTTTTGCTTTATTAAGATAGTATTGTTCCATACCATATTCTTTCATATCATTATATACCAGTGCTTTAAAGAAATATGCATCAGGTGCTTTTTGAGGATTTATCTCAATAACTTTATCAAAATCATTCTGCGCATCCTTAAATCTTCCGTCAGCCCCGTTAGCCATACCTCGAGTTAAATATATCTTTGAATCATCACTGTACTTTAATGCTTTATTGCACAATGAAATTGCTTTACCATATCTTTTAAGCTCCATATATACCATTGCTACATTATTATAAGCAACCCATAAATCAGGTTTTAGTTTTATAGCTTTATTATATAAATCAATTATTTCATATTTATCCGAATAATTATTAATACTCATTAACCATGCTTTACAAAAATAACCATATGCCGAATCCGGTGATATTTCTATAATCTTTTCTCGAATCTCTTTTTTCCTTGCATTATCATCAGTCTGAAGAGACTCAACAAATAGCGCATTTAAATCAATCTGTTCTGCATTGAGTATTGAGCAACAAAACAATGAAATGAACAGAATAATATACGGCATATAGTTTCTCCAAATTGGCTAGGGGATGGCTAAATACTACTTCTTTTGGCGGGATCGTGGGGTAGGTGTCGCGCCCCAAGTATTCTAACTCCGCCCCACCCTAAATCAATTAGCGCTTAAATACATCATAATAATCATTCAATATATTTCGCCATATCATTAGATTGTCTTCAAAATCGGCGTACTCTTTGTTGTTAACAATCTTACATTCTTCGATATAATAACCATCTGGATGACCTGCTAACCGAATAATAACATTAATTGGTGTTTTGTCGGGCCCTAAACTATATTGACCACCAAGAGTAACATTCCTCCATAAAGATGGTTCTAGTGGATCCCTCCAATTTGATCCCTTAACCTTCGGAAGAGCATACTCTGCTGTTTGAATAAGATCAAGATAGGCCGAGAAAGCAATTGGATTTTTTACAGCACTTGGGGAACCATTAATAGAATTATTTCTATCTGGATTGATAAATAGTATACGATAAGGTAGAGCCGGACAGGTAAACCAAATGCCTTTACAGTTTAAACGATAATAATTTACTATGTGAGTGTATTTTACTTCTGGAATTTGCGGACGGAAATTTTTATCTGCCGGCAAGTCGCTTAATATAAGCTGCAATGGATAGATAATTTGATTTGTTAAATCCAGCTCCGCTGATTCCCATGTAGATTCTCCCTTCCAGAGCATATCACCTTTTTTATTAAAGAACTCAACGGCAATTGTATGTGTATACGATGTAATTTGTTCAACAGTTTGAGTTGCCGCTGTTTTTGAATTTGAGACCATTGCTCCAACTGTTCTTGCGATACTAACTCCAAGACCTGATGTCACCCCCACCCCCGAACCTGTGGAAAAAGCAGATATTTGTGTATTTTTCGAGTAAACACTAGAAGACATTCTCATTGTATCGTGTTTATCTGTTTTGTAAAGCATTTTGACCAAATAATCATACGTTTCGCTATTAATTTTGAAACCACGACGTTCTATTAAATGAATTAAAGAGGTGCGAAGGTTGTTTGATACAAGTTGTTCATCGCCAAGGAGTGGTGTTGTCGTTCCAATAGCTTCAATTTTTATACTTTTTGTTGGATCAATAACTTGACTCGACTTAAGTGAACGAGTCCAAGGTTGCGGTATTCGAAAAGACGGGACGGTTGAACAACTAGTTAGTAGAAGAGAACAAAAAAAGCTAATAATAACATTTCTTTTCATAATTCCTCCACAGAAATACCACGCTCTATGAGAGTGTGGCCACAGTTTCATTAAATATGTAATTCGTCGTTGAATTGCATACTAATATTCCTCTCCGCAAAACAAATATTCTTATTTACTTTTGTCTGCTTTTTCTAATGGTGCATTTATTTCTGTTTGATCAAAATGATTCCATGAACTTGTAATGCCATCAACAACCAATGGTATTGCCAAAACAATCGAGAAAATAAGATCCAATGTTAACCAACCAGCTCCGATACTACTGCTCATATGCATAAATGAATCCTCGTAACCTTCTTTCTTGATTTCAATATTATATGTTTTATTCAATTTTAATTTTGTTTGCAAAGGCGTGTCTCCTGTGTAGAAATTATTTATGTAAACCCTGGCACCAGATGGATCTGAATTCACGGTTACCTTTTGAGAAGATCCTTTAAATACTGTGGCACAACCTGTTTGAGTAACAATAAGCATAAAAATAATTAAGAAACGTAAATTAATCATAATTCCTCCGAATAAATAACTACACTTCAATAGTCAATAGGAAACGGTAAGAAAATAGTTGCTTTTGTTACTTCTTTTGGCGGGATCGTGGGGTAGGTTTCGCGCTAAAATTCGCTAGAAAAATGATACTGTTATTGTATATATATATAATTCAAAATAAGCAAGATTATTGAAAGTTAATTCATCAGATGTCAAGTGCATACCCGAAAGCAATACTTATTCTTTTATATGAATCGTCAATATTTGGAGAGTTGTTTTTTGATATCTCTTCTCCTAGATTAACAGAATACATAATATCAAAACAAGATGAATCATTAATTACATATCCCAACCCTAATGCATAGTATATACCGCCACCTAAATCATAGTCACCCAAATAATGACTGAAAGAATAACTTTCACTACCGGAATAGATAATACTATAGCCAAGATTTATTTTAAAATACATTCTTGGATTAGGAAATACATGATATTTAAACAAACCATAAATAGGAGCAAAATTAAACCAATTTCCAGATGTCATATCTCTATGAAATTGGTATTCAAATCCTATTCCCAGCCCAATTTTATTTGAATGAGGAAATAAGTATTCCCCTCCAAGACTAAAACCCATTTTTGTATCGAAATCCCACTCTATTCCAGAATTACGATACTGTTCAGTAAGTATTCCTGGCGCATCAACAACCACTCTCAATAATAATTTACTGGTAGAATCATCCAAATAATACACTTCCTCGTCATCTGCGGAATATGGCATCTTTCTTTTTGTCTTTTCCATTATGTCAACATTGGAAGTAACCAATACTTCACCGGTTTCTGTTCTTACCACTCTGGCATTTATTGTTAAAGTATTTTCATCTTTTCTGTGTATTGTACCGATTATTAACGCATCAACTCCGAGTATCTTTCCTATTTGTTTTGTTGTTTCCGGATCAATAATACCAGATGATTCAATTTTCAACTCTCGAAGAACTGCTTCGAGATTCTCTCTTTCTACAACTTGCAGTTTTCTTATCTTAACTATCCGAGTTAATAAGTTCTCAGAAATAATTATTCCCTTGCTTTGGTTCTGGTCATCTATGTTCTTGAAAGGAATTACAGCAACTTTGGGATTATTAAGTAATGTATTCGATCCTGATAGCTCTATGGCCATTTTTTCATAGGGGTCTGTTGCACCAAATAAACACACCGGAAACACCACACATACCATTAATAAAACTAGTGTTCTTTTCATATAGTAAATTGGAACAGAGTTAAATATTGCCTTCTTTTGGCGGGATCGTGGGATAGGTATCGCGCTTAAAATCATTCAGCTCCGCCCCCCCCTATTTAAGTGTTGTGTCCCCGGAATTGAAATATCTTTTGGTGAACAAAAGGAACATGATAAATGCAAGGGAACCAATCACGCCTGTTATTATCATAGAAGAGGACATGGAAGACAACTGTTGTTTCATTATTTCCATCTGCGCGGCAGGGATATTCATTTTTTCGTAATAAACCCAGGCCCCGCCGCGAAGAAAGGTGATTGTCCATGAAAGAGTCCACCCCAATGTCAATATGAGCGCTGCCCGCCATGCCTGGATTTTGCCTTTTTACATGGAAGGTGAAATTATTTAGTCTTTCTAAAAAGTGTCGCTATCGCCCAAACAATAAATCTCAACGTAAAACCCAAACACAAACAGAAAATAAAAAAAAGGTCTCGTTCGGGGTCCTTCGGGCTGCTTCTAAAAGCTGCATAATTTGCCATAATTGACAACATAAATATTGCCAATACAATTAACCCTTCTCTTGCAATAATCTTTTGGGTCTTTAATTCCATAACATTACCCCTTTTAAGTAAAAGGCGAATATTGCTACTTACATTTGGTTTTTAAGTCATATTGTATCTTATGTCAGCTTTCTGGACTGCCATACCTTGAACGCCGGTTCATCCCAATAGCCCTTTTCGTCCTTTTTCCTGTCTATTTCCGCCGCTTTAACCTGCTTGGTAAAATCTGTAGCGACAACTGATATCCTGAATGTTCCCCTTAACGCCTGGTCAAGCACCTGCCCGTAATATATATGCGCGTCGCGGGATACCCTGGAATGTATGATATCCATTGCTTCCTCTATCTCGCCTATTGTGATGTCCATGCCGCCGAAAATATTGACCAGAACCCTACCGGCTCCGTTGATAGTCACTTCTTCAAGCAAAGGGCTATTTACGGCCTGATTTGCGGCATCCTTTGCCCTTGTGGTCTGGTTGAAGCTCTCTCCCATGCCAATGAACGCCTCTCCAGAGTTCTGCAGTATTGCCTTTAAGTCGGCCATGTCGCGGTTGATCATGCCGTGTTTTGTGATTATCTCGGATACTGACCTGACCGTGCGGCACAGGACCGCATCAACGTTCTTAAAGGCGCTCTGTGCGTTTGTCTGCTTGTCATGCAGGCTTAATACCTTTTCATTTGGTATGACAATCGTCGTATCGCAGTGATCCTTCATATTCAAGATACCGTTCTCGGCTTGTTGCATCCTGACCTTCCCCTCAAAGATAAAGGGTTTGGTCACTATGCCGATGGTAAGAACGCCTAATGACTTGGCGATTGAAGCGACTACAGGTGCTCCGCCTGTGCCTGTGCCGCCGCCCATGCCGGCAGTTATGAATACCATATCAGTCCCCGCAAGCATATGATTCAATCGCCGGCTATTTTCCTCGGTGCACTGGCGCCCCATTACCGGATTCCCGCCGACACCCAGTCCCTTGGATATCTTTTCGCCTAACTGCACCTTTGTCGGGGCGGCTGACTTCGCAAGAGCCTGGACATCGGTGTTGGCCGCAATAAACTCCACACCCTGGATCTTCTGGTCCACCATGTGGCTTACGGCGTTTGAACCGCCGCCGCCGACACCGATGACCTTAATTACGGCCCGCTTTTCTGAGGCTTCAACCGAAAGTTTTATATCCATATAGATATTCCATTATAAAATAAGTAATTCACTGATACATAACTTGGGGAAGGTCAGTTCAACCATAATACATAGATCAAAGCCTTTTTCACATACCCTCCCAATATTCTTGAATGGAATTAGATAGGGGATGTCTAAATACCACTTCTTTTGGCGGGATCGTGGGGCAGGTATCGCGCTTAAAATCATTCAGCTCCGCCCCCTCCTATTTCTTCTTGTTTTCTTTCATATTTTGTCAAAAATGGAATCCAATAATTCTTGCTCAAGAATGCCTTTTGATTTGCATTTACGCCATCCATCTATATTATTAAATGCCTCGACGTCGCACGTAATCCTGATATTACAGCTCTGTTGGTCAATTTGTCTAAGGAGAATATTGTATTTAAAGCGGCCAGCTTTCCACACAGCCATAAAAACCGAAGGTCTTTCTGAAATTCGCTTGATTTCATCATCAGCGACGAAGTTATCTTTACTTGAGAATGACAAGTTATCCTCGAATACTATATCCTTGCTGCTTAAAACGCCACTTTCTTTGTCTATTATATTCGTAACAATTCCCTTTTCTGCGAATGTTTGTAGTAGTGCGCCCCAAACCACATTATATGGATAGGAAATATCCTTCCCTGATTTACTTATTTTCTGCTCTATTTTCTCGAACATCTGATCATAGACGCTCTGCACCTGCTTATCGTCGATTTTTATACTCGATTTTTGGGTTATATAAATATAGTTGAGGGTCACCGTAATATTACTGTCAGATTTATCAATCCTAGCAGAGACGCTGTCAATCACGTCTTTGTTGGGGATTCTCTGCTCAGTTGAGATTAGGCCGGTGCTTATGTCTGATTTTTCTATTTTATAACCGAATCCTTGAAGCATAGTTTGGACAGCATTAAACACAATGTCATATTTGGTTGAATATATCCGCGCCGTATTTAATGGAGTTTTTGCAAATACTATTACGGTCATCCCTAATAACACAGAAACCAAGATAATCTTCTTGCCCTTCATAGTGTCTCCTCTGTTTCGGCGATATTATATTCTACGTCCATGATTCGCCGATTATTCTTTATAAAACTACTCAATAGACATCCTTGTTTTTCTGACACTTTTTTAATGTCTATGGTTTAGGGGACGGAGTTAAAATATTAACTCTGACCACTTTATTTCGACTCAAAGACTATAATTTGTCGTAAATATCTTTTGGCTTATTAGCAAATACTATACTTCCCCTATGTGTCGGAGCATAGGTGGAAACGTTATAACACCTATACGTTCCATCCCTACATAGAACTTCAAATTGATCTATTTCATAGTCACAGGATACCAATTTATCTAATTTGAACCAGTACTCATACTTTAAATCCGGCCTTATATTATATGACCTGGAACCGACTGTTGGCCAAGGCGATTCCACGCACATTCTGTTGCTCCATTTATCAACAGTATTATATTCAATTACATTTCCTTTAAATAATACTCTTCCATCCCCTTTTTTAGGATCCATTCCTTTTCTTGGAGCATATGTTTTTGGAACGTATATGAATAAATCGAAAGGGAACTGCAATTCTTCAAGTTTGCTTTCAATATTTAGGGATGTCTTTGCAGAGTATTGTATTGAGGTATATTTATTCAACGCAAGGAAATCCCGATGGTCTTCGCCCCATATTTTTGGCCCAATAAGTATTATAGAATCCATAATTTCTCCAAATTGGTTAGAGGGTAGCTAAACACTACTTCTTTTTGCGGGATCGTGGGGTAGGTATCGCGCTTAAAATCATTCAGCTCCGCCCCCCTCCCCCCCCTATTTAAGTGTTGTATCCCCGGAATTGAAATATCTTTTTGTGTATAAAAGGAATATGATAAATGCAAGGGAGCCGATCACGCCTGTTATTATTATAGAAGAGGACATGGAAGACAACTGTTGTTTCATTATTTCCATCTGCGCGGCAGGGATATTCATTTTTTCGTAATAAACCCAGGCCCCGCCGCGAAGAAAGGTAATTGCCCATGAAAGAGTCCACCCTAATGTCAATATGAGCGCTGCCCGCCATGCCTGGACTTTCAGTTTGAACACTCCCCAGGCAATATATCCGGAAACCATTACCAGCGCTGTTACTATAACCGCTCCGGGAATCCCGTTTAACACTGCGCCGAAGAAGGGGATCGCCCATCCGTAAAATCCCAAAAAAGGCAGCGAAATACACCATCCCAGAAACATCAGACTCAGCGCGAGAACCGGCAGGGGCGTCTTGTCGCACCATGAAGGATCGGGGTTTCTCGCCTCACAGGTTGCCTTCACGTTCTTTCCTGTATAAAAGAGCACCAGAATGCCGGGTAAAATTACCGAGAAGAATGACATGATACCGGCCATGATATAAGTTACCGTTGAGGGCATGCGCGAAAATGTTCCGGGCATGAGCGCAAACATGAAAACAATCCCGATTATGCCGCTTAAAAGCCATATCCAGGAAGATATCAATGTAAGCGCGCGCGCCCATTTTCTCGCCTTGATTGAGCCAATTCCCATAGTAAAAAACCAGACTGCGAACAGCGTGTATAACAAAAGGCTGGAAAATGTCGTTTGGGTACTCACGGGTGACGGGTTATTCTTTATAGCAGGCAAAACATACTCCAACAGAATCAGGCTCGCTATCATAAGGACACAAACCAAACCTATAAGTATCTGTATGACGCCAAAAATCTTGAGCCCTGTTTTGCGGTCCTTGAACGCCGGCTGAACTGCCTGCACCTGATCCGTCATGTTGAGCTCCTTAAGCGTATTATTAAATTGTCTTATGCGACCAACCTTAACTCAATTAAACCGAAGTACCCGCCAGGGTACGAAATCCGCCGTGGCGGGATTGAGCTCCTTTTGATTAATAGGCGACGTAGTTAAGATTATTCTTCTGTTTTATCTTTTTTATATTTTGATTTTATGTCTTCTTGTACTTTGTTTAGATCTACTTCAAATGAATGGCCGCAAAACCTGCACACTATGGCCTCTTCTTTAACTAATTCCGCGCATTTTGGGCATTTTTTTGTCACCCCTTCCTTCTCTATTTCCGGTAAAAATGCCACCACCAAACTGAGTGGCCCCAGCAATACACCTAAGATAAACCAACCGCAACCATTTCTACCCTTTGAAGAAGCAATAATGGCAGCAACAATACCAAATAGCAGCCAAAAAATAATCCATTCCATTGAGATTCTCCGTAATTACATTAGTGAGTTAAACTATTGGTTTATTTTGCGGGATCGTGGGGTAGGTATCGCTCTAAAGTATGTTCTGAAATGATACTGCTTTGATGCCTTTTTGTCAAATTATGAGGCAGTATCTCGTATCTCGAAAGGCCGTATCTAGTATCTCGTTCAAGGTTAAAGACATTTACCAGATACTGCCATCCTTACTCCCCATCCTCACCCTTCATCCCCATCCCGACCTTCCCCTGTCAAAGGGGAAGGAGATAGGAAATACTACTTATTGCCCCCACCTTAAATCCGTGGCACCCCCATCTTAGTCTTCCCCCATCGAGGGGGAAGGAGATCGGAAATGAGACTGATTAGAGGGTATCCTGCGTGTCCATGTCGAAGGTCATCAATATGCCTGAGGGCATGGCGGAATCTTTTAGCGCGTGCCCCGCCCTGAGCAGTACGTCTTCCTTGCCCTTGAGCATTATCTGCCAGCGGTAGTTGTTGCTGAGTTTGTAGCGCGATGCCTGCGAGGGCCCGAGAATATCCATCTTCTCGTTCTTAGAATCGCGCCACTTCGCGAGGAAATCGGCAATGGTTTGCGCCGCTTCCTGCGCTTTTTCCTCTTTCTTACCGCGTATGAGCAGGTTCGCCAGCGATGAGAACGGCGGGTAATTCAACTGGCCGCGGTAAATCATCTCCTGCGTATAGAATCTTTTATAGTCGTGTTTTTCGGCGGCCAATAGCGAGTAGTGGTCCGGGTGGCGCGACTGGATTATGACTTTCCCGCCGAGCCGGCTTCTTCCGGACCTGCCCGCGACCTGCGCCATCAACTGGAAGGTCTTTTCAGCCGAGCGGAAGTCCGGCAGGTATAAAGATGTATCGGCGTCAATGACGCCTACAAGCGTGACGCGCGGAAAATCAAAGCCCTTGGCGACAATCTGCGTGCCGAGAAGTATATCACAGTTTTCGTTCTTGAAGTCCTCGTAAACCTGCTTGACGGCGCCTTTTTTCGCGGCGGTGTCGCGGTCGAGGCGGAACACGCGCCCCTGCGGATAAACTTTTTTCAGTTCCTGCTCCACTTTCTGTGTGCCCACGCCGAATATTGAAAGATTATTCTTCTTGCAGGACGGGCAGATGCCGGGCCAGGGCTCAGTGTGCCCGCAGTAGTGGCAACTGAGGCCCTCCGGCTCGCGGTGGTACACAAGCGAGACGGAACAGCTCGGGCATTCCCAGACCTTTCCGCAGTCCTGGCACATAATCCAGGGGGCGAAACCGCGCCGGTTGAGGAAAATTATCGCCTGTTCCCTGCGCGCGAGCGTCTTTGTGAGCGAACCCTTAAGTTCTTCGGATATTATTTTTATTTTCTTCCCTTGTTTTCGCATGTCAATTATCTCAACAGGCGGGAAGCCCGCCTCGTCTATGCGCTCCGGCAGTTCAAGGAGCGTGTACTCGCCTTTTTCCGTCTTGTAATACGATTCAAGCGACGGCGTGGCCGAACCCAAAATGGCGACGGCGTTGTTGAGTTTCGCCCGCTTGACCACGACCTCGCTTGTCATGTAGGTGGGTTTCTGGTCCTGCTTGTAGCTGTTCTCGTGCTCTTCGTCCATTATTATGAGGCCGAGGTTGGCGAACGGGGCGAAAACCGCCGAGCGCGCGCCGAGCATTATCTTTATCTTTCCGCCGAGCGCGGCTTCCCAGGTATCGTATTTCTCCCCGCCCGAAAGGCGGCTGTGCCAGACGCCCAGCACGCCGGGGAAGCGGTGCTGCATTATGCCGATGAATTGCGGGGTGAGCGAGATCTCGGGCACGAGGAATATTGCGGAGCGCCCGGCGGCAAGGGTTTTTTCAATGGCGGCGAGATAGACCTCGGTCTTTCCGGAACTGGTGACGCCGTGCAGGAGGAAAACCGCGCTCTCGCGCTTGTCTAATTTATCCGTGATTGTCTTTACCGCGTCCCGCTGGGCAGGTTTGAGTTCCGGTTTCGGCGTACGCGCCACGTCAACCGGCGGTTCCGCGCGCCTGGTGAAGGCCCGCTTCATCGGGCGCACCGCTGGCGAAACGATGGCACCGAGCGCCTCGCCGAGCGAGCAGACGTAGCGGTAGCTGAGCCACTCGGCAAGGCCGAATAATTCTTCGCTGACTACGGGGCCGGCGTCAACCACGTTGATGATGGGCCTGATTTTTTCTATATGGGTTTCGGCAAGGACTTCCTGGATGTATCCGGTAAGGAGTTTGGGGCCGAAGGGGACAGTGACGCGCGCGCCCCGCACGGCTTTATCCGCCAGGTGGGCGGGTATCGCGTAGTGGAAGGTTTTTTCTAACGGAAGAGGCAAAATAATAGAAGCGAACTTTTGATTGGGGGTCATCTTTACGTATTTCCTCCCCTCTTTGTAAAGAGGGGTAAGGGGAGATTTCTTAAATCCCCCTGTGTCCACTCCCTAAACAAGGGACCTTCGGCCTTTACAAAGGGGGAAGAGACTAACAACAATTCTTGTATTTTATCCCCCTCCTTTCCAAGGAGGGGTAAGGGGAGATTTCTTAAATTTCCCTGTATCCACTCCCTAAACAAGGGACCTTCGGCCTTTACAAAGGGGGAGTAGCGCGACCGGATTCCTTGTTAAAAATAGAAATTAAGGAACAACTGGGGGTCTACTTTCAATCTCAAGGTATATTCGCCCCTGAAATATCCGCTGTAATTGGTTTCGCCGTAGGATATCCCCGCTGTCGGCCTTGCTTCAATCGAAAGGCTGAGATTCGGCAGTGATTCGACTATGAAATATTCCATGCCAACCGGTACGGCATATCCGAGAAAAATCTTATATGAACGGTAGGAGTATGTATCTGTCTTATAATTCTGAATATTACCTTGCAGGGAAAAGGCTATGCCGTGTCCCGAATACCAATGAAGGCCCCGCGCGGAACTGTGGTCGAAACGCTTGATTTTCCAGTCAAACTCTCCCGAAACTATATTGAAGTCCGCGTTATTCTCGGTAGTTCCGGATGAACTATTATCCCTTGACAGAGTTATATCGAGCTGCGTGCCAAGTATCAGGCGTTTTCCCGACGTTTTTTCGGCATTCCACCACGTGACGGCTAAATTTTTGCCAATTAAGGGATCAACAGACAACTCAACGGGTTTTTTCGTATTTGCCGGCGCGTTTTCTGAAGAAAACGAAGCGGTTGCCGCGCAAAATACAAGCATTGCCATAAAACTAAGAATCCTTTTCATATAATATTTCTCCTTGTGTGTAATGCCAGATGTTTATTGAATATTGTTAGAGTTTTTGTTGTGTTCATCAAACATTAAACAGCTCTTGGCTTCTTGCCAAGAACAGACTACTTCGGGAGCTGTTTATTGACGAATTCCAGGAACCGCTCGCAGTCTTTAACGGCGTCTTCCGCTTCTTTGCGGTACACAAGCCTTTCTTCGTATTCCGCTATGTTCTTTATGCTCAGTATCCGCGCCAATCTTTTCGCGTTTGACCTTACTCCATCGCTGTCATTGATGGATTTGAACAGCACAACTGTTTCGTTGTGCCCTTCGCCGGCGTGGCGCTTGCCCAAATAGTACACGCACATGGTATCGCATCCGGCGATACACGCGTGGATAGCATTTATCGCGGCGGCGGTCCATTCACCGCTTTTCAACGACAGCTTCGCCGAATGGAAACACTCCAAAGACCTCTGCGCATAATTGACGTAAAACTGCCTGTGAACATCCCTGGTTTTGACTTTCTGCGGCATATTCCCCCCACTTTCTTAAATTATCGAAATTCCTTTGCTGATTTCGCCCGCGATCCCGGAGTTTTTCTTTTCGCCGTACTCCTTTTCGGTCAGAATATACGCCGAAAGCTTATTCCCGTAAACGGTAAGGCATTTAACCGACAGGCGGTCAACGGCAGCGGTTATCCCGCTCTTGTCTCTAACGTTTTTAACCAGTACGAAAAGGTCAATATCGCTGCCGGCTTCTTCCGTCCCCCTAGCGACAGACCCGAACAAAACCGCTTTAACCGCGCTCTTTGCCGGAATGCCGCGCTTTATTTCCGCCAGCAAATTATTCAGCGGGGTATCCAGCATGGATATTTTTTCAATTATGCCCGACAGGGCCTTATACGAGTAACTTTCCCTGTTAAGTTTCCATAAGTGCGCTTTCCCGGTTCTCACGAACGTCACAAGATTATGCTCCGAAAGCTCTTTCAGAGTCCTGTTTACGCTCATATGCGACACGCCGACTACCGAGGCAATCTCCCTTTCGCTCATGGGGGAGGCGTGGAACATCAGGTGCCTCATTATCTTTATCTTAATCTCCGTGTTTATCATCGCCACGGGAGGAATGTGGAACTTCATGCGCTTCACCGCCTTATGTGTAATATATTTGTTACAAGTGTAACATATATATTACATACTGTCAAGGCCAAGCTTCTTGCCCCCACTCCGCGGCGGACTGACACAAAGTGTCATCACGGGCCATTGTGAGCCGTCATTGCGAGTCCGTTGTAAGCCGTCATCACGAGGAGCCCTCTTTATGGGCGACGTGGTGATCTCATTTACTGAGACTGCCATGGGAGACCCAAAAAGGCCAGAGCTTGCTTCGCTTCGCTCGCAATGACAGCCTTAGGACTTCTTCGGCTTCTTGCCAAGAGCGGTCATTATCTGTTTTATATCTTCCCAGACGTCTTTCTTGAGATTGGGGTTGCGCAGGAGCGCGGCGGGGTGGAACGTGGGCATCATTTTTATCGTTTCGCCGGACGGCAGGGCGTATTCAAGCCAGTTGCCTCTCAGTTTGCTTATGGGGGTATCAAGCCCCGAAAGCGTTTTTGAAGAAGGCGAGCCCAATGTGCATATTACTTTAGGGTGTATTATCTCTATCTGTTTATGCAGGTAGGGGATACAGGTTGCGACCTCTTCCGGCGCGGGGGGCCTGTCGTTGCCGTGTTTTTCGGGGTCGGACGGGTCTATCATCGGGTGGCACTTGACGATATTTGCTATGAAGACGTCCTCGCGGCGGTATCCCGCGGCCTCTATTATCTTGGTGAGCAATTGGCCGGACCTGCCGACAAACGGCTCGCCCTTGTGGTCCTCGTCAAAGCCGGGGCCCTCGCCGACGAACATCAACTGGGCGTCGGGGTCGCCCACGCCGAAGACGAAGTTGAGGCGCGATTTCCCGAGCGGGCATTTTTTGCAGTTCTTTATCTCGTCTTTGTATTTCTGGAGCGCGGCGGCTTTTCCCGAAGCGGCTCTGGGCTTATCCGCCACTGAGGCGTTGGCGGACTTGTCCGAGACGCGCGAGGCGGGCGCGGGCGCGGCTGGAACCCGCCGTGGCGGGGTTGTTTTTTTCATAGGGTTATAGGGTTTGTCCAGGATGAGCTCGTCTCCGGTCCAGGAGCGCTCTTCTTCCAGGTAATTCTTAGCCAGCTCTTTCAGAGTCGTGGATTTTGACGGTTTCATTGATTATTCTTTCCGCTATTTTATTTTTTGACTGGTTTTTCAGCACGACCGGATTGCCGGAGGGGCGGATGAGCCACACGCTGGATTTTTCTTCGCCTATGGCTTCGGGGTAATTGGCGGCTATGAGGTCAAGGTTCTTTTCCCTGAGTTTCTTCCTTGCCGCGAATATCAGCGCGCCTGTTTCAAGCGCGAAGCCCGCCATCACCCTGTTTTTCTTATTTTTTCCGAGGATTTTCAGTATGTCTTTTGTGGGCTTGAGCTTGAGCGCGAGCGTTTTGCCGGTTTTCTTGAGCTTGCCGCGGTAAGTTTGGGCGGGGGCGTAGTCGGCGACGGCGGCCGCGCCTATCACTATATCGGCGGAAGCAAAGTATTTTTTCGCCTGCGCAAACATCTCTTTCGCCGAGACGACATTGACGGTTTTTACGCCGCGCAGTTTTGCGGTTTCGGCCGGGCCCGTTACCAGCACGACCTTGTGGCCCTTGCGGGCGGCGGCTTCCGCGAGCGCGCTGCCCATCTTGCCCGAGGAGGCGTTGGAGATGAAGCGGACGGGGTCTATGTATTCGCGCGTGGGGCCGCTTGTTATTAAAAATTTCATATTTACCCCGTTAGAGATAGGAAACGCTTCAATCGATTCTTGAGAAAGCGTTTGCCCATTCCTGTTTTCAAATATTTTTCTCTGGCACGGGCATCCTGTTCGTTTGAACAAGCTTCATAATATATCAGTATAAATGGTGCTCTTAGATGAGTGGAGTATACTTTATTGGAATTATGGTCATTGAAGCGTTTCCGAAAGTCCTTTGTCGAACCAGTATACCACTTATTATCTCTGGTACTCTTTATAACATAAGTATAAAACATTTTCATTTATCTCTAACGGGGTGAATTTCAAATTTCAGTTTATCTCCCCTCCTTATTAAGGGGAGTCTTTGGACCCCGTGTAGTCTGGGGAAGCGGTTGGGGGAGATTTATAAAATCCCCCTGTTTCCACTCCCTAAACAAGGGACCTTCGGCCTTTACAAAGGGGGAAGAGACTAACGATTTTTCTTTTTATCCGATAATGTCGGTTATTCTTTGGACTATATTTTCAAGGTCGGCGAGGCGGCCCACCCCTCTGACTCCGCAGGCGAGTTCCCCTTCTTCCGGTTGGACTATTCTGTACCCGTAACCCCTGGCGCGCTTTATGTTTTCCTGCGTCGCGGGGTGGTTCCACATGTTCTCGTTCATCGCGGGGCAGAGAAGCACCGGGACTTTTTTGGCGCTCAGCACAATGCTTGAGAGCAGGTCGTCGGCGCGGCCCCACGAAATACGCGCGATTATGTCGGCCGTCGCGGGAGCGATGACTATTATGTCGGCCTTCTTTGAAAGCGAGATGTGCTCTATGTCCCAGACGAACGGGTCGAACATGCCAACGTATACCTTGTTCTGCGAGAGCGTCTGAAGCGTCAGCGGCGTTACGAAGCGCGCGCCGTTCTCGGTGAGCACGCACGTGACATCCGCGCCGAGTTTTTTTAGTTTCCTGACAAGTTCCGGCGCCTTGTACGCGGCGATGCTGCCGGTTATGCCTAAAACGATATTTTTTCCCCTCAGTGTTTGCGCGGGCTGGCCGCTATTTATTTTCTTTTTCATCTTTTTTAGGCGATTCCAAGCTCTCTGGTTTAACTTCTTCCGGTTTCACCGGATTGAGCTTGCTCCTTTTTTCCATCACTTCCTCCGGCGTCACCAAACCCGATGCAATGTCTTCCGTCGCCTTGCTTATAAGCTGGTCCATCGTCAGGCCTTTGCCCGCGTCGCTGCGCTTGAGGATTTCGGCCCATTCCTTTGTGAGATTATAGTAATCATACCGTCCCGACTTGGCCTGCTGCACGTCTTTCTCTGAAGCTGATTTTGATTCTGACACGTCCTAGTCCTCCCTGTTAAATGATCTGTCTCACCTATCTCCTTCCCCTTTGACAGGGGAAGGTTGGGATGGGGATGAAGCAACTAAATTTCTGTATATTGTCTCTGCAACAGCTTCAACATTTCCCAATGCTTCACTATCCCAAAATCTTAAAACCTTATATCCCCGACTATTCAGCCATGCTGTCCGATTATCATCATACTTTATTTTTTTTAAGTGCTGACCGCCGTCAACTTCGATGACTAACTTCTTTTTAAAACACACAAAGTCAACAATGTAACGACCTATTGGCGCCTGTCTTCTAAAGATATGCCCGCCTATTTGCCTGTGTCTCAAACAACGCCACATTTTTCTTTCAGCATCAGTCAGATTTTTTCTGAGATGTCTGGCATTTTCTTTTATATCCCCCATGCCACCCCCACCTTAATCCTCCCCCGTCAAGGGGGAGGGATATATGTTAACTACTTATAAACCCTTACCACTTTCATGGCGGCTTTGTCGCGCTCGGCTATAATTATGGATTCAAGCTCTTTCACCGCTGCCGGTATTTTATCGTTTACAACGACGTACTCGTATTTATTCCTGTATTTAATTTCATCTTTCGCGTTCGCCAGCCGGAGACGCACGGATTCGGGCGTGTCCTGGCCGCGCTCAACAAGCCGCCTTTTCAGCTCGTGGAACGACGGCGGAACTATGAATATCATCACGGCTTCGTGAAAATGCATTTTTATATTCAGCGCGCCGACCACGTCGATATCCAGCAGTATGTCCCTGCCCGCTTTGACCGCTTTTTCCAATTGCGATTTGAGCGTGCCGTAATAACTGCCGTGGACGAGAGCCCACTCGGCGAATTTGTGTTCCTTTATCCTGTTCTTGAACTCTTTTCCGGAGACGAAGAAGTACTCGCGCCCGTTGCGCTCGCCGCGCCTGGGTTTTCTTGTGGTGCAGGACACGGAAAATTTAAGGTTGGCGATTTTCCTGAACAGGTAGCCGCACAGCGTGCTCTTGCCTGTCCCGGAGGGCGCCGATATTACGAAGATGATGCCTTTACGTTTCATATTCAACCTATCTCCTTCCCCCTTCTACGGGGGAAGGCTGGGATGGGGGTCCTCCCCACCCTCACCCATGGCACCCCCATCTACGAATATCCCAGTGGGGAAGCACACTGTGCTTCCCCCTATCCTGCCAGTGGGGAGGGAAATATGTTAACTACTTATTTACCGACCTAATTTTATAAAAACAACCTGTAAAAAGCAACCTTTCTTTTGCTGTCATCACGAGGAGGTCGCCGCGGCGACCGACGTGGTGATCTCTGGCCTGAGATTGCCGCGCCCTTCGGGCTCGCAATGACGGCCATAGAGACATTACTTTCTAAACACTGCCACAAGCAGGGCGAGGACCGAAATGCCGCCCACAACGGGCAGGACCCACTCGGCCTCGTACCACTTCTTTTCCTGCTGAATATCCTCGCCTTCTCTTACTATTTTAGATGATTTCATAACGCCTATGTCTTCGCGTATCTGCGCCTGCTCGGAACGAAACAAGCTCAGCTCGGATTCCATTTCGTTTATCTTTTCTTCCGAGGGCACTCTCATGCCCTGCTCCACGATAAGCCGTTTCTGCTCCTGAAGCGCGAGCCGCAGCTCCTCTATATCCTTGCCTAACTGGGTGTTCCGCGTGTTCAGGTACTCGATCTTGTAGTTCAGCCCCGCCACGGCCGAGTTCAGCTGCGTGTAATCTTCGGATACGACCGGCACGGTGGTTATTATGACTGTCTGCTGCGGAGCCGCGTCTTTCACCGTGTCAGTGGAAGCCGGCTGGGAGGTTTCCTTCTTTATGATTTTCTCCTCCGTCTTGATAGGCGTTTTTTTCTTGGTTTTGTTCGCGGGCGTCGCGGCGCAAAGCGCGCCCGAAACCATTGAACAGCTGATGAGGACTGCGATAAATTTTTTCATTTGCTTTTCCTTTCATCTCCCCTCCTTTGCAAGGAGGGGTCGGGGGAGATTTTTAAAATCCCCCTGTGTCCACTCCCTAAACAAGGGACCTTCGGCCTTTAAGAAAGGGGGAGTAAGCCTTTATGTTTCCACCTTACAAGTGGGGAGGGAAATATGAAGTTTACATAAATCCAGCGAACAATTTAACCATATCCTTCGGCAGGGGCGCGGTGAAATCCACCGGCCTGCCTTTTGACGGGTGCATGAATGTTATTTTATAGGCGTGGAGCATGGTACGGAAAAACTCGTAGCCGCCCGCCGTTTCGGGGCCGCCGTAGGTTCCGTCGCCGAGCACCGGGTGGCCGATGTACGCCAAATGGCTTCTTATCTGGTGCGTGCGCCCGGTCAGCGGCCTGACCTCAAGCAGTGAATACTCTTTCGCGGCCCTTATGACCGTGAATTCCGTGATCGCGTCTTTCTTCGCCATCGGGCCGACGACTATTTTTTTCCGGTCGTTGGGGGCCCTGCCGAGAGGCGCCTCTATGTAGCCCTTTCGCTCTATGACGGCGCCCTTGACCGCGGCGAGATACGTCTTTTTTACGGCCCGCTTCTGGAACTGCTTGACTAAACTTTTCTTGGCGCGCTCGTTCTTGGCGATCACGATGATGCCCGACGTGCCCTTGTCGAGGCGGTGCACCATGAGCGGGGTGTATTTTCCGCCCGCGCGGCCGAACAAGGCGTTTAAAAGCGTGCCTGTCTGGTTTCCGCACGCGGGATGGACGACCAGCCCGGCGGATTTGTTGACGATGAGCAGGTCGGCGTCCTCGTAAATTATCTCAAGCGCTATGTTCTCGGGCTCGATGTCTTTTTTTTCTTCCACGAACTCGACGCTCACGGAGTCGCCGGGCTCAAGTTTCCTGCTCGGCATCGCGGTTTCGCCGTTTAACAGCACGTTCCCGCTCTTTATGAGCCGCTGGAAGTAGCCGCGGGAGTACTCGGAATATTTCTTGCTGAGGAAAACGTCCAGGCGCTCGGGCGCGGAGTTTCCGGTGACAGTCAGTTTTTCGGTCATTCTTTGTTCCCCTTGCCGAGGAAAGCGTAGAGCGCGATGAGTATTATCGCAAGCGAGCCGCCCTGGCCGGGCGACATGCCGAGCAGGAAAACGCCGCGCTCGTCGCCGCGCAGGAACTCAATATGAAAACGAAGCATTCCGTAGAAGAACAGGTACACCCAGAAGGCCCTTCCTTCCGCGTGCTTGTACCTGTTGTACCAGTCAAGGAAAATGAATATCGCGAGGTTGCCGAGCGACTCGTAAATTTGAGTGGGATGCAGGCAGACGTTGAGCGGGGCCAGCGATTCCGGATTGGTGAACTTGACGGCCCACGGAAGAGCGGTCTTGCTGCCGTAGCAGCAGCCCGCGAACAAACAGCCGATCCTTCCGAAAACGTGCCCCAGGGCTAACGCCGGCGCCGCTATATCCGCGAGCGCCCAGAACCGGATCGCGGGATGTTTTCTCACGTAAAATATTACGGCAAGCGCGCCGAGAAGAAGGCCGCCGTAAAAAACCATGCCGCCTTCCCAAACCCTGAAGATCTCCCAGAAATTCCTTGAATAGTATCCCGCGTTGAAAGCGACGTACGCGAGCCGCCCGCCTGCAAGCCCGGCGACTATCGCGTAGAGCGAAAGGTCAAGTATGTTTTCTTCGCGGATGCCGGCTTTTTTGCCTTTTCGCAGGAGGTACTGGAGCGCGGCGAACATGCCGAGCGCCACGAAGAAACCGTAGGTTTTGAGGGTGATTGGGCCGAGTTTAATTAAAGTAGGGAACATAGGATAATTACAAATTACAGATTACAAATTACAGCAACTCACTTCCTATCTCCTTCCCCTTTGACAGGGGAAGGTTGGGATGGGGATGATAATTGTTTTCTTGCCACCCCCACCTTAATCCTCCGGCACCCCCATCTACGAACATCCCAGTGGGGAAGCACACTGTGCTTCCCCCTATCATCAAGAGGGAGGATATATGTAATACAGCCTATTTGGCTTTCTTAAAGAACTCCGATTTAAGAACTGACAAGAACAATATCACTCCGCCGACGGATATGCACGAATCCGCGACATTGAAGGCCGGCCAGTAATGTGTCCCTATGTGGAACTCAAGGAAATCTATCACGCGGCCATGGAATATCCTGTCTATGAGGTTGCCGGAGGCGCCTGACACTATCAGTATCACGGACCAGCGCAGCCATGCTGTAAGTTTCGGCTTGTTTCGGACGTACCAGAAGATGAAACCGGCCAGGACCAGCGCCGTCAGCACGGTGAAAACGGCGTTCCCGCCCTGGAACAGCCCGAAAGAGATTCCGGTGTTTGTGACGTAGGTCAGCTGAAAGAAAGGCAGGACGACGTGCGTTTCGCACGGAAAGAACTTCATCCTGATGATGTATTTGGTCACCTGGTCAAGAAACAGCAGGGCCAGCACGAGCATTAGTTCTTTTTTGAATTTTTTCATTGTTCGCTACTCACATTCTCCTTCCCCTTTGATAGGGGAAGGCTGGGATGGGCAATCAGATTTTAACCTTCACCTTCCCCTTTGACAGGGGAAGGTTGGGATGGGGATGATAATTGTTTTCTTGCCCCCCACCCTGACCCTCCCCCACAAAGTGGGGAGGGAATATGTCAACTACTTAAATTGCCTTCTTACATCTGGGGCACAACCCATCGCTGCCAACGTCAGCAACATGTCTCCAGCAACGGTCGCATTTCTTCAAAGCGGATTTTTTCGCGGTAACGCTGACTTCCGCGGATGATTTAATTTCTATGTCCCACGTTCCGAGAACGTTGGATAACAGATCAATGTCCTTCTCTTCGCAGGAAACAGCCGCGTGGGCTTCTAAATTGGAGCCGATCTCTTTATTTTTTCTAAGTTCTTCAAACTGCATGAGCGCTTTATCGCGGATTTGCGAAAGTTTTTCCCATTTTTCCCTGAGTTCGCCCGCGAATATCTTTTTCGCGTCAGAAACGGGGAAATCGGCGAGGAATACCGAGGCCGGGAGTTTCGCGTCCTTCTTCCTGAGCTCCGCCCACGCCTCTTCGCACGTAAAGGACAGCACGGGCGCAGTCATCCTGATGAGCGCCGAGCAAATCTCGCAGAGAGCGGTCTGGGCGCTTCTTCTCGCGGGCCAATCCTTCCCGTCGCAGTAGAGCGTGTCTTTGAGCGCGTCAAGATAGAAACCGCTGAGGTCAACGGTGCAGAACTTATTGATGCCGATGGCGGCGCTGTGAAATTCATATGTCTCGTAGGCGCGTGTAATTTCCGAGGTAAGCTCGTGAAGGCGCGAGAGCGCGTGGCGGTCTATTTCGCGCATCTTTGAATATTCAACGGCGTCTTTGGCGGGGTCAAAATCCGAGATATTTCCCAGCAGGAAGCGCAGGGTGTTCCTTATCTTTCTGTAGGCGTCCGCGAGGCCCTTCAGTATTTCCGGCGATATCCTGATGTCCTCTTTGTAGTCGCTTGTCGCAACCCACAGCCGCATTATATCGGCGCCGTACTGTTTGATGAGGTTGTCGGAAGCGATGACGTTACCGAGCGACTTGGACATCTTTTTGCCTTCCCCATCCACTACGAAACCGTGCGTGAGCACGTTCTTGTAAGGCGCTTTGCCCCTGAGCGCCGCCGAAGACAGCAGCGAGGTCTGAAACCACCCTCTATGCTGGTCGCTCCCTTCTGAATATAAATCGGCCGGCCATGTCAAATCCTTATAATCACCGCTCGCCAGGACCGCCTCGTGCGAAACACCTGAATCAAACCACACGTCAAGTATGTCCTGTTCCTTCCGGAATTTTTCGTGCTTGCATTTGCCGCATTCAACATCCAAAGGGTTAAGGAGTTCCTCGGCGCTCTTTTCGTACCAGACATCCGCGCCGTTCTCCGCTACTTTGCCGGCTATGTGGTTTATTATCTTTTCATCAAGCAGCGGCTCGCCGCATTTTTCGCAGTAGAAAACGGGTATCGGCACGCCCCACAGCCGCTGGCGGCTGAGGCACCAGTCCGGGCGCGTCTCTATCATCCCGGCGATGCGGTTTTCGCTGTACGGGGGGATCCACTTGACTGTTTTTATTATATCGAGCATTTTTTTGCGCAGGCCCTCATGTTCCACGCTCATGAACCACTGCGGCGTGGCGCGGAAGATAATCGCGCGCTTGCACCGCCAGCAGTGCGGATAGGGATGCGTAAGTTTTTCGTCCAAAAGCAGGACACCAAGCGATTTGAGCTTCTCTACGATGAGCGGGTTGGCCGCGAAGACCTTGTGCCCTTTAAAATCGTCCACTTCTTCGGTGAATATTCCTTTGTCGTCGACAGGCGAGATTATCGGAAGCTTGTATTTGAGCCCCGCGGCATAATCGTCCTGGCCGTGGCCCGGCGCTATGTGCACGACGCCCGTGCCGTCTTCAAGCGTGACAAACCCGGCGAGTATGCCGACGGACTGCCTTTGCATCAGCGGGTTGAGCGTTTTCATGCCTTCAAGTTTATCGCCCGCGAATTCCTGTTTTATCTTGTATTCAACGGCCCCTATCCTTTCGGCGACGGCGGGAAGCAGTTTCTTTGAAAGTATAAGGTTTTCTGTTGAACCGTCTTTCAGCTTCAGCGCGGCGTAGGCGTACTCGGCCTCGGGATGGAACGCAAGCGCGACATTGGCGGGAAGCGTCCACGGAGTTGTCGTCCAGATCAGAACGGACGGCGAGTCCGTCAGGGACAGGTGCATCGGCGCGGTGGCTTCGATGACCTTGAATTTGACGAAAATTGAATGGGAGATATGGTCGGCGTACTCCACTTCGGCGTCCGCTAAAGCGGTTTCGCACGTGGGGCACCAGTAAACCGGTTTTTTCTGCCTGTAGATATAGCCGTTTTTCACGAGGCCGCCGAATACTTTTATTATCACGGCCTCGTATTTCGGGTCAAGCGTGAGATACGGCCTTTCCCAGTCGCTGAGCACCCCGAGCCGTTTGAACTCGTCTCGCTGTATGTCCACGAATTTTTTCGCGAATGCCGCGGCGGCTTTCCTGAACTCCACGAGATTCACTTTATGTTTGTCAACTTTCATGTCCTTCATGCACTGCTGTTCTATCGGAAGCCCGTGGCAGTCCCAGCCCGGCGTGTACGGCGAGTAATGGCCGGTCATGGATTTGTATTTTACTATCAGGTCTTTCAGTATTTCGTTGAGGGATGTCCCTATATGAATGTGCCCGTTGGCGTAGGGGGGGCCGTCGTGCAGTATGAACTGCTTCTTGCCTTTGTTTTTGTCCCTGAGTTCCTTGTAGGTATTCTCGGATTCCCATTTCTTTATGAATTCCGGCTCCCGCGCGGGGAGATTGGCCTTCATGGGGAATTCTGTGGAGGGCAAATTAACTGTTTTCGAATAGTCTGGTTTGTTATCCGACATTTGTATACCTTTTATTCAATAAATACTAAATTCTAAACACTAAATACTAAATAAGCTCAAAACATAAATAATTAAACTCAAACGCTGCATTTATATTTAATATTTGAATTTGTATTTTTGGATTTATTTAGTGTTTAGTATTTATTGTTTAGTGTTTGTATTACTTTAGTGCATTCTTAATATGATTTGCTTGAAAAACTCCATTTTCAGTAATGATAGCAGTAATATTGCGGGCCGGTGTCACGTCAAAGCCGGGATGCCTTGCTACGGTGCCTTTCGGGGCTATCAAATTCCCCTTGATATAGATAACTTCGTCGGTCGAGCGTTCTTCAATCTTGATTTCCCGGCCTGACGGCGTCCTGAGGTCTATGGTTGAAACCGGTGCCGCTATGTAGAAAGGTATCTTGTGGTACTTGGCCAGTATTGAAAGCGAATACGTGCCTATCTTGTTGGCCGTGTCGCCGTTGGCGGCGATCCTGTCGGCGCCGACCACGACGGCGTCTATCTCGCCCTTGCCCATGAAGTATCCCGCCATGTTGTCGGTTATGAGGCAGTGCGGTATCTTGTCCTGCTTGAGTTCCCACGCTGTCAGGCGCGCGCCCTGAAGGTACGGCCTTGTCTCGTCAACGTAAACCAGGTTCACTTTTCCGTCCCTGCGGGCCGAGCGTATCACGCCGAGCGCCGTGCCGTATCCGGCCGTAGCCAGGGCCCCGGCGTTGCAGTGCGTGAGAATGACAGAGTTTTTTTTGATAAGTTCCGCGCCGTAATCGCCGAGTTTCTTGTTTATCTCGATATCTTCAAAATACACCGCTTCGGCTTCCATCTCAAGCTCTTTTACGGCCGCTTTAACGCTGCCGTAAAGGTTCGCGGCTATCCTTTTCATCCGCTCAATGCCCCAGAAAAGATTTACCGCCGTCGGGCGCGTGGAAGCAAGCAGGGCCGAGGCTTTCCAGATATACTTTTTCAGCTCTATGAGGTTCCTGAATTTTTTTTCGCCCGCGGCAAGGGCGACACCGTACGCGGCCGCCACGCCGATGGCTGGCGCCCCGCGGATAACCATGTCCTTTATGCACCGCGCGACGTCCTTGTGGTTCCTGCAGCGGACATAGGCGACTTTCCCGGGCAAAAGCCGCTGCTCGAGAATGAATAATTCCCCTTTTTTCCAATAAAGTGTTTTGATCATGATCTTATTGTACTGATGAAGTATTTGGGCGGGTGTCATATGCTTTTAACTATACGCTATCCGCTACGACCAACAACTATTTACTTAATCGAAGTCCCTTTTTCAGGGATCCGCTAATTCATAACTGCTGATTGCCAATTGCTGATTGTTGCTGTCGCGGCACTAAAGTGCCGCCTACATACTAATTGCCAATTGCTAATTGCTAACTGCAATTCTTAAGGAATCGTTTCCAGTACTTCTTCCAGCTCTTCTTCGGAACGGCCGCAGATCTCTATCGTCTTTTCCCTGCCGCGCTCGCCTTTCCTCAGAAGGACCATCCTGGGTTTTACTTCAAAGAACTCCGCCAGAAATTCGCAGAGTTCCCCGTTGGCCTTGCCCTCAACCGCCGGGGCGCCTATCTTGACGCGCAGGATAGAACCTATCCTGCCCACAACTTCGCTTCGCTTCGCGTTTGGAATTACCCTTACTTTGATGATCATTGCTTTTTATCCCTCCGCTTCGATTCTGGATGGGAGCATTTATCGTGAAAGCTCTTTGGCTCTTTCTTTTGCCCTTTTGACTGCTTTTTTAAATATTTCAGCGAACTTATTTCTTGCCAGCGTCTTTATCGCAGCTTCCGTAGTGCCTCCCGGAGATGTTACGTTCTTTCTCAGCCGCGCGGCCGGCGTCTCCGGGCAGCGTTTGAGCATTTCCCCCGCGCCGATAACCGTCTGCCTGGAAAAATCGCGCGCCGTATTGCCGGCAAGCCCGAGGTCTTTCGCGGCCTGTTCAAGAAGTTCCGCCAGCAGGAAAACGTAGGCCGGGCCGGAACCGGACACGGCGGTAACCGCGTCAATCTTGCTTTCCGGAAGCGCAGCCGTTATGCCTGTCTGGTCAAACAGTTTTTTTGCCGTCGAAAGATGCGCCGCCTTCGCCCACCTTCCTTTCGCTATGCCCGTCGCGCCGCAGCCGAAAGCCGCGGGCGTGTTAGGCATGGTCCGGACTACCGGAACGCCTTTTATCAGGAATCTTTCTATCCATTTTGTCGTGATGCCTGCCGCTATAGAGATGACCAGCTGGTTTTTGCGGATGCGCAGGCCGGCCTCGCAAAGAAGGCCCTCCATCTGCCGGGGCTTGACCGCAAGGAAAATGATATTTGCTTTTTTTAGCGCGGATAATTTATCCGTCGACGTTTTTATACGGTATTTCCTTTTGAGGAATGAAAGACGTTTCAGGTCGATGTCAACGGCCGTTATAGCCGAAGCCGGCGCTAACCGGCTCTTGATGAAGCCGGAGATGAGCGCCTCGGCCATCTTACCGCTGCCTAGAAACGCGATATTCTTGTTTATTCCCTTGTTTTTCATTTTCTTGTTAATCAACAGTCTATATAACTAGGTTTTCACTTTTTGTAATTAGTAATTGGCAATTAGCAATTAGTTAAGACAAACAAACCAATAAACCACTAATCGCCAATTGCTAATGGCTAATTGCTGCCTTTAAAGATCGCTGTTCCTATTCTTACCATCGTGGCGCCTTCTTCGACGGCTATATCGAAATCGTTGGACATGCCCATTGAAAGCTCTTTCAGCCCCGGATTTGTCTCTTTGGCTTCGTCAAAGGATTTTTTCACGCGCTTGAAATACGGCCGCGTTTTTTCCGGATCTTCAAAGAAAGGCGCCATGACCATTACACCGGTCACCCTGATGCCTCCGAAAACCCTGATGAGATTGAGGAAATCGATGAGTTTCGACGGGTCAAGCCCGAATTTGGATTCCTCTTCGGATACTTTCAGTTCCACGAGGCATTCCTGGACCTTGTTCAGCTTCTGCGCCTGCTTGTTTATCTCTTCCGCGAGGCGCTCCGAATCCAGCGATTGTATGACGTCAAAGAGCTCTACCGCTTTTTTCGCCTTGTTCGTCTGCAGGTGGCCTATAAGGTGTTTTTTTACCGACGATATGCCCTTGATATCCGGTAACTTTCTTTCGGCCTCCTGTATCTTGCTTTCGCCTATATGCTGTATTCCCAGAGAAATGCTTTCGCCTATCTGCCAGGCCGGGACTGTTTTCGTGACGGCTATGAGCGTGATGTCGCCGCGGGAGCGGCCGCTTTTCGCGCATGCTTCAGCAATTTTATCTTCTATCGCGGCAATATTTTCTTGTAATGTCATTTACTTGTATTTGTGCAAATTTGTCAAGTTTGATTGACGTAAATTGCTTTTTGAATCTGCTTTCACGTCCCCCCCACCCTGCCCTCCCCCTCTAGTGGGGAGGGAAAATGGAATTTTAATTAAAGAAAGAAAAAAACCGCGCAAAACCATAATTTTCGCAGATTTCGCGCAGGGTACTACAAAGTGTAAATTTGATTGATTATTATATCATATTTTTCGTAAAAAATGAAGCCCTTTCCCAAGATTTTCGGGAAAGGGCCTCACGTATAACTAATAGCCAATTGCTAATGGCTAATTGCTGTCTCTAGTCCACCTCCGCCCACACGACGGGCTTCGGCGGATTTCGGCTTACTGAAAATACTTCTTATTCATATGCTCCCGATAAATCGGGAGCAGAGCCTCAATACTCCGGCGGCATCTGCGGCATTGATGGGTTGTTCTTTTTCTCGGGAATGTCCGTTATAAGGACTTCCGTCGTTAGAAGCAGTCCCGCTATAGAAGCCGCGTTCTGGAGCGCCGAGCGCGTGACCTTCACCGGGTCAACGATACCAAGGGTTATAAGGTCATCGTATTTGCCGGTCTCAGCGTTCAGTCCAAAATTAACGTCTTTATTGTTCAGTATCTTGTCTACTACGATAGAACCTTCAAGGCCCGCATTCAAGGCTATCTGCCTTATCGGTTCTTCAAGCGCCCTGCGGACAATGTTGATGCCGGTCTGCTCATCCATGTCATTGGCTTTGAGGGTGTCAAGCACTTTCTGAGCGCGCAGTAGAGCCACGCCTCCGCCGGGGACTATGCCTTCCTCGACTCCGGCGCGCGTCGCGTGCATCGCGTCCTCAACCTTGAACTTCTTCGCCTTCATCTCGGTCTCGGTCGCGGCGCCGACGTATATGACTGCTACTCCGCCGACAAGTTTCGCCAGTCTTTCCTGGAGTTTTTCCTTGTCGTAATCGGATTTGGTTTCCTCTATCTGCTTGCGGATCTGCGAGATCCTCTTCTCTATCTCTTTCTTGTCGCCCGCGCCGGAAATGATAGTCGTGTTTTCCTTGTCAATGACTATCCTCTTGGCATTACCGAGCATTTCGGGAGTCGCCTTGTCAAGCTTTAATCCGTTTTCTTCCGAAATCACGGTTCCGCCGGTGAGAGTCGCGAGGTCCTGCAGCATCTCTTTGCGGCGGTCGCCGAATCCGGGCGCCTTGACAGCGGCGGCTTTCAGCGTCCCGCGGATCCTGTTGACGACAAGCGTGGCAAGAGCTTCGCCTTCTATATCTTCGGCTACCAGCAGGAACGGCTTTCCGGTCTGGACTATTTTCTCAAGCAGAGGCATAAGGTCCTGCATTGTTGAGACTTTCTTGTCCGTGATTATGATATAGGCGTCTTCAAGCACGGTTTCCATGCGCTCCGCGTCCGTAACGAAGTACGGGGAAGCGTAGCCGCGGTCGAACTGCATGCCTTCCACTATTTCCTTGCTGGTCTCGGCCGACTTTCCTTCTTCAACGGTGACAACACCGTCTTTGCCTACCTTATCCATAACTTCGGCTATAAGATCGCCGATCTCTTTATCATTGGCTGAGATTGAAGCTATCTGGGCTATCTCTGCCTTGCCTTTAACAGGTTTTGATATATCTTTGATCTTCGCAACTACCGCGTTCACGGCCTTGTCTATGCCGTGTTTAATATGTATCGGATTGGCTCCTGCCGTGATGTTTCTTAGGCCTTCGGCGATAATCGCCTGAGCGAGCACGCAGGCCGTCGTTGTGCCGTCGCCCGCGACATCGTTCGTCTTTGAAGCCACTTCTTTCACGAGCTGGGCGCCCATGTTCTCAAACGGGTCTTCAAGGTCTATTTCTTTGGCTATGGTCACGCCGTCGTTGGTGACGGTGGGCGAGCCGAACCTCTTGTCAAGAACCACGTATTTTCCCTTTGGGCCAAGGGTGACTTTCACCGCGTTGGCCAGCTTGTCGACGCCGTCTTTGATGTTCTTGCGCGCGGTGTCGGTATATACTATTTGTTTTGCCATCTTAATTCACCTTCCTTTTATTAATTAGAGAATGCCGAGGACGTCGTCCTGGTTCATTATCATGTATTCGACATCGTCAATCTTGACTTCGCTGCCGGAGTATTTTCCGAAAAGGATCTTGTCTCCGACTTTCACTTCCATCGGGATGAGCTTGCCGTCATCCGCGACCTTGCCTTTGCCTACCGCGACTACTTCGCCTTCCTGCGGTTTTTCCTTTGCGGAATCCGGGATTATGATTCCACTCTTTGTTACTTCTTTTTGCTCCAGGGGCTTCACCAGAATCCTGTCGCCAAGCGGTTTGAGCTTCATTGTACTTCACCTCCTTAAATTAATGTCTCATTACATTTCACCTTCCCTCCTTGCGGGGGAAGGCCGGGATGGGGGGTGCCACCCCCACCTTAATCCTCCCACACGGGTGGGGAGAAAAAATGTTAACTACTGATGCAGCCAGATGTTTTTTGTTCTGCGGGTGTACTGAGGATAATCCTTGCGGTATACATCCTCTGCGTTACTGCGAACAAAATTAGCACTTGTGTTCTACAAGTGCTAATTATAACAAACCGCTCAGCGGTTTGTCAAGTCCCCCTGCAAAATATTTTAGCAGTTATGTGGCAAGACTGCCAATATACTTCAACTAAAAATACTAAACACTAAAAACTAAACTCTAAATAAACCCAAAATCTAAAATATTAAAACCTTAATTTGAGCTTGTAGCTTGTGATTTATTTAGTATTTAGAGCTTAGTATTTAGAGTTTACAGAAAGCAACATTTACCGTCGACAATACTTAAGAAATAGCTAAGCAAACCCTAAGTATTAGAACCTGACTCCCAGTCCTACTGTTCCGCCGATGTCGCCGCTGACGTAATTCGCGGCAAGCTGAAGATATGTAAGCGGTATTAATCCCATATTCACGCCGACTTCGGCGCGCATGCCGGAACCAGTGCCTTTCATGCCGGGCTGAGGCGTCTGTATCGTAGCATCCGGTTCAACGGAAGCGGAATAGTATCCCACGCCGACATAAGGATCAATTATGGGCAGGTTGAAGGACGCCATGACCGCGGCATCCATGCCCGTGGCCGTGAATTTGTTTGCGCTCGCTTCAACGTTGAGCATGTTATACGTGACTTGCGCTGAAATATTGGGCAGGAAGGGCATGCTGTTCTTTAATATGCCGTATCTCAGTCCGCCGCCCGTCATGGCCGCGTTCGCGACTGAGGCATAGCGGATTATCAGATCCATATTTGAAGGCAGACCGATTTCCAGCTGGCCTACCGGCAGGGTTATATAGCTAAGGTCGGCTGCCTTGACTATTTTGTCCTTATCCGGGACGCTTTTCAGGGCCGCGTGAAAACCTATGTCCACACCCGGGAAACCCAGGGATTTGCCGTGGTGGTAGCTCCCCCCGCACATGACCGCGCCCAAATCATTGGCAAAATTGTCCAGATTCTCCTGAGCAATTGTAATCGTTACATTTGTTATCTGGTCATTAAACTTGTCAAATGTATCAGAGGCCAAAACCGCCGAAATTGAAACGAAAAAAACAGATAGTAAAATCAATAACTTTTTCATCTCTCCTCCTTTTATTCTTTAACAAATAGTTACTAACATACTTATCCACACTATCAACATGCGCACTTTCCACAAAACTATCAACAACCCTGTGCTTTCCTGTTATTATCCCAAATTATGCGAATACCTTCAAGCGTTAACTCCGGTATTTCGCGCTTGATTTCCTTTATTTCCTTGATTATGGTCCCGGACAGCCCCCCAGTGGCGACCACTACCGGGTTGCCCCTCATGTCCCTTTTGACCAGTTTTAGTATCTCGCGGATAAGGCCTACATAGCCGAAATATACCCCCGACTGGATGCAGGCTATGGTTGACCTGCCTATCACCCTTGCGGGTTTTACGATGTCCACCATAGGCAGTTTGGCCGTTTTCTTTGCCAGCGCCTCGGCCGCTATTCTGGGACCTGGCGCTATCACGCCTCCGATATACTCGCCTTTCGCGTTGATGCAGTCAAACGTTGTGGCCGTACCGAAATCTATGACAATTACCGCTTTCTTGTACATCCTGTAGGCCGCCGCGGCGTTCGCGAGCCGGTCGGCGCCCATCTCCGAAATGTCGCCATAGTGGACCTTCACCGGCATCTTCTTGTCATATGTAGCGAAAAAGGCCTTGCTCTTGAAATATTTTCGGACCATCTGCTTGAAAGAGCCGTCCAGATCCGGCACAACACTTGCTATGGCCACCGCGTCCACATCTTTGGCGTCCAGGCCGTCGTAATGGAAAAGGTCAAGGATCTTTATCCCGTATTCGTCGGCGGTCTTGTTCTTATTGGTCTCAAGGCGCCAGATCTTAAACGGTTTTTGGACGGCCTTCCCGTTTTTTAGGCGAAACACGCCCAGAGTGATGTTGGTATTGCCGATGTCTATAGTTAGTAACATAATTAATGCCGTATCTCGGGACTCGTATCTAGTATCTCGTTAACGTCTTTAACCTTTAATAAACCACGAACGACGAGATGCGAGATACGAGATACTATTTGTTAAGAAATATATCATTTCCGTTCGCGTCAATTGCTACGATTACTGGAAAATCAACCACATCCATGCGGTATATCGCTTCAGGGCCGAGGTCTTCAAACGCGGCAACCTCGCATTTTCTTACTTTTCCCGCCAGCAACGCCGCCACGCCGCCTGTCGCAACGAGATAAACGGCCTTATATCTTTTCAAAGCGTCTTTCACCGCCTGCGACCTCGCTCCCTTGCCGATAAAGGCCTTTACGCCGAGTTCCAGCATCATCGGCGTGTGGCCGTCCATCCTTGATGACGTCGTCGGCCCGCAGGCTCCGACGGCATTTCCGGGCTTCGCAGGTGCCGGCCCGCAGTAATATATCACCGAACCCTTTAATAATGCCAATACCGATCCCGCATCGGTACCAGCGGCAATGCGCGCGTGCGCCGCGTCCCTCGCGGTATAAATAGTGCCCGAAAGCAGTATCTTATCCCCCGCTTTTAAGCCGCTTATTCCTGCTATCAGTTTATCTACGGTGTATTCTTTCATATTTATCGATGAATTACAGATTACAAATGACCTGTAAGGTCATTCCCGCGGATTGTAAGCGGGAATCCATTTAAATACTTATCATGTATCCCCGATTAATACTTTCGGGGATGACACTGCGTGTCAATTTGTAATTAAATAATTTCTGTCATCCTACGGCATGAGTGGCACTGGATGCTGACGGCCACAGGGAGCGAAGCGATGTGGCACGGCGCGGCTTCAATGTGCACCGCGAACGCCGTCGTATTTCCGCCGAGGCCCATCGGGCCGATGCCGGTCTCGTTTATCTCTTTCAGGAGCTCGTTTTCCTTTTTCGCGTAATCAGTGTTCGTATTCGGCTCTCCTATTTTGCGCAGCAGAGCTTTCTTGGCGATGCCGGCTACCGACGAGAAACTTCCTCCTATGCCGACGCCGACTATTATGGGCGGGCAGGCGTTGACCGCGGCTTTCGCGGTCTGCAGGATGAACTCCTTTATCCCTTCCCAGCCGGCTGAGGGCGGAAGCATCTTGAGGGCGCTCGCGTTCTCCGAGCCGGCGCCTTTGGGAAGAACCGTTATCTCTATTTTATTCCCGGGAACTATCTCGGAATATATATTGGCGGGGGTGTTGTCGCCCGTGTTCTTTCTTTCCAGCGGGTCGCTGACGACGGATTTACGCAGGTATCCCTTTTTATAGCCCTCCGCGGCGCCCTTATTGACCGCTTCCGCCAGAGTGCCGCCGGTTATCTCAACTTCCTGGCCTATTTTAAGAAAAATATCCGTTATTCCGGTGTCCTGGCAGAGCGGGATGCCTTTCGTTCCGGCTAATTTCGCGTTCTCAACTATCTGTCCCAGGATTTCCTTGGCGGTGTCTGATTTTTCCTTCCTGTAGGCCTCGCCGGCGGCGCGCAGGACGTCCTCGGGAAGCAGGAAGTTCGCCTGAGTGCATAAGCGGGCGACAGTTTCTGTGATTTTAGACGACTTTATTTCGCGCATTGTTATCAATTTGTCATTGCGAACGAAGTGAAGCAATCTGACCCTTTAGGGTCACTGCGAGGTCACTTTAGTGACCGTGGCAGTCTCGGTCTCTGGGATCACCACGGAGCCCTAAAGGGCTCCTCGTGATGACACTTCGTGTCAGATTGCCGCGCCCTTCGGGCTCGCAATGACTACTTTTTCATTTTTATGAAGCCGCGTTTCATCATCATCTGAGTTATGCCGCGGCTGCGTTTGATTATATTCTTCGCGTCGGAGTAAATCTTTGATTTTGATATTTTTCTTCCTGCAAGGCCGAGTTCTATGGCTTTCGCGCCCACGGCGGCCGCTGTCCTGGGGTAGATTTCCCAGTCGTCCATCGTCGGCAGGAGTTTATCCGGCCTGAGCGAGCTTGATTTTATGCAATTGGCTATCTCAACCGCCGCGGTTATGCACATCTCGTCGGTAATGGTGTTCGCGCGCACGTCCAAAGTCCCGCGGAACACGCCAGGGAAACCGAGCGAGTTGTTGACCTGGTTTGGAAAATCGCTCCTGCCGGTCGCGACAACGGCCGCGCCCGCATCTTTGGCTTCCCACGGCCAAATCTCGGGCGTCGGGTTGGCGCAGGCAAAGACTATCGCTTTTTTCGCCATCTTCGCGATCCATTCTTTCCTGATTATGCCGGGGCCGGGCGTTGAAAGAGCTATGACAGCGTCGGCATTCTCCAGCGCTTCTGGTATGCCGCCCTGCAGTTGTCCGTAATTTGTCGACTGGCACATCTCCCATTTTTCCGGGTACCTGCCCGCCAGTTCGGTACGCCCCTTGTGAAGCACGCCTTTTGAATCGGTCATGATGATATTTCCGGGTTTGGCGCCGTAACTCATCAGCAGGCGGGCTATGCAGATATTAGCCGCGCCGGCGCCGATAAGCGTTATCCTGATATCGTGTATCTTTTTTCCGACAACCTTCAAAGCGTTGATGAGCCCGGCGAGCGTCACGAGGGCCGTTCCCTGCTGGTCGTCGTGCCAGACGGGAATGCTGCACTCGGCGCGCAGGCGGTTGAGTATGGGAAAGCATTTCGGCTGTTCTATATCCTCAAGGTTTATCCCGCCGAAAGAGGGCTGGAGGATTTTCACCGTGGATATTATGGTTTCCTGGTCCTTTGTTCCGAGCATTATTGGAAAAGCGTCCACGCCGCCGAGGTACTTGAAAAGAAGTGCTTTTCCTTCCATTACGGGCAATCCCGCTTCGGGGCCTATGTCGCCCAAACCCAGCACCCGCGAGCCGTCGCTGACGACGGCCACTGTGTTCCACTTGTTGGTGAACTCATAGACAAGTTCCGGCGTCTTCTGTATATCCTTGCATACCGCGGCCACTCCCGGGGTGTACCAGATGGCGAAATCGTTGAAGTCCTTTACGCGGCACTTTGGCACAGTTTCCATCTTCCCGCGGTAGAACGGGTGGAGAATTCTCGCGTCTTTCGCGGGTTTCTCCGCGGCCTTGAGCAGCTTGTCCACGTTTTTCATTTAATAGGTCACCTTTCTGTTTGAACATCTTTTGTACTTTATCCGCCGCCGCGGATTTTACCCTGCGGGGTACTCCTATAAAATTATTTTAAGGTTGTCGGCTACGCTCAACATTATACCTAAAATGAAAAAACGGTTCAAATTATGAACCGTCGATTGACTTATGCTATTAGCAATTTGCCATTAGCGATTAGTCACTAACTAATTGCCAATTGCTAATAGCTAATTGCTGCCGTTAGACGTTGGCTTCTGAAAAATCCTTAAGGTATATCCCGACTACTTGGGGGTCAAAGCGCGTTTCCTGGCCTTGCTTGAGCATCTGGCGTATCTTGTCTTCCGCGTAACCGCTCATGCGCATCTCTTCCACGGCTTCGGCGAGCCCCACAATCCTGGCGCCTACCGGGATAGCGTCCCCCGTAAGGTTATCGGGGTATCCGGTGCCGTCAAAATTCTCGTGGTGATGGCGAATTACGGGGGCCGCGCCATTGAGCAGGTTGACGTTCCTTATCATCTCCGCGCCTATTTTTGGATGGTTCATTTCGGGGCTGCGGTCCCTGGATGTAACGACGCCTTCGGTTATGGTAACGCCGCCTTGTGAATGCAAGAGCCCTATGTCGTGCAAAAGCGCGCCGTAATATATGTCCTTATACTCCTTCCCGTCCAGGCCCATCGCTCTTGCGATGCTCGTCGAAAGCTGGGCAACGCGCCATGAGTGTCCGGTAAGTTTCGGGTCGCGCGATTCTATGGCGGAAATGAGTATCTCTATAGTGTTAACGAAAAAGTTGCGCTGGTCCTCGGACATCCTCGCGTTGTTTATGCTGACGGCCGCAAGAGCCGCAAGGCTCTCAAGGGTTTTGAGGTCCGCGTCGCTGAAGCCGGCCGGGTCTCTTTTATTCAGGACTTCCATTATGCCTACAAGCTCGTTCTCAAAGAACATCGGAACGCAGATTATCGATTTGGTCACGAATCCCGACGACTTGTCCATCTTGCCGGTGAATCTGGGGTCCGAGGCAACGTCGTTGACTATCAAAGACTTCCTGTCCTGCGCGACGCTGCCCGCTATGCCTTCGCCGACTTTCACCTTCATCTTCTGGATCATGCCGCCTTTTTCGCCGCTGGCGACCTTGAACGACAGCGTCTGGCCGTTGTCGTCCATGAGCATTATGGATGAGGCGTCGGAGTCAAGCAGTCTTTCCGCGACGGTATCTATCTTCTTGAGCAAAGTGTCTACGTCGAGCACCGAAGAGAGGCTCTTCGCTATCTCAAAAATCTCTTTCAGGTTTTCCGTTGAGTAATTAGAGCTTCCTGACATGATATTTATCCCTTTACCCCGTTAGAGGCAGGCCGCCATGGGCGTCCGCGCTGCTAACAAGCAATACTTATGTCATTTCAAATATCTCTTTTCAACACTAATCCAACAAACCGCCGTTTGTGTGCCTCTAACGGGGTTTATTGCGCTGTGGCAAGAACCTCTTCTATCGTCGTGACGCCTTTAGCCGCCTTCCACAAGCCGTCTTCAAGCAGCGTGCGCATCCCGTTCTTTTTCGCAAGCTCGCGTACCGGGCCCGCGGCGATTTCTTTGAGAACCAGCGAGCGCAGGGGGTCGTCCATCACGAGGAGCTCGTGGATGCCGGCGCGGCCCTTGTATCCGGTGCCGTTGCAGACGTCGCAGCCGCGGCCCTTGTAAAAAGTGGCGCTGGAAATGTCTATGTTGTGCTTCTTGTAATAATCAAGGTACTCCTCGGCAGGCGTGTATTTTTCCTTGCACTCGGCGCAGACTTTTCTCAAAAGGCGCTGGGCGAGTATGCACTCCAGCGAAGAGGATATAAGGAAACTCGGCACGCCCATCTCGTGCAGGCGCGCGACGGAGGACGGCGCGTCGTTCGTATGGATAGTTGAGAAGACCAAATGGCCGGTCATCGCGGCTTCCATCGCTATCTGAGCGGTTTCCTTGTCGCGGATTTCGCCGACCATTATGACGTCGGGGTCCTGACGCAGGAACGAGCGCAGGGCCGTGGAGAAGTCAAAGCCGATTTCCTGAACGACGTTAACCTGTATGATGCCGGGAAGGTTGTATTCCACCGGGTTTTCCGCGGTAAGTATCTTTGAATCGGGAGAATTAATGGAGTTTAAAGCGGCGTAAAGCGTCGTGGATTTTCCGGAGCCTGTCGGCCCGCAGACAAGTACAAGCCCGTAGGGCTTTTCCAGCGATATCTTGAATTTTTCAAGCGTGTCCGGTATGAATCCCAATTTATCCATGTCCACGCGGACAGAGGCGCGGTCCAGCACGCGCATGACGCACGATTCGCCGAACACGGTCGGCACTATGTTGACGCGGAACTCGACGGGGTTGCCTTTCGCCAGTATCTGTATGCGGCCGTCCTGCGGCCTGCGGCGCTCGGTTATATCCATCTGCTCCGTCATGATCTTCAGTTTCGCTATGACAGCGTTGCGGAAAGAGAACGGTATCTGGAACGGCGCTTCGCGAAGTTCGCCGTCAATCCTGTAACGGACGATAAATTTGGATTCAAACGGCTCTATGTGTATGTCGGAGGCCTTCTGCTGGAGGGCGCCGAGTATTATGGCGTTAACGAGCCGTTCCACTTCCGGAGCGGAGGCGTCAATATCCGTGACATCAACCTTCTGCTCGCTTTCCCTCTGGAGTTTCAGCTCGCTCTCGCTGGTCTCTGTCAGCTCGCCGATGATCTGGTCAAGTTTGACGGAAGAAGCGAGCCCGTAGGCTTTATCAAGGGCTTTTGTGATGTCTTCGGGGAACGCAAGATAGGGCTGGACTTCAAAGTTGGTGCGGAGCTGTATGTCTTCTATTACGAAAAAGTCGCGCGGGTCCGACATCGCGACGAAAAGGACATTCTCTTCTTTTACGAACGGGACGGCCCTGTGCCGGCGGGCCGCCGCTTCCGGTATGACCTTCACGGTTTCAGGGTCTATCTCAATTTCGTCGAGATTGACGGCCTTCACGCCCCACTCCTGGGACAGCGTGCGCAGAAGGTCCACCCTGCTCATGAAATTCAGCCGGACCACGGTGGACTGTAGCGGTTCGTTGATTTTCTTTGATTCCTCCAGGGCCTGGTTCAACTGCTCTTCGTTCAGCAGCTTGTTGTCCTGGAGTATTTCTTTGACTGTTTTTCTGCGGACAGCGCCTTTGGGAGGACTCATTTTCTATCCTTTCATTTCTGAAAAGCTTCGTGCATCTGCGTTACACTATGCACTCTCCGGTCTGTGGATGGAAAATATGCGTTTTGTTCAGATTGACCACGAGCTCTATGACCTGGTTCGGTTTTGCCTGGTTGTGGGGTTCCACTTTCGCCACAAGCGTATTCTTGCCCGTGTTAAGATGGAGGTATATTTCGCTTCCGAGCGGTTCCACAACGTCAACGGTGGCGCTCATAAGGTTCCCTTCCTTCGGGCCGAGCGTGTAAAAAAGCTTGTCGTATATGTCTTCAGGGCGCACTCCCAGAGCCACCTTCTGGCCCTTGAAAGGCATTACCGCCGCCTTGAACTTAGCCGGGAGCTTTATCTCGAACATTCCCTCGTTCAGGAACAGGTTATCCCCGCGTTCAATAACGTCGGTGTCCACAAAATTCATCGGGGGGCTGCCTATGAAGCCCGCGACGAACTTATTGTTGGGCCTGTCGTAAAGGCTTATCGGTCCGTCCACCTGCTGTATGACTCCGTCTTTCATCACGCATATCTTGTCGCCCATCGTCATGGCTTCAGTCTGGTCGTGCGTGACGTATACTATGGTACACTGGAGTTTTTCGTGAAGTTTCTTAAGCTCGGCTCTCATCTGGACGCGCAGTTTCGCGTCAAGGTTTGAAAGGGGTTCGTCGAAAAGGAATACTTTGGGTTTTCTAACTATGGCCCTGCCGACAGCCACGCGCTGGCGCTGCCCGCCGCTCAGCTGTTTCGGGCGCCGTTCAAGCAGGTGGCCTATGCTAAGTATATCGGCTGCTTCCCTGACGCGTATGTCTATCTCTTTTTTGCTGTAGCCGCGCAGTTTAAGGCCGAAAGCCATGTTCTCGTAGACCGACATGTGCGGGTAAAGCGCGTAGTTCTGGAAGACCATCGCGATATCGCGGTCCTTGGGAGGAAGGTCGTTCACCCTGCGGTCCCCGATATATACATCGCCCGACGTGATATCTTCAAGCCCCGCTATCATTCGAAGGGTCGTAGTTTTGCCGCAACCGCTGGGGCCTACAAGTATGCAGAACTCTTTATCTTGAATCTCGAGGTTAAAATCCTTGACTACTTCAACATCACCGAATTTCTTCCAGATCTTTTCCAACATTACCCGAGCCATCGATACCCTCCTAATTATTCCAGAAATTACCTTATTTTTGTATCCAATGAGATGGTTGAAAAACCCCTTTCCGGCTTCAATTTCGGTCTTTGGCCTGCGGCTTCGTTGGACTCCATCTCACATATACTCCGTGGAGCATATGCTCGCTTCGTCCGCCTTGCCTCGGCTCAAAACACGAAATTTCGCTACGAAAAAAGGTTTTTCAAACATCTCAGATTATAATCTTTTATTAGGTATAAGTCAATATCAATAACGGCTAACTGCTTGTTTCAACTGTTTCAATCGTTCCAGCCGTTCCTTCCAGCGTTTTAAACAGTTGAAACTGCTGAAACAGTTGGAACTGTTATTTTTTAATTCCCCCGTACTCTTTTACCCCGTTTTTCTTGTTCGCCTTGACCCAGTAGAGGGCCTTGTCCGCGGCGGGAATAAGCGCCGTTTCGTTGGCGGGATAATAGCTTATTCCTATGCTTATCGTAATGCCAAACTTCGTTTTTTCCTCGCTGAACGAGTGTAATTGTGTCTCGGCCACGGTTTTCCGTATCCTTTCGGCTATTTCAAGAGTTTCTTCGCGGGACACGAGCGGCAGCAGTATCGCGAATTCCTCGCCGCCGTAGCGGCACACAAGGTCGCCGGGACGCGTGCATTTGAGGAATATCCTTGCCAACTCGCTCAAAACCGCGTCGCCCGTAAGATGCCCGTAAGTATCGTTGACTTTCTTGAAATCGTCTATGTCCATCATCAGCAGGGAGAATACAGTCGTATACCTTTTCGCGCGCTGGATTTCCGCCTGGAGACGCTCTATGAAGTACCTGCGGAGGTACAGACCCGTCAGTCCGTCTTCGCGCGAACGCTCCTGGACCTCCGCGAACAGGTCAGTGCGCTTCAATCCCAGCGCTATCTGCGGTATGAAGATCCTGCCTTCGTCAAGATATCCTTCCGCCAGCGCCGGTTCGGTCGTGATAAAGATACCGGCAAGCAGGTTCCTGTCCAGCTTTACGGGCCAGTAGACCACCGCCTGGTTTTTGAGCCAGACCGGAGTATGGAGGATCTTGAAGTTCTTTTCCTTAAACAGCAGATCCTGTCTTTTGACGTATTCTATCCAGCGGTCGTTGTTATCTTCTTTTGAAAAGAAAAGAGGCGTCCAGACGCTTTTGTCCCACAAAAACATCGCGACGGAATTTATTCCCGGCCTCATCATCAGGCACCGCTTCAGGTGGTCCGCCACCTCGCTCAATTCCATGTGCTCGACTAGCTCACGCCCCAAGACGTAGAGCTGGTTGATCTTTTCAATCTCTCTTTCCAGTTCCATCCGGTCCGTTTCGAGCTTTGAGCCCTTTATCTGGAGAATTTTCAGTCTCTGCTCCAGCGGATTGAACTGCTTGTCCGAAGCTTCGCGTTCAAGCCTGCCTATGCGGTCAAAATAAAGCGGTATCACCATCGTTATCACCATCATGAGCGAAATGCCTATATAAACGGGCCAGTATGTTTTCCCCGTTACAGTCAGGAACAAAAGCAGCAAGCCGATCGTATTTACCAGCACGCTGGACAGGGGGAATTTAAATGAAAAAAACAGGCCCGCGCTGATCAGGAAATACAGCAGCAGCTGCCGCAAGTACGGGTGATCGACGTTAAAGAACGCGATGAGAAACAACGATATGACGGCCGCGGTCTTCGCGTGCATCCATATTTTTCCCCTGATCGTGTCCTGCGGTTTTACGGTCATGTTTTCTTCACCGGTCATTCCGGATCACTCCGTGTACCTGACTTTATTCCTGCCCTCAAGCTTGGCGTCATAAAGCATTTTATCGGCAAGAGCCAGGAAACTCTCTCCGTTCTGGACCTTCTCGTTGAAACCCGCGATGCCCACGCTGACCGTGACATGCACCTGCAGCGGCTGGAAACTTTCCAGCGGCAGAAAAAAGCGCTCGGTCTCTACTCCCCGGCGGATGTCTTCGCAGACCGCCGCGGCCTCCTTGAGATCGGTTTGAAGCATTATCACGGCAAACTCTTCCCCTCCGTAGCGGCATATGAAGTCGGTCTCGCGCAGGCGCCGGCGCAGGTAGGACGATATCTGGCGAATCACCGCGTCGCCGGCGGCGTGCCCGTACGTGTCGTTGAAATTTTTGAAAAAATCTATGTCAACTATCGTGACACTCAGCGGGAGTTTATGCAGCCTGGACCTCTGGATCTCTTCAGAGAGCCTTTGCTTGAAATATTTCTGGACATACAGGCCCGTTAATCCGTCGGTAATAGCAAGCTCCTGCGTTTTCTGGTACAGCGAAACGTTATTCAGCGCAAGCGAAGCTATGCCCCCCAGCACCGATAAAAGCCTCAGGTCCGACTCTTCAAAAACATCGGCCTGCGGCGCCGTGCCTTTCAGTATGCCCCGGAACCTGCCGTTGACTTCAAGAGGCACCGCTATGAGCGACTGGAAATCCGCGTCCACAAAAAACCTCTTATCTGCCTGCAGGCTGCGCACGAGAAGCGCGAGATTGTTGCTCTCGATAAAATTGCTGAATTCGTCCTGTTCCGAACTCCTGATGATTTTCCAGGCGCCCTTGCCGATGAATTTTTCCGCCGTTTCTTCGATCAACTGCACTAATTTATCTTCCTGCAGGGTCGTTCCGAACATCTGGGTCATGCGCCCGAGCATCTGGTAATTGGCTATCTGCTGGTTAATGTCGGCTTTCCTGCGCTCGTTCTGGTTAATCTTGCCTTCCAGTGTCGCTGTCTTCGTCTCAAGGACTTCCCTGTTTTCCCTGTTCGTGTTCTGTATTCCGAAATACGTATGCTGGAATTTCTCAAAAAGCAGGAATATCGTCCAGAGCCAGATGATCTGCGCGACGAAGATGAACTGCTCGCTGCTTGACTTCGTCAAAACAACGTTTACGAAGCCCAGCAGCGTCAGCATTCCCAGCAGGATGCCGCTGTACACCGAACCCGAGAAAAAATAAAGGATGACAAGTATTAAACAGCTTAGAGGAAAAACAAGGATGGGCAAATACAACGACCGGATAAGCACGTAGAGCCATGCAATGAAAAGCAGAAGGCACATCACAGGTATGCCTATTGTCTGCACTATTTCCCTTGCGGCCTGCTTCTTGATCTCTGATGAATCTATCATGGGCATAGTAAAAGTATAACTAAAAAGTTATAAAATATCAATATAAATCGTTAATTAAGTCATTAACGATTTTGATTACACAGATTACCAAAAAAAGATTACACAGACGACTTCCAACAAGCAATTATATGAAGTCCCCCTGTACTAGGGACTTCGACTTAATTATATAAATGTTGGTCGCCGATTTATCGAGATTATCAAAGCAGATTACACAGATTACGGCTTTTTTGCGTCCGTTTTCCACGCTTTATCGCCGTATTTTTTCAGCAGCGCGGCTTCAACATCATTTTTCAGCCTGCTGTCCAGTATCCTGACGGTGTCAATCCACCTGTTTTTTCCCTTATCCCTTCTTGCCGGCCAGGAAACCCATGCGCCCGTCTCGCTTTCCAATATCCTGCATTCAATTTCAACTGCGCCGTTGAACCGGACAGCCGCGAAGGCCTTGAGTTTTGACGGTTTGCGGTATTTTACCAGTTTAACGATATCAAAACTCACCGGACGCGCTGCGCGCGCCGCGTTGCCGGACGTTTTGCGCGATAATATTGCGGTTCTTACGGCCTCGTTCGCCTGCTCCGTCGCCAGCGTCACATGCGTATATTTGTTCCCGTTCCGCGAAACATTCTCAGGGAACTTAAGCATCAGCCTCGCGCCGGAATGCATGACCATGATTTCTTTTATCTCAATCGCGCCGTCAATCACGATTCGGGCGACTCCCGTGTAATATTTGTCCCCCTTGTAAGGCGCGACCGTGACCTTGGTGACGGATATGCCCGCGGCGGAAGCCGATGCCGAAAAGAAAAAAAGCCCCGCAAACAGCATTATGACGTTTTTTTTCATGGTCCCCCTCTGCCGGCAAGTTCCGCCCGGACCAATCACTGCATCTTGAGCGGCGGTTCGAGACTGCTTCTTTCCAGAAGTTCCGTATCCTTGAATATCTGAGATGTCTGCCCGTCAGCGGTAATTCTGCCCTGATGGATGACGATTGTCCGCTCGCACAGGTCCAGGGCCATGTCAAGGTCGTGCGTCGCGATTATCTTCGTATGTTTAAAGGTCTTCAGCAATCCGATCAAACGCCTGCGCGATTTCGGGTCAAGGCTGGACGTGGGTTCGTCCATCACGAGTATGTCGGGCGACATGGCAAGCACGGTAGCGATGGCCGCGGCTCTTTTTTCGCCCTGAGAAAGCTTGTACGGCGGCCTTTTCATCAAGTGGCGCACGCCCACGGTTTCAAGCGCCTGCATTACTTTCTCCTCGACTTCTTTTTCGGCCGTTCCCAGATTCAGTAGCCCGAACGCCACGTCGTCGAAAACGGTAGGCATGAACAGCTGGTCGTCCGGGTTCTGGAATAGCATGCCGACCGTCCGGCGTATCACGTTCAGGTTCTTCTTTGAAAGGATACTGTCTCCAATCCGGATTATCCCCTGCGAAGGCGACAGGCACCCGTTCATGTGCAGAAGCAAAGTAGATTTGCCCGCGCCGTTCTCTCCTACAAGCGCGACGGACTCCCCGTGGAAGACGCGGAACGACACCCCGGCAAGTCCGACCGTTCCGTCGGGATAAGAGTAATGCAGGTCTTTCGCTTCGACTATGTGATGGCTCATGACAATACTCCGATGAACAATGATCCGATTATCAATGGTAAATTATAAAACCTGAATAGGATGAACAGGAAAACCCAGCCAAGAACAAAAATCAGGTCGCGGTACCCGAATTTCATCGGCCTGATGATATGGATATGCCCGTCAAAACCGCGGCAGCACATGGCGCGGTATATGCGCTCAGCGCGGTCAAGAGTCCGCGTAAGCAGCTGCCCCGCCAGCGATGCAAAAACCCCGAGACCCATCGGGCCCGAACCGAAAGAGCGGAGCATCCTGGCCCTGGCCATCCTTTCGGCTTCATCCGTGAGTATAAACATATATCTGTTGAAGAGCATCAACTGGACCACAAAAGACTTGGGCACCCCGAATTTCAGAAGCGATTCACACACGGAGTTGAAGCCCGTCAGCGAAACCAGCACCAGAGCCGCCGATACCGTAAGAGCGAAACGCATGATGATTGACAGGAATGATATCCAGCCGCCCGATATGCCGGCCATCCCTACATGCACAAGCACTCCCCTGTCAATCAGCGGATTGAATATACCTATCAATACGGCGAACGGAGAAACCAGCAATATCTTCTTCAGCAGATACCCGGCCGGCAAACCGCCCGCGGCAATCATTGCCAGAGGGAATATGAAGAACGGGGTCAGGCCGGAGAGCGAATACTTGTCAAAAGAAACCACGGCGACTATGAAAGCCAGCGTGGCAATCACTTTAGCCCTCGGGTCCAGGCGGTGCAGAGGACTGTCGCCGGCGGCCAGCGTATCCATGTAGCCTAAGTCGTATGAGTTCTTTCCGATATTATCCATATTAACGGTTTTTACGGGCAGAACCGGGAACCGGCGCCGCCCGCCAAATCTTCCTTGAATATTATTATACCTTATTTATTGCTGAACCGCAGTCTTCCGGCGCTTAAGCAAGAAACCGGCAATTAATGCCAGCATGAGCGTCAATAAGCCGCCTACCAGTCCCGATATTGATGTTCCGGTGTCAACTGCCGGCCACGGCTGGCTTGTTTCCGCCTCCTGCTTCGCTTCGGCTTCCGGCGCTGCCGCCGGCTCGCTCTGTTTGAAACCGTAATCCGGCAGAAAAGCCGTCTTTTCCTGAACAGCGGCCAAGGACGCATGGATTTTATGGCTGCTTTCAAGCTCTTCCTTCCCCGAAGTCCTTAGCATGGCCCATTCAAGGCCGTCCGGATTCGCCGACGCGAACCAGCTTAACGCGCCTCCTACTACCGCGGCGGCAAGGATGAGGCTGAGAATTACTTTTCCCGTATTGATTTTACCTACAGGTATGCCCTGCCGCGCCGCGTCTACTATTTCGGGTCTTGCGTTGTAAACGAAAAGTATCACGGCCGAAGTGACCAGTCCTTCCACTATGCCTATACCGAGATGTATCGGCTGCATAAGCATCACGAACGTGCCGAATGGAAGTTCCGATATTCCTGAGGATATGGTTTCAAGCACGACACCGAACGCTCCCAGCTGCAATCCTATGATACCGGCTAATGTGGCGCCGAGCATTATTCGGCCCTTAGTTGTGTGCCCGCCCACTATTTTTTTATAGATAAGCGGATAAGCGATAAAACACGTAAAAAAACCCATATTGAAAATATTGCATCCAAGCGCCAGCAGTCCGCCGTCTGCGAAGAACAGCGCCTGCACTATCAATACCGAGGCCATCACGAGAAAAGCGGCATAAGGCCCGAGCAGTATGGACAGAATCATGCCGCCGCCCATGTGCCCGCTGGATCCGGTCGCGGGAATCGTGAAATTAATCATCTGGGCCGCGAAAATGAAAGCCCCGAGAACGCCCATGAGCGGTATCTTCTTATCATCGGCTTCTTCTTTAACCTTTTTTGAACTATACGCAATAAGCCCCGCCGACGCGGCCCACATCGCGCCGCCTACTGCAGGTGATATTAAAGCATCTGCCATGTGCATTTGAAACCTCCTATAAAGATATCTCAAGATTACAAGATTGGAAAGATTGAAATATTACTAATTAACAACTGACAACCAGCGACTACTCCCTGCATTAAAAACTGAATTCAAAATCGGCTCCGCCGAATATCGCGGGTTTCTGGTTGCCTATATTCTCATCCGCCACGTCGCCGCTGGGCATGGAGTAATTGACCGAAGGCGCGAAACTCAGGTTATCAAGCAATTTGACTCCTGCGCCCAATCCGACAACTATATCTCCGCCGCTTGCGAACGTATCGTAATTACCGTACATTCCGTAATGGAACAACGGTGTCAAGGTTATTATGCCGTCCTTATCCGCCGCGATCTCTTTTTCAATGTCCAGCGATGAATAACTGCCGTTTATCTGATCGTAATCGTTATAATAGGTAAAGCACAACGAGAACGGCAGTGAATTCGCTTCGGCGCTCACAAACCACTCTTTTGTCGTCACCCCGCCGTTAAACGGAAAGTTATAAGAGATATGCCCGGCCCTGAAACCGAAGTTCCCCGCGTCGATACCGTAACTGACAGTCAGGTCTATCTCGTTCGAATCAATCGCATCCCTATCGACTGATGCCGGCATGCTGGTCCAATAACAGAACTCACAACCCTTATACCCCAACGAAAGCTCATTCTGAAGGACAGGATCACTGTCCGTGACCACGCCGCGCGAAACATAGGACGAGAACATTCCGATCTTTGCAGAAGTCTCAAGCCCGATATCCCCGCAAAGACACCCTGAATCGCTTTCCTTCGCCTGAACAACCGTACCGAATACAAATAACATCATCAACGCAACGATCTTCTTCATCATCCATCTCCTTGAGCACCTTAAGTGTTTTTTTGAATTGCCTTTAGCGAAATCCCGCTGTAGCGGGAATTCACTAGTATTACGTTTATTATATTCGTGCTACCGTAAATTAAAAAATTTTTATCCGGCTGACGTTATAGTCAGCGAGCAGTGCTTGACGCCTTTTTCGGATTTCAATTCGTCAGCGAGTTTCTGCACTTCCGCGGGTTTCCCTTTTACTACAATAACTTCAAGGCAGTTGTCATGCGTCAGGTGCACGTGCTGGGTGGAAATAATAGTATCCTGGTAATCGTGCTGGATATCAAGCAGGTCGTTGACCAGCGCGCGCTTGTGATGGTCGTAAACGATGGTTATCGCTCCAGCCGCGTCTCCCGAACCATGTTCCCATTCCTGTTTGACAAGCGCCTCCCTTATAAGGTCCTCTATCGCCTTGGAACGAGTGGCGTACGTTTTAGCCTTGATGTGCCTGTCAAATTCAGACAAGAGCCCGCTGTTTAATGATACGCCAAATCTTACGAGTTTATCCATAATTCCTCTTAATGCGTGTTACGTTTTATTTTATTGTAGCACTGTTTTGCAGCGGATGTCAAGTGCTGGCAGGTAAACAAGGGTGAGTTCCGGCCGGAAATGAGTTATACACATATTTTATTCTTTGCGGGAGTCGTAGAATAAAGCGTAAGCATCGTTTTTTCTGTACCGCTTTTCAGCTGTTAATTAATACCTTTTCCATTCGTTATTTTCTGAAATATCCTTCCGCCTCGGCATATACTGTATTATTGATTTTTATCTGAGATTTTGCTTTGTGAAAATGCCGGGCATTATTATCGGCAACGGCATGTATGGTTAATTTTTCAGTCACCGGCACCGGTTTTATGAACCGTACATTCAATTTTGCCGTTTTCAATTCCAGGCCGTCCCTTAAATAAAATAAATTTACCATGCTAGAATCTAAAATGGCGCTGACTACACCTCCGTGCACTATGTTGTCATATCCCTGATAATCGGTGCTTATCGCACATCCCCCCGAAACTGCGCTGTTTTGAAGGAGCTTAAATTCCAGTTTCAACCCGTTGAGAGCATGTTTCCCGCACGCGAAGCAATTCTCATGGAATTTTCCATTCATATAAATCTCTCCTTTCGGCCGAAAGACAACTAATGACAGCCGTGCTGGGCACAAGCGTTTTCCATGGTTATCTCTTCAAGCCCGCCTTCCGCAAACCTGCTTACAATTTCAGTTACACTTCCCTCAACAGCCCTAAACGCCTTGATCCCGCATTCGTTGAGCTTCTGAACCGCTCTCGCGCCCATTCCTCCGCAAACAACGGCGTCAATACCTTTTCCGTCCAGGGAAGCCATCGGGTGGCACATTCCGTGCGAATGATGCTGATTTGAATTGTCTATGACTTCAACTGTGTTTTTTCCGGTATCATATACTGTAAAAAACGGCGCACTGCCGAAATGCCCGTAAACCCTTGCTGTTTTCCCTTCGTTTGTTTCTGTCGGAATACATATTCTCATACGTTTTGCCTCCTTTGCCTTCTTTTACAGCATCCGCGCCTGCCGCGCGCCACTATTACCGCGCCTCCTTTGATACACAACGCCTTTGAATTGATTATAGCGTCGGCTATTTTCTTATGAGCCGACATGATAATATTGCCGAATGTCTGTCTTGATATTCCCATTACTTTCGCCGCATCTTCCTGGTATTGCTCTTCCAGGTCAGCCAACCGGACAGCCTCGAATTCATCTATCGTTAAAACCACTTCGTCCAGTTCGGTTATTGGAATACCCCTGGGCTTAAAATAATCGGCGCCAGGCCCGCCGAAAACCCTTCTGCATTTACACGGACGCGGCATTTTTGACCTCTATCATTATTGGCATATGCCAATAATATGACATTTTTGCAGATATCTGTCAAGCTGTCCTTAACAAAGTTATGGGTATCGGGGGTATTCTGAAGTTTTAGTCACAAGTCACCGGCCACTAGTCACTGTTTGTTAATGGTGAGCTGCGCTACTGTCTCTATGTGGTAGGTATGAGGGAACATATCGACGGATTTTATTTTATTGATTTTGTAGCCGGATGTCTCTATGATAAGGGCAAGGTCCCGAGCGAGAGTCGAGGGATTACAGGACACGTAAATAATCTTTTCGGGTTTCAACTGGTCTATGTATTTCACGACTTTCGTTGATATCCCTCCGCGCGGCGGGTCCAGTATCAATGCGTTGAAAACAGGTTTATCGGGTAACTTGATCCCGACATCTTGCTGGTTAAGGTCGTGATTTTCTCTAATATCGGAATTGCGTCCCCCATTCGAGAAAGACTCTTTTGTTTTTGCTGAATTATTAGGGGACTTGAGCCATTTTTCAACCGCTCCCGCTTTAAACCTGATATTATCTATTTTATTTCTCAATTTATTCTGCTCGGCGTCCTTGACGGCGTCCTCAACCTGCTCAACGCCGACAACTTCCTTCACGAACGGCGCGACGATGATGCCTATCGTTCCAGTGCCGCAGTACAAATCAAGCACGGTATCAGTCTTGGCGGGTTCGAGGAAATCCACGGCCAGTTCATAAAGCTTTTCCGCGCCGAAAGTGTTTGTCTGGAAGAACGAGAACGGGGAAATGATGAAAGAATACTTCCTGCCTCTGACCGTGACGCTTTCTTCTATTGTTTCCGCGCCTGAAAGAAGGATCATGCTGTCCGCCTGGACGGCGTCGGAAACGCTTGAATTTATCGTCCAGTGGAAAGAGGCCGTGCTAACCTTTAGGAATTTCACGAGTTCTTCGAATGTCGCGGGGTTGGCTTCCGTCTTAGCGTTCGTGACAAGGTTCACCAGCAGCTGGCCGGTGCTCTTGGCCTTTCTCAGGACAAGATGCCTGTAAAAACCCTCGTGCGCTCTTTTATCGTAGCACGGGATCAGTGAACCGCGCGAAAAATTCAGGACCATTTCAAGGACAGGCATCATCTCCTTGTCCGATATGAGGCACGGCGGGACCGGGAAATACCTGTTGAATTCGCCTTTCTGGTGAAGCCCGATTTGAAGCCCGCTGTTGTCGTTGAAATAACTGAACTCCATCTTGTTGCGGTATCCCCATATTTCCGGGCTCGGAATGACTTCCACCGGTTCGGAATACACAGGCTTAAGGAGTTCTTCCACGTATTCTTTTTTTATTTTCAGCTGGTTCTCATAGGAGATATGCTGGAACGCGCAGCCGCCGCATTTGGCGAATGACGGGCACTCCGGCTCTATGCGCATAGGCGACGGCTCGAGCACGGAAACGAGTTTCGCTTCTTTAAAGGTCTTTTTGGCCTTTGTGACGGTAACATCAACTTTTTCGCCCGGCAGGGCCCCTTCCACGAACGTGGCAATACCGTCCTCGCCGCGGCCGAGGGCTTTTCCTAGATAGACGATCTTTTCAATGGTTATAATCATAGTTATATAAATTCTAAATAGTGATACTCCGCCGGCAGGAGCCGGCGGCTTCTTTCGCGTTCTTTAGAAATTGAGTTTCAGTTGCCCTGTGTCTTCTTTGAACTGATGCTCTACATAGGCGAGAATTTCCTTTTCGTTCATCCCTATGCATGAT
>JBDRNC010000008.1:0-132655 GCA_043811535.1 Elusimicrobiota bacterium
ATTGAACAATCCTATAAACAATTACACCACAAACCAGATGACGCTTTCCTTCTCGTGGGCGGGCGTTACGGACCTGCCCGCCGGCGTCACTACATATACTCTGCAGATTTCCACGGCATCGGATTTCTCAAAGATAAACTATTCGTCCACTACATACCTGACTTCCGCTTCGCTGAGTATCGCGCAGTCCTCTTACACGTGGCGCGTCAATGTCATGGACAACGAGCTGAATTATACCACTTCTACGGCAAGGTATTCTTTAATCGTTGACACGACTCCGCCGACGGCCGTATCCACATTGAACAATCCTATAAACAATTACACTACAAACCAGATGACGCTTTCTTTCTCGTGGGCGGGCGTCACGGACCTGCCCGCCGGCGTCACTACATATACTCTGCAGATTTCCACGGCATCCGATTTCTCAAAGATAAACTATTCGTCCACTACGTATCTTACAACCGCAAGCATGAGTATCGCGCAGTCCTCTTACACGTGGCGCGTCAATGTCATGGACAACGCGCTGAATTATACCACTTCTACGGCAAGGTATTCTTTAATCGTGGATACGACGCCTCCCCCGGAAATAACCACGCTCAGCAGCCCTGCCGATAACTATACCACAAGCCATATGACATTGAGTTTCTCGTGGACGGGCGTTTCCGACCTGCCCGCGGGCGTCACTACATATACTCTCCAATTATCCACGGCGTCGGATTTCTCAAAGATTAACTATTCGTCCACTACGTACCTGACATCGGCAGCCGTGACTATCGCGCAATCGTCATACACGTGGCGCGTCAATGTCATGGACAGGGCGCTGAACTACACAAACTCCGCGGCCAGGTGGACGGTGATCGTTGACACAACGCCGCCGCCGCAGGTATCAGTTTTTACCGGCCCCGCCGACAACTTCATAACCAGGAACACAACACATACATATTCCTGGACGGGAGTCACGGACGGCCTTTCAGGAACCAAAAACTACATACTTCAGCTGTCAACCGCCCAGGATTTCAGCAAGATCAACTTCAGTTCGTCAACACTGCTGACAACGGCGACACTTGACACGAACCACGCGTATTATAAATGGCGCGTTTTAACGTATGATATTTCCCTGAATGTTTCAACATCATCTTTATCCTACAGCCTGCTCGTTGACACGATAGCTCCGGAGATCACAAGTTATGAAACGGGAGACGACACCTGGCAAAAGGCGCTGGGAGAAACTTACGACGTGCGCTTCTACGACCAGGGCTACGCACAGTCAAAACTGGACGTCATTCAGTACAGAATTGAAACCGCAACCGGATATCCCGCTCTGGACTGGCAGAATATCACGGTGCCGCCGGCTAATCAGTATTCTTATACGACGCCGTGGCAGGTGATATTCTCCAAGCTGGTGGAACAAGTCACGAATTACGTTTACGTCAGGGCGTGGGATATAGCCGGTTCTACAACCGCTCCGGCGCAGCCCGTCTTCTACATCAAGAAGGACGAGACGAACCCGTATCTGGTAGATAACCAGTTCGGGGACAATACCTGGCGGTGGAAACAGGGGACAACATATTCAATTGAATTCTACGATAAAGGCGGTTCAGGTCTGGATCACGTCAATTACAGGGCATCGCACTACATAGGCGATACACTGCAGAACCTATTATTCGATTGGAGGCCGCTGCTTACATCGCTTAACGGAACCACTTTTTACGCGCAGCCATGGCAGGTACCCGATTTCGGAGATTTGAAAGAAGGGAAAAACCTTATCGCGGTGGCGCTGTACGACAGGGCGGGCAACACCCTGACACATGACTCCTATCCGGAGCCGTTCTATATCCTGAAAGACACGACTCCTCCGCAGGCGCATTCTCACCAGTCCGGGGATACCAACTGGAGAACGTCAAATAACGGGACATATGACGTCGATTTCCAGGACGCGGCAAGCGGCTCGGGAGTGAGTTCGTTCGAGGTGATCGTTTCAACCAGCCAAAGCATGCAGCCGCCTTATTTGTGCCCGTGGACGAAAGTCGCCGACATCAACTCATACGATTATCAGGAGGATTGGCAGCTGCCCGCTTCCGCATGGGAAGCTATCCCGTCCGGGAACCAGAACAATTACGTGTCGGTCCGCGCCTACGATTTTGCGGGAAACACCTCGGCGGTCCTGACGGACGCGTTTTACGTCAAAAAAGACACAGCCCCGCCGGAACCTGACAACCAGCAAACCGGCGACGACGAGTGGCAGAACCTCGGCGGCAATACATACAGCTATTTCTTCACCGATGACGAATCCCTGCTTGACAGCGCTCAGTACATTGTGCGCAATGGCCCGAACATAACGGATGCCGCCTGGGCGCCCGGCTGGGTGAACATCTTTACCTCGACTAATGTCGCCTCTTATTCGCAGGCGTGGCAGGTGGATTTCAACAACCTTTGGACTGGAACGAATTACGTCTTCGTGCGTTTCTGGGATATCGCCGGCTCCACGGCCGCACCGTCCTCGCCGGCGTTTTACGTGAAAAAAGACAAAATAGAACCGACGATCTCCAACAAAGTGACCGGCGATTTTGACTGGAGAAACTCAAGCGGCACAAAATACGATATTGATTTCCTGGACGCGTATTCCGGCGTATGGAAAGCGGATTATCTTGTCAAGGACCCGCAGGGAAACGTAAAAGTGGATTGGACAAACATCTTTACTTCCGCGGGAACCCCGGAATACAACACGGACTGGGCGCTTAATAAAGAGGATTTTGAACAGCTCCTTGACGGAACGACGAATTTCGCGTACGTGCGGAGCTATGATATAGCCGGGAACCTGAGCCAGCCTTCCAACTCGATGTTTTTCATCCTGAAAGACACGGACCCGCCTTCCATGCAGGTTAATGGGATCACGTATTTTCAGGGAGTTGAGAACTGGGGCGCGAAACACAATACCGATTTCTATGAAACGCGCGCGGAGGGCCGGGTCCCGGGATACTCGGGCCTGAAAAACGCCCAGTACACGATTTGGACGGCGACATGGCCGGCAAGCGGCAATGAAGCCGACCACGAAGGCCAGCAGAGAAAAACCTGGACAAATATTCTCGGGCTCACGCAAGGAGCGACGTATTACACCGCTGACTGGGCCATCGACTTTACAACACTGCCCGATCTGGTGACTTGCTACGTGTCGGTCAGGGTTAACGACATGGCCGGGAACACATCAAGTTACTTCGACGCTTACAAGGTTTTAAGGACCACTTCCGTGGTGCTGATAATCTACGACTATCAGGAAGGGGATTTCGCGTGGCTGAACTCGTCCGGCTCTTTGTTGAGCAAATATTTCAACGTAGATTTTGAATCCAGCTCCGGGCAGTACATCTCCAGCGCCACGGTTCAGATATGGGACGACATCCTCCAATCCGGAACAATGCTTTCGGATTGGACAACCGTTGTTTCGACCCAGGACCCTATTTTTTACTTCTCGGACGACTGGAGAGTCGCGCCCACATCATGGACAGGGCTTTCAATTGATTACCTGTGGGGCCTGATGCGGGAGGGAACGAACTACATTTCGGTAAGAGCTTACGACGTGGCGGGGAATACGCTGACCCTGCAGGATGTCTTCTACGTAAGGAAAGATACGACCGTGCCCGTCATACAGAATTACATGTCGGGCGGAGACCTGAACTGGAGGAATTCCAGCGGAACGGTCTATAACGTTTATTTCAACGACCTCATGGCAGGGCTTGCTACGGCGCAATATACCATCCATTACTCTACCGGACAAGAGGGCGAAGAAGCGGCTCCCTGGACTAATATCTTCGCCTCGTCTATGACAGGCAAAACATTTACCACCAGTTGGGCCGTAACCGAACAGATCTGGAATAATATCAAAGAGGGCGCGACCGCGTATGTCAGCGCCCGCGTGTACGATCTTCCCGGCAACGCGACGGAAATAAATGACGTATTCTTCATACTGAAAGACACCACGCCTCCGGGAGACCCGTCAAATACGTCCCCGGGCGATAAAACATTCAGCAACCAGCTGTCAACGGCATTCTTGTGGACGGTTCCGTCCGACTCCGCGAGCAGGGTAAAACAATATGAACTCAATGTAGCGACGTCTTCCGACTTCGGCGCTATAGCGTTCAGCTCGGTAACGGCCCTTGCCCAGTCAACGCTCCTGCTGAACCAAAGCACCTATTACTGGCGCGTGAAAGCGGTTGACAACGCTTCGAACGCTTCGCAATTTTCCGATTATTACTCATTTATTGCCGACACGGCCCCGCCTTCCGCGCCGTCGCTGTCTTCTCCTTCGGATAACTACACGACAAACCAGATGCAGCTTACTTTCAGCTGGACTCCTGTTTCTGATTCTCCGTCAGGCCTGAACGGTTATGACCTTTATATTTCCACCGCTTCGGACTTTTCCGTCTGGACATCTTCTGCTTTTATTTCGGTTCCGTCTTCCGTCTTCCAACTTCCGTCTGGAATTTATTTCTGGCGCACGCGCGCGCGGGATTTCGCCGCTAACGCCTCGCAATATTCCGCGTACTACACCGTCACCGTAGATACATTCGGCCCGGTAATAAACGATTACCAGCCGGGAGACGACAGTTGGAGAAACGCCCTCGGTACTTCATACAACGTTGATTTCATTGACAGGCAGTCCAAACTGAAAGCCATTGAATACGCCGTCTGGACGACTTCGGACCAGGCGGGAGATCCCGTCAAGGACTGGTTCCCTATATCCGGCGTCGACGGATTGAGCGAGTACACGGACAACTGGCAAATAAGCTATTCCGCCCTGATAGAGGGAGTTTCAAATTACGTATCCGTCCGCGCGTGGGATAACCTGCTGCAGTACACGACGTCCTGGAACGTATTTCATGTTTTAAAAGACGAAACGCCGCCGTCAGTCAACAACCAGGAACTGGGAGGGGACACGAACTGGCGTAACTCCTCCGGCACCGTCTATAACGTGTCCTTCAACGACACGGGCGGGTCAAAACTCTCATACTTTCAGGTGCGCATCGCGACCGGAACCGGCGGCTCGGGAATAATCATACAGGACTGGGCGTCAAAAGTTTCCGGCATTGATTCCAACTCTTACGACACTCCGTGGAGCATCGCTTCAAGCGTGTGGAATTCCATGCGCGAAGGAAGGAACTGGATATCCGTCCGCGCCTACGACAACGCGACAAACCTTTACACGTACCCCGACGCCTTCTTCATCGCGAAAGATACCACTCCTCTTGTCATAACCAATACACAGCAGGGGGAGAACTACTGGCGTTCAATAAACAACGGTTCCTACAGCGTCAGTTTCAATGACGCCGTTTCGGGTTCCGGTGTCATGAAATTTGAAGTAAAGGCATCCACCGTTTACGGTTCTTCGGGGCCGGACCTGACGTCATGGACGCTCGTTTTAAACACTTCCACGTATTCCTACTCGCAGAAATGGAACCTGCCCGGCGCGGCCTGGGACGCGATGCTGTCGGGAGCCACGAATTATGTTTCCGTGCAAGCCTATGACTACGCTTCAACGACAACACTGACCTCGGCGTTCTACGTGCTGAAAGACACTCTGCCTCCCGTCATAGAATCATACCAGGGCGGAGACGATACGTGGAGAAAACAAAACGACGGGACATATTCCTTCTATTTCCTTGACACGGGCGGCTCCAAGCTGAACAAGTTCCAGGTCAGGGCGTCCACAAAAGGCTACGGCGAGTCCCCGTTCGCGCTTGACTGGACGGACAGCGGCACCGGATTTTCCGACACGACAAGCTACACGGACGCTTTCCTGCTTCTGGGTTCGCATTTTACCCTGCTGCTGCCCGGCACGAACTACATCTCCCTCAGGGTCCTTGACCAGGCCGGTTCCACCACCACGCTGGCTTCGGCGTTCTATATTCTGAAAGACACCCAGCCGCCTTCCGGAACCGCTGCCGCTCCGCTCAGCTCCGGGGACCATACTTTTGACGTGACCCAGAATTCATCGGACGAGGGCTATTCCGGCATTCAATACGTCAAGCTTTACTGGGCTGACGAGACCTCGCAGCCATATGACTGGGCGCAATACGGCGGCACTTACAGCGGAGGCCAGATTTCTTTCACCGCCCCGGCGGACGGCACGTACGGATTCAGGATAGTCGCCTTTGACAACGCGATGAATACCGACGAGAGCGATCCGCCTCCGGCATCGTCCACCCCGGAATCTTCCACTGTCGTTGACACGGCCGGCCCGGACATCGTGAAGAACATGTCCGGCGACGACGTCTGGCGCAGCACGGACATACCCGGAGGATACAGCATCGCTTTCAACGACGCAGGTTCCCTGCTTGACAGCGCCCAGTACGCGGTATACTCCGGCGCGGATTACGGGCTCCCTCTCATCAAGGACTGGACAAACATCTTTACGTCGACTATAGTCGCTTCCTATAACGAGAACTGGCCGATAGATTTTGAAACCTGCAAGACAAGCTTCAACTGGGTCAGCGTAAGGGCATGGGATGTTTCGGGCACGACTACAACACTTAAGGACGCGTTTTACGTAAAAAAAGACACCACGCCGCCCGATATCGTCCAGACACAGCAGGGCGACACGACATGGAGAAAAACGCTTGGCACGGTTTACGATATTGATTTCAACGATTACTTCTCGTTGGTATCATACTTCCAGTACATGGCATCCACATCGCCCGCCGGGGCGGGAAATCCCGTCATTTCCTGGACCACGCTGACAAGCGGTATTTCGTCAACCACTTACAGCGCCGACTGGCAGGTGGACTTTGACGCGCTCCGCGAGAACGCGACAAATTATATTTCCGTCAAGGTCTTTGATTACGCGGGGAATTTCAAGGTTTACGACGATGTCTTCTTCGTGCTGAAAGATACGACCCCGCCGACATTCGTAAAGACCCAGACGGGCGACAATACCTGGCGCGACGCGCCTCCGGCGCAGAAATACGACGTGGATTTCAAAGACACGGGCGGCTCAAAACTCCAGGCGGTCCAGTACACGGTATGGAGTTCCACGGGAAGAACGGGCGGATCCGAACTCGTGGGCTGGACGAATATTGAGGTGAATATTTCCAGCGACGGGTATGACGCAAACTGGGACGTTGATTTCGCTAACCTGGTTGACGGCGCGACCAACTATGTCTCCGTGAGAGCCTGGGACATGGCCGGCAGCACGGCAACGCTTAACGACGTCTTCTACATCCGGAAGGACGATGCCGGGCCGACGATTAAAAACTGGCAGAGCGGCGACACGCAATGGCGGAAGACAAACAGCGGATTTTACAACGTTGACCTTGAAGACAACGCTTCCGGCGCCGATTACCTTCAGACCGAAGTAAACACGCAGCAAAACCGCGGCGGAACGCAGATAGAGGAGTGGACGACGAATCTTCCCGGCATAAACCAGAACCTGTATGAAGAGAACTGGAAGATACTGGACGCGACTTTTGAAAAACTCGCGCAGGGGGACAACTGGATTTCACTCAGGGCTTTTGACGTCACAGGTAATTCGTCTACTGTCACGGACGCCTTTTATATCAAGAAGGACACCGACTACCCGGAAATATACGATTATCAGGACGATGACACTATCTGGAGAAGTTCCGCCGCGCTTGAAGGATACAACGTTGATTTCTATGACTACGTATCATTACTTTCCAACGCCCAGTATTCGGTATGGACGTCTTCCAACGAACAGGGAACGCCCGTCCTGGGATGGACCGACATACAGTCCGGCATTAACGCGGAAAGCTTCGAGTCAAACTGGCAGCTGGATTTTCCGCTGCTCGCGCAGGGCACAAACTATATTTCGGTGCAAGCCGCTGATATGGCCGGCAACACAAGCCCGGTCATGAAAGACGTATTCTTCGTGCGAAAAGATACCGAGGCCCCGCAGCAGTTGACGGACCTGGCTTTGACGAGCGGAGGCGGCACTCCCGAAGGTAATATCATACTCAGCTGGACATCCCCGGGAGACAACGGCTTCTCCGGCCTTGCCTCCGCGTATTTGTCGCGCTATTCCGAATCCGCAATAGCTAACGAGACCGACTGGGAGAACGCCTCCCGATTCGGCAACGACTGGATACCGGCGCCCCCGGGACAGAATGAGAACACTCATTCAATCACAGGCCTGGACACGACAAAAACATACTATATCGCCGTCAGGGCGGTTGACAAGGCGGGCAACCTTTCCGTCTCATGGAATTCACCCGGGCCCACGGCTCCGGGACCCGACGTGACCAAACCCGCGACGATCACCACCCTTTTCGCCGAGCCAGGCGGATTTGTCGGAGAGATACGGCTCACGTGGACCGCGGTGGGCGACAACGACAAAACCGGAACCGCAGCGAGTTACGTGCTGAAACACTCGGCAAACCCGATACAAAACCTTACGGACTGGAGCAACGCGACGGAATTTTCGCAAGGCTGGCAGCCCATGGCTCCGGGAGGATTTGAAGATAAAACGCTTCAGGGGCTGACGGCCGGCAACACGTATCATTTCGCCATCATCGCCAAAGACGAAGCGGATAACGCCTCGGAACTGTCAAACAGCACTTCCACGATAGCCCAGAGTTCGTTCTCGCGGGACGGCATGGCCGTGTGGGGAACGAACACAAGTCCGAGCGATTCCCCGAGATTCAACATGTGGACTCCTCCAAACTGGGGCGCTCAAAACAAGACCGCCAATTCCGCGGCCGCGACTATAAGATGGATGCGGCTCGCGTCCTGCCCTGTCTTCAAGGATGAAAAATTAATGGGCATCTTCACTTATGACGGGGCCGCGGAACCAGCCGCGGATTTCTACCTCCAAAAATGGGACGGACTGAACAGCACGTGGACCTCAAATTCGCCGTTCGGCCGTCAGAATACGGTCTTGAGCACTCTTTACTCGGCTTACCGCGGGTTTGATATCGCTTACGAACAGAACTCCGGACGCGCGCTCGTAGCGTACTGGAACGGGACAGGCGGGAACATCTCCTACAAGGTATGGAGTTCAACAGCGGCCGCCGTCATTCAGACCGGAACGCTCGCGCTTACCGGCACCGCAGGGAACGTCTACTGGGTCAGGCTTGAACCGCTGCCAGGAACCGATAAAATAATGCTCGCCACGATGGACTCCAATTCAGATATTTTTGCCGCCGTGTGGGACAGCACGAATTCCTGGGTCACGACGAGCAAGAGCACGATGACACTCGCCTCTTCCATCGCGACCGAGGAATGTTTTGACATCGCGTGGGAACAGCAGTCCCAAAGGGGAGTTATCGTTTTCGGGGATTCCGGCGGCATCGAATATAACATTTGGTCATCCACGGCGGGCAAGTGGCTCGCGGTAAACGCCCCTCTGACCGGACCCAGTATAGGCGGAGCGGTGCCCAACTGGCTCAAGATCAAGAGCGATCCCACGTCCAACAGGATTGGCCTTACAAGCATAGACGGCTCAACCGACTGGAACGTTTCAATATGGAACGGTTCCACGTGGAGCGCGCCGCCCGCGGAAGACGGAAAGATGGAAACCAACGCGGCCAGGTGCTCCGATATAGCGTGGGAAAAGGATTCCGGCAGGTGCATCGTCGTCGGCGTGCGTACAAACGTGACCAGTTTCGAATACCTGGGATGGACGCCAAGCAACGGATGGATAAATCCTTCCGATAATTCCGCCGCGACGCCGAATACCGCGCCCACGGATTCATACTCTTTCAGCGGGCAGATATCCTGGCTGACTCTCGTATCAGACCCGAACACAAACAAGATCATGCTTATGGGTCTTGACCAGTCCGCCGCCATTCACTCAAGGGTATGGAGCATAAGCAGCTGGTCAACCGGAAAACAGCATGAAGCGAATCCGTCGGCAGGCTCAAGCTATGAATGCTACGCCTTTGAATTCAACAAGCAGGATATTCAGCCGCCCGTGGTAACGAATAACCAGTCCGGCGACGATAACTGGCGCGCTTCCAACACGGCAAGCTACGCCGTCAATTTCGGCGACCAGGGCGGGTCGCACCTTTCGCATTACCAGCTCAAGATAACGACAGGGCCGAATTACAGCGGCAAATTGATACTTGACTGGACTACCCAGCCAACCGCCCTCTACCCGCTGGATTCCTATGATTCCAGCTGGCAGATAACGAACAGCACTTTCAGCGCCCTTGACGAAGGCAAGAATTATGTTTCCGTGAAATTGTATGACTTCGCGAGGAACTCAAAAGAAGAAACCGACGTCTTTTACATCAGAAAAGACACGACCGCCCCCACTGTTCCCGCGTTGAGCCAGCCGCCCGATAAATCAATAACCTCAAACGCAAACGTCAATTTTGGGTGGAGCGGCTCTGTTGACTATTTCTCGGGCGTCGCGGGATACGACTTATACATTTCTACCGATGAGTATTTCGGCGTCTGGAAGTCTTCCGCCTTTGCCTCTGTTCCGTCTTCCGTCATCCAACTTCCGTCTGATATTTATTACTGGCGCGTCAAAGCCCGAGATAACATCAGCAACTACAGCAGTTTTTCGTCAACTTTCGCGGTAATCGTAGACACCATGCCTCCCGTGATAACAAATCCGCTCTCAAGCGGCGACACTACATGGCGAAGCTCGACCGTTCTCTATAACGTTGATTTCGCCGACGAGGGGAAATCGCTGCTTGACACCGCGCAGTATTCCGCGTGGTCTTCCACGGGAGGCGGCGGCAGCCAGCTCATCGGCTGGACCAATATATTCGCGTCAACCAAGGTGGCTTCGTACACCGACGATTGGCAGATCAATATCGGCCTGCTATCCAACGGCACTAATTACATTTCCGTAAGAGCCTGGGACGTCGCGGGCACGACAACCTCTGTAACGGACGCTTTCTTCGTCAGGAAAGACACCGTTCAGCCCACAATGCAGAACAAGCAGTCGGGCGATACAACATGGAGGAATTCAAGCGGAACTGTCTACAACGTCGAATTCTTTGATTCGGGCGGCTCGCTTCTGGACAAAGTCCAGTACACCGCCTATTCAAGCACCGGCATGGAAGGGACTCCGGTAATCCCGTGGACAAGCATCGCGGTCAACATATCGTCGGCAGGATTCACGAATTACTGGGAAGTGGAATTTTCTTCACTGGCGGCCGGGATAAATCAGATATCAGTCCGCGCGATTGACTATGCCGGTTCCAGCGCGACGCTGACCGACGCCTTCTACATCAAGAAAGATACCCAGCCGCCGACGCACACAAACTATATCTCCGGAGGCGATTCCAACTGGCGCGGCGCGCAGGGAACATTGTATAACGTCACATACGAGGACGGAGGCGGCTCGCTGCTGTCGTACTTCCAGGTAAAGGCAAGCACCGTAGATTCAGGAACGGGCAATGACCTCATCACATGGACCAATGTCGCGGCTAATATCGACACCTTCACCTACACTTCCGCGTGGCAGATTCCGGACAATGTCTGGTACGCGCTGATGCCTGATGTTACGAACTATATCTCTATCAAGATCGCCGATTACGCAGGCAACTCCACCGCGACCATCAATTCATTCTTCATTTTAAAGGATACGTTCTCTCCGTCCATAGAAGATTTTCAGGCCGACGACTTAACATGGCACGGCTCTTCCGGAACGCTTTATAACGTGAACTTCTATGACACCGGCGGTTCCAAGCTGAACCGCATACAGTACACGGTCTGGAGCGACACGTCCCAGCTCGCCGTCCAGCATATCCCGTGGACGGACATATCTCCCGCGCTCCCCGGCGGAACGACATTCTACATAACCGCCTGGGACCCGACGTTCGCGCTCATGGCTAACGGCACAAACTATGTTTCCGTAAGAACGTGGGACGGCGCGGGTTCAACCGTCACGCTGAATAACGCTTTCTCCGTGTGGAAAGACTCCCAGGCGCCTTCAATTCAGAACAACCAGACGGGAGACACTTCGTGGCGCAACGCCGCCGGCACGCTTTACAGCGTGTATTTCAACGACGCGGGAGGGTCGCTTCTTCACACGTTCCAGGTCAAGGCGAGCACGATGACAAGCGGAAGCCCGGCGCTCAGCGACTGGACGAATGTCGCGCAGAACATCCTGAACAATTCCTATAACTCCAACTGGAGCCTGCCCGCGGCTGTTTTCAACTCGCTTTTGCCAGAGGTCACCAACTATATCTTTGTCAGGGTCTGGGACGTGGCGGGGAGCACGGTGACTACTTCCACGCAGTACGCGTTTTACGTTAAAAAGGACACGATACCGCCGGTAGTCGTAGATAACCAGACGGGAGACGATACATGGTACTCGACGGACCAGTCAAAACTCTACGACGTCAACTTCTTTGATACGGGCGGTTCCAAGATAAATAACATACAGTACCAGATAAAGTCTTCCACGGGCGGCGTTATGCTTGACTGGTCAACCGTCGCCCTTTCGGTGAACGCGACATATTACATTAACGACTGGGGCGTCACTTTCAGCGCGCTCGTTCCGGGATACAACTATATCTCCGTGAAGGTAAGCGACCTTGCCGGGAACACTTCCACATACTCCGACGTGTTCTACGTCAAGAAAGACACGACGGTACCGCAGATATCCATCGGCTCGGGGCTGCAAAACGGGGACCTCGCGTGGCGCAGCGGAGGGGGAACTTTATACGACGTCAATTTCTACGCGCAGGGAACATCAAATATTGACACGATGCAGTACTGCGTCCACGCGGCGCCGAACTACGGCAATCCCCAAAAAATAGGCTGGACGAATATCGGAGGGACGCCGCCGCTTAACATCGCGTCTTATGAAACGGACTGGACCATTAACAATTTCGCGGCGCTCCAGGAAGGCGGGACGAATTACGTTTCCGTCAGGGCGTGGAACATCACCGGTTCTACCTATACTTACACCGACGCGTTCAGGGTATTCAAAGATAATACGGTTCCCGCCATAATCGACCCCGTGCCCGGCGACGACACGTCATGGCGCTCCGCAAACGACGCTTATCATAACGTCGATCTTACCGACTTGCCGATCGACGGCTCAAAGCTGTCATACCTGCAGGTAAAAGTAACATCGGGGCCGTTCCAGTCCGGAACGCTGTACCTGGACTGGACGCCGCAGCTTGCGTCGCTGAACACGACATCATACAATACCGACTGGAAACTTCTGGACAATACTTTTGATACCCTGCGCGAAGGCATCAACTACGTTTCAGGCAAGGCCTTTGACGGCGCGCTGAACAACTACACACTGACTGATATATTCTTTGTCTTCAAGGATACCACGCCGCCTTCGGTCATATCCTATCAGCAAGGCAACACAACCTGGACAAAAACTAACAACGGTTTTTACAACGTTGATTTATTTGACACGCCGGTTTCAAGCGGTTCAAAACTCTCCAAGTTCCAGGTAAGGGCGTCAACTGTCGCGGGAGGGAACGACCCGTGGACTACCTCATGGACCGACAATACCCTTTCCATCGGCGCGACGCATTATACCGCTAACTGGCAGCTTGTCCAGGGAGTATGGGACCTCCTGCCTTGCGGCACAAATTACATTTCAGTAAGGGCTTATGACGGAGCTTTGAATGTATCGACAATCTCCGTGGATTCGTTCTATATCCGCAAGGACACTATCCCGCCGCAGATAACGGACCTGCAGGACGAAACAACCGAGCCGTGGAGGATTTCAAATCCCGGAGCGGTATGGAACGTGGATTTCAAAGACATTCATTCATATTTGGACACCGCGCAGTGGGCCGCCTTTACCGGTCCCGGCCAGGGCGGGAGCCAGGTCTCCGGATGGAACAGTATTTTCTTGGGATTGAATTCGCTTGAATACGCTTCCGAATGGAACCTGGGCGACGCCGAGTGGAACCTTCTGCCGTGCGGGACAAGCTACATTTCCGTCATGGCCTGGGATATCGCGGGTTCCACGTCTTCCAAAAACGACGTCTTCGTCGTCAGAAAAGACACGGCCGGCCCCCAGATCATCAAGAACCAGTCCGGATATGACACCTGGCTCAGCGCAAACCCGGGCGCGATATGGAACGTTGATTTCAAGGATGAGTTGTCACAGCTCGCCAGCGCCTACTTCAAGCTGTCAACCGGGACTTATCTCGCGCAGGAACTGACCGCGTGGACGACTATATTTTATTTCGTTCCCAACAATGTCCTGTATGAAACCAACTGGGGATTCTCCCAGAATGTCTGGAATCTGATTCCTGAAGGCACTTCCTACGTGACGCTCAACGCTTACGATAATCTCGGCAACCTCACGACCTATTACGACGTGTTCTATGTCCGGAAAGACACGACCGCTCCTACGGTCCAGAACCTCCAGGCGGATATTTACGCCGCGTCGCCGCAGGACCTCGGCGCTATAGACGTTGATTTCTATGACACGGGAAAATCCAAGCTTGATTACATGCAGTACACGATAAGACCTACTACCGGCATACCCGCGCAATACATCATAGACTGGACAACGCTCCTGAGCGCTTTGAACGCGACTTATTACGAACAGGATTGGAGCATTGAATCTAATTACACCGAACTGCCCAATGAAACGACCTCGTATCTGTCGCTGAAAGTCATAGACGGAGCCGGCAACACGACTACATACGCCGACGCTTTCGCGATATTCAAGCGCGCGGAGGGACCCACGATAACCAACAACATCCAGGGCGGCGACGTCAACTGGAGAAGCTCTTTATCCGCCGTGCTTTACAATGTTGACTTCCAGTCAAATTCCGGCTTCGATCTGGACAGGTTTGAGATAAAGATATGTTCGGGTACCGGACAGCCCGCGGACAAGACGATCTTTAACTGGTTCGTGAAACAGGCGAATATAAACAGCGCCTCCTATACGGATAACTGGTCTATCGCGCAATCCACCTTCGCGGCTCTGCCGCAGGGATATAACTACGTTTCGATAAGGGTTTACGACAAGGGAGGGTTGTCAACATCCCTTTCGGACGTATTCTTCATAAAGAAAGACACGGCGCTTCCCGTCATAGAAAACCTGCAGCCAAACGCGACTATTTACACCGTGTCGCCGCTTGGCTGCGACGTCAACTTCTATGATTACGGCATAGGAGTAGCGACGGCCCAGTACATCGCTTCTACTTCTTCTACAAACCCGCTCGGAACCGCCCTTACCGGATGGACGGATATTTTCCACGGCGCGGCTCAACCGGGTTACACCGCCGATTGGACCGTTTCAAACTGGAGCCAGCTTGTTGAATGGACGACAAACTATATTTCCGTGCGCGCTTTTGACGGTCTGAATCAGCTGACAACATCTTTCGCGGCCTTCTCCGTCTGGAAAGACACAACGGCTCCCTCAGTGCCGTCGCTTACCGACCCGCCCGACCAAGCTATGCTTTCATACTCCAACGTAACTTTCAATTGGGGATCCTCTACCGATCTTCGTTCAGGGGTCTTCGGATATGACCTCTATATTTCAACAGACCAGAACTTTGCGGTTTGGACTTCCTCCGCTTTTGTCTCTCTTCCAACTTCCGACTTCCAACTTCCTACTGGTCAATATTACTGGAAGGTCCGCTCAAGAGATAACGCCGGCAATTTGTCTTCATATCCCGCTGCCGGCTCCTTCATGCTTGATATTTCATCTCCAACAATACAGGACAACCAGAGCGGTTACGATGTCTGGCTGACATCAAACCCGGGAGCGATATGGAACATATCATTCGCCGATACAGGGTCCGGCCTTACGACCGCGCAGTACAGGATTTACAGCGGCGCGGGAGAAACGGGAGATCCGCTTACCGGCTGGGAAGATATTTTCGCGTCCACGGGAAAACCGGAATACACGGCGCAATGGTCCGTTCTCGTGGACTCATGCGCGGAGGGCATTAACTACGTGACAGTGCGGTGTTTTGATAATGTCTATCTTTCCACGAAAATAGCCGACGTTTTCTACGTTAAAAAGGACACATCCGCGCCGGTCATTTCAAACAACGGCGAACTTGACGGCGACCTGGAGTGGAGAAACGTTTCCAAGGTTCAGGGATATAACGTCGACATGGAGGACGCGGGAAGCGGGTTGAAAGACGGAGAGTACGCCGTGTATACCGACACCGGCCTGAACGGAACGCAAAAAATAGACTGGAAACCGATATTTTCAGACTGGGGCCAGAATTCGTTCACGTCAAACTGGAGCGTTATATTCGCGAATCTTCAGGAAGGCGGGACGAACTATGTTTCCGTCAGGCTCACGGACACGCTGCTGCATATTGCCACTTACTACGATGTCTTCTTCATAAAGATGGACATGACAAAACCCACGATAGTCAATCACGAACCTTCGCAGAGCGATTCAACCTGGCGCAAGACGGATCCCGGCGCGGTCTATGACGTTGACTATTTTGACACGCCGCTGGAAGGCAGCCAATTGGAGAAATTCCAGACCAAGGCGATGAGCGGCCAGCTGCTTTCGGGGACAACTGTCTGGGACTGGACCGATTACGAGCCGGCGCTCAACATCAACACGACCTATTACACTTCACCATGGTCGGTATTGTTCTCATCCGCCTCTGAAGGGCAGAATTACATCAGCGTGCGCGCGTATGACAACGCGGGCAATTACGACACCCAGCCCGACGTCTTTTTCGTCCGCAAGGATACGACAGCCCCGATAATCTCGTACAACCAGACGGGCGATAACACATGGCGCAGCTTAAATGACGGGGAATACGAAACTGATTTCATCGACGCGGTTACCGGCTCGGGCATCCAGTATTTTGAGGTCGCCGCGTCAACGACATCAACCGAAACCGGCTCGTCGTGGGTAACTGCCGTCACGACAAACACGATTTCCTACACCGCGAAATGGAAGCTTCCCGACAGCATATTTGACAACATGTCCAGCTTGACGACAAACTATGTCTGGGCAAGAGCGTACGATTTCGCCGACAACGTAAGCACTTCCACCGATTACCTGTTTTATGTCAGGAAAGACACGGTCGGGGTCGAGATACAGAACCATGAAACGGAGCAGCGCAATAGAGTATGGATAAGTTCATCGCAAATCTATGACGTGGATTTCTATTCAAAGAGCGATTCTTTACTGCTCGGCGCGCAGTACACCGCTCATTTAGGACAAAATCTTTCCGATACCGAGACACTGGAATGGACGGACGTCCAGGGATTCACTCCGATGTCCGGAACGTCCCATGAAACCGACTGGCAGATACCGCCGGCGGATTTTGCTTCCCTGCGGGACGGCGCGACGAACTGGATATCAGTGCGCTGCTGGAACGTGGCCGGCTCCACTTACACCAAGAACGACGCGTTCTTCGTCTGGAAAGACACGACTCCGCCGAACGAGCCGCCGCTGTCTTCGCCCCAGAACGGATATTTCTCCGGCCAGCTCGCCAATTCCTTCATTTGGACCGCTGCCGCGGACATCCCGGCGGGCATAAAGAATTACGTGTTGCAGCTTTCAACCTCTTCTGATTTCATCCCGGTCAGCTTCAGTTCCGTCACGGCGCTTTTGAACGCTTCTGTCTCCGTCGTCCAATCGTCATACTCTTGGCGCGTGAACGCCCAGGACAACGCGCTGAATTATACTACCTCTACTCTCAAATACAGCGTCGTGGTTGACACCACTCCGCCGCCGGTTATAAGCGCATTGAATTCTCCCGCGGATAATTACGCGACGAACCAGCACCTGATAACATTCGGCTGGGACGCGGTTTCCGACGCGCCTGCCGGAATGAAAAACTACGTGCTCCAGCTTTCAACTTCCTCGGATTTCGGCAAGATCAGCTACAGCTCTTCCACGGCGCTCGTATCCGCGGTTCTTACCGTGGCACAGTCTTCCTATACGTGGAGGGTTAACTCTCAGGATAATTCGCTTAATTACACAACTTCTACGACAAGATACACCATTATAGTGGACACAACAGGCCCTCCTCAGGTAAGCACGCTCAGTTCTCCGGCCGATAATTACGCGTCCGGCCTGGCCACTGTCGCGTTTTCTTGGGGAAGCGTCGCCGACTATCCCGCCGGCCTTAAGGATTACGCGCTGCAGATATCCACCTCGCCGGACTTTTCCGTCGTCAATTACTCGTCAACTACCGTCCTTGCGACCGCGCAGGTATCCGTCGCGCAGTCATCATACACCTGGCGCGTGAACGTCAAAGACACTTTGCTTAACTACACAACATCAACAGCAAAGTATACGGTGATCGTGGACACGACTCCGCCGCCGCAGGTCTCGTCGCTGAATGCCCCGTCCGACAACTCCGCCACGAGCCAGCTGACGCTGACATTCAACTGGAGCGGAGTAACCGACGGGCCGGCGGGAATCAAGAATTACATACTGCAGATATCAACAGCGTCCGATTTCAGCAAAATAAATTACAGCTCGGCTACGGCTAAAATCACGGCCTCGGCCGCGTTGATTCAATCGTCCTACACCTGGCGCGTCAACGTCACGGACAACGCCCTGAATTATACAACTTCGACTGCAAAATACACTATTCTGGCGGACACGACCGCTCCTTCGGCGCCGGCGCTGTCGAGCCCCGGGAACGGCTATACGACCAACCAGCTGACGATTCCGTTTGACTGGGCCGACGTTTCCGACGAACCCGCGGGCATCAACGGCTACTCGTTCTACCTGTCCACGGCCTCCGGCTTCTCCGTGTGGAAGTCGTCGGAATTTGTGGTGCCGTCAACCGTCAACCGTCAACTGTCAACTGGTGTCCAGTACTGGGCTGTCTATGCCATGGACAGGGCATTGAATAATTCCGCGATATCATCGATATTCTCCATAACCGTAGACACGACGGCGCCTAGAATCACGAACTATGAGCCTCAAGTCCCTGACTGGACGAATTCCATGAAAGAGCGCAACGTTGATTTTGCCGACGACACGATCGGCGTAAAAGTGGCTTCTTACACGGCGTATACGGGCGCGGGAAAATCGGTAAGCCAGTCCATCGCGTGGACTACGATCATAGACAGCAACCCTGCTTTAGCGCTCTACACGGATAACTGGCCGCTGCAGTTCGCCATGCTGGCGCCCGGAACGAATTACATTTCACTCAGGATAGAAGACAAACTCGGCAACACTACCGACTGCATAGACGTCTTCAAAGTCTTCAAAGACACCGTCCCGCCGGCTTCCGTAACGAATCTCTCGGCGGCGCAGGACACGAATGCCGGCGATATTAAAATCACATGGACCGCGCCGATTGACGACAACCTGACGGATCCCGCCGGCAGGCGCATGAAGAATTATCTCGTCAAGCACAGGGAAAGCAATTTCACGGGCATATCGGACTTCCTTGCGCATAACGCCACTTTCTACCAGGCATGGACGCCTTTAACGCCGGGCACGACGGAATACCGCACCGTGACCGGCCTTACCGAAGGGACAACTTATTATGTAGGAGTGCTCTCATCCGATAAGGCGGGAAATTATTCAGCCGCTCTTTCAAGCGCTCCGGCCTGGGCAACGAGGATACCGCCCGGACAGATAACCACGCTGTCCGCTCTCACGGGAGACTTACCGGGCGAAATCAAGCTGTCATGGACCGCTCCGGCCGATAACGCTTACACCGGCGTTTCGGCCGCCGGTTATGTCATAAAGTATTCCACGAATCTGATAACTACCGAGGCGCAATTCAGGGACGCGGCGACGTATTTCTGGACATATTCTCCGGCCGTTCCGGGAACCGCGGAAGAAAAATTGCTTCAGGGCCTGACGCCGAGCGCGACATATTACATCGCGATGAAGACGAACGACGCGGCGGGCAATTATTCGCTCATATCAAACACCGTTCCGTGCAAGGCGGCACCGTCGGGGCCGGCCGCGGGGATGCTGAGTTTTGTTGATTACGGCGACGGCACGCCGAAATACCAGGGATGGACAGGTTCCGCGTGGAATTCCGCAACTCCGGCGCTCGCGGCTTCCGCGAATACCCGTTACCTTAGATTGAAATCCTGCAACGTCGTCAAGAACCAGAAGCTGCTCGGCGTCCTGACATACGACGGGACCGCTGAGCCCGACGGAGACCTGTACCTGCAGAAATGGGACGGCCTGGCGCCAGGATGGACCGATCTCGGCAGGATAAACACTAATCAGGGAAACATGTTCAGTTCATACCGCGGTTTTGACATCGCTTACGAGCAGAATTCCGGAAAAGCTCTCATCATTTACTGCGACGGAGCAACCGGTACGGCGGCATATAAAGTATGGAGTTCCACCTCGTCGGAATTCGTGAAAACGAGCGCTCTGCCGCTGGGGATGCTCACCGGGAATGTTTACTGGATAAAAGCAAAGCCGCAAAACGGCTCCAACAGAATATTAGTGGCCGCGCTTGATTCAAATTCGGATATATTCGCGGGAGTGTGGGACGGCGACAGCAATACATGGATAAATACCAGCACGCGCACGCTAACGCAGACCGCCTCGATCGCGACCAAAGAATGCTTTGACGTGGCCTGGGAGCAGTTGTCCGGGCGCGCGATCGTCTTCTGGGGACAGGGCGCCGTAACGCCTTACACAAGGTTCGATATCTGGACGTCCTCGGCAGGATGGCTCACAACCTCCGCTTTGCCTACCGGCGTCAACGGCCCCGTCATAAACGCGGCATCCAACTGGATCTCGATGGCAAGCGACCCGATATCCGACAAAATCGCGATGAGCAGCATCAGCACGACTCCGCGCTGGCAGGTATCTGTATGGAACGGGACATGGGCCGCCGTGACGCAACTCGGAGCGAACACGAACGAATCGAACGCCGCGCGCACGGCCGATATAGCGTGGGAAAAAGACACGGGCGCGTGTCTTGCCGCTGGCGTCGGCACGGCCAACGCGCTTTACCTGAGCTGGTCCAGATGGACAGGCTCCAACTGGCCCGCCGTGGCCAACGATACGACTTATACATGGTCCGACGATCTTACTTTCACGGAGCTTTATCCCGACCCGAACACGAACAAGATCCTTGCAATGGGCATAGATATAAACGGGAACCTGCGCACACGCATCTGGACGGGACAGGCCATGTCCGGCGGCGAATCGCACAGCGCGCGCGTGTCTCAATGGACAACCGGGACAAATCATCCTTACCAGCCTGCCAGGATAGCGCTGGACATGCACGATAATTCGGCTCCCAACATAACATCGAGCCAGACGGGAGATGATACATGGAGAAACGCGAGCGGCAAGTATAAAGTCGCTTTTGACGATTCGGGCGGTTCAAAACTCTCTTATGTCCAGACGGCTGTCAGGACAGCCGCGTACCCCAGCGGCACGTGGCTGAAGGACTTCCCCGACGGCTCCCCCGACATATCCGCGATGAACACGAATAACTGGACAACGGACTGGGCCTTCATAGACACAACCTGGCAGAAACTCCAGAGAGGACCCAATAATTACATCTCAGTCAGAGTCTTCGACGGGGTCGGAAATCAGAGCGCGGTCAGTTATAACACGTTCTATGTCTGGAAAGACACCGAGCCGCCGCAAATATCCAACGGCGAGGCGGGAGGAGACTACACGTGGACGAACGCGAACAGGACATACAGCGTCAACTTCGACGACCAGGCAGACCTGTCCAAGCTGGATGTGGTCCAGTACTGCGTTTATTCAAGTTCCGAGCTGAAGACGGGAACGCAGGTAATCGGCTGGACAAGCGTTGCCGGACCGGCCTATAATGCCGCTTCGTTCAACGGATTGAACCTGAATTTTGACCTGTTGGCGCACAACACGAATTACGTAAGCGTCCGCGCCTGGGATATCGCCGGAACGACAACGACAAAAGTTGACGCCTTCAAGATATTCAAGGACACCCAGCCGCCCGCGGATATTAACACACTGTCCGCGTCATCGGGCCCGTACCGCGGAACGATCGACCTGACATGGGACGCCCCCGGCGACGACGGTACTGCGTCGGATAACTCTTTGTGCCTGTACACAGTCAAATACGCGACATATCCCATATCTACGCTCGCGCTGTTCAACGGTGCCTCCACATGGACGCAGATAAAACCGTCCGCTTCGCCCGGAGATCAGGAATCCATAACCGTGACCGGCCTTACGGTAGGCACGACTTACTATTTCGCCATACGCACAAAAGATAAAGCGAACAATAATTCCGCCGTATCCAATTACGCCAGCTCCCTGCCGCGCTCGCAAAACATCTATATCAACGAAGTATACGCTTCGGGTTCAAGCGGTTCCGACTGGATAGAGCTCTATTCAAACATGCAGAGCAGCGAGTCGCTCAGCGGGTGGACGCTCGTGTATAACCTGGGCACGATTGACAACCCGCAGGGCGAAAGCCCTGTATGGACGGGCGTTGCCGAAAGTTCCATCACCGCGGGAGGATTAAAACTGATTGGAGACCTTGACCTCGGCAGCGGGCACGTAAAATTGAAAGATGCCCAGAGCCGCACAGTTGATACCGTCCAGTGGCCGTCGCTTCCGTCAAGCAAGAGCTACGCGCGCATCCTTGACGGGTCCTTTGATTTCTTTGAGCCCGACCCGACTCCGTCAACGGGAACGCTGAACAGGGTGCCGCTAAGCTCTTCAACCGTAAAGATAAGCGAAGTTGATTACGCGTCAGGCCAGCAGTTCATCGAGCTTTACAACACCTCCGAAAGCACGCTGACTCTGAGCGGATGGACGCTGCGGTCAATACAGGGCGTGCCGTTCAGGTTCACGCGCGTGATATACCCAAAATCGTTCACCGTAATGGACTATAATTCCGTTGATGTAACGAGTACAACATGGACGGACGCTTTCGGGACAAGCGGGCTTGTTCCTGATTCGGACTTCGCCGCCCTTGAGGATAATTTCGGACGGGTCGTGGACCGCGTCACGTGGAGAACCGCGCAGAACCTGACCTATTACAATTACAAGAACGTTCAGGTCGCGTTTGACCTGCCTGCTTCCGGCGCCGCGGCTTCCGGACAGACGATCGGACGCAATCAGGATGAAATTCTGGATACGGGCAATAACGTTACGGATTTCTCCATACTTACGCAGAGTTCATACGGGTTCAGGAATAAAAACGATACGTTCGCCGCCTCAAACAATCTTTACTATCCGTCGGCGTCTTCCACGATACCCAGAAGGTTCAAGATAGACCTGAAGCTCGGCGCCGATTCCGCGGCGGGAAGAAATAACACTCTATGGTTCATACGCATCGACGGAAGCACGGACCAAAAATCGCCGCACATATACAGATTGAAAGACATCGGCTATAACGTTTCCGATTTCTCCGCGACGCAGTCAACCGTCCAGATAGGCGTTGATTTCGCGGACCAGGACAGCAACAAGCTCAAGGACGGCGCAATTTACAAAATTATCTTAATGTCCGATACCGGTTCCGAGGCCGCGCCTCCGACCGCGCTCGCGTCCGTAACCTACGACGCCTCCTATCATTCAATGAACGCGGAATCCATAGTCCCGCCGTACATCACTAACAGCGCGGACGCCGGGCTCGCCAGGTTGAATATATATAATAACTATCCGTCCGAAGGCTCTTCCATAGAACTAAGCACGGTGACAGTAACTTTCATAAAACCCGACGGCCAGACGATGGTCTCCAACGAGGCGAAACTGCTGTTCAACAGCATAAGCGTCGTCGCCGACCACCTGACGCTCGGAACGCAGGGTTCGTATCAGTCCGATATAGATACCGATCTCTTCGGACAGATATTGAACGCGGATATCAACCTCGCGGGGGGAAGCCAGCAGATCCCCGCGGAGAATCCCGATTCCGATATAACACAGGTTGTCGCGAACAGCACGCGGACATACTTCGTCTCAGTCAAACTCACTGACACGGCAAACGCTCAGAACCCGAACAGCTTTAAATTTAAAATAACCCTCGGCACCTCAACCGTATGGAGAGACAGTGTGTCAAATATCGACCAGCCGGCCCTGCCGGGAGCGGATATATTGACGTCCACTCCCGTAATAGTCGCGCCGGTGGTTAAACCACCCGATACCAATTATCCCGTGACTATCGCCTCACCCGGGACTGAACTAAGAGGATCCATAGTACTTAGCTATGACTCCGATTACAACGCTAACACGACATTCTCAGGGACATCTGACGGCACGCTGCACGCGCTGGACACCTTCGGCAACGTAAAATGGACGTTCAACGCGGGCGCGCCGATCGTCAACCAGTTTGAGAACGTCGAAAGCTTTGCTCCGTATCTGCCGTATCTGTTCGTAGTCACCGAATCCGGCATAATGTACAAATTGCAGGACGACGGCAATTCTTACTCGCAGATTTGGAGCCCGCCTAAAGATTTCCTGTCGCCCGTAACTACGGACATAGGAAGGGACACCTCGGGCGCCCACTACATGGTAGGCACCCAGGACGGGCGACTGCATAAGATCACAACCACCGGCGATGACGCCGCAGAATGGAAAACCAATCTGTTTCTTGACGGCGCGCTGGTAGGGACTCCGGTTGTGGATGAACTCGCCGGCGTCAACGGTGTATTCTTCGGAACTAAAGCCGGAACGCTATACAGGCTCGGAAGCACGGATGGAACGCTGTCCGTCTCATCCACGACAGCGACATCTATAGGAGTCTCAGCCCTCATTATAGACGGCTTCGTCAATCCCGCGCGCAACACACTTGATATCTATTTCGGGGACGATTCCGGCGCGTTCAGGGCGCGCAATCCGAGCAACCTGACGGGAAAGCCCGAGAATTGGAATGACGTGAATGTAAGCACGCCGGTCAGGGGATCTCCTTTCTATGACGGAAACCGCGGCATGTATTTCGGGGCTGACAACGGTAAAATCTACAAGGTTGACTTCTCAAGCGGCGGAATCTACTGGACGTTCCAGACCGGAGGGCCCGTAAAGTTCATGCCTCTGGCAATAAGCACGATGGTCTTCTGCGGCTCTGACGACGGCTACTTCTACGGGCTCAACGCCCAGGACGGCAGCATGATGCAGGGCTTCCCGATAGCGACCGGCGGGGAGATCCGCGGGGCCGCGGTTTACGATGATCCCGACTTCAACGGGCATAATTTCCCGTCCGGCGACGAGAGGGTGTACTTCTCCTCAAACGACGGCAAGGTCTACTGCGTGGAAATATATAAGTAATCAAGACGGAAGATGGAAGTTTGAAGACGGAAGCAAACAACGGAGAGAATACTATGAATTCACTAAAAACAACTTTTTTAATCTTTAGAAGGATTTTTTTTCTTTACTTCCTTCTTCCTTCTTCCGTCTTCCTTCTGTTTTTCTTCCTGCTTACTTCCGTCTTCCATCTTCCGTCTTCCAACTTATATGCTGCCTCCTGGCCGGTTTTCCGCGCCTCGGCCGACCGTTCAGGCATGCTGATAGAACAGGCCGAACCGGGGGGTGAGGACGGGCTGGAATCCCCGTGGAGTTTCATGTACCGCGAAACCGCTTCATCCGCTTTCAGGGTGTCGGGCAACATCGTTTCTTCCCCGGTGGTATATAAGGGAATCGTATATTTCGGCGCGAGAGACGGTTCCGTCTGGGCGCTTGACACCGCGACAGGGGAGCAGGTCTGGCAGTACGGGACAGACGACTGGGTTGACGCCACACCCTGCGTTTCAACCGATACGGTTTACGTACCCAGCACTGACAAGAATCTTTACGCGTTCGACAGGCTGACCGGAGATATCAGGTGGCAGACATACACGGGCTCGATAGATTCTTCATCGCCGGTGCTTTACGGCGGAAAGCTCTATTTCCTGAGCGGAAGCCCGGAGAAGAAGCTTTATGAAGTGGACGCGAAAAGCGGGCAGATACTTAACGGGTATTCGATAAGCCAGTTCGGCTTCTCTTCTCCATCGGTAAAAAATAACCTCATGTTTTTCGGCACGAACGACGGGCAATTCCATTGTTTTGACCTCGCGGCAAAAAAGATAAAGTGGAGCAGGCAGACGGAAGGCGGCATATACTATTCAACGCTTGTGGCGGGCGCCACCGCCGTTTACGCGGTCTCCGGGGAAGACGAAAGAAAACTGTTCTGCCTTGACCCTAACAATGACGGCGACGTAATATGGCAGTCAGTTGACCTTAATAATAAAAGAGCTGCGGTATCTTCGGTCAGCCTCAGCGAAGATAAAGTCTTCGTCGCCAGCAGTTCGGGCACCGCGCTCGCGATATTTGCTTTCCCGCTGACGAATCCGTCCCCGGGCCAGCCCGTCCAGCCGTTATGGAGCAAGCGGATAGGCGTACCTCATCCTGTCGGCGTGGTATCTTCTCCCGCGATAGCAGACGGAGTTGTCTATATCGGATCGGGCGACGGGAACCTTTATTGCCTCAGAACCAGCGATGGATGGTTTTTCAACAATAATACCAAAGCGTACCAAGAAGCGCCGGTGGGCTATTATCTTTCTTACCAGGGAAGCGTCTCTTCAGGAATAGTGAGTTCTCCCGCGGTATCCAACGGGATGGTTTTCGTGGGCACCTATGACGGACAGTTCTACGGATTCAAAGCGGATAAGATAACTTCAATAGCCTCTCCTGACAACACGGAGATTGTCGTGAAACAATCCCAGATAACCGGCACCGTCGCGAACCCGTCATTCACCGGCTTTAAACTTGAATACGGCGCGGGCGCCAGCCCTTCGCAGTGGATAGAGATATCTACCGGTTCGGTAGAAGTGGAGGACGGATTACTGGGCGACTGGAACGCTGCGGGACTCGCGGACGGGACCTATTCGCTTAAACTGACCGTGAACGGAACTGATGCGAACAGGGCGATAAACCGGGTTACCGTTGACAATCCTCCGATGGCGCCGTCAAACCTTAAGGCGGAAGACACTCCATTCGACGGAGGCGGCTCGCTGACTCTTTCATGGAACAGATCCGCCGACGACGGCGCGGGCGACAATGACGTGGCCGCTTACAGGATATATAAAAGCACATTCGAGGGGGGATATGCCTACCTGGCCCAAGTTTCTGCTCCGGCGACGAGTTACATGGACTCCGCGTGTCCGGCCCAGACAACGTATTATTTCTCCGTTAAATCTGTGGACGCGCACAGCGAGTCCTCCTACTCCGGCCCGGCGGGCGGATTTTCCATTGTCGACGGCGTTGAGATCCAGCCCGAAACCGGAGGGACTGTTACTTTCAATTACGCCGGAACCGTCACCGAGGTTGTCATTGAGCCGAACACGTTTACGTCAAAGGTCTGGATAGGCATCCGCATCCCGCCGGATCCGCCGAACACCGGCAAGCCCGGCAATTCCAAGGATACCAATATCGTAAGGGAGTTCGGCATAACCCCCGCCGACGCGGTGTTTTTGAAGAATGTCATGCTGAAAATACCATACATGCTCCAGGATATCTCCGGCATGAACAAGGAGAATCTCAGGATATACTGGTGGGACGACGCCAAAAAACAATGGCGCATAGTAAACTCCTCGGACCCGGGCTCAGAAGACGGCCGGGTCTGGGCTAGCGTGCCGCATTTCTCGCTTTACAGGATAATGGAATATTCTCCCGGGCTTGAGGAACTGCTGACGGAAGACAACACATATACGTACCCGAATCCCGCGAAAGGGGATAAACTCTATTTCAAGTTCTATCTCGGCTCAAAGGCCGACGTCATAATAGACGTGTACAACGTCGCGGGCGAATTGATAACGCATCTTGAAAAAAATTCATGCCCGGCGGGAATAGTTTCGGAACTCGAGTGGAATATCGGTTCCATCGCGAGCGGAGTGTATGTTTACAGGGTTGAAGCGAAAACGCCGAGCGCGTCAAAATCATTCAAGAAAAAACTGGCGATAATTCATTAACGGCAGCAATTTGCAATTAGCCATTAGCAATTGGTACAACGGAGACCAATATGAATTTACTAAAACAAATCATTCTGTTTATTAAATGGAAATTTTGTGGTCATTTCAGTCCTGCTAGCGGTTTTTTTTCCTTCTTCCATCTTCATTCTTCCATCTTGCTGTTACTATTTCTTCCTTCTTCCATCTTCCTTCTTCCATCTGACGCCTTCGGCGTCACCATTCATCCCAAAGCCGGCACTACTTCCGCCACGTTCCTTAAACTGGGAGTCGGAAGCCGGCCGAACGCGATGGGCGGCACTTTCGCGGGCCTTGCCGACGACGTGACCGCGATGTACTGGAATCCGGCCGGCCTCGGGCGGCTGAAGAATCCGGAACTCCACCTCACGCATAACGAAGTATTCGAGAATATCCGCCATGATTTCGCGGCGTATTGTTTCCCGAAATGGAACGGCATGCTCGGCATCGCGATTTTCGGCCTTTACATGCCCAAGGATATAGAAAAGCGCGGGGGACTTAACGAATCCGACCCGTACGAGCCTATCTCTCCCGTGGAAGGATACTTCACCGCGTACGATATGGCCGCGCAGGTCTCTTACGGAAGGAAATACAGGAAAAACACGTTCACCGGCGCGAGCTTCAAAGTTATCAGGCAGACGATAGACACCGAAAGCGCCTACGGCGCGGCGTTAGACCTCGGCATTCTGCACCAGTTTGAAAGCGCGCCCCTTTCCGCGGGATTTGTGATCCAGCATATCGGCACGCCCATTAAATTCATCAATACCGGGTACGACCTTCCGCTTAATATCAAGCTCGGAGCGGCCTACAGGTGGAATGAACGGCTCATGACGACGCTGGACTTCAACCAGCCGAACGACAATTACCTTTTCACTTCCGCCGGGATGGAATACAGCATCCTCAGGTTTATGGCCGTGAGAGCCGGCTATAAGTACCGCCTGAACGGGCTTGAACTCGGCGACTTGTCCGGGCTGTCTGCCGGGGTCGGTTTTATTTTTCCGCTCACGAATTCGCGTCTTAAATTCGATTACGCGTTCCTGCCTTACGGCGTGCTGGGCAATTCGCACCGCATTTCCATAGGAGTGGAGTTCGGCAATTTTGAATCGGAATACTTCGGCCAGACGCGGAAAGAGCCCGCCGCGGAAAAAAAGAAACAGACGCGGAAAACCGAGCCAGCGCCGCCTCCGCCTGTAATCGAACCGCAGCCTGCCGTTGACAAATTGAAGGATTACACGGTTTTTAAAACACAGATAAATTCAGGCGTCAAAACGGCGAACAACCGTTCTTCCCTATTCATTATCAACGCGGTCTCATCCGGAGGCGACATAAAGAGCGTTGACGCCGTACTGCGCGCGAGATCGGCGCAGGACCTAGAGATAGATATCGGAGAAAAACCCGGAGCGCCCGGGGAAAAGACATACAAAAACTTCGCTTTCAGGACAAACTCGCCCGCGCCCATCCAGAAAGCGGACATCAAGCTGCGCCTGCTCAAATCCGCCGTTAACCCGTCGGCAAGGACGCGGGATGGAAAGAATATAGTCCTTGAAAAAATATCCGAAGACGAAAACTCCATTACATACGGGCTGCAACTCAACGAACTGCAGGACTTCGCAATAGTTAGCGAATAGCGTGTACGTAGGCGGCACTTAAGTGCCGCAATCTATTTTATGATTCATACAATTAATTTGGTTAAGGGACTTAAGTCCCTTCCTACAATTATGGAAAAAAGCATTCTCGCAAGAAATATCCTCATCCACGGGCAATTCGGTGAAATCGCGAAAAAACTCTCCGAAGAAAACCTTCCTGTAATCCTGCTTAAGGGAATCGCGCTAATAGAGGCCATGCCGGAATACATGAACGGGCGCGTCATGCAGGACATCGACCTGATGTTTCGGCCGCAGGACATGGGAAAGGCAAGGGGAATATTATCCGGGCTGGGCTACAAACCCGCGCCGGACGACCCGTGGTCTTTCATCAGAGAAGGCGGGCAAGCTTACGTGGATATAATCGACGGGTTATGGTATCTGGACAGGGATGAAAACGCAGAATTATGGAAAGCCAGCGCGGATTACGCGTTGTCCGGGAATGTCTTTCATCTTCCGCCCGATGAGTTTTATATCCACGTGCTCACCCACGCCGCGGCCCATCACGGGCAAAAGGAAGACAAGTGGCTAACCGACCTCGAACTTATCGGGAAGAAGTGGAAATTACGTGAAACCGAGATATTTGAAGGGAAATTGAAAGAATACGGCCTGGAAAAAATCTGCAGGACCTACCTGAAAGGCGGAAAAGGGTTCTATTCCGGCATCATCAATTCGTCGCTTCCTCTGAAAGGCCACGTACTCAGGTTTTTGTCGCTGAGGCCGGGAATGAAAATCGGTTATCTGTTCTCTTCCCTGTTTCCGCCAAGGGAATTTCTAGCTTCAAGGTACCGCGCCAAAAGCGGGCCGGCCGTTCTCTTTTTCAGATTCCTGCGCCCCTTTCTGCTTGCCGGAAAACTATTCTGTTTTGCCCGAAGGTCAATTTTCCGCGCCTTGACGTTCAACAATTAACAATTATCAATCAGCAATTTGTCTAATAACTTCCTAACTCGCCCTTGACTCTCGCCTTCCTGTACGCTGTGTTGAAACACACAATTCCGGCAACCAGAAAAAACATACCCCATAGCGCCTGAATTATTACCGCCTCAAAACCGGGGAATTTTCCGGCAGACAGGATCTGGCGCCAATCGTTCAGCATGCGCGTCGTGGGAAGATACTTTGCAAACGCCTGAACCTGCGCGGAAAATACCGTCAAGGGGAAATAAACCCCGCTAAGCAAATCAAGAATAACCGAAACAAACATGTTCACCGGGTCGCCGCGCTTATAAAAAACAATGAACGCCGCCGATATTAAACCCAGCCCGGCAAAAACCATGCAGCAAAAAATAAGATACGGCGCAAAAAGCATCATGTGGTGGAGCGGCAGGTTAGCCCCCAGAATGTATTTTCCTCCAAGAATAATTACCGCGAGTTCCGCCAGCAAAAGAATGAATTTTCCGGCGGTGGATGAAATTACCGTCGCCAGCGGGTTCGAGGGCGAAAGAAACAGGATTTCGGCCGTTCCCCAGTATTGCTCCATGCGGATATTTTCGGCAAAAACACCCAACCAGAACTGAAAAAACCGGCTGAACACTATGCCCACCAGCACGAACGAAAAATAGTCGTAAGTGACTATCATCCTGCCGATAAAATAGAATATAAGAAGCTGGAATCCGGCGTTTGCCAGCCTTAACAGGTAGTCAAACCTGTATTTTTTCTCTATCGCGATATCCCTGAACAAAAATGCCTGAATGAGTTTCACTCAATAATCCTTTTACACATCAAAGAGGAAGGAGAAAAATGAACGGCTTAAACGGTTTGAACTGTTTGAACTTTCATTATATCAAACTGCCGTTCTCGAGCCGGCCGGTTCTGTCAGCGAGAAGTTTTGCCTCTTCCATATCGTGCGTCACAATAATGCATGTCACGCTGTTTTTCTTCACATATTCCTTTACGTAATCCTGAAGCGTTTTCTGAGATTCCGCGTCTAAACTTTTAGAGATCTCATCTATCAGCAAAACCCGGGGTTCCAATATCAGCGCTCTCGCGACAGCGGCCCTTTGCTTTATGCCGGACGAGCATTTTGACAAGGGCGTATCCTCCCATTCTTTCAGCCGGAACAGCTCAATAAACTTGTCCGCGCGAGCGCGAAGTTCGGAACCGCTCAGGCCGAAAAGCCTGGCGTAAAACACAAGGTTTTCCATGAGCGTAAGCGTCTGATAGAAACCGCGCTCGGTGTCATAAATAAGCCCCAGCGCGCGTCTTGCCATCCCGGGTTCTTCAAGAATGCTATGCCCGCACACGCTTGCGGTTCCGCGCGTCGGCAGTACTAATGTGGCCAGTATTTTCAATAAGGTGGTTTTGCCTGAGCCGTTCGGGCCGGTGAGCGCGAATACCTCGCCTTTTTCCAAATTGAGGCTGATATCCCTGAAAACGTCCCTTGACAGGGGGGGTATTCTGAACGTCTTGGACAAATTCTCAATTTTAATGCTCATTTCAATGTAATTTTACATTTTTTTTCTTGACTATTCAATTTTTTTCATATATAATTTTGATAGAAAATGTTAAAATTTCTTAAAATTTTAACGCAAGACCCCATCCTCATAATAACCACCTTCGTTCTGGTGGCCGCTGTAGTAATTCTCGCCTGGGCGATAGCAGAATACTTCGGACTTTCAAAAAGAAATTTACATGGAACGCACCGGCAACAAGAGCCGCCAGGTTCCCCCGGCAGCGCCTACGGGGAAAATCCTTCGCAACCCCGGGAATCCGACCCCTACGTATTGTTTGAAGCGCGGATGAATGAGGTATCCAACCAGCTCTCCGAACTGGGCAGGAGGCTATCCAACATAGAAAAGGGTTTGAACCAGAAGATCGCGCGCGACCAGACAATACCAGCCATGACAAACACCGCCGAAATGGAAAAATTCATACTGCGCATAGAAAAACGGCTTGAGCTCCTGGCATCGGACAAGGGGCAGGTATCAGGCGACACGCTGTCCAAGCTGGAAGCGAAAATAGAAGGCATCCATAAACTGCTCATTGTGCTGACTGACGGCAGCAGTCCTGAAGAAAAATGAACCAAAAGAACCTGGTTTCACTTATAATCCTTGATGTAATCGTAATCGCTTTCGCGATAGGGTTGATTGCCCTGCGCTACAAGTCCCTGACAAGCTACGAGCTGCAGCCGCTGTTCCAAACAACGGGTTCCACCGTGAAAGACGCCGTTCCTCAGGCAGGCAAACCCGCAAATACTTCGGTCGCGAAGAAGCAGGGGGAAGTGAAACTGCGGAATATCGGGTTCACGTTCAGGAATTCAAAAGTAAAAAAAGTCGCCATAATAGGCAGTTTCAACAACTGGATACCGCAGGCGCTGGTTAAAGGCGAAAACCACACGTGGAAGATAAATCTTTCTCTGCCCCCCGGCGAATACGCGTATAACTTTGTCGCCGACGGCAGGCCGTTGAAGGACCCCAATAACACAAAGGTCTGCAACGCCGGGCGCGGATTTACGAATTCATACTTGAAAATCGAGCCTAAATAGCCAATGAACAAAAAAACAACCCTATTCACCCTGATTCTCACGCTTGCATTCGCGTTTTTAACCGTGTCACCGGCAATCGCCGCGCTGTCCAAAAAAACGCTTGATAACGACCTCACTTACTACCGCAAAACGTCAAATGAACAGAAGCTTGACGCTAACGACCGCTATTACATACTGCTTAAGATAGAAGATAAATACAAAGGCACCAAAATAGACCTGGCGCCCCTGAAAAAAGAAATAGCCAAGCTGGAACTCGCGAAGAAAGATCCGGACGAAACCGCGGCAGGCATTGTTTCGGGCATTTCCGCGGAAGATACCGGTATGGATTCAAGGATCGCCATAACTGCCGGCGGCGTACAGCGCACCAATTATTTCATCATGCGCGATCCCGACCCGGCTGTCAAGCCGAAACTGATACTTGACCTCTACGGCGTGCAGGAAAAACTCAGCGATAAAGACAAGGACATCCAGGTCAACAGCGGCGCGTTTTCAAATGTCAGGGCCGGACAATTCCAGCAGGACCCCGAGAAAATAGTGCGCATAGTGGCCGAGTTCCGCGAAGAAAAACCGTATAAGATAAAGAACGAGCAGGACAAGTGGCTCATAATCGTTGAAAAGAGCAAGCAGGAACAGTCCGCTTTCGCCGCGGCGCCGCCTGTTACCGGGGCAGCCGTGACAGGATCAACGGATATCACTGCTTCCACGCAGGCAAAAAGCAATGCTCCTGTAAATTACACCATTGATACCGGCGACGTTCTGGGAATACTTGTTTACCCCGCCGAAGAACTCTCAAGAGAGACCGTCGTCCAGATAGACGGAACGATAACGATGGCGCTGATAGGACAGATAGAAGCGAAAGGACAAACCACCAAAAAACTTGAAGATACTCTAATACAGAAACTGGGCAAATACATATCAAACCCGCAGGTATCCGTCACGGTGAAGCAGTTCAGCAGGCGCCAGGTCTTCATCACGGGCGAGGTCCGCTCCGTGGGAGCGTACAGCTACAAAGAAAACATGCGCCTCATGGATTTCATCTCACAGGTCGGGGGATTCACGGATAACGCGAACCGCAGCGATATCAAGATATACAGGGGCCCCCCGACAAAAAGGCAGACAATCAAGGCGGACGTAGACGAACTCATCCGTTCCGGGGATTTTTCCAAGGATTTCGCTCTTGAACCGGGGGACATCATTGAAGTGCCCAAGGGAGCCAAAAAAGTCGCGGTTCTCGGCGACGTCAACAAACCGGGCTATTACGACTACAGGGAAAACCTGCGCATACTGGAACTTGTGTCGCTTTCGGGAGGCTTCACGGATTCGGCGAACATATCCAAAATCAACGTCATAAGAGACGCAGGCGGGAAAGACAGGAAAGTGATTAAAGTTGACCTTAAAAAAGTGCTTAACGGGAAAGAAAAGGATACCGAAATCCAGAGCGGCGATACTGTATATATTCCAAAGAAAGCCATGGCCTCGGGCAATTTGTTCTTGAATACCATTTTGCCATGGCTTAGCCTGATTGTCCTGATAATCGCGATCCGCGGAGCAGTATAACAACATGACCGTATCTCGTTGTTCGTATGCCCTGACGGGTACTTCGGTTTAATTGAACTATTGTAGGTCGTCTCGTATCTAGATAAAGTAGTTCAGCCATTAAGCCGTTTAACCATTTAGCATTGGTTTATTTTTTGGAGTTAAACTATGGCTCAATATGAACTGAACCTGCACGACTACTGGCGCATCGTAAAGAAAAGGCGCTGGACCATACTTTTCACGCTTTCAGCCATTGTCGGCTCGGTTATGGTCTTCACAAAACTCCAGACGCCGGTTTACCAAGCGACCGCGACGGTCAAGGTTGAGCCGCAGATGGAAATAAGGGGCATTTCAACGGGCCAATCCGACTGGGATTATTATACGGCGCTCAATACCGAAGTAAAGATAATAAAAAGCGCGCTAGTCGCGGAGCGCGCCGGCATCAAGCTCGGGCTTATCACTTCCGAAATGACCGAAACACAGAAAGAACCGATAATAGCCGCGATACAAGGGAAAATCAGCGCGGAAAGGGTCGGCGACACGAATCTTATCAATATTTCCGCGGCCTCGTCCAATCCTGCGGAAACCGCCAAACTCGCCAACGCAACTGCCAATGTTTATATAGAAAAAGGTATTGATGACAGGAGCAGAAGAGCCCGTGAATTGCGCATATTCGTAGAACAGCAGCTGACGGAAGCAGAAACAAAATTAAAGAAAGCGGAAAACGACCTGAGATCTTATGGTGAATCGGCCGGCGCGAAAGGTATGGGTAATTTTCTCGCGACTCGCCTTCTTGACATGCAGACAAGAAGAACCGATCTTCTCAAGAAATACACCGAGCAGCATCCCGAAGTGAAGAAGATGGACCAACAGATGAAAGACCTGGAAACTCAAATGCAGGCGATGCCCGCGGAAGAGCGCGAATACGCGCGGCTTGCACGAGAACTAAGAATAAACGAAGAGCTCTATGTTCTTCTTGCTAAGCGCTACAAGGAAGCCCAAATAAGCGAAGCCGACAGGGTCCAGTCCGCGTTTATCGTGACCCCCGCGATAGTGCCCGGAGCGCCGGTCAAGCCCAACAAGATGGTTAATCTCCTTGTGGGAATAGTGCTCGGGTTCATTATTGGATTCGTGCTGGCCCTGCTCATAGAAAACATGGATACTTCCATCGGCACCATAGAAGACGTGGAAAAATTCCTGAGTTTGCCCGTTCTGGGAATCATCCCGCACATTGAACCCGACGCGAAATTCAAGACGCTTCTTGAAAAATCAGCCGGGCGAACCGAGCAGAAAGTCATCAACCTGAGGTCAAAACTCATTGTATACCATACCGTAAAATCGCCTTTTGTGGAGGCATATCATACTTTGCGCACAAACCTGAAGTTCGCCCTACCTAAAGAAAAGGGGAATATTCTCGCTTTTGTCAGCGCAGGCATCAGCGAGGGAAAAACGATATCCGCCGCGAATTACGCGCTCGCGGCCGCGCAGAGCGGAATTAAAACCCTGCTGATTGAGGCCGACCTCAGAAGGCCCACCATACACAGGATTTTCGGTTTACCCAGGGATCCCGGATTTTCAGACTGCCTAATAGGCATGAAAAGATGGACCGAGGTGACCCGCGGCATGACCGATTTTGTTATGAGCGAGCTTTCTGCGGAAGTCATAATCCAGTATCCGGGAATAGAGAACCTGGGCATCATCACGTCCGGCCCGATACCTCCGAACCCGATAGACATGTTTAATTCGCCGGAACTGCAGAAAATTGTCTTTGAGATGAAGGAACAGTACGATCTCATCGTTCTCGACTGCCCGCCTGTCCTGCTTTTTGCCGATTCACTCATACTCGGCACGATAGCGACCGGAACGATAATCGTCTATCAGGTGGGAAGGATGGCGCGCGGGGCGCTGAAGCGCGCCAAAGACACAATGCTGAACGTCAAGGTCCCTGTCCTCGGAGTCATACTGAACGACATAACGGCAATAGAGATGGAACCTCACTACGGTTATTACCACAACTACAAGTACTACACGTCACCGGAAGAACCTAAAAAACCGCCATTATGAATTGGCGCTACCTATTACTCGTTCCTGTATTAACTATCCTCATACTCTACACGGGCAAATACATCACCACCGCGCCCCTGATAGTCGCATGGATAATTGTCTCGCTGACAGTAGGCATCATCACTTTCCTGAAACCCGGACAGGGCCTTATAGTGATGGTCTTTTCAATGCTTCTCTCTCCCGAATTGAAACTCGCGTCAATCCCGGGGCGCGATATAGTCGTGCGGATAGACGATATATTGATTATCGTAATTGCCATTGCCTGGCTTGCACACATAGCCATGGACAAGGAATGGAAAGGTTTCGTAAAAACGCCACTGGACCGCCCCCTGCTGGTATTACTGGTTATCTACGCGATAAGCACTACCAACGGCATAATATTCGGGAACCTGAATGCCGTTAAGTCGCTGTTTTACGTTCTGAAATATTTTGAATACTTCCTTCTTTACTGGATAACTGCCAACATTATCACCTCCCGTAATGACATACCGCGCTACCTTTACGCTGGGTTGATAACCAGCGCGGCAGTGACTCTATATGCCTACTCGCTGTTCGGGCAAACCTTGCGCGTTTACGGCCCGTTTGATATCTCGCGGACTCTTGCGGGAAAAGCTGGAGAAGCGGCATCCCTGGGAGGATATTTTCTAATCATACTGGGAGTTGTGCTCGCATTCTATATTATGAGCGAAAAACGCGGCTGGCTGTACCTGATTTTCTTTCTCTCCATACTGCCTCCCTTCATCCGCACGCTGTCCAGGGCAAGTTATACCTCTTTCGCGGTCATGATGGTTGCGGTTTTATTCATAGCGCCCAAGAAGAAATTCATCCTCGCGTCGATGCTCGTAGCCGGCATAGTATTCTTTCCCATGATTGCCAGTAATTACTACGAGACAATGCTAAGCAGGATACAAGGCACTTTTCAAGGCAGAAGATTGTCGTCATACCAGCTGGGCGCTTATAATGTGGAGGTTGAACAATCCGCGGCCGCGCGCTTCAACAATTGGAAAAAAGCCGCTAATGTATGGCTTGTCAGAAAGCCGTTTATCGGACACGGCGTCAGCGGTGTAGGGCTTGTGGACACGCAGTATCCCCTTCTGATAGGGGAAATAGGCATATTGGGATTTCTCGCGTTTTTCTACGTGATAGGAAAAATATTCTGGTTCTCTTTCAAATCATTAAAGAATGCGGCGTCTTCCCGGATCGATAAAACGCTGGCACTCGGGCTTATTACGGCGCTGATCGGGTTACTGGTTCAGGGAATAGCTGTGAATACCTTTATCATCGTAAGGATTATGGAACCGTTCTGGTTCCTGACAGCGCTTGTTGTAGGGGTCCCTAAAGAGGACGCCCCTTCCGAGGCCTTGAATGCACACGCATAAAAGCATAGCCAGGAATACTCTCGCCACAAATGCCTCTTCGGTGGTCAACCGCTTCATCGGACTGATTACTTCCGCGCTGCTCGCCCGCCAGTTAGGGACTGAAGCGTTCGGGCAAATCACGCTATTCATAACTTTTTCCGCCATTTTCCTGAAAATAAGCGACTTTGGTATGCTTCAATACATTACAAGGGAGGTGGCCGCAAATATAAGCGATTCCGCCAGATGGCTTAGGCAAACGCTTATCCTGAAATCTCTGCTTTTAGGCGCCACAGCATTAATTATCGCGCTTGCTTTGTTTTTTGTGCACGTTTCAATCCCAACTAAAATAATCATTCTCTGTTCGGTCTTTTTCGCTTTCGGAAAATCATATTATAACGTCGCCGACAGCTTTTACACGGCATGGGGGAAAGTCAATTATTCCGCTTTCTGGGAGTTCCTGTACGCCGCGTTAGTCCTCGCGTTAATATCAGTTCTGTATTTCCTGAAGATTCTTGGAATTAACAGCGCCGTTTTGATTTATACCGTGACTATCCTGATTATTGCCGCGATCTCGCTTTTTCATCTTAACTATAAATTCGTCCGTTTGAACAGCTTTCTGCCTGTTGAATTCAACTGGTCCATCTTCACGAAAAGCTACCATTTCTTCGTAGCATCCCTTTCGGGAATAGTATTCCTTCAGGCCGACATACTCCTGCTCAGGTGGCTTCACGGCGCCGAGGCTACCGGATATTACGGCGCGGGACTGGCGCTGTATTCAGGGCTGGTCCTTCTGATCGCGAACATGTCCAGGGTCACGTTTCCTGTATTTTCAAAGTATTTCAAGGAATCCCTGGATGAATTCAAAAAAAACGCCGACAGGATACTTTGGTACATTTTAATACTCCTCTTTCCTCTTACGGCCGGGGGAATAGTCCTTTCCGGGCATATCATTACATTTATCTACGGGCACCAATTTGCGCCTGCCGCAATATCATTTTCTTTTCTATTGATTGCATTCTTATTCCATTTTCTGGGTTCTTTCCTGGTTATATTGCTGCAAAGCGGGCATCAGCAGGAATCCGCAGCTAAAATCAACCTTGTTGCCGTTTGCCTATCCGCTGTCATCGGAATACCGCTTATCTATATGTACAGCTATGTCGGAGCGTCCGTAATGCGAGTAGCAATTAATTTCTTTATTTGTATCGCATGTTTCATGGTTGTAAAAGGGAAAATAATAAAAATATCCTTCAGTAATTCACTGTATAAACCTATAATTGCCACGCTCATCATGGCAATAATTCTCCTGTTATTAAGGGGAATGAATCTTATTCCTCTTCTTATAATAGGCGTCGCATCATATTCAGCCGTAATATTGCTTCTTAAGACTTTTTCAAAAAACGAATATTCCTTTTTTGTTTCGCTGTTTATTCCTAAACGCACATTTCAAGGGAGTGAGAAATGAAACCCAGAATCGGCACATGTGTTGAGATATTCATGGAACCAAAGAACAGATTCATCTCATTTTTACTTAATTGTCTGCCGTTCGGACTTGGCAAAAAACTAATGCGCCATACACCCGAAGCTTTGGCGGATATGCTTTATGATTATAAGCCGTATATGTCGCCACGACTCGTCGAGCTTCCGTTCATATTCAAGAACATCGGCAATCCGCCTTCCAAGATACTCGATGCCGGATGCAATTGGAGCACTGTGGGGATACAGCTTGCATCCTTAGGACATAAAGTCTGGGGAGCAGACTTTAATGACTACCAGCTTAAGCACCCAAACTTTACATTTATAAAAACAGATATATGTAAAACCGCATTTGACGGCGATTTTTTTGATTACTTGATAAATATTTCAGTCATTGAACACATCGGGCTTGGCTATTACGGCGACCCGGTGTCTTCTGCTGATCATATTGCCGTGAAAGAATTCTTCCGCATTCTTAAACCAGGCGGCGCATTACTGCTTACAACACATTATGGAATGAAATTTGAAAACAAGTCATTTAGGATTTATGATAACTTTGGAATTCAGGAACTATTAAAGCCGTTTAAATCTATTAAAACCGAATACTTCCAAAAAACAGACAATAGCTGGATGCCTTGTCCGGAAGAAATCGCAACAAACCAAGGTTTAGACGAAAGAAACCGCCCGAACGGACTCATTTTAATAACGGCAAAAAAATAGCATGAAAATAACACTCGATTGCTCTTCATTATTATTTAAGTCCTGGTCCGGGGCTACCAGATATGTCCGCGAACTTACCGAACACCTGCTTACAATTGACGACAAAAATGATTATAATCTCTTTTTCTATATCTGGGAAAGCGGAAGAAGGAAACAATTAAATGTAATTAGGGATCAATTCAAGGATTACCATGCTTCTTTCAAGACAATGCTGATTCCACAGAGGGTCCTTGAGTTCATCTGGAATAACATGGGGCTCAACATTGTACCTTTAGATGGTCTTATAGGGGATTCTGATGTATTCCATGCGACAGGGCCCCGCGTTCCAAATCTTAAAAAATCCAAATTGATAACAACAATTCATGACCTTACAAGAATACGCCTTACAGAGCAAATACCCGAAAACATACGTAGACACTTTATTTCTAAGGCAAAACACGCGATTGAACGCTCAAATATTATATTGACCGATTCCGAGAATTCAAAAAAAGATCTCGTTGACTTGTTAAAAGTATCCGAAAATAAAGTACGAACCGTTCACCTGGGTATTAACCGGATATTCCGGCAAATAAATGACCGCACCGCAATTGACGAATGCAAGATCAAACTCGGCATTGACAGCCCGTACTTATTCTGCGTGGCTACGAGCCTTGGCGGAAACAAAAATCTTCCCGCATTGCTCAGAACATTTAAAATCTTCAAGGATAAGTATAAAACCAACCATAAGCTTGTGGTAACCGGCGCAATTTTCAGCGATTTCGGCGAGATTGCCAAACTCGCAGATTCATTCGGGATTAAAGATAATATAGTCTTTACCGGCCATGTCTCTGATGATGATTTGGTGCGGTTATACAACGGTGCTGATGTCTTCGTTTTTCTCTCGTTATACGAAGGGTTCGGGCTTCCTGTCTTGGAAGCCATGGCATGCGGCCTGCCTGTTGTCTGTTCCAATACCTCTTCTCTTCCGGAGATCGCAGGCGACGCCGCGGTACTCCACAACCCGGACAACCACGACGCAGTCGCGGAATCCATATATAAAATATTGAACGATACCGGTTATAGGCAGAATCTCATCGCAAATGGTTTGGAAAGAGCGAAACTATTTACCTGGGAACGATGCGCTCAAAATACCTTAAACGTCTATAAAGAATTTAGCCGTTGAAATTCCATATTTGGAGGTTATATCAATGAAACTCTCCGTAGTCATCCCGGTCTATAACGAAATTAACACGCTTACGGAAATATTGAAAAAAGTGCAGGCGGTGCGCCTAGAAAAAGAAATAGTAATAGTTGATGATTATTCCACTGACGGCACAAGGGAGATACTTGAAAAGATAAGTGAAAAGAACATTAAAGTATTCTTCAACGACAAAAACAGGGGAAAGGGCTTTTCCATTCGCAGGGGCTTTGAGCATGTCACGGGCGACATAGTCATCATCCAGGACGCCGACCTTGAATATTACCCCGATGAATACCCTCAGCTGCTTCAGAAGATCATCGAAGGCAAGGCCGATGTGGTTTATGGTACCAGGTTCCTCGGTGCAAGAAGGGTTTTTCATTTCTATCATTACCTGGGCAACATCTTCCTTAATACCATCGCGAATTTTCTTTACAATACGAATTTAAGCGATATGATGACCTGTTACAAGGCATTCGGTATAAACGTGCTACGCAAGCTTAAACTCAGGGCGGACGGTTTCGGGATTGAAGCCGAGATGACCGCGCAGATATTTAAAAGAAGATTGAGGGTATATGAAGTACCCATTTCTTACGACGGCAGGGATTTTGACGAAGGGAAAAAGATATCCTGGAAAGATTTCTTCAGGTCGCTTTACTGGCTGGTGCGCTGCAAATTTGAGACCTACGACGTGGGCGAAGATACGCTTTACAGGATGAGATTGATGAAAAACAACAACAAGTGGGCTTTTGATACTATTAAGCCTTTTCTGGGGAAACGCGTGCTCGAGATCGGTTCCGGGATAGGCAACATCTCTAAATTTCTTGCAGTTGATAAAAACAACCTTGTGGCGCTCACTGATATTAATGAGAACTATTTGGATTATCTCCGGCACAGATTCGTCGGGAATCCAAAAATAAATGTTTTTAATTGGGATGCATCTCACCCCCCGGCGACAGAACTAAAGCGGCTGAATATTGATACCGTTTTATGCATAAATGTCCTTGAACATATCGAAGATGACGGAGGGGTACTGGATAATATCCGGAATCTGATGACGGAAGACGGCAGGCTGATACTTATCGTGCCGTCCCTCAAAGCGCTTTACGGTTCCCTTGACGAAAAATTATGCCACCACAGAAGGTATGATAAAAAAGAGTTAATACAAAAACTGCAAGAGCGCGGTTATGTCATCGAAAACATCAAATACCATAATATACTGTCCGTTCCTGGCTGGTTCGTGAATAGCCGGATACTGAAGAGTAAATTGATGAGCAGTTTTCAAATTAAACTTTTTGACAGATTAATACCTTTTATATCGGTTATTGAAAAAACCGTCAAAATCCCGTTTGGGATGTCTTTAATAGCGATTTGCAGGAAGAAATCTTAGAGAAATATGAAAGCTAAATATATTATCCTTTCGGTTATCATACTCGGCGCTTTTATAAGATTCATCGGAATAAGTATCGGCATGCCGGATTTTCCTATATTTGACGAGCCGAACGTTACAGAAAGAGCATTGCGCATGGGAACAGGCGATTTGAACCCGCACTGGTTTGCCAACCCATCGTTGTGGGTCTATTTGAATTTTGCTGTCTTCATATTGTATTTTATAATTGGAAAGGTTTTCGGCCTTTTCGCGTCTTCGCGCGACTTCGCGTTATCATTTTTCAAGGATCCTTCGGCTTTTTATATCTTATCCAGATCTGTAACCGCGGTTTTCGGCACGCTGGCAATTTTGCCGCTGTACTCTTTAATTAAACGTTGTTACGATCAAAAGACCGCCTACCTTTCCATTCTGTTGTTTGCCGTCAATCCGCTGCTGGTACAGGAATCACATTTTGCCAAAGTTGATATCCCGATGCTGTTCTTTTTGCTTGTTTCAATGATATGGATCATGAAAACATATGAAGACAGCAGTCTTAAGAACTACGTAATGTCCGGCATTCTGATCGGACTTGCCGTCGGAACGAAATATTCAGCGGTTGTTCTGTATGCACCGCTGTTTCTCGCGCATATTTTTAGCTCCGAAGGGTTTCGTTTCAAAAAACTATGGTCTCCAAGGCTCTTGCTTGGGATTGCTGTTTCATTTGTTGTATTGTTTCTCACTACTCCTTTCATGGCAGTTGACACTCAAAAGTTTGTCTCTGATATTATCGCAATTTATAAATCAGACAAATTCGGGTGGTCATACATGTATGGAATACCGGAGAAATTGAGTATTTTGTATTACCCGAAGGTTATCCTTGAAGGCATGACGCTGCCGGCCCTGCTGTTTTCTATTGCCGGCGCGGGATTGCTTTTCTTACGCAGGATTAATCTAAAAGAACTGATATTATATTCGCCCGCCGTTTTAACCCTGCTTATATTGGCAAAAACAAACAATATGGGGGAACGTTTTGCGCTGCCGTTGATACCCTTTTTGCTTGTACTTGCATCTATAGCCGTCCTTTATGTGACAGGAAGATTTAAGAAGAAATTATTTGAATTATTCATTATTCTCATTTTAGTCTTGCCGGCCCTTCTTGTTTCCCTGAAAAGCGATCTATCAATGACAACAGATTCCACCATAACGATTGCCAAGACATGGATACTTGCTAATATTCCTGAAGGATCAAGGATAATCAGGGAACCTATTACGCCGGAGCTTATCCCGACAGAAGCTCAGATGAGGATAAATCTTTCCAAAATTAGAAAAGAAAACCCGAAATTCGGCAATAAGACTGAATATATTTTAAAACAGGAAAATGTCAAAAGATACAATTTGAAGTATATCGACGTGTTTGAAAAGGAAAAAGCGTATGAATTGAATTCACTGCTTTCATTCAGACCGGAATACATTATATTAAGCAGTGAGGTTTACAAGCGCTTCAAAAATAAGGACTTTTATCCGATTCAGAATAGATTCTATGCTTGGCTTGAAAAAAACGGCAAATTGGAAATTTCTTTTGAATCGAAATTTAAGTATTATCCTACAATCCTTGTGTATAGAATCAAAAAGGGAAGCATTTAAACTAATATGAGCGGCAAAAGACCTGTGATACTGTTTTTGGACCAGCCGCTTGACCCTCCGGGCGGGGGACAGATCAGCCTTTTGTCTATTTTAAAGGCATTGGACAGGAATAGATTTGATTCAAATGTTTTTCTTTCCCGTGACGGCGCTTTCAGGAATTTATTGACTACTAACGGATTAAGTGTCTCGGTAATGCCTTTACTCAGACTTTACTGGTCAATTAGGAAGCTCCGGCCTGATATTATCCACTGCAACTCGGCGGCCACAAAATATACGCTGATTTCCGCACTATCATCCAAACTCCTTAAAATACCTTTCATCTGGCATGTGAGAGTTGATGTGTCTGCGGGATGGAAAGACCGAGTTATCGCGGCTATAGCCTCAAAAATCATCGTCAATTCAGAGTTTGTCAAGAACCGGCGTTTTGAAACAAATGAATTTGTCAAAATCACCAGGGTTTATAACGCCGTAGATACGGAAATATTCAAGCCGGGAATTGAAACAGAGTATCTCCGGAACGAATTCAAAATACCTGCGGATTCACCGGTAATCGGAGTATTCTCAAGGTTTGATAGCTGGAAAGGGCACATACTTTTTATGCAATCAGCAAAAATAGTCCACGCCAGGAATAATAAAGTATGTTTCCTTCTGACCGGCGAGGGAAAAGAAAAAGACGAACTGCTCCGAACCGCTAAGGAACTTGGAATATCTGGAAATGCCGTGTTCACCGGTTACAGGAATGACGTGCCCGCCCTGATGAACCTTTGCTCCGCAATCGTCTGCCCGTCAATTACCCCTGAACCTTTCGGAAGGATTGCTATTGAAGGAATGGCATGCGGCAAGCCCGTCATTGCGACCAACATGGGAGGACATACGGAAACCATAATCAGCGATGTTGACGGTATTCTTACAAAACCCGATCCTATATCGCTTTCCGGGGATATTTCAAGAATCCTTTCCGACACGCAGCTGAGTAATGTATTATCCTCGAATGGACGAAAAAAAGCCGTCTCCGTTTTCTCGGTTAATAATCATGTCCGGCTTATAGAAAACATATATGAAGAGATCCTGGCGCTATCCGGAACGGAATATTGAAGAATTGAAATATTCTGCAACAAAAAGGTTTATATGAAAATGTGTTATTTCGGAACATATGACCCATTGTACCTGCGCAACCGTATTATTCAAAAGGGTCTGCGCGGCAACGGAATTGAAGTATATGAGTGCCGGACTGAATACACTAACATTTTCACAGTTTACTTAAAGTTAATTTTGAAGTGGATGCGGCTTAAAAAAGATTTTTCCGCAATAATTGTCGGAGAAACAGGATATATTCTCATGCCCCTTGCCTGGATGCTTTCCAGGATTTGGGGGAAAAAGCTTTTTTTTGACGCCTTTTTCTCTTGCTATGAAGCATATGTTCTGGACAGAAAGCGCGTTAGGCCCGGGACTATTGAAGCAAAAAAACTTTTTTTTCTAGATAAATTCGGGTGTGCGCTTGCTGATATCGTAATTTTAGACACTTATTCGCATATTGATTATTTCAAAGAACAATTCGGCCTGAAAAACAGAATATTCAAGCGAGTGCTGGTCGGGGCGGATGACGCGGTATTCTCAGTAAAAACAAGGGCTCGCGGCAACGGACGATTCATTGTATTATTCTGGGGAACATTCATCCCTCTTCACGGGGTTGAGTACATATTGAAGGCCGCGGACATTTTGAAATCCGATGGAACAATTATTTTCAAGCTTATCGGCAGGGGGCAGACATATCCCATGGCAATTAAAACGGCGCTAGACCTGAATCTGAAAAACATCGAATTTTCAGATTTCAAGAGCGAAGACGTTCTGGCTGAAGAAATAGCTACCGCGGACGTTTGCCTCGGTGTCTTCGGCGATACAGGTAAACCAATGCACGTGATACCCCACAAAGTGTTTCAGTCCTCCGCGATGAAAAAGCCTTCAATAACGGGAGATTCTCCGGCCGTTAAAGAAGTGTTTAGGGATAACGTTGACATTGTTCTCGCCGGAATGGCTGACCCGGCGGTTATTGCGGACAAGATAATGATGCTGAAGAATGATTCCGGACTTAGACATCTGATAGCGGAAAATGCTTATAAAAACTTTACCGATAATTTTACTCCCAAAATAGTCACAAAACCATTGGTTGGACTTTTATGATTGGGACAACGGTTTCATGCAGAATATGCAGTGGAAAAGACCTTAAAACCGGTAATCTTGCAAAAGAGCCGTATAAGATACTGGAATGCAGTAACTGCGGCGTCTGGTTCCTTGACCCTCAGCCCGAAACATTTTCCGCGGCGCATCATTACGATTCCAATTACTACGCCGATTGGGAAAACACGCAGAAAGCTCGGCGTACAGCTCTGTGGAAAGAAAGACTCCGCGGTCTCATTCCCTACGTGCGCGGCAAAAAGCTTCTGGACATAGGCGCCGGGACCGGATTGTTTATGTCAACCGCGAAGAATGAGGGCTTTGAAGTGCATGGCACTGAGATTTCGGTGGATGCCTGCAAACTCGCGGAAAACGCTTACGGCATAAAAATATTCAACGGTGACCTTTTAAAGGCCGGATTTGAAGATAATTCTTTTGATGTAATCACGATATGGCATGTTCTTGAGCACCTGACGGATCCGATGGCGACGATAAGGGAAGTTTACAGGATTCTCAAGCCGGGTGGAATATTTCTGCTCGCGCTTCCCAACCTGAATAATTACTTTTTCAGGCTCATGTACCCCGTAGTCAGGCGAAAAAAATACCTGCTTTTCACGCCGGAAGACAGGGAGCAGCATTTCTTCTATTTCAACGGGCGCGCGCTAAGAAATATGCTTGAACTCGGTAAATTCAATGTTTTAAAAATAGCGCCCGATCTCGGCCAGGTTTCCTCTGGAAAACGCATCCTGGATTTTATGCCTTATCTGTTTTACGCGATATCCGGAATTATTTTTACTGACGCGATAAAAGCTGTCGCCAGAAAGTAATCATCTATTATGAAAATCCTTATTGACGGAAGAGAATTTGAAAAGGGGAAATTGACCGGGATAGGGCGGTTCCTGAAAAACGTCCTTGCCATGCTCGCGCCCGCGAGGCCGGGATGGGAGTTTATCCTTGTTCTCAACCAGCACGGGGAGTTTCCCGACAAGTACCCGAACCTGAAAACCGCCGTTATTCAAGAGAGAAACACTTTATTCACCGATCAGTTCACTCTGTCACGGCTTATCAGGCGGGAACGCGCCGGCCTGTTCTACTCGCCCTATTACAAGTGCCCTGTTTTCGCGAATGTTCCAAAAATAATCACGATACACGACCTGACGTATTTCATCCTGGAAAGTTCGCCGCATTTTAACAACAAACCTCTTCTCCTGTGGCACAGGATTATTGCACGCGGGGCGTCAAAGATAATCACTGTTTCCGAAAATTCGGCAAATGACATTAGCCGCCTGCTGAACGTCAGTCGCGACAAGATAAAGGTTTTATACAACACGGTCTCGGATTCTTTCGTTCCGCGGCCCGGCGTAGAGATATCCAAAACACTCGCCAATCATTCAATCAGGAAGCCCTATATCGTTTATGTAGGTAATTCAAAGCCCCATAAGAACCTGAAACGGCTTATTGAAGCGTTCTCGCTCCTGCCTGAAAAAATGCGGAACGCGTATTCGCTTGTCCTTGCCGGCGTTGACCCGTCAATCCTTGATGAATATCCGGATAAGAGCGGGTTTGCCGCGATACCTTTCATCCCGGACGAAGACCTTCCGGCCCTTTACAGCGGGGCCGAACTCATGGTGTTCCCGTCGCTTTACGAAGGTTTCGGCATTCCTCCGGTTGAAGCGATGGCATGCGGGTGCCCCGTGGCGAGTTCCAACGTTTCCTGCATGCCTGAAATACTGGACGACGCGTGCGTTTACTTTAACCCGCTTGATATAAATGATATGTCGGAAAAAATCCAATTGCTGTTGTCTGATAAGAACCTGCGGGAAGAATTGAGCCATAACGGCAGGGAACGCGCTGAAAGATACCGCTTGAAAGCGTCCGTTCCAAGAGTACTCGGAATATTTGACGCGTTCGGAGTAAAACATGAATAAACCCAAATACACGCATGACCATGTTCTTTTCCTGCTTTTCACGCTGAACTCCCTGTTTTATATCTGGTTTTACCGGTTCCTGCCACTACAGGATTATCCTGATTGGCTTTTCCAGGGGCTTTTGTTCTCCAAAGCGCTGAAGGGACAGCTGATGGAAGGATACCGGCTGATTGGTTATCCCGTGGCGAATTCACTGTCAACTGTCTTCATCGGCCTGTTCGCCCTGCTGTTCAACATTGAGATATCAGGAAAAATACTGCTGTCGGCTTACGCGCTTGTTTTTATCGCCGGCTCTTTTTACATGCTTAATTCACTGGCAGGAAGGGATAATCATCCGTTCCATTACGCCGCGTTCCTTTTCCTTTTTAACTGCTTCTTCTTCGCCGGCAATATCAATTATGTCATCGGGCTCGGCATACTGTTTTTCGGGATGGGTTATATCCTCAGAAACGCCCAAACCCCCGAGAAGATTGGCGTCATACCGGTCCTGCTGGCATCCGTACTGCTGTTCTATTCCCACGCCGTGATATTCATGGTTTATCTGTTCTTCGCGGGGTTATTCGCGCTTTCTACCGCAAGGAAGAATGTTATTCTCAAGGTTCTGGCGGGATTGCTGCCGTCTATCGCGCTGTTCGGGATTTTTGCGGTTAACCACCTGCGCATGGCGAAGGCCGCCGCGCCGGTCCCTCTTAATCTCAATTTTCTTTCCATATCGGGAATCGCCGGCAATATCTCGTGCCTTTCCGTTTTCCAATACTTTTACCCTGTCATGGACGCGAATACGAAATACATAAATATTCTCAATATACTTAATCTCGCATTTTGTCTAGTGTTTGCAGTGGTATTATTTTACGGTTTTCTGAAAATACTTTTAAAATTCAGGGAACACGCCTCGCTGGCTGTTTCAACCGCCGTTCTTTCCCTGTTTGCGTTTTTCAATCCCGGTTATTTCGCGGGAATCGTCAGGCCGGGCGAAAGGCTTATTTTTCCGGCGGTATGGATAATACTCGCGTTCCTGGCGGCGCGGCCCGGATATCTCGGCGCGAAATCCGGAAATATCGTCAGATACGCCGCGATTTTCGCGGTCCTCGCGCAGGCATTCTTCCTTTATTACTTCGGCGGAATGGCCTCAAATCAAATGGCCGGTATGAATGCCGCGCTTGAGCAAAGCGGCGTTAAGGGCGATTACACGCTTGCCCCGGAAAGCCATTTTAACTATGAAAATACATTCCGCACGGATTTTAAAAAACCTAAATTCCTCGGAAGGATATCGCCGCTCATACGCCTGCCGTATTACCTTAACATAAACAATTACGCGTACACCTCTGTTTTCCCGACGGGGATATTCATATCCGTTAAAGAATACGCGGCCGCGAATTCAATTACGGACATCCAAAACAATGCCGCGTCGTACAGGGATAACGTGATTATCGCAGGGCATCGCGCGGGGAATAATTTTATCGCAGGAAAATTGAGCAAACGATATAAAATTGTCATTGACGAAAAATATTTCATGCTCCTAAAGAAAAAATAATGGAATTCAAGGCCGGTAAAATCCTGGTAGTCAATCTTGGCGGGCTGGGCGACATCGTGATGATGACGCCCATACTGAAAGCCGTAAAGAAGAAATATCCCGGCTCAAGCATCTCTCTTCTGACTATACCCCGCTCGCTGGAAATATCAAAGAATCTTTCCGGCATCGACAGATTCTACACGCTGCCGATGACATTTAAGACTCCCTCGCCGTTCTTTTTCCTGAAACTGCTCCGTGCGGCGCTGGATTTGAGAAAAGAACGGTTTGACGCTCTTATTGACTTCAAGGGGGTACAGACAACACCGGGCAGCTTAAAGATGTTTCTGCTAGTTAAAATAATTAACGCGAAAACGTCTATCGGAAGGAACCTCGGAGGAAAAGGATGGTTTTTTGACCATAAAATCAAAGAGACCGTCAATAAACCTAACACTGAAGTTGAACATACGCTGAAACTGCTTGAACCTCTGGAAATAACGGAATTTGACAAGACGATAGAGTATCCCGTCACGCGGCAGGACACGGAATTCATTGATTCCGAGCTTAAGAAATTAAATATTGACAAGGCCGTTCACAAGCTCATCGGCCTCAATCCAGGCGCGTTCAGGCCTTCGCGCAGGTGGCCTATTGATAGCTGGAAAGATCTGATAAACCTTTTAACCGTGAAATATCCCGACTGCAGGATATTCATTACGGGCGAGCAAAGCGAGCTGACTTCCATCGAGAAACTGAAAATCTCGGATAACGTTATCGTAACAAACGGCAAATACTCAATCGGACAGCTGGCGGCTTTGTTCAGCAAGCTTGATGTGTTTATCACGAATGACACCGGGCCCATGCACCTGGCGGCCGCCGCGGGCGCGAAAATTACCGCTATATTCGGCCCGGGCGATGTCCACAGGTTCAGCCCTTCAGTCGCGAAAGAAAAATACAGGATAGTAAGAAAAGACATACCCGGCTGCGAAAGGCCCTGCTACAAATTCAGCTGTGACAATCCTGTATGCCTGACGGGCATACAGCCCGCTGAAGTGTTCGCGGCAGCGGACAATCTCCTTAAATCAGGCAAACAACAATGAATAAATCGAAGATAGTCCACATCATCACGCGTCTTGATACCGGCGGCAGCGCTGAAAACACGATAATCACCTGTTCGCTTTCGGACAAATCAAGATTTGAGACCACTCTCGTTTACGGCCCGCCCTTGATAAAAACTCTTTCCTGCGAAAGCGTCGTCCTGCCATCGCTTGTCAGGGAGATTTCTCCGGTTAAGGATATAATTACGCTTATCGCACTCTTCAGACTGCTTAGGAAGATTAAGCCGGACGTAGTGCACACGCATTCGTCAAAGGGCGGCGTGATAGGCCGCTGGGCCGCCTGGCTGTATAACCAAACAACCAGGGTCCAGGGTCCAGGGTCCAGGATGACGAAAATAGTCCACACACCACACGGGCACGTATTTTATGGCTATGAGTTCGGCCTTGTAAAAACACTTGTTTTCCGGCTGGTTGAAATATTCTCGGCGTTCATAACAACCAAATTGATAGCGCTGACGCAGGGCGAGATGAAAGAATCCCTTAGCGCGGGCGTCGGTAAGCCGGGCCAGTGGACCGTCATACACAGCGGAGTGGACATCGATCCCGCGGCTTTAAAGCCCGGGGCTTCCGTGAGGAAACAGCTGGGCCTGCCCGAAAACGCGCTGGTGGCAGGCACGATAGCAAGGCTTGAACACGTCAAGGGCGTTAAGTTTCTCATAGAAGCGGCCGGACTGTTAAGCAAGCGCGGGATGCGGGATGTTTACTGGCTGGTGGTCGGCGGCGGGAAATTAATGGACGTTCTCGCGTCAAGAGCGAACGCGCTCGGCCTCAAGGACAGGATTGTCTTTGCGGGGATGAGAGATGATGTCACGGAAATGTTTTCTTCAATGGATATATACGTCCAGCCGTCCCTGAATGAAGGAATGGGAAAAACAATCGTACAGGCCTGCGCGCTCGGGCTTCCGGTAATCGCTTCAAGAGTGCAGGGAATACCAGATATAATTAAAGACGAGGAAACGGGAATGCTTGTTCCGCCGGCGAATCCCGAAGCGCTCGCGGAAAAGATTCAAGAATTGATAAATGATCCCGCAAAAAGAAAGAAACTCGGTGAATCCGGCAGGATATTCGTCAACAGGATATCCGACGGATTCCCTTTTTTCAGCAGCAAGAGAATGGTTCACCTGATGGAAAAACTATATGAAAACCTTCTGCGTTAGGATTGCCCTGATTTTTCTCGCGATTTGCTTTTTCCCGGATTTTCCGCTTGCCGCGGCCGCGCGCGGCGGCATGCGCCAGGTTTCCTGCATTGTGCATATCCAGTCATCATTCAGCGGGAAATCAACCGAATCTTTCAGCGATATCCTGAAACAAAGCCGGGCGCTGGGCATTGACGCCGTGGTTTTCAACGAAAAAGACATGATGAGATGGGAATACGGCCTGTGGCCGTTCCGCAACATCATGAAAAGAACCGTCCAGGACAACTCGGTGCTCCTGCTCGGCCCCGCAAGATACCTCGGCGCCATGAAAAACGCAAGCCGGGATTTTCCTGATATGGTTGTCATCCCGGGCGTCGAGTCGGCCCCGTTTTACTGCTGGAAAGGAAATCCGCTTGCCGGCAATCTTCAACTGCTCGGCTGGCACAAGCACATGCTTGTCATAGGCATGGAAAAACCCGAGGACTACGAAAACCTGCCGCTTGTCTCCAATCCGAAAGCAGGCGCTTTCAATCTGCTCATGTTCTGGCCCCTTGCGGTTATCGCGGGCGGGATGATTCTCAGAAAAAGAAGAACGCTTGCCGCACTTCTTGTGTTTACCGGAACTCTGCTGCTGATAAACAATTATCCTTTCAGGTATTTCGAATTCAGCCAGTATTCCCACGGTTACGGGGAAAAGCCCTATCAGAAGCTCATTGATTACGTTGATAAGAAAGGCGGATTGACTTTCTGGGCTCATCCCGAAGCGGTCAACTGGGAAACTCCGAGAAGATTCGGAAGCATCACGGTTTCAACCCAGCGATACCCTCAAAGCATTTTGGACACAGTTGGCTGCACCGGTTTCGCTATTTTCTCGCAGGGATGGCGCGAGGCGGGAAAACCCGGCGGGTACTGGGACCAGGCCCTTGCCGAATACTGCGGGGGATTCAGGGAAAAACCCGTTTGGGCCATAGGCGAGATCGATTACGACGCGAACTCATACCCTCTTAACCAGATACAGAACATACTCTGGGTCAAGGAGAAAACAAAAGAAGCGGTCCTTCAATCGCTGAAGAACGGCAATTATTACGTAACGTGGCGCAACATGAAATGGGGCTTCAAACTCAGCGGTTTTTCGCTTTCCAGCGGCAGGAACAAAGCCGTGTGCGGCGAAGAGATCAAATACGCCGGTCCGGTCCGCGCGCGCATGGTCATTACCGCGACGGATTCCCAAAAGCATAAAACCACGGTGAGAATAATCCGCAACGGGAAAGTGGATAAATTGATAATCGCCCAAACGCCGGTTGAAATAGTATACGAAGACAGCGAAAAACTTCCGGATCAGATGAATTTCTACAGGTTCATGATAGAAGGCGGCTATCCGATACTGGCGACCAATCCGGTGTTTGTAAAGCGATGAATACGACGATTACACAGATTTCAAACGAAGATTACACGGATAGCAAACGAAGATTACACAGATACGTCATTCTGATGTTGCTGTCATCCCCGAAATCCGTAATCGGGGAACCACTTTCACGGAAACTTGGATTCCCCGGTTAAACCGGGGAATGACAAACTTAGGCTTGAATGTATGTTCTGTCGCAACGGTCTGATTTAGTCAGCAATAAGATGAAATATTTCGCGTTTTTTGTTATAATTTCTATATGATTTTGGCGGTGCATCAACCCCAGTATCTGCCGTGGTTGGGATATTTTCACAAGATTGCCAATTGTGATCTTTTCATCTTTTTGGATGACGTCCAGTACAAGAAAAGAGAGTTCCAGAACAGGAATAAGATTAAAACGCCGAACGGCCCGCTCTGGCTCACGGTACCGGTCGCCACAAAGGGCAAATATTCGCAGAAAATTAGCGAGGTTACGATAGATAAAGAGACCGGATGGAACAATGAACACTGGAAGTCCGTTGAGCATAATTACGCCCACGCGCGTTTTTTCAGCGAGCATAAAACTATTTTCAGCGATGTATACGGCATGAAGTGGGACAAACTTATAGATCTCTCCATGAAAATAATCGAAAACACTCTTTCATATCTTGACATCAAAACACCCTGCAAGATGTCGTCGGAATACGGCGTAACATCCTCCTCAACCCAGAGAATCATAGACCTGTGTAAGAAAACCGGCGCCGATACTTATCTCTCGGGTGCCGGCGGCAGGGAATACATGGATGAAAAACTCTTTACTGACAACAATATCCGGCTCACATATCAGGACTACAAGCATCCGGAATATGAACAGCTGCACGGAAAATTTGAGCCGTATCTGTCGGTAATAGACCTGCTGATGAACTGCGGCCCGCAAAGCCGCGGAATTTTACTGGGTTGATATATCCGTTCCCGACTGTAGCCGGCACTTAAGTGCCGGCTACCAACGAATATACAGGATTGGAATGAACAGATTCCTAAGAAAAGAATACGAAAAAACAAGGAAACTGCCGGCGCCGAAGATGCTTATCAAGCTGATCGGCTGGATTTTCCCGTTTTCCATGCCCTGCAAGATAAGGCCCTGGCTGCTGCGCGTGGCGGGAGCGAACATCGGGAAACACATATTCATCGGCAGAATGTGCGTCATAGACGATAATTTCACGGAACTGCTCACGATCGAGGATGACGTCATTATCTCATACGGGGCGATGATCTTCTGCCACGACAGGTCCAAACCAGAAACTGTTTTGGGACCGGTTGTGCTTAAAAAAGGATGTTATCTCGGATTCGGCTGCCTTGTCCTTCCCGGAGTAACGGTTGGAGAAAACGCTATTGTGGGCGCCGGAGCGGTGGTCACTAAAGATGTCCCTCCGGGAGTAACAGTTGTCGGAATACCGGCAAGCCCCATAAAAGCTGGTAAGCCTTAAGTATTGCTATGATTTGGATTTTGTTTTTTTGAGCTTATTTAGTGTTTAGAACTTAGTATTTAGTGTTTGAGGTAATTATGTACGAAAAATACTGGAGCTTTAAAGAAAAACCGTTTGAGAACACGCCGGACCCTAAATTCCTCTACAGTTCTCCGCAGCACGAGGAAGGGCTGAACCGCATGCTTTACGTCGTAAGGGAAAGCAAAGGCGCCGGGCTTCTCACGGGCGTTTACGGCTGCGGAAAAACGCTTTTGGCGCGCGCCCTGATGAAAGAGCTTGAAATTTCAGTATATAAGGTCGCCCTCCTTACAAACCCGCGCCTTGACGACATTGAAATGCTGAGGATGATAACCCACCATCTCGGGCTGGCCGAACCTCCGGTAAGAAAAGCGGATGTGCTGATAGCGCTTGAAAAGATACTCCAGAACAACATGAATGACGGAAAAAAAACCGTTGTCGTGATAGACGAAGCCCACGCGATAGAAGACAGGAGCATTTTTGAGGAAATAAGATTGCTGCTTAATTTCCAACATGCCGATAAATTTCTGCTCACGCTGATACTGCTGGGCCAGCCGGAACTGAAAGATATAATAGAAGGGAACAAACAGTTGAACCAGCGCATCGCGATGAGGTATTATCTTGACAACCTGGACGCGTCTGAGACGGATCATTATATAAAACACAGGCTTAAAGTTGTGGGAAGCAATTCCGACATATTTACCCAAAAAGCCATCGATTTGATACACGAGCGTTCGGGCGGCATTCCGAGAAGGATAAACCAGCTTTGCGACTCGTCGCTTCTGACCGGATACGGCAAAGAAGCGGATATAATTGACGATGAGATAGTGGAAGAGACGATAAGAAGTTTATCTTTATAAGATTTTAACATCCATCCTCCCCTTCGATAATAGGGGGAAGCACAGTGTGCTTCCCCACTGGGATGTTCGTAGATGGGGGTGCCGGAGGAACGAGGTGGGGATGGAAAGAAAATAATCGTCACCCCCATCCCAACCTTCCCCCGTCAAGGGGGAAGAAGATAGGTAGAACGGAGATAATCATGAAAATTCTAGCAATCGGCGCGCATCCTGACGACCTTGAATACGGCTGCGGGGGAACTCTCGTAAAGCTTTCCCGCCTGGGGCATGAGATACATCTGCTTGTCATGACAAGGGGAGAGATGGGGGGCAAACCGGAATTGCGCCAGACAGAACAGGAGAAAGCGGCAAAATTCATCAAAGCGAAGCTTTACTGGGGCAGGTTCCAGGACACGCAAATACCGCTGGAAAAAGAAACGATAAACACTTTGGAATTTTTCATCAAGAAAATCTGCCCGGATCTTATCTTCTGCCTTTTCCCTAACGATACCCATCAGGACCATAGGATAGTGGCCCAGGCCACGATAACAGCGACGCGCTATATTCATAACGTGCTGTTCTATGAAGTGCCTACGTCCGTCGATTTCGGGCCGGCCAGCGTTTTTGTGGATATAGGGTCAGTTATCCAGCAAAAACTTACGCTGCTTAAGATCCACAAATCCCAGGTATTCAAAACGCGCGTAGCCAACCTTACTATTCTGGAAAGCTCAAAGGCATCCGCGCTGTTCCGCGGATTGCAGAACCGCGTTAAATACGCGGAGGGTTTCGTGCCGCTTAGAGTCAACCTGACAACAAAATGGATATAATAACATTCCCGCATCGGTCCGCCGCGGCGGACGGGAATGGGAAATTTCAAAATCCCCCTGTATCCCCCTTTAGAAAAGGGGGAGTGAGTATACAAAACGGAGCAACTAATTGAATTCAAACGGTTCATTGCGTAAAGCATATTACGTTCTCCTTTGCATCCTGCTTGTCATGCTTGTCCAGATGAAAGGCGGAAGGTGGGCCTGGACGTTCCAGGCGTGGGACCAGACATGGAACATCCGGTGGATATATGTGTTGTTCCTGTCTTTTATCTTTGCCCAGCTGCTTACGCCGGTTGCCATCAGGCTGGCGTGGTTCTTTAAAATACTTGATTATCCGGACGCAAGGAAATTGCACGGAAAACCGATGCCGAGGATAGGGGGGCTGGCGATATTTTTTGCCGTTATCTTCGCGACCGCTCGCAATTACCAGTTCTCGCCTGAACTGCTCGGCCTGGTGACCGGCGGTTCAATAATATACATACTGGGATTCATCGACGATATACACCCGCTTCCGGCGACGCCGCGGCTTATTATCCAGATGCTCGCCTGTTTTGCCGTCATTAAAGGCGGGATAGTAATAACCGCTATCCCGAGTTACTGGCCCTTTGCCGAATATTTAAGAATTATCGTGACCGTTGTCTGGCTGATAGGGATAGCGAATGCCATCAATTTCCTCGACGGGGTTGACGGCCTTATTTCCGGAATGGTCGCCATAAGCGCGTTACTTTTCTTTTTTATCGCGTGGCCCACCAGGCAGAGCTACCTTGCCTATCTTGTCATAGCCGTCGCGGGCGCCTGCATCGGATTCCTGCCGTATAACTGGAAACCGGCCAAAACTTTCATGGGCGACGCCGGCGCCACTTTCCTGGGTTTCATGGTGGCCGGCACGGCTATAATGGGCTCGTGGGCGCACAAAAACCCGATGGTCGCCATATCTACGCCCCTGCTTATTCTCGGCATACCCATCTTTGACATGATATACACGACCTTTTCAAGGATCAAAAACAGAAGAATCCATAATTTTAAACAATGGCTGGAATACACGGGCAGGGACCATTTCCATCACCGCTTGATGCATATCGGGCTTTCCGAAAAAAATACCGTGCTTTTTATCTGGATGCTGAACATCTGCCTCGGCATAGGAGCGGTAGTGATAAGGAACGCCGGGGCAATGAATTCAATATTCGTTCTGATACAATCCGCGATGATATTGCTGATTATTACGGTGCTTATGATAGTCGGAAGGGAAACGACAAAATGACGCCTCTACACGGCGTCATCCCCGAAGGTTGTAATCGGCGACCAACATTAACTTAATTTAATCGAAGTCCCCTTTCAAGGAGGATCCATTTTAACTCAAGAAAGCGAGCAAGTAAAAATCAATTAAATTGACGGAGGATCTGCATAATGAAGAAAACGGCAAAATTAATCGTGATGATGTTGTTCTTTGCGGGCGCCGCGGAAGCGCGTATCAACATGTTTGAGCCCTGGCACCCGGGGCAGGATTCAAAGATCCGCAGCGAATTCTCTTTCCAGTACATCGGATCCGTTCTTTTCGGGGATAAACTGCAGGAGATCCCGTTCCAGCTGTCTTACACGGCCGGAAAAAATATCGAGGTCGGGGGAAGATGGGGAGTGAAGAATTTTGACGGCCATTTCGGCATAAGCGACCTCCTGCTCGGCATGAAGTACGGTTTTCTGGAAGAAACTATCAACAAGCCCAGTGTGATAGGCGAGATCGGGTTTTCACTGCCTACCGCCGACCAGAACAACGGGCTCGGGACCGGTTCTGTCGGCCTGCTCCTTAACTGGGCCATAGAAAAAAGGATTGAAACTCTGACGGGCTACTTCGGGTTGGGCATGGCGATGTACTCCGAGAACAGCGACAAGGTTCAGTACGGGAATATTTTTTCATATCACGTAGGCGCAGGCTCACAGTACAATAAACTCTTGCGGATACACATGGAATTCAAGGGTTTCAACCACGGAGCCGCAAAAACCGCGGGCATTCAGACTTTGGACAACTACCAGGAAATGTACCTCGCGCCCGGCGCGAATTACAACTGGACAAAACAGAACATGATACTTTCCGGCTCGCTCCTGTTCGGTCTCACGCCGGAATCGCACAAATTAGGATTTATTATAAGCAGCAACTTTTAGTACAACGATTACACCGATTTGAAACGAAGATTACACCGATTATCAACAACGATTTCACAGATTATATAAAGACGATTACACCGATAAACAACGAGATTACACTGATTAACGACTGGGGGATATGCAGATGAAGGAAACTGATCTTTTAACTGCAAAGATAATTGGCTGTTGTTTTAAAGTTCACAGGGAGATTGGCCCGGGTTTCAATGAAAAAATATATCAAAATGCCCTGACAACTCTTTTCAATAAAGAGAACATTAATTACATAACGGAAAAGGAATACGAAGTAAAGTACTTAAATGCTAGGATAGGAATATTTCGCGCAGATATAGTAGTTGAAGAGAAGGTAATAGTAGAGATAAAGGCGGTAACAGGAGATATCACCAAGTTATTTGAAAAACAAGTTATTTCGTATTTAAAGTCGTCGGGGCATAAAATTGGGTTGTTGATAAATTTTGGCAATGAAAGCTGTCAGATAAAAAGACTTGTTAGTTAATCCGTGTTTTGGTTGTATCTGTGTAATCTGTCGTTAGTAATCTGCGCAATCGTCGTTCTTGTAATCTGTGTAATCGTAGTTTTTATCTGTGTAATCTTCGTTAGAAATCGGTGTAATCTTTGTTCTAGGAGAGATAATGAAAACATTCGTACTGGACACAAACGTTCTGCTGCATGATCCTGAAGCGATGTTTTCGTTTGCTGACAACCGCGTAGTTATCCCTATGATGGTCATTGAAGAACTTGACGGTTTTAAGCGGGTTAACGATGAACGGGGGAGAAGCGCCCGTCTCATATCGCGCAGGCTCGACGGTCTGCGTTCCAAGGGAAAGATATCGGAAGGCGTGCCGCTGAAAACCGGCGGAACGTTGAAAATTGAGCTCAGCCATGAAGTAGAACTGCCCAAAGACCTTATCATTTCCAAACCGGACCACAATATACTCAGCATCGCCGTTTATTTCCAGAAAAAGGGCGATAAAGTATTACTGATAACCAAAGACATCAACCTGCGGATTAAGGCCGAAGCGATCGGCATAGACGCCCAGGATTACGAAAAGGAGAAAGTAAAATTTGAAGAGTTGTACAGCGGCTGGCGGGAAACAAAGGTTTCTTCCGACCAGATAGACGCGTATTACAAAAAAGGGAAATTGCAGGTAAACGAGAACTTCTTCCCTAACGAGGGCGTAATCCTGAAGGACGAGAGCGGGACCTCAAAAAGCGCTCTCGCAAAATACAGCAACAAGGACCGCGCGCTGATACCGCTATTTCATCAGAACGCCATTCCGTGGGGATTAAAACCGATTAACATAGAACAGCGCTTCGCCATAGAGCTGCTGCTCTGCAACGACGTAAATCTCGTGACGCTCATAGGCGTCCCCGGGGCCGGAAAAACCCTGCTTGCGCTCGCGTGCGGACTCCACAAAACAATAGAAGAAAAACAGTTCAGGCGGCTTTTCGTCGCGCGCCCGATAATGCCGATGGGCCGGGACATAGGATACCTCCCGGGCACAAAAGAGGAAAAACTGACGTCGTGGATGGGCGCCATCTACGATAATCTGGAGTTCCTTATTGACAGGAACCACATAGACGAAAAAACGGAAGATAAGATACAGTATTTCTTTGAGACCGGAAAAATAGAGATAGAATCGCTTACGTTCATAAGGGGACGCTCTCTTCCGAACCAGTACATGATAATTGACGACGCGCAGAACCTGTCGCCGCATGAAGTCAAGACTATCATATCCCGCGCCGGCGAGGGGACCAAAATAGTGCTGACCGGCGACCCGTTCCAGATAGACAATCCTTACCTGGACGCTTCTTCAAACGGGCTGACCTATATCGTCGAAAGGTTCAAGGGGCAGGATATATTCGGCCATTTGAGCTTCACGAAAAGCGAGCGCAGCAGGCTTGCCGCTCTTGCTTCTGAACTACTCTGACCATGACAAAGCTTTACGCCGACCTTCACGTTCACACGAATTTTTCTGACGGAGGATTTTCGCCGGAGGAGGCGGTGCGCCACGCTAAAAAACTCGGCTTTTCCGCCATAAGCATAACCGACCATGATTCCACGGAAGGCGTGCCGGCCGCTCTGAAAGAAGGCAAGATACAGGGAGTTGAAGTTGTTCCCGGAGTGGAACTTTCAACGGAAATGAAAACTACCGGGGAAAGCGAGATGCACATCCTCGGTTACTTTATCAACTGGGAGAACGCGCAGTTCCAGGAAAGACTGGCAATGTTTCGGAAGTTCAGGCAGGACAGGGGGAAGAAAATAATAGACAAACTGCTCAAACTGGGATTGAAGTTCGACGAGATACGGCTTTACGAAGCAACCGGGCAGGGCAATATCGGCCGGCTGCATTTCGCGAAAGCGCTGGTTGAACAGGGTTTTGTGAAAGATATAAGCGGCGCTTTTGAGAAATACCTGGGATTCGGCAAACCCGCCTACGTGCCCAAATGGCAGTTGAGGCCGGAAGAAGCCATCAGCATGATACTCAAGATCGGAGGCATTCCGGTCCTCGCTCACCCTCATTACGGCAATTACGCCAATAAAAACGTGCTAAAAAGCCTCGTTAGCAGCGGCCTTCAGGGACTTGAGGTCTGGCACAGCAACCACCCGCAGTGGGTGGTTCAGAAATACGAGGAAACGGCGCAGGAATTCGGCCTTATAGCCACGGGCGGCTCGGACTGCCACGGACAATTCGGAAAGCAGCCGCCCGCGATGGGCAAGGTTAAAATTCCTTATGAAGTTGTGAAGAAACTGAAACTATTGAAACAAAAAATAGAAGATGACAATCTAAAGATATTGAAGGCGTAAAAGGGTCCATAAGTAGGCGGCACTTAAGTGCCGCAACCTGTTTTAGATATTCATATCATTAATTTGGCTAAGGGACTTAAGTCCCTTTCTACTATAACGATATGCTAAAAAATGTCATTCCTGTCCGCCGCGGCGGAGGGATGACAAATGAGGAATCATATGAAAACATTATTTTTAATTCTCGAAAGCTTCCGGCCGCGCCAGTGGACGAAAAACCTGATAATTTTCGCCGGCATACTTTTCTCGCAGAACATCACGGATCTGCGGATGCTTGCAGTCACCGCCGCCGCGTTCCTTGTATTCTGCCTCCTTTCGGGAGCCGTTTATACGATTAACGACATTGTTGACGCCGAAGAGGACAAAAAACACCCGTTAAAATCAAAAAGGCCGGTTGCTTCGGGCAGGCTGAACAAAAACGCGGCGCTCGCAATATCCCTGATGATCGCGGCGGCGTCACTGACAGCGTCTTTTTTCTTCGGGCCGGTTTTTCTTTTGATATCGGCGGGATACCTTCTGCTTCAGCTCGCTTATTCGTTCTATCTCAAGCAGCTTGTCATAATTGATGTCTTCGCGATAGCCCTGGGCTTCGTGCTGCGCGTCGTGGCCGGAGCGGTGGCGATAGACGTAGAGATCTCGTCATGGTTCGTGATCTGCACGATACTGCTATCGCTTTTCCTCGGATTCTCCAAGCGGCGCCACGAGCTTGAAACGCTTGAAGACAACGCGAAAAAACACAGGAAGGTATTGAACGATTACAGCCAATATCTGCTTGACCAGATGATATCGGTGGTTACGGCGTCCACCGTCATAGCGTACGCGCTCTACACGATAGCCCCGGAAACAGTAGAGAAATTCGGCACTAACAACCTTATCTTTACAGTTCCGTTCGTGCTTTACGGGATATTTCGCTATCTCTACCTCGTCCACCAGAAAGGCGAGGGGGGGAGCCCCGAAAACATTCTTGTATCGGATGTTCCTCTGATAATCGACATTCTCCTCTGGGCCGCGACCGCCGCCGCCATACTCTATTTTTAACATCCATCCTCCCCTTTGATAATAGGGGGAAGCACAGTGTGCTTCCCCACTGGGATGTTCGTAGATGGGGGTGCCGGAGGAACGAGGTGGGGATGAAAAACTGTTAAAACCCCACCCTAACCCTCCCCTACAAGCGGGGAGGGAATAAAGGAAAAGGAAAGGATTTCACATGTCACGTTATTTAATCACCGGCGGAGCAGGATTTCTCGGAATAAACCTTACACGCTATTTATTGGCGAAAGGGCACCAGGTTACATCGCTTGATATGGCTGATTTTGATTATCCGGATTGCAAGGATAGAATTAAGGAAATAAAGGGCGATATCTGCGACAGAAGCGCTGTTGACAGGGCGATGGAAGGCGCGGAGATCGTTGTCCATACCGCGGCGGCCCTGCCTCTTTACAAAAAGAAAGTCATTTTTTCCACCGAAGTTGACGGCACTAAAACCGTAATCGATTCCGCCTTCGCCCATAAAGTACAGCGCTTCGTCCACGTGTCATCCACCGCCGTTTACGGCATACCTGACCACCATCCCCTGCTTGAAACCGATAAACTGGACGGCGTTGGGCCATACGGCCAGGCGAAGATAATGGCTGAAGAGGTTTGCCTGGAATACAGGAAAAAGGGGATGTGCGTGCCTGTCATACGCCCGAAATCATTCATAGGGCCGGAACGTCTGGGGGTTTTCGCTCTGTTTTACGATTGGGCGAAAGACGGCAGGGGCTTCCCCATGATAGGCAGCGGGAACAACCGTTACCAGCTTCTTGACGTAGAAGACCTGTGCGATGCCATCTACATCACTGCAACCGGCGACAGGAATAAGGTCAATGACACGTTCAATATAGGCGCCAGAGTTTTTGCTACTATGAAAGAGGATTACCAGGCGGTGCTTGATTACGCCGGTTTCGGCAAGAAAATTAAGGGATTCCCGGCGTGGCCGATGATATGGACGCTGAGGATTTTGGAAGTTTTCAAACTTTCGCCGCTGTATAAATGGGTGTATGAAACGGCGTCCAAGGATTCGTTCGTATCAATAGAAAAAGCCGAGAAGGTACTCGGCTTTAATCCGAAATATTCCAACAAGGACGCGCTCGTGCGCAACTATAAATGGTATCTTGACAACCTGCCCAAGTTTGAGAACGCGAGCGGCATCTCCCACAGGGTGCCGTGGAAGCAGGGGATTCTCAGATTCGCGAAGGTGTTTTTCTGAAAAACATTATTATAGGCTCTCCGCCAGGAGAGCTTTAATAATTCATACCGACGAGTGTTGAATAATATTTTCTCATGGAAAATTATTCAACGGTCTACGAGCCGGTATAGCTAGCAGCAACAGACGTGTCCCCTCTTTATCAAAGAGGGGAAAGGGGAGATTTCCAAAATCCCCCTGTACCCCCCTTTAATAAGGGGCAAGTGATTTCGGTTCTGAATCAATCCCGCTTTGAGATAAAGAGACTTCTTGAATATCTAATTGGTTTATGATAGCATATTTTATAAGTATCGCGTAAATTTATCCTAAACGGAGCGGAATGATGAACGTTTATATAGGCACATTCCTGATTGCACTTGCAACACTCTCCTTTGAAGTGACCCTCATCCGCCTTCTAAGTGTTGTAACCTGGTACCACCTGAGTTTTTTCGCGGTCTCGACCGCCATGCTCGGTATGACGGCTGGAGCAACTACAGTATTCCTAAAACCCGAATGGTTTTCAGATGAAAAGTTGGATAATACAATCTCAAAGTCCTGTTTAGGTTTTGCCCTCTCCATACCGGGTTCCCTAATCATCCTATGTCTTATAGCACTCAACGTTGAAAAAACTATAATGTCGTTCTTTGCCCTTCTCGTAGATACTTTTGCCTGTATGCTTCCGTTCTACTTCTCCGGTATTGCATTATCAGCGATACTGACAAAATATAAACTGCCAATTGGAAAATTGTACGCGAGCGATCTTGCGGGCGCGTCGCTGGGATGCCTTTTTGTTCTCTGGGGGCTTGATATATTCGATGCCCCCAGCCTGATCATTTTGTGCGGGGCCATCGCCATACTAGCCGCATTGTCTTTTATCTGGAACCGTGTCGGAGTTAAAAAACTGCATTATGTCATCCTATCCATTTCATTCGTTGCCATATCGATAATCAATTCCAGCACCTACTATGCAATCCGCCCGTTTTTCGTGAAGGAAAAAACCGAAAAAGTCGATCAGTTCTATCTGGAGAAATGGAATTCGTTCTCGAGGGTAGTCGTTTACAAGCGCGCGAACGAATCGCCACAGTATTGGGGACCAAGCTCAAAGGCACCGAAGAATATATTAATACCGCAGCATCGAATGAACATAGACGGCGAGGCTGGAACTGTTTTGAGAAGATTCTCGTCCATGTCAGACATAGAGCATTTAAGGTATGATATACCAAATGTCGTATATTTTCTAAGGCCTCCCGGAAAAGTATGCGTGATCGGCGCCGGAGGCGGAAGAGACATACAGAGCGCACTGCTATTCAAGAATATAGACGTTACAGGGGTGGATATAAACCCTATCTTTATCAATCTGCTTAAAGGCAGTCTCGGGGAATTTGCAGGGATTGCCAAAAATAAAAGTGTTTCGCTTATTACGGATGAGGCGAGAAGCTATCTTTCAAGGACAAAAGAGAAATACTCCATAATCCAGATGTCCCTTATAGACACTTGGGCCGCAACAGGCGCGGGAGCATTTTCTCTTTCCGAAAACTCTCTCTATACCGTAGAAGCGTGGAAGATCTTCACGGCACGGCTGTCTGATGATGGCATTTTTACGGTTTCAAGATGGCACAATCCCGAAAATCTCGGGGAGACCGGACGCGTGGTCAGCCTTGCAGTCGCATCGCTGCTTGAATCGGGAGTTACCGATTACAGAAAACACATTGCAATGCTCACAAATAAATCTGTATCAACGCTTCTCTTGAGCAGGAATCCTTTCGGCCGGAAAGACATCCAGAAAATAATAAACGTCGCAGACACCTATGGTTATGATAAGACCATAATACCCGGGGAAAAACCAAAAAACGAAGTTCTTGCAAAAATCTTATCCTCGCGTTCAAAAACTGAACTTGCAATCGCTATAGCTGACGAACCACTCAATTATACGCCTACAACCGACGAAAACCCCTATTTCTTCAACATGCTTAAGCTAGATCATATAGGATATGTGCTTAGCACCGGCAGGGGAATACTGAAAGGTAATCTTTTGGCAAACCTTACTTTGGCCGGCCTTGTGCTTTCGCTTTTTGTTTTAGCGATCCTGACAATAGTGCTGCCTCTTAAATTTAAGACAGGTAAGAAAGACCCGGTGCTCTGGCAAGCTGCAGTTTATTTCTCTTTGATAGGCGCAGGTTTCATGTTCACAGAAATAGCTCTTATTCAGAAAATGTCAGTCTTTCTTGGACATCCTACATATGCACTTGGGATATTGCTATTTACTATTATCGCCAGCTCCGGATGCGGGAGTTATTTAAGCGAGAAAATTCCATTAACCACATCTCCATGGATGTTCATATACCCGGTGACAACGGCTTTAGCGATTCTAGCTATAAGGTTCATTCTCCCTGTCCTGATGTCTGAAATGGTTTCTTCTTCCATGATCAACAAAATATTCGCTTCAGTTATAATAATCTTCCCGCTGGGAATGCTGATGGGTGTATGTTTCCCTACAGGGATGCGCTTCGTCCGTCTTAGTAAATTTGCGGAAACTCCGTGGTATTGGGCGCTCAACGGTATATTCGGAGTATTATGCTCAGCACTAACTGTTTTCATTTCCATATATCTTGGTATTTCGGTTAGCTTCTACTTAGCTGTTGTCTGCTATCTATTACTGCTTCCATGTCTGCCTGCAATGCATACTTGGCAAAAATAAATGTATTGCCCCATGAGAAATATGAGCTAGCAGAATGCTCAATTTTGGTTATTTTGACCTAGTTCTGGATATTATCAGATATACTTTGAACAGACTATTCACTTTAGGGGTTCAGGAACTTTCCGTTGTGCGCTCTTCTAGAAGTACTTTTCGGAAAAGTAATCGGTCTTTGTGGGAAGCCAGGGGGGGATATTGTAGTAGTTTTCCTTGATGCCTTTTAAAACCGTATCTTTGTAAGCGTCGTACTTGAAGCCGTAGCCGAGAATGATGTAAAAGACCGCCTTGCGCGCTTCGAACTGTTTTATTTCAACCTTCCTGAAATACGGCTTGTAATTACCCATCTCGGGCGGGGATTTCCTTAGTATTAGTATGTTTCCGCCCTTCAACTGCCTGAAATCCGTTATCATGTCGTCCTGCCTGCCGTGGTGCGATCCGCCCCCGAAAACAAAGAAATATTTGCCGTAATAGTACGAGATGACCGCGGACTCGGCGTAGCTTTCCGTACAAAGCGCGAAATCCTTCTCGTAAGGTTTTACCTCGGACACAACGCTGCCCGGCGACATGCCCATCACTATCATGTTGTAGTTTTTGTTGTTTTTCATGTATTCAAGCGGTATAGAAAGCAGTCCGCCTATCAGGAAGAGATGGGCGAACGAGAAAAACAGCATGAACCTGATGCTCTTGAGGAGCTGCTCTTCGGTAAGCAGGAAGAACGCCGGTATGTAGAGAAAGGGATAAAAAGCCAGCACCCAGTGGAGCCCGATGGTTTTCTTGAAAGACAGCAGGAAAAACACGAGAAGCGGGACTACAAACGAGAACGCGAATATCTGATATCCAAAGGAATGCGAGACCTTCATGAACAGCTCTCTTCTCTTCTTGTAAGCGTAATACAGGAGCGGCGGTGTTATAAGATAGGCCTGCGAGACAAGATAGAGGAGCATTTTCCCGAAAGAAAATGTTTCCTGCTTGTTCCTGTTAAACAGGTTGAAAAGCAGGTTTGCCCAGCTGTGGGTGTAGTTCCAATAGATATTGACCAGCGCGAACGGTATTACGGAAAGGAAAAGAACGGCAAAACCGGTTGTCTTTTTCCTGTCCTTGGGCGTGCATATGAAGTACGCAAGATATGCCAACCCCAGCAGAACCGCGAAATACTTGGACAAAAATGCCAGCCCCAGCGTTATCCCGGAAAAAAGGTACAGGAGATAATTCTCCTTTTCAACGGCCAAAAACAGAAGGACCGCCGAAAGAAAAGCGAAAAAAATGACGGGCGTGTCGGTAGAAACCGGGATATAGAGCAGGTTTATCGGCGATATCAGGAATAGAATGCCTATGAGATAGGCCTTGACCGGTTCGGCTCTCCTTATAATCAGGTATATCCCGATGCCTATCAATATCGTTGACAGGATGGCAGGCAGTCTCAATACGAATTCCGAACTGCCGAAGAACAGGACAAATCTAAGAACCCACGCTATCATGGGCGGGTGGTCATAGTAGCCGAAGTCAAGATTTTGGGCCCATATGACAAAATAGGCCTCGTCGCTTATCAGCGGGATTGCCGCCGCGAGCATGGCTTTTATGATGAAGGTGATCCCCACGCAGTACCAGAACGCCTTTTTTATCTGATTATCCATTTTGTTTCCGTTTGAATTGTCACGATAAAATACTAATAATAACCGGTTTTGTCAAGAACTAAAAATAGTACCTTACGGACGAAAAATAAATGCCGGAGTATTCGCCGAACTCCGAAAGCGTCTCGCCGCCGAAACCCTCGAAGGCCCCGAGCGAGAAGTAAAAGTTTTCATGAAAATTGTATTCGAGATTCGGCGCCGCGAGCACGGAACCGTCGGTCATGTTTATTATGTTCAGCATGCCAAGATTCACCAAAGGCGTAAACTGATAGACGAACCCCGGCATTATATAGTGCCTGCCTGTCAGATACGCCGCGCCTTCTGTATAAGCCGTCTTTAACAGGACCGAAGAATAATCTTCCGTCTTTTCCGCGCCGGCCCCGTTAAAATGGTATTCCGCGTAGCCGTAGAACCTTCCTCCGAAACTATAATCGCAACCGGTTGTAAATCTCAGGTACTCATCCGCGGGGTCCCTCGCGCAATCGTCAAAATAGCGGGGGACGGCGTAAGCCGCTTCGATCCAGGCGCCGGCTCCGCCTATCGAACCCGCCAGATCGGCGCCGACGAGCAGGTTTTTCCTGAAATCCGCGAGCATCGCCGTGACATCGACGCCGCAAATGTACATTTTGTCGCGCGCGAAAAAGCTGTTCTCCGAAGGGAGCATATCCCTGCCGAAAACGCAGCCCGCGTCCAGTTCGCTCATGGCGCCGGAAGTATATCTGATCCTCAAAGCGTCCACGCCCGTGCGTTCTTCCTTGTCCAGCTCGTCAAACCTGAAGGGGATGAAGACATCGGTCGGATTAACCGCTTTGGCGCTGCCCCACGCCACGGCCTGCCTGCCGAAATATACGTCCGCGGCGCCGGCTTTATACTTGACGAACAGCCTGTCAAGGTTCTGATAAACCGCGAAATCTTTCGAATTTCCCGCGAAAGGGGAGTTTATGTCCGAAATCCTGTAGTTGTACGGCTGCGCCCGGGAGGAAACAATGGAGGAGTCGCTTATCAAAGGCGTGATGCTGTACGCGGCGCCGAATGACACCGGGCCCGGGTCTCCGGCTTCGAACTTGATCCTGAAACGGTTGCTCAGGGACATAACCGATTCCTGCGATGATCCGGAAAGCAAAGGTCCTGTAAGGAAAATCTTGTTATAGCCGCCGACCGACACCGCTTCCCCGACCGGGCACAGAGCCGGAAACAAAAGAAAAACCGGAATAATAACTGATCTTAACAGGATTCGATGTAAATTCATATTTTTGCAGTAGAAAAAGGATTTTTTAGCGAACCCTATATAGGTCTGCCGCTGAAACTCCTGTCCTGGTCGCTTTCTATCTTTCCGTCTTTGAGAGTTATCAGCCTGTTGGCCATATCCATTATCATCCTGTCATGCGTGGAAAATACGAACGTCATGCCGGTTTTCCTGTTAAGACTTTTCATCATTTCCAAAAGCGAGGCGGCGGTGCCGGAATCAAGGTTCGCGGTAGGCTCATCCGCAAATATCAGGGAGGGGGACGTGACCATCGCACGCGCTATGGCGACCCTCTGCTGCTGGCCCCCGGACAGGCGCACCGGGAGCCTGTCAATGTGCTCTGCCATCCCTATCTCTCCAAGTATCTCCGTAATCCTCTTGAGCCTTACTTCCTCATGCACGCCCTGCAGCATCATCACGTATTCTATGTTCTCCTTGACGGTCAAAACCGGTATGAGGTTGTAGGCCTGGAAAATAAACCCGATATTGTCGCGCCTGAAATCCGAAAGCTGCCTGCCTGTCATCGAGGAAAGCAAACTACCGTTAAGCCAGGCCTTTCCCGAAGAAGGCGAGTCAAGGCCCGAAATAATGTTTAAAAGCGTGGTCTTTCCCGACCCGGAAGGGCCGACGATCGCGGTGAATTCGCCCGGCCTTATAACCAGGTCAACTCCGCGCACTGCGTCGACCGCTATGTCGTCGAACGCGTAGATCTTGCCAATGCCTTCCGTTACGATAACGCCTTCGTTTCCCTGCATACCCATCTCACCTCCCACATATTTTATGAAAGCCCTTAATAGTCTTAATCCGTGTAATCATTTAAAAATCAGTGTAATCAGAAATTGCATTTTGCAATTTCTCTCACATGCTCTTTCTCATTGAATCTACTATTTTCATCCTCGCGGCGTAAAATGCCGGATAGAGCCCCGCCAGCATAGTGGATACCAGCACCCAGAACGGGTATATTACGAATTGCGAGGGCGTCAATATGGGATATATCAGTTCTCTGAAAGTAATCTTCGCGTATTCAATGCCCGTGTAGTCGATGCCGGTCTTGGCGACAATCCAGGTGACCGCGAAACCCAGGGCCGATCCGAATACGATGCTTATCAGAGCCAGCGCCCCCGCTTCTAACATGATTAATTTTGAAATGCCTAAAGGCCTCGTGCCCACCGCGCGGAGCACTCCGAACTCAAACATCCTTTCGTACAGTGACATGAAAAGCGCGTTTATTATGCCCAGAGAAACGATAATGAAAAGTATGAGCCCGACGATACCTATGCTCCAATTGGACATATCCATCGCGGCTCTAAGGTCGGGAAGCAGGCGCGTCCAGCTAACAGCCTCGTTGCCGTCCCGCGAGTACTTGTTCCAGAAATAGAAATTTGCGTCCTGGGCGAATTCCGGGTCCGCGAATTTCACGGCTATCTCATGCACGCCCGGCCCGATGCCCAGCATCTGCCGGGCCTTTGCGATTCCCGCGAAGATCATCCCTTTCTCCATCTCGTCGCCGTTCGTGGAGAATATTCCGGATATCCTGAACATCTCCTGGACAAGATCGCCCGTGCCGGCCTGGGAAACCGTCACCACAACCCTGTCTCCCAAACCCGCCTCAAGATCGTCCGCAAGTTTTTTCCCGATCACTATATCCCGTTCATCGCGACCGGACAAAAACTCGCCTTCAACGATTGACCGCGCTATCACGGAAAGGTTCCTTTCCTTTACCGGGTCCACGCCCACGAAACTCACACCGCTCACGTTCGCGGGGGAAGTTATCATGCCGAATGAGAAGGTCCTTGGAGCGTAATACTTCACCGCGGATTCGTTGTCGAGATCCTGCAGGACCCATCCGAGGCCTTTGATCGTTTTTTCTACTTCCTGGGTCTTCCTGAAATCCGTTTCGTGGATCTGCGCTTCCCCCAGGAATGAGGAGGTCGCGGATTCTATCATGTTCTTTTCCATTCCCTTTACCAGGGCGTCCACAAATATTAGGGACGCCAGGCCCATCCCTATCGCGAAACCCGCGATAGCGGTGCGCCGTTTATTCCTGAACATGTTTCTCCACGCAAGCTTTAAGAACATTTTAATGAGTCCTCATGGCTTTTGCCGGGTCGACCTTAGCCGCCCTCAAAGACGGGAAAATTCCGACGATCCCGGCGGTAAAAAGCACCGCGATTGCCGGAATGTAGAAGCTTCTCGCGTTTATTTCTGTATACATCGCGCTGAATTCAACGCCCCCGTAAGTGAACGCTGTATTCAGGCTTATGCCGTTAAACGAAAAATAGTAATTCAAGGCAAGTCCAGCCGCGGTTCCCAGGATTATGCTGACAAACGACAAAATGTAAACTTCGTACATGACCAGCAGGAACACCTGTTTCGGCCCCGTGCCGAGCGATTTCAGCAAACCGTACTCTCTCCTACGCTCAAGGACCGACATCAGAATGGTATTGAGAACGCCCACGGCCACTATCATGATGATGACGAACAGCATTACCCACATGCCCTCCACGTCGGCTTTCATCGCGTTGTAGAAGGATTTTGACACAACGTACCAGGGTTCAACGGAAAGCCTGTCATTGTCGAGCGCTGAAGCGATGTCTTTTTCCAGCCTTTTGACGTCTTTGATATTTCCGGCTATCACCGCGATTTCGTGCGCGCGGTTCTCCAAAACGAGAAGCTCCGCGGCGTCTTTGATATGGAGATAAAAAGCGGCGCGGTCATTCATCTCGTCGCCGCTTTCCACTATGCCCGAAACCTCGTAGATATCATTCGCGATCGACCCGTCGGAAGCCTGCGAAATTATCACTACCCTGTCCGTCGGGTTCGATTTCAGCATTTCCGCGAGGCCTTTGCCCAGCAGGACTTTACGGGAAGGTTCCTTGTCTAAAGCCGCGCCCGAAATTATCTTTTTATCGAACCAGGTGGCGCCGTTCTCGAGTTCCGGGTCTATTCCTATGATCTGGGCCGCGGCCGTCTTCTGTCCGAGCGATGCCAGCCCGGCCGAATACACCCGCGGCGCCCACGCTTCCACGCCTTTCACCGAAGCTATCTTCCGGCCTTCCTTATAATAATCGTCTATCGTGTTATACAGGGTCGGCTTATCCAGGTATCCCTTCCCGTGCACCTGGAGATGGCCCAGCCGGTTGCGCGTGAACATGTTTATGATATAGGAATACGAGCCGTCCGACCATCCTATCGAAAAGGCCGACAGCGTAAACCCGCCGAATATCGTAAGCAGCGTGAGCAGGCTCCGTCTTTTCTGCCTGAAAACGTTCCTGAACGCAACTTTCAGCAGCATGGAGTTTTTCATGTTTATTCTTTGGACTGCAGGTTTCTCAGCGTGAAAACGTCGTCTTTCACCTGAACGTCAAAATCCGCCTTCAGGTACGTGATGACGGTCTTGTGCCCGGCCTTGTTCTGCGGTATCATTTCCATGACTGAAGGCAGGTCGCGTTTCCCGAACTTTTTTACCGCGGAAAAATTCAGGACGCGCATGAGTTTTCCTTTCTCGTCAAAATACTCTTCGCTGACGGGTATGTAATCCTTTTCCCGGACCGCCAGCAGTATCCTGCCCCATACTATCGGCTTGTCCTCTTTAGGGATGAACTCGATGTATATGAGGCCCGCCTTGGCGCCATCGGGCGCCGCTAATTTGTAATTGTAGTCATCCACAAGCGAAGATTCCTTGACAAGGTCGTCGTTCGTGAAATCCGAGCCCATCCAGGAACTCATCATCATCGAGGGGGGGATCTTTATGACCTTGCCGGCGTTCGGCAGGTAATTCCACATCTCATTGCCTATCCTCAGCGTGGCGACTCCCTTTTCCTTCTGCGGCGACAATATCCTTATGAAGGTGTGCGTCGTTCCGCGCCCCCACGCGTCCATGCTGAGCGTCCTCTGCCAGTGGGGGGTCACTATGCTCATTTCTATCCGCGAAATATTGGATTTGCTCCGGTACAGGTTGTCAATTTTTTTGACAATCTGCTTTATGTCCGGATTCTCTTTCGGGCCGGCGCAATAACCGGGCGCGGAAAGAAGTATCAGCGAGAGAAATAACGCGATTCTTTTCATAGGGCCTCTTTTATTCTATTTTATTAAATTTGCAGGACTAACTCAACCGAGCGGGACTGTTATAATACTTGCAGATTAACGGTAAATATTCTAAAATATAACACGATTGCGGAAAGAAAGAATACCTAATAAACTCCGCAGCGCTTAACCTTTTAGACAGTCAGCCGCCCTGCTGATTATTTCACAGCCAAAAGAAGGAGTAAAAATGACGCCCCGAAAAACCGGTTTTGACAATGAGAAGTACCTTGCCGAACAGACTAATTCCATACTTGAACGCGTGAAGAAATTCGACGGTAAGCTTTACCTTGAATTCGGCGGAAAGATAATATACGACATGCACGCCTCAAGAGTCCTTCCCGGATTCGACCCCTGCGTCAAGATGAGGCTTTTGCAGAAGCTGAAAGATAACGCCGATATAGTTCTGTGCATATACGCCGGCGATATAGAACGCAAGAAGGTCCGCGCCGATTTCGGCATAACCTACGATGCCGACGCTTTGAAGCTTATTGACGACCTGAAGGAATGGGGAATAGAGATTAAGGCCGTCGTGATAACACGGTTTGACAACCAGCCGGGCGCCGTGCAGTTCAAAAACAAGCTTGAGAGAAGGAACATGAAAGTGTACCTGCATTACCCGATAGAGAATTACCCGAATGACATCGATAAAATAATCAGCGAGAACGGCTACGGCAAGAACGATTACATCGAAACGAGCAAACCGCTTGTCGTCATAACCGGGCCCGGGCCGTGTTCAGGCAAGCTTTCAACATGCCTTTCCCAGTTGTACCACGATCACAAAAGGGGGATAAATTCCGGTTACGCTAAATTCGAGACGTTCCCCATATGGAACATCCCGCTCAAACATCCCGTAAATATCGCCTACGAAGCCGCTACCGTTGACATACGCGATTACAATGAGATAGACCCGTTCCATCTTGAAGCGTACGGGGAAACCGCGATCAACTACAACCGCGACGTCGAGATCTTTCCCGTCCTGAAAAGGATGCTTGAAAGGATAACCGGAAAAGAGCCCATGTACAAATCTCCGACGGATATGGGCGTGAACCGCGCCGGGTTCGGAATTATTGACGACGCGGCGACGCAGGCCGCCTCAAAAGAGGAGATAATCCGCAGGTATTTCAGGTACAGGTGCGAGTATATCATGGGGCTGACGGACAAGGAAACCGTTGACAGGGCCGAGATGATCCTCAACGAGCTCGGGCTTAAACCGGAAAACAGGGCGGTCGTAGGACCGGCCCGCGCGTCCGCCGAAGCGGCGCAGAAGGAAGGCAAAGGCAATGAGGGCATATTCTGCGGCGCCGCGTTAGAGCTTCCGGACGGGGAGATCGTGACAGGGAAAAACAGCCAGTTGATGCATGCGTCTCCGAGCCTTATCCTTAACGCGATTAAAAAACTTGCCGGCATTCCCGATAATATCCACCTGCTCTCGCTGAATATCATACAGTCCATAGGCGGGCTTAAAAAAGACATCCTCAACAACAAGACGGTCAGCCTTGACCTTGACGAGACGCTCATCGCGCTGAGTATCAGCGCCGCGACGAACCCGACGGCCCAGGTCGCGATGGAAAAACTGAAGGAACTGAAAGGCTGCGAGGTCCACATAACCCATATACCGACCCCCGGAGACGACGCCGGGCTCAGGCGTCTCGGTGTGAACCTCACCAGCGACCCGGATTTCCCGACGAAGAATTTATTCATTTCTTAATAATAATAAGCAATCAGCAATTATCAATTAGCAATAAATTAAAACAAAGGCATTAAAATATTACTATGGTAAAGAAAATTGATTCAAAAGAACTTGGGCTTGTGATGGCCATAATCCTGGGCAAATACCTGTTCAAGACAGATGACCTCCACTACGGCTACTGGACTCCTGACCTGAAGCTTGACGTGTCAAATATAGTCAAGGCGCAGGACAACCACTCAAACCTCATAATTTCCAATATTCCCGGAGGCGTTCAGACCATTCTTGACGTGGGCTGCGGCGCGGGCGCGCTGGCGAAAAGACTGCTCGCGAAAGGATGGCAGGTTGACTGCGTCTCCCCGAGCATGCTTCTTACGCGGGAAGCAAAAAAGCTTACCGGAGGAAAATGCGGGATGTTCGAATCCGGGTACGAGTCCGTGGAGACCGACAAGAAATACGACCTTGTCATTTTCAGCGAGAGCTACCAGTATATAAACCTGAAGAAATCCCTGGAACAGACCGCCAGGTTCCTGAAACCCGGCGGCCACATGCTTATATGCGATTTCTTTGAAACGGACGCCGAGGGGGAAAGCGCTCTCGGAGGCGGACACAAGCTGGGCGAATTCTACGAAACCGTCAAGAAATACCCTTTCAAGAACGTAAAGGACATAGATATCACCAAACAGACATCCCCGAACCTCGTGCTTATCGACGATATGCTCAAGCAGATGGGCCTTCCTATATGGGAACTCATCCACGAGATGCTCAAAACCAACCACCCGGCGGTATACAAGCTGCTGACATGGAAGTACAGGAAAAAGATAGACAAGATAAACCAGAAGTATTTCAGCGGCGCCAGGAACGGGGAAAACTTTGAGAAATTCAAGTCCTACCGCCTGATGCTGTATCAAAAACAGTAATTAGCGATTAGCAATTAGCTATTAGTATTTGACAACATTGCCGTTATTTGGTATATATTGTTCTGTTATCTTTGACATATTAATAGGTTGAGGAAGTTCCGTGACGCTCGAAAGGGCTATTCGGACACTGCCCCGCAACGGTAAATTAACGACAGCAAGTAGCAATTAGCTATTAGCAATTAGAGTTCTTAACTACTCGCCAATTGCAAATCGCAAATTGCTGTCGTTAAGAGTCCGGTCGACAGCCTGTTTTCAAGCTTTAACCTTCGCGGGAAGGAGTTTTCGTATTTTGCCTCACTTTCCATCCCGGGAAGTGGGGTATATTTATTTTCTGACAATCATCCTCCCTCTTGACGGGGGAGGAGCGAGGTGGGGGTGCCCCCCATCCCAGCCTTCCCCCGTAGAAGGGGGAAGGTGAAGGAACAAAGGATATATTTATGCTAATTATCAACACCGGAAACGGCAAGGGAAAGACAACGGCGGCCATTGGCCAGATGGTAAGGGCTCTTGGGCAGGGTCAGAAGGTCTGTTTTGTCCAGATTTTCAAGGGCGCGGTATTCTATGGGGAGCAGAAGGTTCTTCAAAACCTGAAAAACCTGGATTTTTACTCTTTCGCGCCCAAACATCCGTACTGTTTCAGGGGCATCAGCCTCCGGCCGATCAGGCTGGAATGCCAAAAGGCAGTCAAACTCCTGAAAAAAATAGCAAGAGGCCGGAAGAAGTATGATCTCATCGTTCTTGACGAGTTTAACATAGGCGTAAGGGACGGCTTTATCGGACTTAAAGCATTACTTGATGTATTAAATAAACTGATTGAAAATACAAATGTAATTATCACAGGGCGCGGAGCACACAAAGAGCTCCTGAAGCGGGCCGACTTAATCACTGAAATGAAAGAGGTCCGGCACCCGTACAAGAAAGGCATCAAGGCTTCCAAAGGCCTAGAATTCTAGTTAAGTAGACCGGCACTTAAGTGCCGGTCTACTTAAAGTAATACTTGAAGGAAGTTATGGGTAAACCCCGTTCCAAATCTCGAAGCTTAGGTCTATCCGCAAAATATTCTACCCCAAAGTGTTCCAATGCAGAAATTTGGAAACGGGGTAAAATTATCTTCATCACTGGCGGCGTAAGGTCCGGAAAGAGCAAATTAGCCACTGATCTGGCCAAGAAATCAGGCAAAAAGGTGGCATTTATAGCTACTTGCGCCCCCCTTGACCGTGAAATGGAACACAGGATAGGTTTGCACAAGAGTTCAAGGCCAAAGAACTGGAAAACCATCGAAGAACCCAAGTACCTGCGATCCGCGCTCAAAAAAATCCCATCCGGAACAGGGTCTGTAATTGTCGACTGCCTTACCTTATATGTATCAAACCTCATACTTTCAGGAAAAACTGAAGAAGAAATACTAAATAACATTGAAAATACAATCAAAATACTGAAAAAATCAAGATTTACCTCAATTCTGGTCTCTAATGAGGTGGGCATGGGCATAGTTCCGGATAACGAATTGGCCCGTATTTTCAGGGATGTGTCCGGAAAAGTCAACCAGTTGGCGGCAGCCGCGAGCGATGAGGCGTATTTCATGGTTTCGGGACTGCCCGTTAAAATAAAGGAATAAAAATGGAACTGCTCCGAAAAACTCTACAGAACATTGAACCCATAAACGCGGAATTCATGAAATTCGCCCAGAAACGCCTCGATTCGCTCACAAAACCGCAGGGAAGCCTGGGCCGGCTTGAAGAAACCGCGAAAAAAATCTGCGGGATAACAAGAAAACGTAATCCCCACCTTGACGTCAAGGTGGTCATAACGATGGCCGCCGACCACGGAGTCACCGACGAGGGCATCAGCGCGTATCCGAAAGAAGTAACGCCCCAGATGGTTTACAATTTCATAAAAGGCGGGGCCGGCATCAACGTGCTCGCGAGGCACATCGGGGCGAAAGTGATCGTCGTTGACGTCGGAGTGGCCGCCGACCTTGAGCAAAGTGACGGGCTCGTATCGCATAAGGTGGGCTACGGCACCAAAAATATGGCGAAGGGTCCCGCAATGACCGAGGACGAGGCAGTATCCTGCGTTGAAGCCGGGATAGAAATTGCCCAGGCAGAAATAGAAAAGGGAGCGAATATCATCGGGACGGGCGATATGGGCATCGGAAACACTACCGCGTCAAGCGCGGTTACCGCCGTGATAACCGGCGCCGACGTCTCCAATATAACCGGAAAGGGTACGGGTATCGACGATAAAAAGCTCGAGCACAAGATTTCCGTAATAAGGAAAACCCTTGAAATCAATAAGCCGGACCGGGAAAAAGCCCTGGACGTGCTTTCAAAAGTCGGAGGCTTTGAGATCGGCGGAATCGCCGGAGTGATATTGGCTTGCGCTTCAAATAAGATACCCGTGGTAATAGACGGCTTCATTTCCGGCGCCGGGGCGCTCATCGCTTACGCGCTTGATCCGAAAACCGCGGATTACATGATAGCTTCCCACTTGTCCGTGGAGTGCGGCCATAAAACCATCCTGGACCATATAGGATTGAAGCCCCTTTTTGACCTTGATTTGAGGCTCGGAGAAGGCACGGGCGCCGCGCTCGGCATAGGCTTCTGCGACGCGTCTTTAAAAATATTGAATGAAATGGCATCTTTTAAAGAAGCCGGTGTGTCCGAAAAACAATGAACAATTAGCAATTGTCAATTAACAATGGAGGTTTACTTATGAAACGATTCTTTTCCGCTCTACCCACGCAGTTTAAAGCCGCTACCCAGTTCCTGACGGTGTTTCCGGTAAAATCCGGCAGTTTCCCGGACAAAACTACTCTTTCGGGCGCGATTGCGATGTTTCCGCTGATAGGTGTGGCTTTGGGTTTCGTTCTAGCCGTGTCAAACTCTGTATTCTCAATGGCTTTCCCCGCAACCGTCTCAAGCGTGCTGACCGTACTGGTTCTGGTACTTCTGACCGGCGGGCTCCACCAGGACGGACTGGCCGATACCTGCGACGGGATTTTCGGCGGGAGTGAAAGCTCAAAACGCCTTGAGATAATGCGCGACAGCAGGATAGGCACGTTCGGGGTGCTCGCCCTGATAGCCGATTTCCTCCTTAAGGTTTACCTGATAACGGCAATCCCGGCCACATTGAAGACTCCGGCGCTTATAATGATGCCGCTGGCAAGCAGGTGGGGCATGGTATTGGCGCTTTATCTTTTTAAATACGCCAGGGAAAACGGGAAAGCGAAGGCGTTCTTTGAAAGCATGGATACAAAGACGTTCGTGATAGGCACCGCGATAGCGCTGGCATCCGCTTTCGTTTTCGCGAAATTCAACGGCTTGTTTATCGTCGTAGCGGCAGGCGTTGTAGTTTATATCGCCGGCGGTTTTTTCGAGAAAAAAATCGGAGGAATGACAGGAGACACATTGGGGGCGATGAATGAAATATGCGAGATTGTCGCATTGCTGTTAATCGTCACAATAACTCATTAAAAAATCATGAGACAGCTTAAAATCACGATAGCATGTCTGATACTGCCGTTACTCTTCTGTTCAAGCGCTTTGGCCTATGACCGAATCATCTCTATCATACCTTCGGCCACAAAAAGCATTTATCTCATGGGTTTGGAAGACAAGCTAGTGGCGGTAACGGTATACTGCCCGCCGGAAGCCTCTGAAAAAGAGAAAATCGGCACCGTGCTTGAGCCCGACCTTGAAAAGATAGTATCGCTCGAGCCCGACCTTGTCATAGCGACAAAAGAAGGAAACAGGCATCAGACCGTCGAGAAGCTTCAAAGTCTCGGCATTAAAGTGTACGTGATGGATTCGGTGAATAACTTTGAAGAGATCTGCGGCGCTTTTATAAAGCTCGGCAGGTTCCTCGGCGCGGACAACAGCGCCGGAAAAGTCGTGCGCGGCGCCAGAAAAAGAATAGAAAAAGTCAGGTCCGTAAAAAGGAACAGCAAGCCGGCCGTCTTCTGCGAGATAGGCGCCCGGCCGCTTTTCACCGCGAGCGGCGGAAGTTTCATCAACGACATAATAGAGTTCGCGGGCGCAGCCAACATTTTCAAGGACCTCAAGCCGCGCTACCCCCAGATAAGCCGCGAAGAAGTGCTAAAACGCGATCCCGACGCGATAGTAATAATCACTATGGGCGACGTGACTGACAAGGAAAAAGAGGCCTGGAACGAATTCCCCGGACTTAAAGCCGCGCGGTCCGGCAGGATATATGTCCTGAGCGAGGCGGTTTTCACCGACCCAACCCCGTCCGGGCTCGCCGACGGAGTAGAGATACTCGCGCAGACGCTTTTCGGTAAAAGTAGAGATAGAAAACAATAAGGATTTTATGGTAATGAGTCCCGTTAGACCGCGTAAGTATCAGGATAAATTTTCACAAAGAGCTCATATTATAGCCGTAAGCAAAGCTTAATCTAAAACAAGAGAGGTCTAAACGGGATGAAAGTTATCATATCCTGGAGCGGAGGGAAGGACAGCTGCCTGGCGCTTTATAAGGCGATAAAAGCCGGGCACCAGCCCGTTGTGCTCCTGAATTACATATCGGAAGAACATAAAAGGTGCTGTTTCCACGGCGTCCCGATGGAACTCATAAAGGCGCAGGCCGATTCCCTGGGCATACCGCTTGAACAGAAAGCCGCGCCGGCGACCATGGAAGGCTACGAAAAAATGTTCAAGGAAGCGGTTCGCGAATTGATGGCTAAATATGACGCCGAGGGCATGGTTTTCGGGGATATTTACCTGCTTGAACACCAGAGCTGGGTCGAAAGGGTATGCGGTGAAATAGGCGTTAAAATGATAGAACCGCTGTGGGAACAGCCGGTTGAAAAACTCATAGATGAATTCCTCGGATTAGGATTTAAAACGACAATTGTAAGCGCCAAGGCCGACATCCACGGCGAAAACTTCGTCGGGCGGGATATGAGCCCTGAAATAGTCCAAATGCTGAAGGCGGAAAAGGCCTGCGTTTGCGGGGAGAACGGCGAATACCACACCTTTGTTTACGACGGCCCGCTGTTCAAAAATAAGATCAGCATAACAAAGGCGGAAAAAACATTCAGGGACGGGTTCTGGAAACACTGGTTCTTAGATATACAAGAGTTTGCGTAAAACACTAAACTCTAAATACTAAACACTAAATAAATCAAAAATTGTAAATCCAAATTTAAATATAATTGCAGTGTTTGATTTTTAGGATTTGTATTTTGAGCTTATTTAGTATTTAGTGTTTTGTATTTAGTATTTGACAGGAATTTATGAATAAAAAGCATCTTATCCTGCTATCTCTTGCGTTCATTCTGGCCGTCAGCGTTCTCTTCTCGCTATGCGTGGGCGGCAGCAAGCTTGGAATAACCGAAGTATTCACCGCGCTTCTTAACGGAAGCTCCGCGGACACTACTTCCACCATCGTCTGGAAAATAAGGGTGCCGCGCGTGCTTCTCGGAGTATTCGTCGGGATGGGCCTTGCGGCGGTCGGATGCGTCTTCCAGGGCCTGCTCAGGAACCCTCTTGCCGACCCCTATACTTTAGGCATTTCCGGGGGAGCCGCGTTCGGGGCCACGCTTGCCGTGATAACCGGAATTGCCGCCTTTACGGCGTTTTCGGTTCCCATATGCGCATTCTTAGGCTCGCTCGCGTGTTTCTACGCGGTCTACATGATAGCGTCCAGAAAAAGTTTCTCCATAAACTCGCTTATTCTGACGGGCGTCATCTTCGGATTCATATTCTCCTCGGCGGTCCTTCTGATGCTCGCTCTCGCGAGCCCCGATAAGATACATGCCTCCATTATCTGGCTGACGGGTGACCTGTCCTCCGCGGGCAGAGATCTCACATTGATCGTGCCGGCTATCGTACTGGTTGGAACCGCGGTCCTCATGATATTTTCCAGGGAGCTTAACGTGCTGGTTCTCGGGGAGGAAAAGGCCCTCACTCTCGGCATTGAAACCGAAAAAACAAAAAAAATAATTTTCGTCACCGCATCTCTTATCACCGGAGCGTGCGTCTCGGCTTCGGGCATCATAGGTTTCGTCGGGCTGATTATCCCGCATCTTATGAGGAAGATCACCGGGCCCGACCACAGGTACCTGATACCCGCGTCGGCACTCGGCGGAGCGGCCTTCCTTCCGCTGTGCGATTCATTTTCAAGAACGATAATAGCGCCCGTTGAACTTCCCGTAGGCGTCGTAACGGGGCTCGCGGGCGGAATATTTTTCCTTGTTTTCCTGTTAAGATCGGAGAAAATATAGCGACAACTGTGTACATGTGCTAAACGCTAAAAATAATATAAAGGTTAAAATGTTAGAACTTAATGGCGTATCAGCGGGTTATGGCGGACGAACAGTGATATCGGACATATCGTTCCGCGCGGAAAAGGGCTCATTTCACGGGATAATAGGGCCGAACGGCGCCGGCAAGACAACGCTTTTCAGGACTATAAGCAGGATAATAGGCCTGTCCGCAGGCAAGATGTTCTTTGGCGGCAAAGACATCGGCAGGATCCCGAGGCATATTCTCGCGAAAGACGTCGCCACGATGCTCCCGCTTTACGACATTCCTTTCACGTTTTCCGTAGAGGAATTCGTCATGCTGGGCAGGTTCCCTCACCAGAACAGGTTTGAAAAACCGAAAAAAGAAGATTATGAATCGGTAAGGCAGAACCTTGAATTCACGGACATAATCAATCTGAAAGACAGGAAACTGAACGAGCTGTCCGGCGGCGAAAGGCAGAGGGCCATTCTCGCTCAGGCGCTCGCGCAGAAACCGAAACTCCTTCTGCTGGACGAGCCGACGGCATATCTTGACATCGGCCACCAGATAGCGATACTTGACCTGATAAAGAAACTCAACAGGGACGACGGGCTTACCGTTATTACAATTCTTCACGACCTGAACCTCGCGAGCGAATACTGCGACAAGCTGTTGATGATGCGCGGCGGCGGAATATTCAGGTCCGGAACTCCGGAAGAAGTGCTTACTTACGAAAATATAGAACAGGTGTATAAAACCGTTGTTGTGGTAAAGGAAAATCCGATTTCGCGCAGGCCTTATGTGATATCGGTTTCGGGCGAAAGCCTGAAAAGGAAAACTGCCGGCACAGGGAATCCCGTGTAAATCGGGAACAGCCCCGCTACTGTAATCCAGCCCTTACGGGTGTATGGCAACAACCACTGCTATTTTTACGGCAGGAAGGTGCCATTCAGGAGAAGATTCTCCTGGGAGAGTCAGGAAACCCGTCGGCAAGAACACACTCGAGGGAGGACATATGACTACAGCAATTAGCACTTAGCCCGCCGCGGCGGGGCAATTAGTTCGGAGAAAACGGCAAAGGCATAGACAGAACGGCAACACAAAAACAAGAAAAAGGAAGAACAATGAAAATAAAACATATCGCATTATTCGTTTGCGCAGTATTCGCTTCAACACTTGTGTCAGCTCAGGATGACGTATTTTTAAGCCTTACCAGGAAAGCAAAAGACATCAAGGAAATGCCCACGAACGTGACGGTGATAGGTGAAACTGAAATAGCCGCCAAAAAAGCGGAAAATGCCGGGGAAATCATAAAAAATACGGTCGGCCTGACGTCCGGACAATACGGGCCGTCTTTCGGAGGCCAATTTGACGTCATGCTCCGCGGCTCGTCCCCGGAAGAAGTCCTCGTGCTCATTGACGGCCGAAGGATCAACAACCCGTCCATGGGCCTTGTCAACATGGGGCTCATACCCGCGGAAAACATAGAGAAAATAGAGATAATCCGCGGCGGAGCCTCCGCGATCTACGGCACGAACGCTTTCGGCGGCACTATCAACATCATCACGAAAAAGCCAAAAGACGACGCGCCAAGCGCGGAACTCGGCTTTAACGCGGGGAACTTCAACACCCAGGGATACAGGCTGAACCTCAACGCCAAAAAGGGAGCGCTGTCGGGTTTCGCGTCCGCCGGAAAGTCTTTATCGGACGGTTGGCGGGACAACTCAAAGTTTGACGGGCGCAACTTCTCCGGCAGATTAGGATACGAGGCGGGAGCCGCGGGCAATTTTGACCTGTCCGCATCCATCGAGGCTTCCGATTACGGCACGCCGGGACCGGGCGCGACGCTGGACAAGTACGACGGAACCGTAGAAAAAGAGTCATCCTCCGACGGCATTTACAAGGACTTTAAGAATTATTACAGGCTCGAACAATCGCTGGCTTTGGGCGAAAACCTGATAAAAAACTCGGTCTATTCATCCCTGTCCGACTCCAATTACAGCGAAGCGCTGAACTTCAAGGACAACGATTACAAGAACTTTGTATTCGGGGCCGAGTCCCAGTTCATACACGAAATAGGATTTACGGCAGGCGCGGAATGGTGGGAGGAATCCTATAAGAACGGCGATAACATAATGGACACTACGCTTGTAGACAAAAGCAGGGTAAACGCCGCCTGCTACATCCAGCAGGAACTGAAAGCCGGAAATTTTGCTTTCATACCGAGCGCGAGATACGACAGCAACTCCGTCTTCGGAAGCGTCTTCAGCCCCAGAACAACGATTACGTGGCAGGCGTCGGACGCGCTGAAACTCTCCGCGAACTCCGCCAAAGCGTGGCGCGCCCCCACATTCAACGAGCTGTACTGGGTCAGGGAATCTTTCGTATGGAGCGGAGTCACGTATATAACGGAAGGAACCCCGGACCTCGTTCCCGAAGAAGGGATTACGTCGGACCTCGGCGCGGAATACACCTTCAGCGCGTGCAAGGCCGGCCTCACCGCATTCCTCACCGACAGCCGGAACCTGATCTCGTGGGATTCCACGTTTGACGCGGCGACAAACACAAGCTTTTACAAGACAGCTAATATAAACAAGGCGAAACAGACCGGAGCCGAGTTCACGTTTGACCATAAACTTGCGAGCGGGCTCTACCATTCGGTCAATTACATGTACCTGTGGGCGCAGGACACGGTTAAAGAAGAAATGCTGATATACAGGCCAAGGAACACGGCCAACTACAAAATAACCTGCCTGACGCCTTTTGACACGAGATTCGACGTTTCGGCCCAGTACGTCAGCGAACAGGAAACCGGAGAAACTTACGCGTTCCTGCCCGAGTACACTCTGGTAAACTTCGGGGTATCGCAGAAAATCCGCGACACCGAACTCTGGCTGAAAGCCAATAATGTCACCGACAAGAAATACCAGACGCGCAACAAGTATCCGCTGCCCGGCATAAATTTCAACGCCGGCGTGACGGTGAAGTTCTGGAATTAAAACGATTGCACAGATTATAAACGAAGATTACACAGATTATTAATGAAGATTACACCGATTACTAACGGAGATTCCACAGATAAAACAAATCCCCTGTATTCCACTTCCGAAGTGGCGAAGCCTCTTCGGAAGTGGCAGGGTGGCGAGGTCATGCAATGCTTAAGAAACTGCCGTTGAGCGAGTTCTACCATCTCATCAACCACGGGCCGTGCGTCCTGATAACGTCCGGAAGCGCGCAAAATGCCAATGTCGCGCCCGTCGCGTGGACGATGCCGGTCAATGACGACCCTCCGATGCTGGCGATATCAGTCGCTGAAAGCCATTATACTGCCGAGTTGATAGGAAAAACCGGCGAGTTTGCGGTCAACATACCCGATAAAAAGATGCTTGCCGTTTTGATGTCGGCGGGAAAAGTATCCGGCAGGAAGGAAAATAAGATCCGAAAATACGGTATCAGTATTCAGGACGGTATTAAGATATCAACGCCGCACCTTGAGGACGCCATCGGCTGCATAGAGTGCCGTGTCAAGGAAAAGCGGGTTTATGAAGGGGTCGTGGTCATCATTGCCGATGTGCTGCACTGCGCGGTTAAAAAGGGGCTTTACGACTCGTACTGGATAACGCCTAAGGCTAAGACCCTGCATCATCTGGGAAGCGGATATTTCTGTACTCCGGGGAAGAGATTTAAATATAAATAATAGTGCTTAGAGAATAGGGATTAGTGGATAGGAGTTTAATCCCTGCTCACTATTCTCTATTTCCTAGGTTTTATCTATCTTAAAGAGCTTCACGGCAATTACCGTAAACACAACGCCGATCACCGAGCCGATCGCGACATCGACCGGAAAATGCACTCCGACGTAAATCCTGGAAAGCCCTGTAAAAAACGCTATCGCGAAAAACAGCACTATCCACCAGAATTTTCTGACTTTGTAAGCCAGGTATGTCGCGGCGCTGAACGCCGTTTCGGCGTGACCCGAGGGGAAAGAGCTCCCGAAATGCCTCTCGCCGAAACTGTTCACAAGCCCGCCCCATAACGCCAGCGGCCTTGACCTTCCAATTATGTCCTTAATCAGCGCAATGATTATCCCGCCCGCCAAAAGTATGCCCGCGAATATCATGAACTCCCGCCAGAATCTATCTCTTCGCGTCTTCCAAAGATAATATCCCATGCAGAACGCTATCATCACGAGTCCCGTGTTCAGCCTTAGCGTGGCATCCAGCGTGCTCCAGTCGCCCATGACAAAATCCAGGAATTTGTTCTCCAGCCTTTTATTAATGAACCAGAAAATCCTCTGGTCCAGCTGGATAAGCCCCTGCTTCAGCGTCACCTGCGGCCCCGCTATCAACGAGGTGTATTCCCATGGAAGCCGCTTAAGGTCGAATTTCCTGCCGTATGTCAGCCAGAATATCCTTATCTTCCTGCTGTTCCTGAAAATTTCCACCGGCTGCGCCGGTTTCCATGACCTGAAAGGATAGATAGTCTGCGGTTCCGCGTAGAAAAAATCATTGCAGACAAATATGCCGTCGCGCCCGTCAAGATTACCAAGATCTCTCTGCCAGAAATCAAAAGCGTCGGGGCGCGTGCTCAGCGCGTAAACCCGCGGATGCTTGGGCGTGTAAAACTGAAGCTGGGCCGCTATGTAGTGAGTTTTTGTGAATATAAAAGGCTTCGGTTCCGGAGATGCTTCGATGATTTCGTTTATCTTCGCGCCGACCTCGCGCCACCCGTAAATGTCATTCGTGATGTCGATCTTTTCGGCCCTCGCTATTCCGTTCTCTATCTTCGCCGCCTCGTCCTTCGGGATCAGCCGCTCCACGGGTATCACCTTGAACATCGAGTGCAGGGGCATGATCAGTGTTATGCCGAGCGCAACCGCCCACCCGGCTATCAGAGTATTCCTGAACCACAGTTTATTCCAGAACCTGACCGAATAATCCGCGACAGCTATCATAAGGACAAGATAGCCCATCGCCGGCCAGTGAGGGAGTATCTCCTTGAATAAAGCTACTCCGTTGAAGAGAAAGAGCGTGGGAACTGAAAATGAAAGCAAGAACAGCAGTTTTTCGTCGCGTGCTTTGAAATATTTCACCAGGGACAGCGCGAGCACCGCCCAGGACACGATGAATATCACCGGCGAAACATATCCCGACTGCGCCGCCAGACAGCGCAGGAGCAGGTCCGGGCGCAGCAACTGCGGCGCCGCTTGTACGATACCGCGCTTTAATTGGAAACCGAAAGAGGCGAAGTTGTTCTGGAGGTTCCAGATCACGACCGGCAGGAATACTATGAAAGCGATTATCAGCGCCAGGTACGGCTCCCGGCGCTTCAGCCAGTGACGATGCTCTTTGGAAAATACCAGGAAGAGGAACAGCGACGGAACGAGCAGTATCGCGTTATATTTGCTCAATAGCCCGAGCCCGAGTATCAGTCCCAGGACATACCAGAGGTATGCCTTCTTCTCTTTCAGCAGTTTCCAGAAAACGAATATGAAAAGCATCCACAGTATAGAAAGCGGCGAATCCGGTATGGACATCGAGGCGCCGAGGAAAGAGAAGACCGGCGTGAGATTGAGCATTACCGTTCCCCAGAAGGCCGTTTTCTCGCCGTACATGTCCTTTACCAGCCTGAAAAAAATCCACGAAAGCAGGAAGAAAAAAAGCACGGCGGAAAAACGCACGCCGAACTCGTTATTGCCGAATAAAACCGTTGTAGCCTTGACAATGTAGCCGATTGCTGGAGGATGGTCAAAATAGGAAAGTTCCGGATTCTGCGCGTAAACCCAGTAATGCGCTTCGTCCCCGCTGAGTCCGAGCCGGCCTATTATCAGCAAACGGATAAGTGCCGTTACCGCGTTTATTATCCAAAACCAGAGGTTGTAGTTTGACATATTATTACCGATTACAGATTACAAATTACAAATTAACGGCCTTTAATATGTAGTCTGTAATTTGTAATGTGTAATTTATCTGTTTAATTTTAACTTCCAAACCCTGAAAAGATATTGTATCAGCATCGATGGTTTCAGTTTTGATACTCCGGCGCCGCGCGCCATGAATTCAATCGGGACTTCGGTTATCCTGAACCCGTACTTCCTTATGTAATGCAGTGATTCTGTTACGACAAACGGATCCCGGGCCTTCAGATGCGGAAGAATTTTCACCATGACTTCTCTTTTAAAAAGCCTGAATCCCGAAGCAGGGTCCTTCAATTTTACGCCGAGAACGAGCGCCAGGTATTTGCGCGCGAACTCGCTTATAATATTGCGCAGGAAAGTTCTTTGTTCATCCTTGCCGCCTTCCACGTACCTTGAACCTATTACAACGTCATATTGTTCAGCGGCTTCCACAAAAGCCGGAATATATTTCGGGGAATGCGAAAGGTCGCCGTCCATCTCAACTATCATATCGGCGCCCAGTTCCAGCGCGACCTTGAAACCGTCTATGCCCGCCCACCCGCGCCCGCGTTTGTCTTTTCTTACGAGCAGGTTTACCCGCTTATCTTTTTTGGAAATCTCCTCGACGATCTTATATGTGCCATCCGGCGAGAAATCGTCCACGACAAGAACGCCTATGTCCAGCTTCAGCGTTAGTATCCTGTCTATCACGATCTGGATGTTTCCGGCTTCATTATAAGTGGGGATTACTGCGATGATCTTAGGCATTGAAAGATTCCAAGATTTGAAAGATTAACTTCTTCATTCTTCCTTCTTCCGTCTTCCTTCTAGCAGTGCGTGCACTGCTTTAAGAATTGCTTCCGGTTTGATCATGTCCATGCAGCTCGGTTTCTTATCGCATTTCTGCAGGTAACAGCACGCGCAGTTTTTAGGCGTGACAACCTTGATCCCGCGTTTGTACATCTCTATTTCCGCCGATGACGTCGGGCCGAATATCCCTATGACTTTTTTCTTCAGTCCCAATCCGGCGTGAAGCGCGAGCGTGTCCCCTGTAATGACCACGTCGCAAAGGCCAAGCAGAGCGAAAAAATCAGTGATTGAATTGCCGGTCCCGGCGCTTATTGCCTTTCGCCCGGATCTCCTGATAAGGGAAGCTATAAGTTCCTTTTCTTCGCACCCGCCGTATAAAACGACTTTAAATCCTCTTGAAGCTAAATTTTTGATTACCGCGATGGAACCTCTGTCCGTCCATTTCTTTAATTTCCATCTCTTGCCGGCGCCCGGATTGATGCCGATAACAGTTTTACCGGCAAGACCGTGTTTCCGCGCGAATGTTTTCGCTTTCAGGACCGAACTTCTGACAAGCGGCGTGTATATCTCGTAATCCGCCCGCTTCAATCCGGCTATCTTTGACATCCAGTACTGGTAGGTTTTTCTGTTTTTCTTTTTTACGTCGTCAAACGCGCTCATCTCAAGCCAGTGTTTCGCGGCCGTGTTGGAGCACAGGATTTTCCGGCTATTGTCCAGCATGAAGCCGATCTTGTTTCTGGAAAGCGCAAGCCCCGCCAGGCTCAGGCTCTCGGGAGAAAGGTCCAGGTTTATCACATGGTCAAACCTGTTCGCGGCAAGATACTTGAAAATATTCTTGTCAAAGGGGAGGACCCTGTCTACGCGCGGATTGTTCTCAAGTATCGGGACCGAAACCGCGTCGGTTATCCAGGTGATATCGGATTTGGGGAATTTAATCTTCAGGCCGGGCAGTAAAAACGTGGTGCGCAGGACATCGCCCATCGCGTTGAGCTTGATTATCAGTATTTTTTTCTTTGCCGGGGATTTTCTGATTGGGGCATACTTTCCGCAATTGGAGCATTTGACGGCGCGTTTCTTGTGAAAAACGCACGGCCTGTCCAGCGGGAAATGAATGCAGTCGGTTTTAATCATGATTATTGATAATGATACAATTTTGAGCACAAAAAGTCTATATTTAATTGCCGTATGTGACCTACATTACTGCAATTAAATTGAAATGCCCGTCAGGGTACGAAATCCCGCCGACGGCGGGGGAACACAAATTTTCTATCGCGGCAAGGGGATTTTGAGATTACCGTCAAATGATGTATAATACGCCAATGAACACTAAATTTAAAGCATTACAATTAAAGCTGCTTCAAATGAAACGCGTGCTCATCGCGTTTTCCGGAGGCGTGGATTCTACGTTCCTTCTGCATGCCGCCGTCAAGACGCTTGGCAGGAAGAATGTCCTGGCGGTGACGGCTGTAAGCGAAACCTACCCGAAATCCGAGCTGAAACTCGCGAAGAAGATGCTTAAAAGAACCGGCGCGAGGGGGATATTTATAAGAACCTCCGAGTTGAAAAACAGTAGATTCGCGTCAAATCCGCGTGAAAGATGTTTTTACTGCAAGGACGAGCTTTTCAAAAAACTCTCCGCTCTTGCGAAAAAAAACAAAATGATTCTGCTCGACGCGACGAATTATTCCGACAGGACCGACTTCAGGCCCGGGAGGAAAGCCGCGATGAAGTGGGGGGTCAAATCACCTATTGCTGAAGCAAAACTGACAAAAGACGAAATTAGAAAGTTGAGCAGGAGATTCAAGCTCCCCACGTGGGACCTGCCGGCGCAGGCGTGCCTGGCTTCCAGAATACCTTACGGCGTAAAAATCAGCACGGCGCTGCTTGCTAAGATTGAAAAAGGGGAAGCATTCATAAAAAAACTCGGCTTTACCAATGTCCGCATAAGAAGCCACGGCAATATCGCAAGGATTGAAATAGACAAGAAACAATTTAATAAACTATTGGATGGAAACATCCGCAGTAAAATATATGCCTGCCTCAATAAACTCGGCTGGAGCTATGTCTCCGCCGATATCCTCGGTTACCGCACGGGTAGTTTGAACAATTAACAGTTAACAATTATCAATTACCAATGAACGACCAACAACGGGAATAGGACATCAAGAATGATTATTGATAATTGCTAATTGGTAATTGTTCACTGCTATTGACACTCCCTGATTAAAATAATAGAATTGCTGACACATTTAGAACTCAGGAACTAGAAAATAGAGAATAGTGAATAGGAAAAAATACGGCAAGAAAAAAATGCCTTGAATAGTGCAGAAATTGCTGTAATAATATTGGATATTACAAATCACTGTTATTAAAGATGAAAAACCAGAACAAAGCGCCATTATTCGAAACTCTCCACGCTCACGCAAAAAAACAGGTGACATCTTTCCACACGCCCGGCCATAAGAACGGGCACAGCATAGACCACCACCTCCGCTCTTATACAGGGAAGAACGTCTATTATTTCGATGTTACCGTTTTTCCGGAAGTGGACTCTCTCCACGACCCGACAGGCCCGATAAAAAAGGCCCAGGAACTCGCGGCGCAGGCGTACGGCGTCGAGCACTCGTTTTTTCTCGTTAACGGCTCGTCTTCCGGGAACATGGCGATGTTTCTCGCGACCTGCAAGCCGGGCGATTCCGTTATCGTGGCCAGGAGCGCGCACAAGTCGATAATGTCGGGTATCATACTGGCCGGCGTCTGGCCCATCTGGATACAGCCGAAAGTTGATCAGAACCTCGATATTATATTTGACGCTTCTCCGGATCAGATAGAGGAAGCCCTCAACCAGTTCCCCGAAGCCAAGGCAGTATTCGTCACAAGCCCTACCTATAATGGAATTACAACCGACCTGTTTAAAATAGCCGAGATATGCCACCAGCGCGGGAAAGTCCTTCTTGTCGATGAGGCCCACGGCGCGCACCTTAAATTCCACAAGGACCTGCCGGTTTCCGCGGTTGAGGTCGGCGCGGATATCTGCGTTCAGTCAACGCATAAGATACTGTCGGCTCTGTCGCAGGGCTCAATGCTTCATTTCAACTCGGACATCGTGGATTACAACCGCGTGAGAAAGATAGTATCGCTGCTTCAGACAACGAGCCCGAACTACCTTATACTGGCCAGCCTTGACCTCGCGCGCAGGCAGGCAATGCTCAGCGGCGAAGATATGCTGGACAAGGTCATCAAGGCGGCTGAATCCGGCAGGCAGAGGATAAACAAGCTCAAGAATTTCTACTGCTTCTCTCGCCAGGAGATCCAGCGCCAGGGCTACGACCTTGACCCCACCAAGCTCACTATTAACGTCACGCGCACGGGTTTTTCCGGATATCAGATAGAGGACATCCTCTCCAAGGAATATAATATTCAGGTGGACTGCGCGGATATTTTCAACATGATAGCCATTATGGGCATAGGTTCCACAAAGAATGACGTGCAGCAATTGGTTGAAGCGCTTGAAGACATAGACAACAAATATAAAGGGCACCAGCAGAACTGGATACTCCAGATACCTTCGCTCGCGACTGAAATGGTCATGATGCCGCGCGACGTTTTCCTCGCGGCTAAGATAAAGCGCGTGCCTTTGCCTAAAGCCGCGGGACACATCGCGGCGCAGACGCTGACGCCCTACCCACCGGGCATCCCCGTGGTAATCCCCGGCGAGCGCATAACAAAAGAGATCTGCGAATATCTCATGGATATGACCGAAAAGAACATACGCATAAGCGGCCAGGAAACGGAAATGCTCAGGACGGTCAAGGTCGTGGACAATTAAGAACAGGGTCCAGGGTCCAGAAACAACAAAATATCATATTAAATGAAAAGATATAGACTTATATTGATTTGTCTACTAATCGCTCTTTCTAATAATGCTTACGCCGGCATCGGCATTTTCAACAAGATATACGCCGGTCTTTTCATTCCCTATTACAGCATCGGCGGGGATTTTGACGGCACGAAACTGCTCACGGACGGCAAGGAATTTTTCTACGTGCCCAAGGTTGAGCCCGCCGCCGGATACGGGATCGTTCTTGGCGCGAGGGGAAGATTTGTTGAATCCGAAACCAGCCCTATTGATCTCGCGGTGGAAGCTTCAGTCGCGATGTCAAGACATAACGCGAGCTGGCTCGGTAATCCCGCAAACGTTTCTTACACGGAGATTAAGTTCGACGCGAGGCCGTTCTTTCTCGCGAATAGGAGGCTGCAGCCGTACCTGGGATTGGGACTTTCTTTCGGCCTGCTGACCGCGGAAATCTTTCCGCGGACGCGTCCGGGACAGGGAACGCCTTATACAACTTAACATCTTTAGATTTGGAGGGAGGCGCCGCGTATTTCATCACGAACAAGCTTTCCGTTGAGTTGGGAATTACGATGGAACTGGGAAGTTTCTACCAGGCGACGGGTGTTACTAACGAGCCCAAAACAGTTCAAAACGGGCTGGATCCGCAGTTGACGTATCCGGGGTTGAAAATTAATTATTTATTTTAGATAATATGTAGCCGCAAACTGTGCTCAATCCCGATTCGCGAAGTAAGATCCCGACATTGGGACTTCTCGGGATTTCACAAACAGCCATTCAAGGAGCTATTTAATGAACAAAAAAGAAATGGAAAGATTCAACAAGATCCTGCTCGAAAAACGCGAAGACCTTCTGAAAGTCGTGAAATCCAAGAAAGAGAACGATCTGATTGAGGTCGAAATAGGCGACGAGATAGACACGGCATCCGCGACAAGCGAAAAAGAGCTTCTTTTTGAACAGACTGACAACGAGAAGATCATCCTCGATGCGATCGAATCCGCGCTCCGCCGCATAGAGATCGGAAAATTCGGCATGTGCGAATCCTGCGGGCTGGACATCAAGGAAGGCCGCCTCAAGGCCATCCCATGGGTAAGATACTGCATCGAATGCCAGAACAAGGTTGAAAAAGGATAAACAATGCCGGCCGTAAACCAGCAAATACTGGATATTTATTGTTTAATAGCGTGCCAGTGGCGGGCCTGGCTCACGGCGGCCGGCATCGTGCTGGCATTCTGGGTCGGCGGTTTCCTGTTCCGCAAGGTAGTTGTTGTTTACATTGAATTCCTTACCAGGAAAACCGAAACCAAAATAGACGATGTCATAATTTCCTGCCTCAAACCTCACCTTATATACTGGCCGGTCCTGCTGGGACTGTATTTCGCGGCGAAGGCCGCGCCGGTTGAGAACGCTCATGTGCTGGCGCTGTTTAATAAAACCGTGCTGGCGCTGTTCTTCCTCTCGGTCACATTTCTCGTATCCAATATTGTTTCAGGCATATTCAAGGTATACACCGACAAGCACGCAATGCCTTCGGCAAGCCTGACTAATAATGTCATCAAGTTCGTTGTAATCGCGGTCGGCGCGCTTGTCATACTTTCGCAGCTCGGGATATCCATAACGCCTCTGCTGACGGCCCTCGGCATCGGCTCGCTCGCGGTCGCGCTCGCTTTCCAGGACACGCTTTCCAATATGTTCGCAGGCTTCCATATAATAATGTCAAAACTCATCAAAACGGGCGATTATATCAAGCTTGAAAGCGGCGAAACGGGATATGTCCTGGATATAGGATGGCGCGCCACGAGAATAAGGGAACTGTCAAATAACGTCATACTCGTCCCCAATTCCAAAATAACGGCGTCGGTGCTCAAGAACTTCTACGCGCCGGACAAAGAGATGGCCGTGCTTGTCCAGGTCGGCGTATCGTACAACAGCGACCTCGCGAAAGTTGAAAAAGTAACGATAGAGGTCGGGGAAGAAATCATGAAGACGGTGCAGGGCGGCATACCGGACTTCAAGCCGTTCATACGCTACCACACGCTGGGCGACTCCTCGATCAACTTCTCGGTGATACTCAGGGCAAAAGAAGTCGTTGACCAGTATCTCATCACCCACGAATTCATAAAACGCCTCCACAAACGCTACAAGCAGGAAGGCATCGAGATCCCCTTTCCGCAAAGAGTCGTGCACCTGCAGAAATAAAACCAATTTCAGATTTCAAATATTCCCGACTTCGCTGGGACTCCATGTTTACACTAATGAGGTCGCATATTTCAGATTGCGGATTTACGTCATATATCCGGCCATGCTGAATCATCCGAAACCTTATGAAAAACAGAAAGGGCATTTTATCAGGCGTGTCAGCCGGAATGATGATAGTGATGTCATTCGCGCTTATCATCATTGCGTCCTTCCTTTTCTCGGCCGCGTTCCTCAAGGCCACCGAATTTACCGGCTATTTTCAAAAGGTCATATACGCGGGAAAAACAGCGCCGGCTCAGCGCGTCGATCTTATCGCAGGCGCAGTCAGTTCAATAGTGTTCACTGTTTCCCTTTGGAAATACTTCCTGCTCTTCGGCCTGATGGGTGCTGCCTGCTATATTTTCAAGAGAATTGACGACAAGAAAAAGCTTTTCTATATTTTTCACACTTTCAGACTGAGCCGCGTTTACCTTTTCTGGTTCGGCGTTTGCCTTGTTGCATGCTATTTATTCGCACTGCTGAAACTCAGGGATAAAATAGTTTTCGGCACGGTCTTTCCGGATACGGTCAGCGTTTACTCGTTCTGGATGCTGTCAATGGGTTATTTCGGCGGATCGCTGATAGCGGCGAGAGTCCTCAAGGAAATGTGGATTTTCTGGTACAGATTGTTCAGCAACGAACCCAAGCCCGATGAATCAATTGTGTTTGAGGAATAGAAACTAACACTTGACAAAGGCAAATCAGTTTAGTATAAATAAATTGAAGCAATAGCAGACCGCATAATTCTCTTGGGGGAGAAAGAAAATGGGGGAGAATAGTTTTTATATCATAACCACTTGCCGGCAATCCGGCTGTGGTTTTTTCTATTTAAGGAGAAGATGATGGAAGAGTTGGTTCCGCAAACCAGGATAGAAAGCAGGATTTTCGTCATCAGAGGCAGGAAGATTATGTTGGATAAGGATCTGGCTGAATTGTACGGAGTATCCACTAAAGTACTTAATCAAGCGGTAAAAAGGAACTTAAAACGCTTCCCGCCCGATTTTATGTTTCAATTGAATAATCAAGATGTTTCAATCTTGAAGTCACAAATTGTGACTTCAAGTTGGGGTGGTGTACGCAAACTTCCATTCGCTTTCACCGAGAACGGAGTTGCCATGCTTTCTAGCGTCCTGAACAGCGAAAGAGCGATTCAGGTAAACATCCAAATAATGAGGACATTTGCACAATTGAATCATTACCTTTCAACTCATAGAGAACTAGCTCGGAAATTCAAAGAATTAGAAGAACGAGTTGAAAAGAAACTGGGTAAACAGGACGGAAAAATAGAATCAGTGATTGATGTTATCAATAATTTATTACTCCGGCCGCATATAGAGATTCCTAAACCGAAATTTAAGATCCGGGGATTCAAGAAGACTTAGCCATATATTTTTGTCATTGCTGGGGGAAATAATGACGAAATTCAAGACCGCGCTGTTTCTTTCCACACTGTTTATTCTCATACTTATTTCACACCCGCTATATCCTGCCGCCGAGATGGTTGAGATTTCCGTAGAAATCACAGAAGTCAACAACGACAAGGCGAACGAACTCGGCATCAAATGGGTGGACACGCTCGCCGCGGGCGAAGTCGCCGGTTCAGCCGATAAAAGATCTCCCGAATCCCTTCCGGAAGTGCCCTCCCTTGTGCAGGCCGGGGACATAAAAAGATTCTCAGCCCTGACCGCGGAACTTAAAATCCTCATCCAGAAAGGCGCCGCTAAAGTACTTTCAAAACCTAAGATCACGACAAAGTCCGGCACTTCCGCGAGTTTTCTTGTAGGAGGCGAAATCCCTATTGTCTCCGCCGGCGCTACCGGCGGCGGGTCCGTCGACTGGAAAAAATACGGCATAAAATGCGATGTTTCGCCCGTTGTTTCCGGGGACTTCATCGATTTCGGCCTTGTCACGGAAGTCAGCCGCCTTGACTGGTCAAACCAGGTTAAGGAAAATCCAGCTATCCTGACCAGGACAGCCTCCTCACATGTCAGAGTTAAAAGCGGGCAGACAATCACGCTTGCGGGTCTTGTGGAAACAGCCAAGCAGGAACAAATCATAGGGATACCGCTTCTTTGCGATATTCCGATTTTAGGTTATCTTTTCAGCCGAAAAAAAATGGTTGAGAACAAGACTACGGTGCTGATATTTGTGACGCCAAGGATATTGGAATAAACCCCGTTAGAGCTAGGCCGCCTTTCGGCGGCCGTATTCCTTTATATTTTTCTTATTGTGTTATTTTCCGCGACAGCATAATACTCATGAGCAAAAATAGAAATATGTGTATCTCTAACGGGGTGAAAACTAAAAGGGAAAAAGGTCAGGCCCTCCTTCGCTCGCCGCTGAAGCATTGGGGAGCTACGGAAGGGCAGGTAATGGCGGAATATGTGATTGCGGCAGCCATTCTCGTCATCGCCATAGCAGGAGTCCTGATAGTATTCAGGGAAGGCCTCGCCGTAGTATTCAATAAAGTAGCGGGCCACCGTTGCGGGATGTACCCATGAATATATTAACGAAAGTATCTCGGGACTCGTATCTAGTATCTCGAACAGCTGAAACACGCAAGAACCTTCATCAAGGCTTCGAAGGACAAGCCCGCCAAAGGCACTACGGCGGGCAGGCGATGGTTGAAACTCTGTTCGCGGTGGTTTTTCTGACGACGTTTTTCTTCGCCGCAATGCAGTTTATCATGGTCTCAATCGCGTGGTTAAGGGCCAACGAAGCCGCACAGGCGGGGCTAAGATGCGCGATAGTTTCCGAAGGAAGCACCGTGGAAGGCGCCGGCAGCGGCAATCCAAACAACCGCGCTCAAACAGCGGTTTCATATATACTGGGGTTCGGCCTGCCTGCTAAAGCCGTACTTTGGGATAAAATCCCGGCCGAATCGGCCCGCCAGAGGCACAACGGCGGGCAGGCAGGGCGCGACCACTCTTCGGGCCCGAACATGAACGGCGCGAATATACGGATGTTCTCTCTGCACGTTTATTATTTTCAGAAACTGATGTTTTCGTCATTTTTCAGCGGAATGTCTGCTTTCGGGATGCTGAATGTCTCGGACAAATACGGCCCAAGCGGCGCGGCACACTGCCGGATGATAAAGCCGCCTGACTGGAGGTATTATGAAAAAGCCTATCCGGAAGCGTATTGCTTCAATGAATAAGCCGATAAACTTCTATCTTCCGTCTTCCTTCTGCCGTAATCCGCGCGGCCAGGTATTACCATACGCTCTGGTTATGCTCCTTGTCCTGATTATGTGCTGGGCGATGATGCTGAATATCGCGAAACTAACCGCGGACCGCATGATTACGCAAAACGCGGCCGACAACGCGGCTGTTTCCGCCGCGGTTTACAGGGCCAGGGCCTTGAATACGCTCGGGCTCATGAATAACGCGATCGGCGCTCTGTTGTACGGCGGCAATGACGCGGTCACATCTTTTTGCTGGACATATCATAAATACTGCGTAAGCGTCGGCCTGACAGGATTGCCGGCAGGCGCGGCAATACCCCTTTTTCCTATGGGGGGATTGAACCCCGGAGACCTTCCCGGGGAATATGCTGAAGACAACCAGAAAAAGGTCGCGGGATATTTTGATACGTACGGGAGTAACGACCATCTACAGGTCCGGTTAATTAAAACAGCCGTTGAACAACTGTCCAAGACGCAGCAATTAATAGCAAAAACCATTTATCCCGTTAAAGTACGCCTGCTCGCTAACGATATCGGCAAGAGACAGGAAAAAAACCGCGCCGGAGAATATTCAGGCGCCGATCTCACATATATCGCAAGAGGAACATCGCTGGGCCTCAAAACAAACACAAACGGCCCCGAGTACCATAGATCCAAGAAACTTGGCTGGCCCGAATCTTTTCTGATAAAAGGTGCGATAAACACGCTCATAGCGCTCACCGGTACCCCTGTGGAAATCAAGGAAATATACCAGGCTGAAAGATGGAGCAGCGGGAACTCTTCATGGCTGTACGCCGATAAAGAAGAATTTGACAAGAATCACAAAATAACCGTTATTTGCGAAAGGCAGGAGAAAGGCTATCCTCTGCTCGCCGGCTGGTTCGGGATAAAGTGGCCGTCAATAAAGACCATAGCGGCCGCAGGGACCTACAATACCGCCGGGCCGATGTTCCCTGTGGAAACGAATGAAAAACCGTCCGACGCTATCTCTCCCGTGATCAGGGAATACCAAAAAGCCGAAGATCACGGATGGGACGCGCACCTGGCGCCGGTTAAACAAATGGGGATACTGCATTGACGACAATTACAGATTACAAATTACAAATTACATACAAAAAAAGAAACGGCGGGCAGGCCCGCCAAAGGCACTACGGCGGGCAGGCGCTTGTGGAAATTGTATTAGTCATTCCGCTTTTTATTCTTATCATATCTTTTACTTTGTGGTTCGCGCGGGTCTTGATAACGAAACAACAGCTGGTGACCGCCGCCCGATACGGAACCGACATGATCCTTTACACAACGCTCAACGAAAAACAGATAAAAAAAGAAATTCGCAATTACCTTTCGGATACCAATATTGAAGGAAGGAAACTTGATCCCGCCGGGCTGCCTGACGAAAATATCGCGGTTAAAATCGAAGGCTTCGTTCTCCCTGATTTTTCAAGCCCGTATGACCTGCTGGATCCTGGAAAATTGGGCAGACTTCTCGACGCGGGCAACCTGCTGGCCTTCCCTGAAAGGCACACTTCATGGGTTGAAATCCATTATGAATTCAGAACGCCGCGCGTCGTCTCGAATTTCAGCAGATATTTCTCCGGAGGTTTTCTGCCTGAGTCAATCACTATCTCGGGAAGGTCCGAAGTGCTCGCGGGAACCGGCTGCGGGAATGGGATACATGGACGACAGTAATGAGTAATGGGTATTGAGTATTGGGTTTTTAGTATTTAGTATTTAGTGTTTAGAGTTTGTCTTAAATGGGGGGTGATTCACAATGCTTATTAACTTCAGAAGGAACAGCAGGGGGCAGGGGATGGTGGAGTATATCCTGATAGTCGCGCTGATCGCGGTCATCGTGCTTGTCGGGATCAAACTATTCGGCGGCAAGATCAACACGCTGTTTCAGGACTCAGCCGAGAAGATTGAATCCGAGGCAAGGCCGCAATAACGCAGATTGTCACAGATAACTAGCACAGATAAGCGCAGATAAGACGTATCTGCGGCAATCTGCGTTTAAAAATCTGTTTAATCTGCGCATGGGGCTTATCTGCGTTAATGTTTGTTGTCATAAAATCTGCGGTTATCTGCGTATGGGGGATAATAAATGAAAAAGTCTTTAATCGCAACAGCAGTCTTCGGGCTCGTTTCCGCGGCGCTGGCCGGGCTCTATCTCGACTCTCTGGAAAAGACATATAAACAGAATTACGAAAAAACAAAAGTCCTTATATCAAAGCAATATATCGACCAGGGAATGATACTGGACGAATCCATGACTGAGGAAGTTATCGTTCCGAAAGCTTATATCCAGCCGCGCGCGATACCGTCAAAAAAGGACCTTGTCAATTCCGACGGGCGCAGGATATTCATGACGATAGTGCCTATCGTAAAGGGCGAGCAGATCGTCACGACCAAGCTTTTCATGCTGGGGATGGATATCGGGCTTTCAGCCGTGGTCCCGGCCGAAAAAAGGGCCGTAACGCTTGTTTGCGACAGGCAGGACGTGCGCGGCCTGATAAAACCGGGTAACAGGGTTGATATCATAGGGGTTTTTGAATATGAAGACAACGGCGGCAGGTTCCGGCAGGCCTCCGCGACAATTCTTCAAAACATACTGGTGCTCTCGGTAGAAGATATCTTTTTCGGCGGCGAAAAGCTGAATGACTCCAGGAAAACCGGCAGTCCGTACCCGGAATCCGCGGAAAGCAAGATCCCGGTTTCTCTCGCGTTGACTCCTCAGGAAGCCGAACTGCTGGCGCTTGCTTCGGAAAAAGGAATCATCAGGTTTTCGCTCAGATCCATGGGAGACGACCGCTTGGCGGCGACAACGGGCGCGAAAATGCAGGATCTTTTAAAAGACGCGCCCGCGTCCGCGAAAACCGGCGCGAAAGAGGAAAACGCGGAACCGTACGTCAAAGAAATGCGGAAGAAACAGCGTGAAGCCCTTGAACTGCTGAATAAATATCGAGCTCCTTAGTTTATGATAAATATGTTTGCGAGATCCGCCGTGGCGGACAAGAAAACAATCATCATCCCCATCCCAACCTTCCCCTATCAAAGGGGAAGGTGAAGGAATAAGAATAATCATGGGAAAAATAATTTCTATCTTAGGAACCGGAAACCAGGCAGAATCTTCAACAATCGGAGTAAATTTGTCGGTCGCGCTCGCCGCGCAAACTAAAACTCCCGCGGCATTGATCGGTTTTGACGGAAATTCCCTGGATGAACTTGAGGTCTTCTTCAATCTCAGGCCGTCAAAAAGCATTGAAGACATCATTCAGCCGCGGGGAAATGCCGGTGAAACCATTTTTGCCAGGCACACTTCGGACGTGGATATAGCCGGGTTTGCCGGGCCTTTCCGTTTTGAAAAAGAAATTTCCGCGCGCTTAAACGAATTCATCGCGTCAGTTTCGGAGAATTATCCCTACACTCTGCTTCTCTGCCCGAAACCCGGCTGCGAGGAAATACCCCTCATCGCGGGTATATCGGACATAATGCTGCTTGTAATTACCCCTGACTGCCTGTCCCTCAAACGAGCTAAAACCATTCTCGGCGCGATAAAATCAAATCATTTCTCATTTGAGATGATTAAACCGGTCATTCTGGACGATGATAGCGGCGGCGCAATTTCTGAAGAAGACATAGAAAGATTTCTCGGCCTAAACGTATTCCGCAGACTGACGTTTGAGCGCGGAAGTACGGCGTCCGGCATAAACACCGGCAGGCCGGTCGTTTTCTCCGAACCAAGCAGCAGGTTTTCTTCAGGCATAATAGACCTCTCAAAAATGCTGATTAAACTGGCTATCACTGAAAAGAAAATAGCGCGCGGCCGCGCGGAATCCCAGGTCGGATCGCCGGAAGAAAAAACCCGCGGCGCAAAGAGGTTAGACGACCTCAAAGAGACGATACACAAACGTATTATTGAAGAAATTGACGTGAAATCAGTCGATTTGAAAGACCCGGAGAAAATACGGCAAAACCGCGCTAAAGCCGCCGAGATCATATGCGACATGCTTTCCCGGGAATCCGAAAATGAAATCCCGAGGGAACTCAGGCCCGCCTTCGTTGAAGAGCTGCTTGACGAGGTATTCGGGCTGGGATGCCTTGAGAAACTGCTGGATGACCCGGAAATCACCGAGATAATGGTAAACGGCCCCGAAACGGTATATGTCGAAAAAGGCGGAAAGATTCATGGCTCCGGCGCGCGGTTTTCCGGGCAAGGCCAGCTACTTACGGTCATTGACAGGATTGTCTCGCCGCTGGGGCGCAGGATTGATGAATCTTCGCCAATTGTGGACGCGCGCCTTCCCGACGGCTCGCGCGTCAACGCTGTGATACCTCCTATTTCGCTTGTTGGCCCCGTCATAACTATCAGGAAATTCGCGAAAAAGAAATTAACAGTTGAAGACCTTGTCAATTTCGGAGCGTTGACCGCGGAGATGGCGGAATTCCTGAAAACCTGCGTTCTGCTTCGCAAGAATATCGTGATATCCGGAGGGACCGGCTCGGGCAAAACTACCCTGCTTAACGTCATGTCATCCTTCATCCCGGAAGACGAGCGCATACTGACTATAGAGGATTCCGCTGAGCTTAATTTGCCGCAGGCGCACGTTGTACGCCTTGAGGCCCGGCCGCCGTCCATAGAAGGCGCCGGCGAAGTCCCGATAAGGCGTCTCGTGATAACCGCGCTCCGCATGCGCCCTGACAGAATAGTGGTAGGCGAATGCCGCGGCGGCGAGGCGCTGGACATGCTTCAGGCGATGAATACCGGCCACGACGGCTCGATGACTACGGTCCACGCCAACTCGCCGAAAGACGCTGTTTCCAGGATCGCCACGATGGTGATGATGGCCGGAATGGACCTGCCGGATAAAGCGATAAAAGAGCAGATCGCTTCGGCGGTCAGGATAATAATACAGCTTTCGCGCTTATCCGACGGTTCAAGAAAAATTGTGCAGATATCCGAACTCGGCGGCGGGGAGAACGGCGCAATAAAAATAGCGCCCCTGTTCGAATACGCGCGGTCAGGGATTATTGAAGGCAGGGTTGTCGGAAAATTCGAACCGGCGGGGACGCTGCCGGATTTTTTTGACGAAATCGAACAACACGGGCTCAAATTGGACAAGAAGATATTTTTTGGATTGGGGGGAAAATGATCCTGCTGTTTAAACTGCTCGCGGCTGTCTCGCTGTTCTGCCTTTTCGTTTCTGCTGCCCTGCTGACCGCTATGTGGGCCTCAAAACTGTTTTCCGGAAGGTTACCTGCCGGCGGCCGGAAACAGGTTACCGCAAAAACAAAGGAAATCCTGGCCGCGTTCCGTTCGGCGCTGGATGACAATCCGTATTCCTCGAAATCAAGAAAAATAAGGGCCGCCGCCGCGTCCGCGTTTTTCTTCGCGCTCTCAATAATCTCCGGCAAGATAATACTGGCATTTACCGGCGCCGTGTTGTTTTTCTGCTTATCCGGTTTCTATTTCAAAAGGCGGATTCTCCGGAGGCAGGATATCTTTGAGACGCAGCTTTCCGAAGCTCTTACCATGATAACCGGTTCGGTCAAGGCGGGACAGTCGTTTGTCCAGGCGCTTGAGAACACCGCTCTAAACGCCAAGCCGCCGCTGTCGGAGGAACTCCTGCTCGTACTTGGCCGGATAAAACTCGGCGCGCCTCTGAACCGGGCGCTACTGGAAATGTCGGAACGCAATCCCGGCAGGGAGCTAAAGTTGGCGGTAATATCCATAAACATAGCCCGCGAAACCGGCGGGAATATAGGCGAAATGCTTGTGCGCGTATCCCACGCGATCTCTGAGCGCAAAAGAATCCGCGGAAAGATCAACTCTTTAACATCGCAGGGCAAGGCATCGGGCGTCATAATGAGCGCAATCCCGCTTGTATTGCTTTTCGCGCTCTACTTCATGTCTCCCGAAACAACCGGGCTGTTATTTACAACCGTCCCGGGCAACCTGATGCTCGCGCTGGCGGCGCTTATGATATCTATCGGCGCTTTCTTTGTCAAGAAAATTACCGAAATTGACATCTAGGGATACGCAGATTAACGCAGATTCTTAAGACCAGATTACGCAGACAAAACCAAGACGCAGACGACTTCATATATTAAGTCAATGGAATCCCGCTTTAGCGGGATGAACACAGATAGAAAACTCAGATTAGCGCAGAATAAAACGCAGATTATCACAGAATTAAACTCAGATTATCGCAGATAATATGTATCTGTGGCAATCTGCGGGTATCTGCACATGAGGCTTATCTGCGTTAATACTTTTTGTTAAAGAATCTGCGGGCATCTGCGTATGAGGTTTATCTGCGTTAATACTTTTTGTTAAAGAATCTGCGGGCATCTGCGTATAGGAGGGAGATATGCTTATATTTTTGTCGGCACTTTGTTTCGGCGCGGCAACAGCGATGCTGTTCTATGTCGCCGCGGGTATTATTGAGAACCTTGGGATGGAAAAGGCCCTTCAATCGCGGCTCCGGAAAACCTTTGAATTCCAGCAGAGAGGGATAAAAGGCAATATTTTCTTCATTTCCAACAGGTTGGGCGGGCGAATCGCCAGAATAAAGTCGCCTTACCTGTTGAAGTTATCGCGAAAGATTGAATATTTCATTTCTATCCTTAACGAACCCTATAACAAAATCGATACCGCCACCTACATCGGACTGCATTTTATATTCGCGGCGACGGCGGCTCTGCTGGCGGCCTTCGCGCTGGAAACATTCAACCCGGCCCCGCTCACGGCCGCGTTCTGCGCGGGTTTCTTTGTCCCGTATCTCTGGCTTTCCGAAAAAGTGAAGGAAAAGCATAAAAAAATCTTCAAGCAGCTGCCGGACGTCCTTGTACTGCTGTCGCTCATGATGGAAGCCGGCATGGAGTTCAACGCCGCGCTCAATAAAATAATTGAAATGGAAGAGGGGGAGCTGACTACGGAACTGTTCATTGTTCAGCAGGAAATAAAGCTCGGAAAATCCAGGATTGACGCCCTTTCGCATATGTCCGGTCGGCTGAACCATCCCCAGTTGTCCATGGCGGTCAACGCGCTGGTTACGGCGCTTAAGACCGGGAGCGGCATCGTTCCGACCCTCAAATCCCTGTCCGAACAGTTCAAAACCGAGCGCATCCAGCTGGCTGAAAAAGCCGCCAATGAGGCCCCGCTCAAGATGATGTTCCCGCTGGCCTTATTCATATTTCCTACCATATTCATCATCCTTTTCGGCCCCATAATACTGACTTTCATGGCCGAATGACTGAATTAGCTGATTTTTCAAGCAATTTCCGAATATGAGTTGAGATTACTCAAAAAAAACATATAAAACCTTGACACCGGCGAAAAACGGGTATATACTGATAGTGGCAAAAGTTACACCGATAAAGGCAAACCCGGAGTAATCCGGGGACGCAAAGCCGAGGAACCTAGTAACGACAGTATGAAATAGGAAGACAGAAGAAGGAAGAAAAGGCTGTTAACTTCCATCTTCAAACTTCAATCTTCCGTCTGTCGTTAAGGTTGGCTGGGGTGCCGGAACAAAAATATGAAGTATTTAATTAAGGAGAAAAGCAATTTATTACTCAATAATAAATTATTTATCTCCTTATTTTTATGTATATTCGTATCTTTTTCCGCCGCGGGGGTTGCGCTGGCGGTTTCCGATAAAATACTTGTAAATTTCAAGCCGAATTACCTTTCCAAAACTAACTTCATTTACATTTCATTCACCCCGGATTACAATCCTGTCGCTCTCTATCCCGAACCGGTGGCCGACCTGGCAGCCGAACCTGTTGACGGCGCCAAAATCAAATTGACCTGGACGCCGTCCATATCAGGCGACGCCGCGGCCTATACAATATATTACGCTTCATCCGTTCCATTAATGGATTATTCCAATCCCGCGGATATTGTGTCGCATCCGGAAGCAACCTGGACGTCGCCTGCTCTTACCGCGGGGCAAGTATATTATTTTGTTGTCCGGACCGTTAACGATTCCGCGAACGAAGAAATCAATACGGACATGGTGAGCGCTACCGCCCTGGGCAGTCTCTCGGGAGTGGTGAAGGCCTCGATTAAAATACCCCAGAACGGCAAAAAGATATCAGGCAACCAGCTCATGATAATGGCGGAAATCACTTCCGGGAAATTGTCGGACGTAAAGCAGGTGCTTTTTGAATACAAGAACAACAATGAGACCACGACATGGACGGCGCTCCCCGCGGCAAACAGCAATCATCCGAATCCCGATACCAAGCCGCCGTATTTCATTCAATGGGACGCGCATAACCTCGCGGCGGGAAAGTACAATATCCGCGCCGTAGCTACCGATATCTACAACTCCGTGGACCCTTCTCCGGGGTATGTAACCGTGACTGCCGACCACAACGACCCCGATGTCTGCGAAGGTAAAAATGAAAAAGGCGAGCACGAAAAGAAAGAAAAAGTATCCAACCAGAAAGACAATACGATTAAAACCTCGGACAACGAAAAGAACAAGATCACGCAGATCATCATTCCAAAGGGCTGCATGAGCGTTGACTCTACAATGATAACCGTTGTTGTTGATCCTGTTTTGAATGTTCCCGTTCCGGAAAGGTTCTACGGCATAGACGAGTTCAGGGAGATAACGCTGCAAAACGGGACCCTTCAGGGCGAAGCCCAGTTGATCATGCAATACGCGGATGATAATGACGACGGCATTTTAGACGGGACGGATATCCCCGTAGAAACTCTGTGCGTCTATTCCTACAACACGACAAAAATAGAGTGGGAAAAACAAAACTCTACCGTTAACGAAGAAAATAAGACCGTAAACGGCAAGACCACGCATTTCTCGCTTTTCGCGCTGTTCGGAGCGCCGGCCGCCGACTTGTCAGGATTAAAAATCTACCCGAACCCGTTCAAGCCTTCAAAGGGACACACGTACATAAAATTCGATAATCTTACCCTAAACACGAAGTTACAGATATTCACGCTTGCCGGCGACATAATCTTTGAGAAAGAAGACATAGACATAGGCGATTTCAGCTGGCAGGCGGTCAACCAATCGGGGAAGGAAGTCGCCAGCGGCGTCTATATCTGCCTGATAACAAACGATTTGGGCGAGAAAAAGATATCAAAAATCGCGGTGATCAGATGAAATATATAAATACAATCATCATCCTGGCATTCTGCGCGCTCGTGCTCGCGCCTCCGCTTCGCGCGATAGACGAGAACGCCGGCACGTCAGGCCTCCAGTTCCTTAAAATCGGACTGGGCGCGAAACAGCTTGCTTCCGGCGAGAGCGCGTGCGCCTCAGCCGAAGATTCAAACACTATTTTCTGGAACCCGGCCGGATTAACGCGTCTCGAAAAACGCCAGATAAGCCTTTCCCATAACCAATGGATAGACGGCATCAGCGAGCAGTCGGTAACATTCAACTATCCGGGCGAAAAATGGCACTTTGGAGGGGGCATACTCTACCTTCACATGGGAGATCTGACCGGCTACGATATCGACGCGCAGGGGAAACCGGTTAAAATCGCCGATTTCACTTCTTATGATATGGCGGCGATATTTTCCTGCGCGAGAGTGTACGAAGGCGTTTCAGTCGGCTTGAACGTCAAACTGTTCCAGGAAAAAATTGAAAATACCCAGGGGTCGGGCGCGGCCATTGATATCGGCGCGAGCAAATCACTTATGGAAAACCTGGTTGCGGGCGTAGTCCTGCAAAACGCGGGCACATCCGTGAAATTCATTGAGAAGGAAACACAACTGCCTTTGAACATAAAGGCCGGCCTGGCATACAGGATGTTAAGCGATAGATTGTTATTGACCGCTGACGTAAACAAACCGAATGACAATGCATATAAGGGAAGCTTCGGAGCGGGGTATAAAGTCGCCGATTCACTGGCGTTCAGGGCCGGATATAACGATAAAACGGCGTTGAACAGCAGCATCACTTTCGGCCTGGGCATTAATATTTCAGAATGGACGGTTGATTACGCGTACGTTCCTTACGGAAAATTAGGGGACACGCACAGAATTTCTCTTACTACCGGATTCTAAGCGGCAACTATGGTAAGGCATATCAGGATTTTTGCGGCAGCGCTTTTACTGTTAATATTTCCGTGTTTATGCGCGGCTGAATTTACGGTAGACCCTTCATACGTCAGGGTTACCGGGATAAAGCCCGGCCGCGCCGCCAAGCTTTTAAACGACGTGTTTCAAAAAAAATACTTCATCGGCATTAATAACCTCGGCGGGGAAACATCCGGGTACAGGATTGACATCGTAAGCTGCAAAGAATACGGGATAGAGCCCCATCCCGGATATGAGGATATTCCGGATGTTTCATGGATAAAAATCAAAAAACCGGTCTTTAAGGTAAAGGCGGGAGAACTCAAGAAGATAAGAGATATTTCTATTAAGATCCCGAAAACATCGGGACAGGCCGGAAAGAATTATCAGGCGATTATTAAAGTAATAGGCGAAGCTTCCAAATATCAACCGGTGAATATTGAAGTGATTTTGCCTCTATGGATAGCGGTATCTAAATAAATTCTCATAAATGAGCTCTGCATGAAAACAAAATTATTAATCGCAACGCTAACTGTCATTTGCGCTCTATCCATCACAGCGTGGGCCGCGATCGGCATTAATCTCACCTCAAACGGATGGAACGTGACCCCTGCCGGCGGCAAGGGCGCGGGAACATGGACCAGCCCTACTTTTTCTGCGCAAAATATCGGAACTGAATCCGGCAAACTGCTCATACGCGCCTCAAATACGCAGAATTGGAGCCTGTCGGCAGCTCCCGGAATGAACATCTTCGCCATGCAGTTTGGAGACGGAGGCACATGGAAAGCGTTGAGTACAGCTGAATCAGTTCTTGTGCAGTCGCTCAACGCGGGACTGCAGTACAATTTCATGCTGCGATATCAATCGCCTTCCGATTTGACTGATAAAACTTTGTCCGTGACCCAGATATCGACCGTCACTATTTCGATCATTTCCGCCGCATTGCAGCAGCCGGTCACTTCCTATGTCTTCCTGAAAAAATGGGGCAGCCGCGGATCGGAAAATGGCCAACTCCTTGATGCTGTAAAACTTGCCCTGGATTCGGCCGGTAACGTATATGTGGCGGATCATCTTAATAATCGCGTCGTAAAATTCACGTCAAACGGGGATTATATCATGAGTTGGGGAACAGCCGGCTCCGGCGACGGTCAATTCTCGCAAGCTTCAGGAATCGGCATAGACAGCAAGGATTACATATATGTGGGAGACATGCAAAACAACCGCGTGCAGGTATTCACCTCAAGCGGTCAATTTGTGAGAAAGTGGGGAACTGCCGGAACCGGCAACGGTCAATTTGACAAGCCCTACGGAGTTGACATTGACAAGGACGATAATGTCTATGTCACGGAATACTATGGATGCCGTATTCAGAAATTTGATGCGGAAGGCGCGTATCTGATGAAGTTCGGAACCGAAGGAACCGGAGATGGGCAGTTACACCATCCAGCTACTGTCGCCATTGATGATTTGGGTTACATTTATGTTGCAGACTGCGGAAACAGCCGGGTGCTAAAGTTTGATTCAAACGGCGTTTTTGTTTTGAAATGGGGGACATTTGGCCTCGGCAACGGCCAATTTGACGTGCCGCAGGACGTAATAGTCGACAGATCCGGCAATATACTTGTAGTTGATTCCAGGAATTATACCGGACAGAATAGGGTACAGATTTTCACGCCTAACGGCGTCTACATCTCCCAGTTCGGAAACGGACTAGGCACCGGCGACGGGCAGTTTCTTTCCTTATACGGCATGGTCATGGATCCATCCGGAAAGGTATATACTCTTGACGGTCCCACAGGCCGCATACAGGTATTCACGCCGCAATAAGAACGAGAGGATTTATGAAATCCCTGAAGGTATTGTTTATTCTGCTAACCGCCTGTTCGCCTGTGTGGGCCGCTATCGGCATTAAGCTCACCTCAAATGAATGGAACGTGGCCCAGGCTGACGGCTCGGGCGCGGGAACATGGACCAGCCCTGCATTCACCGTTCAGAATATCGGCACTGAACCCAGCAAACTGCTCATACGCGCCTCAAATACGCAGAATTGGAGCCTGGCGGCAGCTCCCGGAATGAACATCTTCGCCATGCAGTTCGGCGACGGGAACACATGGAACGCGCTGAGCACGGCGGAATCAGTTCTTGTCTCATCTCTCAGCGCGAGCTCGCAGTACAATTTCCTGCTGCGCTATCAGTCGCCCTCGGATTTGACCGATAAAACCCTGTCCTTGACGCAGACATCAACCGTCACTGTTTCAATTGTTTCCACCGCGCTGCAGCCGCCGGTTACTTCCTATGTTTTCCTGAGTAAATACGGCGCTCTCGGGAGCGGTAACGGGCAATTCAATTGGCCCTATAATATCGCGTTTGATGCTTCCGGAAACATCTACGTCACTGAGACCAATACCGGCAGTGAGACGGTCTGGAACTGCAGGGTTCAGAAATTCGACAGCAATTTCAATTTTATCACCAAATGGGGCACTCTTGGTTCCGGCGACGGCCAATTCAATTACCCGAGAGGCATTGAAATTGACAGCCAGAACAATGTCTATGTCATGGATATGTTCAACAATCGCATTCAAAAGTTTACTTCTGACGGCGTTTTCATTAAAAAATGGGGAAGTTTAGGTTCAGGCGACGGACAGCTTAACCAGCCTGACGGAATGTGCATTGACCATGAAAATAATATATATGTAGCTGAATATTACGGTCACCGGATATCTAAATTCAGCCCGGACGGGGTTTTTCTGGCAAAATATGGAACCGGAACCGAGGGAGCGGGAGACGGACAGTTTCATCATCCTACATCTGTCGCGGTTGATAATATTGGGAATATATATGTCACAGACTTAAATTACCGCGTGCAAAAGCTCGGCCCTGATGGAACATATATCACAAAATGGGGTTCATGGGGTCTCGGCAACGGCCAATTCGATTCCCCTTCAGACATATATGTAGACCGTTCGGGAAATATTCTTGTTGCGGACTCGAGGAATTACACAGGACAGAATAGAGTGCAGATTTTTACTCCTGACGGCGCTTATATAGGGCAAGTGGGAAATGGATATGGCACCGGTGACGGTCAATTTAAGTGCGTTATCGGTCTTTGCCTTGACAAAAACGGCAATCTTTATACAGTCGATATGGTGGGCAATAGAATACAAATATTTACGCCGCAGTAACGGATCAATCAGGCCTTATTTATCATCCTCCCGGGTCCTATTCTCTATTCCCTATTCCCTATTCTCTATTTTTCATTCTCTAATTCCCTGTCTTTTATATTGAGACCGTTGGAAAAGCACTCAACGGTCTTGATTACACAGATTAATAAAACAGATTACACAGAAACACCGACGGGACTTAATCTGTGTAATCATTTTTAAATCAGTGTAATCAGAGATTATTGGGGTTTTTCAATAATCTCGTGTTGTGAGTTTTCTTTTTTTTGTCTATAATTAACCCATGGACACAAAAAAACTGAGGATGGGCGGAGACCCGACCGGCATAAACGTAAGCATCGCGGGTAAATTCGCCGACAAGGCATTGGGCTGGATGTTCAAGAAGGTCCGGGATGATATGGGACTGCTCCTCCTGAACTGCTCAAGCATCCACACTCTTTTCATGTTCTCGGCCATAGACGTTATTTTTCTGGACTCGAAATATTCCATAGTAAAAATCATTCCTAACCTGAGGCCGTGGCGCCTCGTCTTTCCCGTCTCCGGCGCCAGAATGGTCCTGGAGCTGCCGCTGAAATCCGCCCTGTCTTTCGGCCTGAAAAAAGGCGATAAACTCGAAATAGCCTAAACGGAGGAAGCGATGCAATTTTTTTTCGTCATCCTGTACCTGGCGGGGCTGGCCCTGCCTATTCTCGGGCTGATCTATCTTGTCAAGATAATAGCCGGAAAAAGAGGCGCGGAAAAGGGAAAAATCGATTTCCTGAAGAATGAGGCGCTCAGGTGGGGGAATCTCGGGATAATCACTAAAGAACAGTACGACAACATAATCAAACTTTACCTGTCGAAGGAATCCAAAAAGCTCAACCTTGTCAAAGTCATAATGTTCTGCGGGGCAATATTTCTCGGCCTCGGTGTGCTCCTGTTCGTTTCTTCAAACTGGGATAAGCTTTCAAACCTTAACCGCACGATAATCCTTCTAACCGCTACATTCGCGTCGCTGTTTGCCGGATATTACTATACGGAAATCAAGCAGACGATTCCGGCCCTGGGCAAATCTATCATATTCCTGTCGACGATCATGTGGGGGGCTTCAATAATACTGATAGCCCAGATATACCACATACCCTCATCGGGCAACTGGATCATACTGTTATTGTGGGGACTGCCTATCCTTCCGCTTGCAGTCCTCTTCAAGAACAGGGCGGTGCTCTGGCTGTCCATAGTTATCCTGGCCGTATGGAACTTCATGTACAGCTACGACATGAGCGCCGCGAACTACTATTATCCGCTGCTCGCGCTTTGCGTCCTGCTCCCGCTGTCTAAAAACGATACCGCCGCCAAATGGCTCAGCATCACGGGGCTTTTCGCCGCCGCGTGGTACGCGCCGTTCCTGAAATACGAGTGGCTCGCTCTGCTGATTCCCGCAGGCACGCTGGCCTATCACGTTATTTCAGGCGAAAAAAAGTATCTGATCGCATCCGCGCTGGCATTCCCGGCGTGGTATGTGACGTTTTTTGTTCATCACGGCGCCCTGCCTAATTATTACGCTGCCGTGCCTGTTGCTGTATTGATATACCTGGCGGTGAAGGCCAAACACGACGTCAGTTTCACGCTCGCGCTGTGCGGGGGGATGATCACGGCGAACCTGCTTATATGGCGCGTATTCCAGCCGCAAGTATATAACTATGGAGCCGAGACGTATTTCCTGGTATGTTTTTATATAATGCTCGGGATCGCTTTGTACATACTGAACGGATTCCTCAAAGGAAAATTATGGGAAGGCGGCGCGAAAGTGCTTACTTTCCTGCCCTTGGTGATGGCGCTCATCGGCCTGTTCACCATCTCGTTCAAAGGAATGGCGGAATCACTGCGCGGCGACTCCATCGCGCGCCTTGAATACTTCATAATGGCCTTCAGCAGCGCCGTGCTCCTGTTTTTTGTCTACGCCGTTGTAAGCGGCGTGTTTCAGGGAAACACGGGCAAGTTTGAAAAAACCGGGTTGGGCCTAGTTATTGTGTCCGTTGCCGCTGTTTACCTGTCGCTCGGCAACGTGCCTCTTATGATAATCGCCGCCAACGCGGCTCTGTTCGGCCTTACCGTCATAATGCTCTTTTTCGGAAAAGAGATAGAGTCGCCCCCTGTTTTCAATTTCGGCCTTTTTCTTTTCGGCGCCGCTACGTTTATGAGGTATTTCGACGTCGGGTGGATGCTGATGTCGCGGTCAATGTTCTTTCTTCTCGGCGGGCTGATACTGATAGGGCTCGGTCTGGTTTTTGACTGGAACCGGAAGACCATGCTGAAGAAAGCCCGCCGCGGCGGGCTTCGCGATGAGACAAATAATAACGACGCTGACAGTGCTCGGGGAGGCCAGCAATGAATAAGCACATAAAAATCATCGCCGTCGCGGCCTCGTGGCTCGTCATAGCGCTGCTGCTGATATCCTACAAGCACACTATCATAATTACGGGCGACAAGGTCCTGCTTGAAACCAAAGCCGTGGATCCCCGCGACCTTCTGAAAGGCGATTACGTGCGGCTCAACTACGCTATAAACACCGTGCCGAACGAGACAATTGACGGCAAGCGTCTTCAAACAGGGAAAAGATACTATGTCTTGCTGGCTAAAAATGATGGGAACCCGTTCTGGCAGGTTTCCGGCGTCACGGATAAAAAACCGGCGGGCGGGATATTCCTCATTGGAAGGAAGCAATGGAGCCGCATGGTATACGGCATAGAGGAATATTATGTTCCCGAAGGCAAGGGCCTGGACATAGAGCGCAAGTGCGGAGAAGGCCTTGCGGTTGAGGCGGCGGTGACAAAATCCGGCCTTCCTGCCATATCACGGTTGTTCTTCAATAATGAAGAGCTTAAAATACGGGAGAAGTAGTTCGGAGTTCGGAGTTCGGAGTTCGTAGTTCGTAGTTCGTAGTTCATTGCTAATTGCTAATTGTTAACTGGTAATTGTACGCCGGGGTTTACAAACTTCTCTATAAAAGTTAAAATACTTAAAAGACTATTCTACGAGTCTTTTTTTCATTCTTATGGCAAATAATACTTATAATCTCATAGTTATCGGAGCCGGGCCCGCGGGATATTCCGCGGCCATACGCGGAGCGCAATTGGGCGCTTTGGTCCTGCTTGTCGAAAAAGAAGCGGTCGGCGGCACCTGCCTGAACTGGGGATGCATGCCGACGAAATTCCTGTGGGAATCCCTGCACCTGCAGAAAAAAATGCGGAGAGCCGCCGACTACGGCATCACGGCTGACGTCAAAGGCCAGGATTTTACGGCGCTTCAGCAGAAGAAAGGCAAAACAGTTGAACTGCTCACAAAGGGCCTTTCGGCGCTCCTCAAATCATATTCAATAGAAACTGCCGAAGGCGCCGCAAGTTTCGCGGGCCCGGACGAGATAATCATAAAAAAGAAAAACGGCGAAACACAGTCAGTTAAAGGCAAAAAGATAATCATCGCAACCGGCTCGCGCTCGTCAAACCTTAAAGACCTTGCAATAGACCACAATAAGATACTGGATTCCACCGACCTTTTGAATATCAAGGAACCTCCCAAATCCCTGCTTATAATAGGAGGCGGCGCGATAGGAGTGGAACTCGCCACGATTTACTCAGGTCTCGGCTGCGAGGTTACCGTAATTGAAAAAGAACCCCAGCTCCTGCCGGCGGCCGACGCTGAACTCGCCGCGGAAGTCAAAAAAATCCTTGAAAGACAGGGCGTGAAAGTCATAACCGGCTCCGGAGATTTCGGCGAACTTGTCAAAACCGCGGATAAAGTATTGCTTTCCGCCGGAAGAAAACCCAATGTTGACGGGCTCGCGCTGGAAAAAGCCGGCGTGAAATACTCCGAAAAAGGCATTGAAATTGACGAATTTTGCAGAACCAGCGATGAAAACATATACGCCGCCGGCGATGTCACGGGAAAAAGCTTTTTGGCCTACGTGTCGCAGGCGGAAGGCGCCGCCGCCGCCGAGAACGCTTTGGGCGGAAAAACAACTGTCAACCGCGACGCCGTACCGTGGGCGGTCTTTTCGGACCCTCCTGTTGCGGGCGTCGGCGCCAGGGAAAACGATCTTCCGGCCGAAAAGATATCCATCGGCAGGTTCCAGCTTGCCGCGAGCGGCCGCGCGGCAATTGAATCGGAACGCAAGGGCTGGGCGAAAATCATATGTGAAAAGAGCACAGGAAAACTGCTCGGCGGCTGCATGGCCGGCCCGGGCGCCGAAGAGCTGATGCCCGTGCTCGCGCTGGCAGTCAGGAACAAGCTTACGGCGAAGGACCTGAGCAGGGAGATATTCTTCCACCCGTCAATCTCCGAAGCCCTGCATTGCGCCTGCGAAGACGCCCTTGGCAAATGCGTTGATTTGCCGGCTAAGAAATAAATCGTTAACCTTGTCCTGTGTTTGTTCAATATTTTGAAAACATTGATAAATACTAAGCTCTAAACACTAAATACTAAATAAGCTTAAAATACAAATATTAAACACAAACACGGCCACCATTTGAGATTTGAATTTATAGTTTTGAAATTATTTAGTGTTTAGTATTTAGTTTTTAGTATTTAAGGAACTTATGCGAAGAACCCCGTTGTATCATGAACACGAAAAACTTAAAGCAAAATTCACCGAATTCGGCGGGTGGGACATGCCCGTCTTTTACTCGTCCATAATCGATGAGCATAATACCGTCAGGAACTCGGCCGGAATCTTTGACGCCTCCCATATGGGCGAGTTCATTGTGGGCGGCAAAGACGCGGTGCAGTATCTCAATAAAATAACGATAACCGATACCGGGCTTCTAAAACCCGGCCAATGCAAGTATTCCATGTTCCTCAACGAGAAGGGCGGCATAATAGATGATATCCTTATTTACCGCAGGGAAAATGACTTCTTTGTTGTAGTCAACGCGGGGAACATGCCCAAAGACTGGGACTGGGTCAACTGGAACAAGTCAGGCGATGTTATTCTTGAGAACCGCAGCGAAGAGATCTCTCTCATAGCTCTTCAGGGTCCCGGCTCAAAAAATATAATGCAGCAGTTCGTTAAGAACAACCTTGACGAAGTCAAATACTATACCTTCTTCACGCCCGTCTTCAATGATATGTCGCCCAAATTCGCGCTAATATCGCGGACCGGCTACACCGGCGAGGACGGTTTCGAGATATTCATTAACAACGAAGCGGCTCCGCACATGTGGCAGAAACTGGTCGCGGCAGGCGTGAAACCCTGCGGCCTGGGCGCGCGCGACACGCTGCGGCTTGAGGCCGGCATGCCGCTTCACGGCCACGAGATAACCGACGATATCACCCCGGTTGAAGCGGGCCTTAACTGGGCCGTAAACTGGGACAAGGATTTCATAGGCAAGGGCGTCATAGCCGCGCAGAAAGAGAAGGGCCCGGCAAAAAAGCTTGTCGCTTTCGTGCTTGAAAGTGGAATTCCGCGCCAGAATTTTGATATAATCTCAAACGGGCAGAAGATCGGGCAGGTAGCAAGCGGAACATTTTCGCCGACATTGAAAAAAGGAATAGGCACCGGTTTCGTGAACGTTCCTCTGGAAATAGGCGCGAAGATAGAGATAATGATACATAACCAGCCCAAGCCGGCAGTAATAGTCAAGAAACCATTCTATAAAAGAAATAAAGTTTCTTGATTACACTGATTCATAACAGAGATTACACAGATTCAATAAATAAATTTACCGGAGGCTTATCACGTGAATATTCCAAAAGATCTGAGATACGCGAAGACGCACGAGTGGTCAAAACAGGAAGGCAACAAAGTAAGGGTAGGCATAACCGACCACGCCCAGCACGAGATAACCGATGTCGTGCACGTTGAACTGCCGGCCGTTGGGAAAAAAGTAGCGAAAGAACAGCCGGCCGCCGTGGTTGAATCCGTCAAATCGGCTTTTGACATTTACGCGCCGGTTTCAGGGACCATAGTTGAGATAAACGAAAAACTCGGCTCCAGCCCGGAACTTGTCAACCAGTCGCCTTACGGGGACGGTTTCTTCTTCGTGATAGAGGCTTCAATCCCCGCCGAATACGACACCCTAATGACAGCGGAAGATTACGAAAAGACTATAAAGTAAATTTCAGATTGCAGATTTCAGATTTCAAATTTGAAAACTTTAATCTGCAATTTTAAATCTGAAATTTGAAATTGACTCTATTATGGACTTTACTCCTATATCATCCAAGGACAAGCAGGAAATGCTCGACGCTATCGGCGTCAAGGATACCGCCGAGCTCTTTTCCGTCATTCCTGAAAAGGCAAGGATAAAGAAGCTCAACCTTCCCGAAGGAATTTCCGAGGCAAAACTGCTGAGAACGCTGGATGCCCTGAGCAGGAAAAACTTCTCCCTGAAAGAATATACCTGTTTCCGCGGAGCAGGCATTTACGAGCATTTCGTTCCCGCGCTTGTGGAAGAGATCGCAAGCCGTTCAGAATTCACCACCGCCTACACACCTTACCAGCCCGAAGCAAGCCAGGGGACATTGCAGGCGGTTTTTGAATACCAGAGCATGATAACCGGTTTGACCGGGCTTGACGTAGCCAACGCCTCTCTTTACGACGGCGCCTCAGCCGTGGCGGAAGCTGCCCTGCTCGCGCTGAGGGCGACCGGCAGAAAAAAACTTTTTGTTTCGGAAGCCGTCCACCCGGAATACCGCGAAGTCCTTAGGACCTATCTGCAGGGGATCGACGTTGAAATAAAGCATTTCACGGCCAAGAACGGCTCCACCGCGCCTTACGAGATCGACGCGGATGCCGCCGCGGTCATAATCCAATCGCCCAACTTTTTCGGAATAATCGAAGACGCCGAAGCGTTCCGCCGCATAGCGACGCAGGCGGGAGCGATGCTTATAATGTCGGTCAACCCGATCTCGCTCGGCCTTCTCAAAACTCCGGGAGAATTCGGCGCCGATATCGCCGTCGGCGAAGGGCAGGTGCTTGGGAGCCCGTCAGGATTAGGCGGATTCACATTCGGTTTCATGGCGTGCAAAAAAGAGCTCGCGTGGAAAATGCCCGGCAGGATAGTCGGCCAGACAACAGACACTAAAGGAAGGCGCGGATACGTGCTGACGCTCCAGTCGCGCGAACAGCATATCAGGCGCGAGAAAGCCACTTCAAATATATGTACGAATTCAGCGCTCAACGCGCTCGCGGGCTGCGTTTACCTTTCGGGATGGGGAAGCGAAGGATTAAAGAAACTCGCGGAAACCAATGCCGCCAAGAGCGGTTATGCCTTCAACCTGCTGTCAAAACTCCCGGGATTTGAACCCGCGTTTTACAACCAGCCGTTCTTCAACGAATTTGTCCTCAAAACAAAAAAGAACATAAATAAGATATACGTGAAGCTTCTTTCGGAAAAAATACTCGGCCCGCTTGGGTTGGGCAGGTTCTATAAAGGAATGGACGACTGCCTGCTCTTCTGCGTGACCGAGCTGAGAACGAAAGAAGAAATAGATAAATTAGCAAAAATACTAAGTTCTAAGCTCTAAACACTAAATAAGTTCAAAACAGGAAAATTAAAAGATAAACACTGCTGTTATATTTGAAATTTGAATTTGTGGTTTGCTATTTATTTAGTGTTTCGTATTTAGTTTTTAGTGTTTCAAGTATCCTTTAAATCGAGGAAATGATGGAACAATTACTTATAGAAATCTCCCATGAAGGTCAAAGCGGATATTCGGTTCCGGAGATTGACGTTCCGGCCCAGCCGGAACTGCCCGCCGGCCTGCTCAGGCAAAAACCCGCCGTCCTGCCCGAAGTCAGCGAGCCGGAGCTGAGAAGGCACTTCACGCGCCTGTCCCACATGAATTATTCGCTCACCACGAATTTCTATCCGCTCGGCTCGTGCACGATGAAATATAACCCGGTCATAAACGAGAAAATATCGCAATTGCCGGGATTCGCCAATCTGCACCCGTATCAGCCCGAAGAAACGCTGCAGGGCATGCTTGAGGCGCTTTACGGACTCGGAAAATCGCTCTGCGAGATAACCGGAATGGACAGATTCACTCTCCAGCCGGCCGCCGGAGCGCACGGCGAATTCACGGGCCTGTTGATAGCCCGCGCGTATTTCAAGGCGAAAGGGGAGAAACGGACAAAGATAATCGTTCCCGATTCCGCGCACGGCACCAATCCCGCGTCGGCCGCTCTCGCCGGGTTCGAGATCGTACCCCTGAAATCCGAACCGGACGGCCACCTTGAGCCCGCGAAACTTAAAGAGATTCTCACACCGGAAATCGCGGCGATAATGCTCACCGTGCCCAATACGCTCGGTGTTTTTGAAAAACACATCTTAGAGATAGCCGATATAATGCACAAGAACGGGTCGCTTCTCTATTACGACGGCGCGAACTTGAACGCCCTCATGGGCAACGCGCGGCCCGGCGACCTCGGTTTTGACATAATGCACGTCAATCCTCACAAGACCTTTTCAACGCCTCACGGCGGCGGCGGCCCGGGAGCGGGCCCTGTCGGCGTCAAGAAAGACCTCGAGAAATTCCTGCCTTATCCCCTTATTGATAAAAGCGGCAGCAGGTTCTATTTTGATTACAAGCGCCCGGACTCAATAGGCCGCGTGCGCTCGTTCTACGGCAATGTTCCCGTGCTTATCAAAGCGTATTCTTACATCCTCGCGCTCGGAGGAGAAGGCCTTAAAAACGCGAGTGAGCAGGCAGTCATTAACGCGAATTATATGCTTTCAATACTCAAGAAAAATTTACCCGCTCCGGCGGGCGAGCGGTGCATGCATGAATTCGTGCTCTCGGGCAAACCGCTGAACCAGTACGGCCTGCACACACTGGATTTGGCAAAACGCCTGCTCGATTACGGCTATTACGCCCCTACCATATACTTCCCGCTCATAGTTGAAGAAGCCATAATGGTAGAGCCCACTGAAACCGAAACAAAAGCGACCCTGGATGAATTCATCCGGACGCTTGCGGATATACTTGAAGAAGCAAAAACCAGCCCCCAGACTCTCAAAGACGCTCCGCAAAACACCCCCGTTTCCCGTCTCAACGAGGTCGAAGCGGCCAGAAAATCGATACTACACTGGTGAGACGTATCTAGTATCTGGTATCTCGTATCTAGTAAAATAAAAAACACTTCTCAACAACCCAACACAAACCCCATACCGCCTCTATCCTTGACACTAATGGACCAAAAGGGTATCAGTTTGTCTTTCTTGCGATGGGCTACGTTAGGAGCAAAACCTGAACCTTAATCACATGGATCCCCGAGTGACTCATCCAAAGAATCTACTATATGAGACCTCCATGTGGGATAACAGTCCGCGGGGATGACAAAAAGGTTCAGGTTTTATACCCGAAGGGCATTCATCGCAACGCACGCCGCACCCTCCAAACCGCAAGAGGGGAAGCGAGGGAAACTTTCGAGGGGGGCTTGTTGAGCCCGACTTCTACTCCCTTGGAGGGCTCAACATTCCGAGCGACGGGCATCAGGAGCGTACCCCCGAGAATGTTTTCCGAGCGAAAGCCTCTTGCCGTCCCACTCCTAATCTTGTATAATTTCCGTATGAAAATCATAAGGGATTCCATTCCGCTTGACGAGCTTTCGCGGATGGCCGGAGAACTTTTCGGGAACATGGTAAAAGCCGTAGTTGACGTTGACAAAGAGCTTCTGGCGGTAGACGCGGAGCTTCATTCTGACCTTGAGGCCCTGTTGCTGCAGGAGGGTTCCATCCAGAAATTCCTTTGGGGGATCAACCTGTATCCGGAAATGCAAGGGTCTGATTTCATAGAATTTGATTCCATGATAAACGTGCGGCCGTCTCAGGGGAACGCGAGCCGCGGAGTAACTGACAAAGAACTTCAGGAACGCATAGCCGGAATCGTCTCTAAAAGGATCGTTAGATGAAAATTCAGCATAAAGAACTCGCGCGCGGGAAATGGAAACAGATGCCTTTCCTCGAACAGATGGCGAACATCGGAAGCGAGGTTGAACGCGCGCTGAACTGGCGCGCCAAGAACAACCCGCCGTACAGCCGGCAGGCTTTTGAACGGGCGCTTGAATTGCTTGAAATAACACTGGATGACATGAAGAATGCGAAGCGTTTCAAAGAAATCGCACGCGTCCGGGAGGCCATCGTGGACTATTTTGACGGCTCCAACCTGTTCTCCTCAAGCGACGCGCTATGGCGGAAATACTTCTATTTTTTCAATTACGCCGCCCGCCGCGGCAAAACCATTTCATAGGTACTCTTATGTATTTATCCCTGAATTCCGTCAAAAAATACGCAGTGTTTGTAATGCTCCTCGCTATTCCCGCCGTCTTGCTCGCGAAAGCCGGCGAAAGGACCGGTTCGCCTGTCAGCTTTCAGACGCCGGACGGCGTGATAATCACGGGAACATACCACGCGCCCGCCGGACCGCGCATGAAAACATTCATTCTCCTGCACGGGCTGGGGAGCACGAACGAAGAATGGCAGTCATTCGCGGTGCATCTTGTCCGCGCCGGTTACGGTTTTCTCGCGTATGACGCGCGCGGCCACGGCAAGAGCGTGTTCACGCGCGACGGGAAACAACTCTCATACGAGAATTTCGTTCCGTCGCAATGGAACCTCATGATTCAGGATGTCGGAAGCGCCGTGTCATTCCTGATGAACGAGAAAAAAATCCAGGAAAAAAGAATCGGCCTTATCGGCGCGAGCATGGGCGCGAATGTTTCCATGCTGTACGCCGCGTCCAATGAAGCGGTTCCGATGGTAGTGCTGCTGTCCCCCGGAGTCAATTACGTCCTGTTCAATATCTCTAACGCGGTATCGTCCTTTCAGAAGCGCCCTGTGGCGATAGCGGTTTCTCCGAACGATACATACGCGTACCAAAGCTCGCAGCTGCTTTTCCGCAAGATTGAAATGAACAAGCGCGCCGTCCTTTTGACGGCCGCTAAAGGGCACGGCGTGGAGATGTTTGACGGAAGATTTGAAAGAAGACTCCTGCAGTGGATAGCTAAATACTAAAAAGACCGTAGCTCGTATCTCGTAACTCGTATCTAGTTCAAGGAATAAAGACCTTTGATAAAATACCTTTAACGAATCCCGAGTCCCAAGACGACCAACAATAATTTAATTAAATCGAAGTACCCGTCAGGGTATGCGAGATACTAGATACGGTTTTATAATTTGACCTCGGCAAAGTAATCCTTGACTTTAACCGCTAATCACATGGCATTCTACGGAGTAAGTCCTAATAAAGGAAAAAGCTGTCGGATGTGTAATGTTGAATGTGTAATGAAACCACTAAGCTTATTAAATTCATTACACATAACACATCAAACATTACACAAAATAAATAAAGGCAATTATGCAATTCGGTGTCAGCGCTAATAAGGAAAATGAGTTAAAAACCAGGATGCAGCGGTTGGGCATCTATGAGCGCGACATTGACGAGAAATTCGTGCGCTCGCAGGGCAAGGGCGGCCAGAATGTCAACAAGACTTCAACCTGCGTGTATATAAAGCACCTTCCCACGGGAATTGAGATAAAATGCCAGCAGGACCGCTCGCAGGCGGTCAACAGGTTCCTCGCCAGGAGAATACTCGCGGACAGGATAGAATCGGCGGTTCTCGGCGCCCAAAGCGCGGAACGGCAGAGGATAGAAAAGATACGCAGGCAGAAGAGGAAACGGTCAAAAAGAGCGAAAGACAAGATGCTGAAGCAGAAGCACATGCAGAGCGAGAAAAAATCATTTAGAGCACCTGTGAAACCAGACAACGATTATTGATTAAATACTAAGCTCTAAACACTAAATACTAAATAAGTTCTAAAAACAAATAATTAAACTCAAACACAGCATTTATATTTGATATTTGGATTTGTGATTTTGGATTTATTTAGTGTTTAGTTTTTAGTATTTAGTATTTTTAGTATCTAAGGAAATTATGCGTATCGCAATTGCTCAGATCAACTCAACAGTAGGCGATATTGAAAATAACGCCCGAAAGATGCTTGAATGGGCCGGAAAGGCAAAAGATGCCGGCGCGGATGTCGTCGTTTTCCCGGAGATGGCGCTGACCGGGTACCCGCCCGAAGACCTCCTTCTGAAACCTGATTTTGTAAAAGACAACCTGGATCAGATAAAACACCTTGCGGCGAATATCGACGGTATCACGGCTGTCGCGGGATTCGCGGATAAATCCCCTGCCGGCATCCATAACGCGGCCGCGGTAATATCCGGGAAAAAGATACTCGGCGTGTACCGCAAGATGTATTTGCCGAATTACGGAGTTTTTGACGAAAAAAGGTACTTTGCGCCGGGCAGCAAAACGCTGGCGTTCAGCATCGGAAAAATAAAAGCCGGGATAAACATCTGCGAGGATATCTGGCAGGATAATCCCGCCTCAAGACCCTTAAGGAAAACCGTTCTTTCGGGGGCAAAACTCGTATTTGTGATCAACGCCTCCCCGTATCACGCCGGGAAAGTGAAGGAAAGAGAAAAATTGATCCAGGCGCAGGCCAAACGCAACAAAGTATATATCGTTTACGTAAATATGGTCGGCGGGCAGGACGAACTGGTTTTTGACGGATACAGCATGGCGGCGGACCCTTCCGGCAGGATAATCGCCCGGGCCGAAGGCTTCAAGGAAGACCTGCTCGTCATAGACATCCCGTTCGGGAAAGATAAACAAGGCGCCGCGAAGAACCGCATAGCCCCGGTACTGGCCCCTGTTGAGGAAGTTTACAACGCTCTTAAACTCGGATTGAAGGATTACATTCATAAAAACGGATTTAAGAAAGCCGTCATAGGACTCAGCGGCGGGATCGATTCCGCTCTCGTGGCCGCGCTTGCCGCCGACGCGATAGGCAGGGAGAACGTTTACGGTGTATTCATGCCTTCGCGCTATACCTCCGGCGAATCAAAGGAAGACGCTTTCGACTTGGCGAAAAACCTCGGCATTAAACTGCTGACAATTCCGATAGAAGACATTTTCGGGAACTATCTCAGGACGCTTGAACCGGTCTTTAAAAACATGCAGTCTGATATTACCGAGGAAAACCTGCAGGCCAGGATACGCGGAAACCTGATGATGGCGCTTTCAAACAAGTTCGGGTGGCTGGTGCTGACCACGGGGAATAAATCCGAGATGAGCACGGGTTACGCCACGCTTTACGGAGACATGGCTGGGGGATTCGCGGTGATAAAGGACGTCCCTAAAACTCTTGTATATGAACTTTCCGGCTACAGGAATTCCAAGGATTCCGCAATTCCCGCTAGGATCATCAAAAAAGAGCCGACCGCGGAGTTAAGGCACGGCCAGAAGGACAGCGATTCCCTGCCGCCGTATCCCGAGCTTGACCCTATCCTGAAACTTTATGTTGAAGAGGATAAAAACCTGAAAGATATCGCCGCGAAAGGATTTCCCGCGGAAACCGTAAGCAAGGTGTTTTTGCTGGTGGATAAAAGCGAATACAAGCGGCGCCAGTCCCCGCCCGGCATAAAAATAACGCCGCGCGCTTTCGGCAGGGACCGCCGCATGCCGATTACCAACAAGTACAAATGACCGTAGGTCTTATCTCGGTCATCCCCGAATGTTTAAATCGGGGATCCAAAAGTAATACAATTACCAATTAACAATTATCAATTACCAGTTAACAACTTATCAATGATAATTGGTAATTGTCAATTGATAATTGAAAAAACGGAGGTTTTTAATGAGCGGTATTTTCGGAGTTGTTTCTGATTCGGATTGCGCCGAGACAGTTATGTACGGCACGGATTATCATTCGCATCTCGGCACGGAATACGGCGGTATCGCCGTTTTCGGCGAGAGTTTTTCGCGCCAGATTCACAACATCACGCAGAGCCAGTTCAAATCAAAATTTTACGACGACATAATCCGCATGAAAGGGAATAAAGGCATAGGCGTCATCAGCGCGCTGGAAGAGCAGCCGATATACCTAAATTCAAAATTCGGGCCTTTCTGCCTTGTGACCAACGGGTTGATTGAAAATGCCGATGAACTGGCTAAGAAAATGCTCTCAAAAGGAGCGTCTTTCAGCGAAGTATGCAAAGGCACGGTCAACGAAACCGAACTCATAGCCAAAATGATAACCGAAGGCAGCAGCATTATCGACGGCATAGAGAAAATGTTCGCGCAAATCGAGGGCTCGTGCTCCCTGCTGCTGCTGAATAAAGACGGCATCTACGCCGCGCGCGACAGGTTCGGCTATTCCACGCTCGTCATAGGAAAGAAAGGCAAAAAAATAGCGATAACGTCCGAGACTTCGGCTCTTCCGAACCTTGATTTTGAAGAAGTCAAGAACCTGGAACCGGGCGAGATCGTCCTGATAAACGAAAAAGGCCTGATCCAGAAAAAATGCGGCGGCAAGACCAACCAGATATGCGCCTTTTTATGGATATACACGGGATTCCCGGCATCAAACTATGAAGGCATCAACGCCGAGGTCGTCAGGGAAAGATGCGGAAGATGCCTTGCGAAAAGGGACAAAAACCTTAAGGCCGACCTTATTGCCGGCGTCCCGGATTCCGGGCTCGCGCACGCGCAGGGCTACGCGATGGAATCCGGAATACCGTTAAGACGCCCTCTTGTGAAGTACACTCCCGGGTACGGCAGAAGCTACACTCCTCCGTCGCAGACTATCAGGGACCTCATAGCGAAAATGAAACTGATCGCGATTAAAGACATCATCAAAGGCAACCGCATCGTTCTATGCGAGGATTCCATAGTCAGAGGAACGCAGCTGAAGAATTTCACTGTAAAAAAGCTGTGGGATTGCGGCGCCAAAGAAGTCCACGTCAGGCCGGCCTGCCCGCCGCTGATGTTCCCTTGCAAATTCAACCTCTCTACAAGAACGATAGCCGAACTCGCGTCGCGAAAGGCGATAAGAAGCCTTGAAGGGCGCGACCTGGAAGACGTATCGGAGTACGCGGACCATAACACCGAGAAATACAGAAAAATGGTGGAGTGGATAGCCCGCGACCTTGAAGTAACATCGCTGAAATACCAGATCGTCGACGATATGGTAAAAGCCATAGGCCTCCCGAAAGAGAAACTTTGCCTTTACTGCTGGACAGGCGTTCAGCCGGGGAAGAAGAGAAAAAAACAGTAATCAATGAACAATTAGCAATGAGCAATTAACAATGATAATTGATAATTGTTAATTGTTAACTGAAAACATATGGAACAGATCCATCCGGACAAACCGCAACGCCGTAAATTCACTGCTGCAGGATATTTCGCGCCATGATTAAAATCATCCAGGATTACAAATGGTTCATCTATCTTTTTCTGCTGTCGCTTGTTTTTGCGTTAAGCGTCTTTCCTATAGTTGACCCGGACGTATGGTGGCACCTGAAGACCGGGGAATACATCTGGCAGCAGAAAGCCATCCCTTCCACCGCGGTTTTTTCGTACGTTATCGAAGGGAAACCGTGGCTGACGTTTCAATGGCTGTCGCAGCTTTTATTCATAGGTGCGTATTCCATATCGGGCTTCGCATCGCTTATTTTTTTCAAAGCGTTTATAGTCTCGCTTATATTTATTTTCATGCTGGCGTCCCTTGATGAAGAAGCAAATCCCGTTATCGCGTGGGTATTATTCGCGCTCGGATTTATCGCGATGCGCGATTACCTCAGAGAAAGGCCGCAGCTGTTCACCTTCCTGTTCAGCGCGGTTTACCTGTTCATCCTCAGAAAGAATAAGCTGAGGCTGATGTATTTCATTCCGGTTTTGCAGGCGCTCTGGGCGAACATGCACGGGCCCTTATCCCTCATAGGCTTCGGCTTGATCTGCATATATTCGGTTTTCTCAAAAGACATTCCGCGCAAACTGAAAATTTACCTTCCTCTGGCGTCTTTCGCCGCGATGTTCGCCAATCCCCACACCTACCATATATTCACGTATTTCGTCAGCTTTTTCGCGAATGGCTTGAATAAAATCGTGCTGGAGTACGCTTCTCCTCAGATTTCATTGTGGTTTGCCTTATATTTCTGCCTGCTCGCGCTTGTGATAATTTCATTTCTACCGGGTTTTAAAAAAAACAGGGACGCGGCTGACATTGCAATTGCCGCCATAGGCGCGGCCGCTTCGCTGACGGCAAACAGGAATATACCTGTCTTTCTCATTCTAGCGCTGCCGGCGGCGGCGTCAAGGCTGTCTTCTTTTATCAGGTCCCGCCCCACCGCAACTCATGACAAGCCCGAATTCGCGTCCGCCCTCAGGAAGATAGGGCTGGCCGCCTGCATCGGGCTCGCCCTTTCCGCCGGTTTTTGGACAACAGCGAAGAAACTGGACTTGCGCAAAATGTACGGCACAGGCATCGGGGACAATCATCCGGGCAGATATGCCGTTGATTTTCTGGCCTGGTGCGGCAAGAAAGGGCTCAAGCCGGTCATTTTCAACGATTACGCGTACGGCGGATATCTTATATGGAAACTGTTCCCCGAAAACAAAGTATTTGTGGACGGGGGCAATGTTGAATACGGAATTGAATTCCTGGATAAGACAATGAATTATCATAAACCCGAAATATGGAATGAATTTGAAAAGAAGTATCATTTCACGGCCGCGATCCTGGAACAATTGGATTTTTATAACGCGGTTTACCTGGACGTGAGGAAAGACTGGGTGCTGGTTTACTGGGATGACTACGCTCTGATATATTTCAAGGACATTCCGGAAAACAGCTGGTTCATAAAGAAATTCGGCTATAAAATACTGAAACCGAATAATCCTTCGCAGAAATACCTTGCGGAATACCCGAAACAGCAGGTGCTTGACGAAATATACCGCTCAATGCATTATGCCCCTCAGTCCAACGGCGCGAGATTAATACTGCAGGCCGTCGAGGAGCACATGTGAAGCCGGTTTTTCTTCTGCTTTTGCCGGCTGCCCTAATATGCTCTTCCGCAAGTTTTAGCGTTATCCCGGCGGGGACTATGAAAATCAAAACATCCGGAGATGCCGTCAATATTTTCGAACCTGAGTTGCGCGAACTCAAGCAGAACCTCCTGAAAACCGTTAAAGCCCTTTCTCATGACATCGGCGAGCGGAACGTCTATGACAATCCGAAACTGGAAGCGGCCCGAAAATACATCGCGGGCGAATTCAGGCGCTGCGGATATACGCCCGCGGAGCAGACGTACCGCCTCAACACCGAATTCACGCACATCAACATGATAGACTGCGCCAACATCGCAGCCGAGCTGAAAGGCTCGCGCAAACCGGAAGAAATAATAATCATCGGGGCTCACTACGATACCCTGTACGGCACGCCCGGAGCCGACGACAACGCGAGCGGCGTGGCGGGATTGCTTGAACTCGCGCGCCTTGCGTCAAAAGCCGGGCCTTATTCAAAAACCGTCAGGTTCGTCGCCTTCGCCAACGAAGAGCCGCCTTTCTTCAAGACGCCGAACATGGGAAGCACAGTCTACGCGAAACAGTTAAAAAAGGACAAGGCAAACGTCAAGGCAATGATCTGCCTTGAGATGATAGGTTATTACTCCGGCGCGGAAAAAAGCCAGAGATATCCCTTGCCGGTGCTGAAATTATTCTACCCGTCAAAAGCCGATTTTGTCAGCATCGTCGGCAACTTCTCGTCATTCGGTTTGGTCTCAAAAACCAGGTCGGCGTTCAGGAAACACTCTAAATTCCGGGTGGAATCCATAACGATGTTCACGTATGTCCCGGGAATCGATTTCTCGGACCAGTATTCGTTCTGGAAAGAAGGATACAAGGCCGTCATGGTCAGCGACACTGCGTTCTACCGCAATCCCAACTACCACGGCGCGTCCGACACATACGACACGCTTGACTATCAAAAAATGGCGGAAACGGTAAAAGGATTGCACTATGTCATCTATGAACTCGCTCAGTGAGATTGTTATAATATCCAATAATATCTGTGTAATCTGCTTACAAAATCTGTGTAATCAAGACCGTTGAGGACTTTTTCAACGGTCTAAAAAATGATATAATTAGTTCTCCTTTCCGCCTTATTGCACTTCCGAGGTGGCCGAATGGACTCCTCGGAAGTGAAGGCGGTGGGAAGGGGAAAAATTATCATCCCCATCCCGGCCTTCCCCTGTCAAAGGGGAAGGTGAATGTAAAAAGACTTATAGCCCATCCCGGCCTTCCCCTGTCAAAGGGGAAGGTGTAGGTTAACAGCTTATTAATGAACACATACACAATAACGCCCAGCTGGCTGGTAAAGAACAAGAACGAGCTTTTAAAAGGCGTAAAAAACCTTGAAAAGCTGGGTTTCCGCATCGTCAACAAGAAACCGCTTTTTGCCCTGCCGTCGCCCGAAGAGAAAGCCGCGCAGATACATAAGGCGTTTGCCGATAAAAAAATCGGGCTCATAATCGCCAGGCGCGGCGGTTACAGTTCCATAAAAGCCCTGCCATACATAGATTTCAATCTTATCAAACGCAACCCGAAACTCTTTGCCGGTTTCAGCGACCTTTCAACGCTCCTGAATGCCATACACGAGAGAACGGGGATTGTCACTCTGCACTCGCCGATGGTCGTTAATTTCGAAAAAGCTTCTCGTTTCACGGTGCGTTCATTCATGAACGCAGTCAACGGATTCCCGGAAAAGAATTTGTTCAAAGGCACGAAAGTCAGCGTTTACAGGCGCGGAACGGCAACCGGAACGCTTGTCGGAGGAAACCTTGTCACGCTCACTTCGCTTATCGGGACAAAGTGGGAGATCTATACGGCCGGGCACGTCATCTTTCTTGAAGATGTGGACGAGAAACTGCACCAAATTGACCGCTATCTGACCCAATGGGCGCTGAAAGGCAAATTCAACGGCATAAAAGGGCTGGTACTCGGCGATTTCAGGGGGATAAAGAACAAAGAGGTGTGGAAGATACTTTCTAACCAGATAAAGGTCAATTTCCCGGTCGTGTATTGCCCGAATATAGGCCACGTGAAGGACAAGCTGACATTGCCGATCGGCGCAAAAGTCAAGCTGGACACACGCGGGAAACAATTAACAATTAGCAATTAGCTATTAGCAATTAGCAATTAACAACTTGCAATTAACATTTTATCCCGATAAATCGGGACTCCATTAATTGTTTTCTGGAAGTCGTCTGCGTAATCTTCTTTGGAATCTGTGTAATCGTAGTTCTTAATCCGTGTAATCGTCTTTCTTATGAATATCATTTGGTTGCTGCTCATCTGCGTAAGCATCATCTTCTCCGTAATAAACGGCCGGCTTGACGATTTCACAAAGGCCATGTTCGACGCGAGCAAGGCCGCCGTGGAAGTGTGCATCTATCTTCTGGGCATTGTCGCGCTTTGGCTCGGCCTCACAAAGATACTTGAAGATTCCGGGCTCATCCACCACCTTTCCAGGGCATTCAAACCCGTCATATCGCGGCTTTTCAAAAACATTCCCGGCGACCATCCTTCGATAACATCCATAACGCTGAACCTGCTCGCCAATATTTTCGGGCTCGGCAACGCCGCCACGCCGCTCGGAATAAGGGCCATGAAAGACCTGCAGACGCTCAACAAGGAGCCGGATACCATCACGTTCGATATGATGCTCTTCATAGTCATAAACACCTCGAGCATACAATTGATCCCGTTCACGGTTATAGGCCTGCTGTCGGACTACGGCTCGGTAAACCCGACCGCGGTGGTCCTGCCGACAATAGTCGCCACGGCAATATCAACAGTCGTCGCGGTCTCGGTATTATTTCTGTTCAGGAAGATAAAACGATGGAACTGATAAACATTATATCGCAGTTAATCATCCCTGTTTTCATACTGCTGGCCGTAATTTACGGTTTCGCGAAGAAAGTCCGCGTTTACAATTCTTTCGTTTCGGGCGCGAAAGAGGGAATAGAGATAATCATAAGGATATTCCCTTATGTTTTGGCGATCTTTCTCGCGGTAAAAACATTCCAGGCGTCCGGCGCCTATGACATGATGAAAGCCGCCTTCTCCGGCGTTTCCGGAATGTTCGGCATACCGCCGGAAGTTTTTTCGGTCGCCATCATCAAGCCGCTGTCCGGCAGCGCGTCGCTGGGGATTTTCGCCGATATAGTAAAAATGACGGGGCCGGATTCGCTCGCCTCGAGGATCTCGGCCGTGATAATAGGCAGCGCCGAAACGACCTTCTACGTATTGGCGGTTTACCTCGGGGCGGTGGGCATCAAGAAAACAAAATATCTCATCCCCGTCTGCATAACAGCCGACGTAATCGGGATAATCGTCGCTGTTGTAGTTGTAAAAATTATATTTTAGTTTACGGATAATTACAAATTACAGATTACAGATTAACGACTTTTTGCTTTTAATTTGTAATGTGTAATTTGTAATTCAATAATAATTAAATATGTGCAGATTATTAGGTATCAAGAATTTTAACTACGACTCTCACAAGGATTTGCTTGAGGCCTTCTTCGCTCTTGCTGAGACCGGCAATGTTTTGCCGGGCAGCCCCGCGGGGCATCATGACGGATGGGGAATTGGCTGGTACGGGAACGGAACGGCCAAAACGGAAAAAAGCGGCGGCCCGGCTTCAAAGGAAAAAGAAAGGATTTTCGGGATATTGAAAGGCATAGGGAATTCGCAGACACTGATCGCCCACCTGCGCAAATCCGCGTGGGAAGGCACTTCCACCGCGGAACACGCGCACCCGTTTACCTTCAAAAACGCGATTTTTGCCCACAACGGCACCCTTCTAAGCTACAAGGAACTGATTCCGGAAATAAAAGCCGAAAACCTGCCGCAGCCGGAAGCGCTTGACACGGAATACCTGTTCAGGTTCATCGCGCAGGGTATCGGGCGCGGAACGGAAAAAGCGCTGAGACTGGCCGTTAAACGGACCGAAAATATGGAATTCACGTCGCTTAATTCCCTGCTTTCGGACGGCAAATCCCTTATTGCCTACAGGAGTTACAGGATATATCCGGATTACTACACGCTGTACAAGGCGGAACTTCCCGGTTCTGCCGTGGTCTGTTCGGAGGAAATCCTTATATACGGCCTCGAACCGGAGGACATCCCCGAAAGGGGATTTGAATACGCGGCCTCCCGCGTGATAAAGTGGTCCCCTTTAAGCAACGGGGAA
>JBDRNC010000009.1:0-2013 GCA_043811535.1 Elusimicrobiota bacterium
TAATGTATCATACTTATCGCAAAGACTCTATTTTCTCGCAAAGTCGCCAAGAACGCCAAGAAAAAACCATTTAATATTAATTAGTTAACTTTGCGGTCCCCCCAAAGGCGGGTAAACTTTGCGGCTTGTCGAAGATCCCGCTGTCCTTTGGCGGGGGCGTGAGATTTTGACTTTTTGCCGTGAAAATACGCTCGTGGGGGCGGAGTTTATCTCCGCCCTGCGGGCGCACGTAAAGTGCGCCCCTACATTCTTGTACGCCTTTGGCGTATTCATCTAAGGGGGTGGCCGGTGCCCAGGTCATGAGCGTTTACGAAGGTATCGGCTTTAGATAATTCATTTTCAATAATACGGTTGACATAATGACTGAATTATATATAATACGGTTACTATCATGACGGAGATGTGAAAATGTATATTCCCCAGCTTCAATTAAAAAATCTGAAACAGTTGGTCGTAGCCGGCAAAGTAATTGTGATTTATGGGGCGAGGCGGACAGGTAAGACGACTTTACTTAAGGAATTTTTGAAAAATGAGAGCGAACCATACACTTTGGTTAGCGGCGAAGATATCACTATCCAATCATATTTATCCAGCCAATCAATAGAAAAGCTCAAGGCGTTTGTCGGCACAACCCGCCTGCTTGTAGTTGATGAAGCGCAGAAAATTCCTCATATCGGCATTAACCTCAAGCTAATTATTGACCATATACCTGATCTTCGCGTTATAGCTACAGGCTCTTCGTCATTTGATCTGGCGCGCAGTACGGGAGAGCCTCTTACAGGACGGAAATTCACACTGAAGCTATTCCCTCTTGCCCAGATGGAAATCGGACAGATAGAAAAGATTCATCAGATAGAAGCCAATTTAGAGAACCGTCTGATCTACGGTTCATATCCTGAAATAGTTTTAATGCCGGATAATCGTGGCCGGAAGCAGTATCTTAAGGAAATTGTTTCATCCTATTTGTATAAGGATATTCTGGAATTGGATGGCGTCCGGCATTCGGCCAAGATCAGCCGCCTGCTGCAGCTAATTGCTTTTCAAATTGGCAGGGAAGTTTCATTAAGCGAACTGGGAACATCCCTCAGTATGAGCAAAACCACGGTGGAACGCTATCTGGATTTGCTGGAAAAAGCCTTTGTTGTACAGCGATTAACCGGCTTCAGCCGCAACCTGCGTAATGAAATTACAAAAAACTGCCGTTACTATTTTATTGATAACGGTATCCGCAATGCCCTGATCAATAATTTTAACTTACTGGAACAACGTAATGACGCGGGGGAATTATGGGAAAATTATATAATAATTGAGCGTCTAAAGCGTCAGGAATACTTGAGCGGCGCGGCCAATAATTACTTCTGGCGGACTTATACGAAACATGAACTGGATTTTGTAGAAGAAAGGGAAGGCCGTTTATTCGGCTATGAAATAAAATGGGAAAAAGCAAAACCGCGTCCGCCGAAAGAATGGCTGTCGGCTTATCCTGAAGCCTCCTTTGATCTGATTAACACAAAAAATTATCTTAAGTTCATATGCTGATGGCCGGATGTTCGCTAACCTTAAATCCGCCATTTGAAGGGCTTTCTCGATTGCGGGCAATCATAGACAGGAGTATCCGGGACGAAAGACTAAGAAAGACGAGCCTTTCCCCATTCTTCCTCGAACCTTTTACCTTGCCCCTTGACCCTCGTTGCAATCGGAACTACTTTCTCTCTGTAAATTATTTGCAGGGTATGACACATGAAAAACCGCGAGCAATCGGTCATCCGCATCAAGGGTGCCCGCCAACATAACCTCAAGAACCTGGACCTGGAAATACCCCTGAACCGGATCACCGTAATCACCGGTCTGAGCGGGTCCGGGAAGTCGTCCCTCGCCTTTGACACCCTCTACGCCGAGGGCCAGCGCAGATACGTAGAGACCTTCTCCCCCTATGCCAGGCAGTTTATGGAGCGCATGGACCGGCCTCAGGTGGATCGGATTGAGAATATCCCCCCGGCCATAGCCATTGAC
>JBDRNC010000010.1:0-36508 GCA_043811535.1 Elusimicrobiota bacterium
TTAGCGGGAGATACTCCCGCTTGATTGCTTCGCCGTCAAAGACCGCTTTTGCCACATAACTTCCGCGACCGTAAAGGTCGCCAATCTGTTTCAAGGGAATGAACTTCATGATGACTCCTTTCATCAAGTTTTCGATCCACTGTTCACAGGCGTTCGCGGGATATTTCGCGTTGCCTGTAAAAAATGAACAGCGCGAACACTCGCCGGACAGAGAACCGTGCGGATACCTACCGAGTCGTTTGTATATTAGTTTCAGAGTCCTGGCATTGGGGAACCAGATTGCATATTCCGCTGCAAAGTAGCCACCCAATCCGCTGCTTAACCGGCCACTGATTCCGCCAAACTGGCCGCCGATTCCGGTAATCCGGCCACCGAATCCGCTGGAATTCAACCAACCTATTGTGGATAACCTTGACTTAAAAAAACGTGATAGCTATGCTTTGTAGAATTTCCTAAATGGAAAAGGAGGATTCTACATGGCACACGAAAGGGTATCCATGCGCAAAATCAAAGAAATACTGCGATTGAAGTACGAAAACCAACTGAGCATCCGGCAAATCGCCAACAGTGTAAAAACAAGCCGCGCTACAGTGACGGACTATTTAAAAAGGGCAGTGACTTCCGGTATCAGCTGGGCTAAAGACAAAAACCTGAGCGATATCGAATTGGAAGACAAGCTGTTTTTTTCGTATGATTCAGCCGTCGTGAAACGTGATAAACAGGAAAGAAGGCACGAGGCGGACTGGTTGTATATCCATAACGAGCTAAAAAGACCGAATGTTACATTAAGCTTGCTGTGGGAAGAATACAAAGCAATGAATCCTGACGGATACCAGTACAGTTATTTCAACGAGCTTTACTGTAACTGGAAGGAAAAACTGAACGTGAGCATGCGCCAGGACCACAAAGCCGGTGAAAAGTTATTTGTAGATTACGGCGAAGGATTAAACATTATTGACCGTTCAACTGGCGAAGTTGTGCCCGTACAGATGTTTATAGGCGTATGGGGCGCCAGCAACTATACATATGCCGAAGCAGGCCTTTCGCAAAGCAGCCGCGAATGGCTGATGGCGCACGTCCGGGCGTTTGAATATTTTAAATGCGTACCCAGAATACTTGTTCCCGATAATCTGAAAAGCGGTGTAACGAAAGCCTGCAAGTACGAGCCTGAAATAAACGCGGCGTATCTTGACATTGCCAGCCACTATGGTTTTGCAGTTATCCCTGCCCGGCCTTACCGTCCTAAAGACAAAGCAAAAGTGGAAGTAGGTGTGTTAATAGCCAAGCGTTGGATAATGGCATCTTTGCGCGACAGGAAGTTTTTCAGTTTAAGTGAATTGAATGAGGCGATTAAAGAGCTTCTTTTGAAACTAAATACCCGGAAGATGAAAAAGCTGGGTAAAAGCCGGCAGGAAATGTTCGACGATCTGGACAAACCCGCAGCATTCGCATTGAATGATAGACGATATGAATATGCGGTATGGAAAAAGTGCCGTGTAAACATAGATTACCATATAGAAGCAGATTCCCACTATTACAGCGTTCCTTATCAGATCGTTAAAGAAGAAGTTGACGTAAGGCTGACCGATAACATAGTGGAAATATTTTATCGTGGCAAACGGCAGGCCAGCCATGTCCGCAGCTTTGACAAGCACAGACATACGACCCTGAAAGAACATATGCCGCAGTCCCATCAGAAATATTTGGATTGGAGCCCGTCGCGGATATTGTCGTGGGCAGAAAAGACCGGTCCTTTTACGAAGGAAATGGTTAAGATAATTCTTGAAACACGGAAGTTTCCCGAGCAGGGATACCGGTCATGCCTTGGGATATTGAGGCTTACGAGCCATTATACAGCTGAGCGTATGGAGAATGCCTGTAAACGCGCGATAACTTACCATTCATATTCATTCAAGAGCGTGAAGATGATACTTGAAAACAACCTGGACAAACAGGCAGATTTGTTTGCCGGTGTAAAGGATTCCGGCATTGTCTTGCCGGCGCATGAGAATGTGCGGGGCAAGGATTATTACGATGCCGATAATAAGCCACCGAACGACGATAAATTGTTGAACTAAGTTTTTGCAGGCAAGGTTTAAAATACATTAAAAAGGAGCGGGCTGATGCTAAATGAGCAGACGGTATCAAAGATGGAAGGCATGAAGTTATTCGGGATGTCGAGGACGTACAAAGACATGATGGGCAGTTCTTCAAAGAGCGGCGACTTGTCGCATGACGAGTTTCTCGGGCTGCTTATTGATTCCGAAAATACCTATCGGGAGGATATGAAACTGAAACGACTGCTGTATAACGCAAAACTGAAACAGAACGCCTGTTTGGAAGACATAGATTACCGCCACCAGAGGAGCCTGCATAAGAAAACGATACTTGAGCTGTCATCGTGCAAATGGATTGAAAATCACCAGAACGTTTTAATCAGCGGCCCTACCGGCATAGGTAAAAGCTTTATCGTATGCGCGCTGGGCAACTGTGCCGCGCGGCATGGATACAGTGTTTTATACACCCGTGCGCCGAGGCTTTATAATTCATTATACCAAGCGAGGGCTGACGGCAGCTATAGCAAACAATTAGGAAAGCTATCACGGTTTAATGTTCTTATAATAGACGACATCGGGTTAAGCCCGATGACAGAAACTGAAAGAAAAGACCTGCTTGAAATAGTGGAAGACAGGAATTTAACTTCTTCGACAATTATAGGCAGTCAGATACCGATAAAAGACTGGTACCAGATAATAGGCGATCCAACGATAGCGGACGCTATTTGCGACCGGCTTTTGCACAATGCCTATAGGGTAGAGCTTAAAGGCGAGTCTATGCGAAAGATGTTGAAGCAGAGTGACGTAAAAACAGCTGGTTAATCCACTTCTTGACATTACGGTTGTAATCATATATACTACTATTGAATAAGTATTCAATTAAGAGGTATGCATGAAAAAGATGGTTGGCGAACAGGATATCTGTCAGGTTAAGTGCTTTAACAAGGCGAAGGTAGGCAAGTTGAAAAAGTCGGCTTTATCACAAGAGCAGCTCATTGCCTTGACCGAAACATTTGACGTTATTTCGGATGTTACCCGTTTAAAGATTCTTTGGGCGCTTAAATCCGATGAGTTATGCGTATGCGACATTGCGCATCTGCTAAATATGAGTTTGTCTGCCATTTCGCATCAGTTGCGGGTATTGCGAAACTGCGGGCTGATAAAATACCGCAGCGAAGGCAGAATGGCCTTTTATTCCCTTAAAGATAATAAGGTCATGGGACTGATTAATGATGTCAAACAACACGGTGAAAGAAAATGAAGGTTAGAAATAAAATTAAAAATGCTGCCATTATAGGGATTGTGTTTGTTGCCGTTGTCTTTGTGCATGTATTTTATCTTGTAAACGCAAAAGATTCCTGTGTGGAAGATTTAACCCGGTATCAGAGTTATGTTAATCAGCAGGACTATTTTATAACGCTTTCATACGCGTTATCGCTGGCATTTATGGCATATTCATTTCTTAAATACAAAGAGAATAAGAAAAAGTCGATGGCAGCAGCTACAGGCGGAGGAATGATTTCATTGGGATTGTGGTTGCTTTGTTTTCTATCCGGATGCTGTGGTTCCCCCATGTTGATCGTCTATATGAATTTATTTGGAATATCTGCCCTGCATATTCCAAAGGGTCTGATATTCTTAATCACAGTTATTTTTGTTGCACTTTGTGCATTATGGTTAAATAGACGCGTTGCAGGTACCTGTTGTGAAGGCAGTGATTGTGATTCCATATGAAAAAGTTCACTATTACGCATGATTGGCCGGTTGAAAAAGGTAAATATCTTACCAGTAACCCATTTTCACCTGCCGCTGTGGTTGCGATACTTGCTGCTCCTTACGACAATATTCCCCTGGAAACGGAAGAATTGGTAAGGGCAGGCATTGAAAAAGGCGCCGGGATTAGCGGAACGCTACAAACAGCCAATATAGGGATTGAGAAAATTGTTGTTAACCTGATTTCTAATCCCAATATCAGATATCTTGTACTGACAGGCAAGGAATCAGGCCATTTTCCCGCAGATGCATTAACGGCGTTGTTCAGGGACGGGACGGACGAACGAGGATTTATCAAAAACACAAGAGCGCCCACGGCTATTTTGAAGAATATCCCGAAAGAAACGACTGAACGCCTGCGGAAACAAGTTCAGCTTGTAGATGTAAGCGGAACAACCGACATCGCAATTCTTGAACAGGCGGTCTGGGCATGCTATCAAGAGAAAGAGACAGCGTTTAAAGTTTTCGGCAGGAGCTATCTTTTGCGTGATCCCGGCCCTTTTCCGGAAGAACCGATTATTTACCGGTTAACAGATCGCTTGAAAGAGGACATGAAATGAACGAAGAAATAACCAAATTGGACGATTGTGTGAAAGCTATGCGGCGTTGCCTGGACGTCCCCGGTGTAGAGCACTGTGTTTGTTATTCGGACGCATTCAGTGTTTTTGAGCTCGAGACTGAACGGCTTGGCAAAAAAACGAAAGGGTTCGATAAAGAATCCCGGGAGAAGTTTTCTGTACTGCAACAAGAAATATCCGTAGCAAAAGGAAGAATATCAAAAGGCGAAAAAGAATGTCTGGGATGCGCCACCTGCATGGCAGCGGTTGTATTCAACACGTATCCCGATTTATTGAATGAAATATACTTAAAGAACGATTTATAAGGAGATTTGGCAAATATAATGTCTATCTTAACGGGCCTGTTAAAAGAGATATTGCGCACCTTTAACGAAGCATCGCTTTATATCCTTTTTGGTATCTTTGTTTCCGGTCTTATTCAAGTGTTTATAGATAAAGGCAAGATTGCAAGGCATTTAGGTGGCAACGGATTCAAGCCAGTTTTTTTAGCTGCCCTTTTCGGTATTCCCTTGCCTCTTTGTTCCTGCGGTGTCATTCCTACGGCAATTTCCTTGAGGAAGAATGGCGCATCCAAAGGTGCAACCCTTTCCTTTATGCCAATCGGGAGAATAAGATAAAATGAAGAATACTATGATTGCAAGATGCTCCTTGATCAAGACAAGCATCCTTTATCTGATGATAGCAACAATGCCTTTGTACATAGGAGGTTGCTGCAAAGATGAGACTGGTCATGGTAGAGCTAAGTTGACAATTAAGAAACAGCTAAACAAACCATTAGAGGATACAAAGATAAACTTAGAAACAAGAGGGGGTACAATGGATAAAGTTGAATACACTGTGGCAACAGACAAAAGCTTTGATGAAGCTGTATTTAGTGTCGAGATAAAGAGTAAGGAAAAAGGGTTCAGTATATTGCATGTTCATGATGTCGGGAATCTATTGACTTCAAAGGGATTTGCAAGACCTCCTCTTAAAATCATAGAGATATGCAATGCTAAGTATGCTAGTCAGGTATTGGCGAAAGATATCAGGGTAGCGCTTATGCTTCCCTGTCCTATTACTGTTTATGTTGAAGGTGAAAAAACGTATATAAGCGCTCTTCGGCCTCGAATGATTGCGGGATTCTATCCTGAAGCCAATATTGTCGATTTAGCTAACGAGGTCGATAGGATTGTGGTAAGCATTGTCAACGAAGCAAAATAGAATTGTTTAAGGAGAAAATAAATGGCTTGCGGCTGCAAAAAAGAGGAGCACGAGGAAAGTTTTGAGGGGCAATGGTATGAATTTCCAGTAATTCGTAATGCGGGTATTGCCGGGATCATAACCGGTATAACATTCTTACTTGCCCACATTTCAATAATACCGTCTTTTGTGGAGATAGCATTATTTGTCGGAGCAATTGCATTGGGAGGTTATCATTGGATAAAAGAGGGGATTGAAGAAATAGTTGAGGAAAAAGCTGTTAGCATTGATGTCCTGATGATGGCCGCCACCATAGGCGCGGCCATCCTTGGTTTGTGGGATGAAGCGGCATTTCTTGTATTTTTGTATGGGATAGCCGAGGGCGTGGAAGAGTTTACCTACTCAAAAACGAGACACTCCATAAGGAATTTGCTTGACCTTGCTCCCAAAGAGGCAAAGTTATTGATAGATGGCAAGGAAGCAGTCATACCTGCGAATGAACTAAAAATTGGTGATATCTTCATTGTAAGACCGGGGGAATCAATTCCGACCGATGGAACCATTGTTGAAGGAAGATCCAATGTTAATGAGGCTCCGGTCACCGGAGAATCCATGCTGGTGGAAAAACAGGAAGGCATGAAAGTATTCGCCGGTACGTTTAGCAAGGATGGTGCACTTATAGTTAAAACAACTGCTTCTTTTGAAGATAACACACTCTCGAAAATGATTCATCTTGTTGAAGAAGCACAAGAACAGAAGGGGAAACGGCAGTTATTTATCGAGCGGTTCGGGGCAAAGTATTCACCGGCTGTACTCATCGCCGGATTACTGTTAATAGCAGTCCCTCCTCTTCTGGGAGGGAGTATGGCTACATGGGCTTACAGAGCTGTAGTGCTGTTCGTCGCTGCTGCCCCGTGCGCCTTAATAATGTCTACACCGGTTGCTATAGCCGCCGGTATAGGAAGGGCAGGCAAGAACGGTATATTGATAAAAGGCGGGATTCATCTTGAGAATCTGGGGAAAATTAAAGCGGTAGCATTTGACAAGACTGGTACATTGACCAGCGGGAAACCGGTAATAACCGATGCAGTAGCCCTAAATGGCAGCCAGTCAGATCTTCTCCGTATTGCTTGTAGCATCGAAAGGTTTTCGGAACATCCCCTAAGCAAAGCAGTTGTAAGCAAGGGAGAGGAGCTCAAATGCGGTATATTGGAAGTCAAAAACTTTGAGGCTCTCAGTGGCTTTGGGGTTAAAGCAAATCTTGGCGAAAGGACCGTTTTCATAGGTAAACCGGAACTATTTAAAGAACTTGATTTGAGAGCCGAGGATCAAAGCAAGATAGACCAATTCAGGAGTGAAGGTAAAACTGTGATGTTGGTTGGAACACAGGAAAAGATTGATGGGATTATCGCGGTTAGGGATGAGGTTCGACCGCACTCAAGGGAAGTAGTTGAACAACTCCATTCGATGAAAATTCATATCGTTATGCTTACGGGTGATAATGAAGTAACCGCCAAAGCCATTGCTGGAGAACTGGGGATAGAAGAAGTAAAAGCTAACCTTAAACCGGAAGATAAAATAAGTGCAGTGAAAGAATTAAAGCAGAAATACAGAGATGTAGCTATGGTTGGAGATGGAATTAACGATGCTCCTGCACTTGCCGAATCAACGGTAGGAATGGCTTTGGGAACGGCAGGTACTGATGAAGCGATAGAGGCGGCGGATATAGCGCTAATGGCTGACGACCTGACAAAAATTCCATATGCGATACAATTGGGGAGAAAAGCACAGAGAATAGGCGGCCAGAATATTGTGTTTTCACTGGTACTTTTGGCGGTTCTCATTCCTCTGTCAGTATTAGGACTGATAGGAGTAGCATTAGCGGTGATCGTACATGAGGGGTCTGAAATAGCAGCTGTTTTAAATGGTTTACGCATCCAAAGATTACGAATAGAGTATTGAAAATAATATAATGAACTGAGTAAAGATATTCCAATATAGGGGGATTTCTATGTATATCAACACGAAGATCGTATTAATATGTGGACTGTTTTATGGCTCAATATGTGACTGCTGAAGACAAGGGGATTCGGGGATTTTTAGTAGGGAGCGATGAACCTTTCAATGAACAAGAACCAATTTTATCGACCACAGGCCAATATAGAGTAGAGGGCGGAGAAGATTATGAGAGACAAAGATATAATTCGGAACCACCATTAACACAAGTACAAATAGGTCTATCTAGGGAATATCCTATTGATTATTATCATACTTATTATAAAGTATGCGTAGACACAACAGTCGAATTGCCCTATAGAGATATGCCTTATAAGCCCGAAGTGTTATCTACTGAAGATGAACTGCGTTCAAGGTATGAAGAATCCATTGAAGTTAATGATGTTCAGAAGCTTTGAATCAAATGTTCTCTATCAACCTGATATAAATGTATTGAATTAGAAACATTGTGACCTAACTTCGCTGAATTTGATTTTCTTCAGGCAATCCCAGAATGATTTTACCTCTTTTGGATCACATATAACCTGAAAATACGACTCCTTAATCTTGTTCTCCTCGCCCTTGCTGTTCCTGTACGTCCCTGTCTTTGCCTTACCCCAGAGCAGTTTTACCGCAACATAATCCCTGACGGAAAGATTACAGTCGGCGGGATTAATTTCAAGCTGGCAAACGCTTCTTGACTTATAGAACGTCTGCCTTAGCGGGAGATACTCCCGCTTGATTGTTTTGCCGTCAAAAACCTCTTTCGCCACATAGCTTCCGCGACCGTAAAGGTCGCCGATCTGTTTCAAAGGAATGAACTTCATGATGACTCCTTTCATCAAGTTTTCGATCCACTGTTCACAGGCGTTCGCGGGATATTTCGCGTTGCCTGTAAAAAATGAACAGCGCGAACACTCGCCGGACAGAGAACCGTGTGGATACCTACCGAGTCGTTTGTATATTAGTTTCAGAGTCCTGGCATTGGGGAACCAGATAACGCCGCAGCCGGAATTGTCATCAAGATAAAAACAACTGCCTTCCCTGTCCGGGTCCCGGCATATTTCAAAACCATCAAGAAGGCTGTCAACCTGCCTCATATTGACCGCCTATTCATATCTGCTCTTAAAAACGACGTTCTTTGAAAGGAATCTGAGCACAAACGGCAAGCGGTTAAAAGTGGAAACATTGTCTGAATAAACCACAAAGTTTAAATTTCCCTGCGGTCTGTTATTGAAATATACGTCGTATTCGAACCTTTTAAATATTCTTCCCTGAAAGCAAGAATATGAAATACCGGAATAAGGGAATTTTGTATTGAGATAAAGCTCCTTCCCTTCTCTGGTCCACAACAGTTCTACGCAGTAAGGGAATGTATAAAGATGATCCAGCGCATAAATAAAATTCTCGTCGCTTTTCGAACAAGCGCAGGCATACTTGAAATTCTCTCTGAACGCGAACTCGTCCAGGGAATGAAGAAATACTTTAGACAGGGAGAAAAAGTAAACAAAAAGGAAAGCAGCGAGAGTAAACAAAAGCCAAGTAAAGATACGGAACTTCTTTATTGGTTTACACGTTCCTTTGGGTAGTTCTTTTCGCGGGTTCTTCATTCGTTTACCTCATTTATCCGTATATCCATATATGCGGCTATACATTAATACTCAATGCGCTGCACTACATAGATGAGTACAGGCGCGTCTTTCTTGACGGATATACTGTATTGGGCGCTTTTCTCAAGGTCTTCCCGGGCAGCCGAGGAAAGCTCTTTTATTGCCGCCCCTGTTACCGGTGAAGCCGCAGAAGCGCCCGCCCCGGCCGCTTCCAGGATCACTCTGGCCGGAATAGCGGCTTTTGTGTTTTTCTTCTTCCCGGGCACGCCCGCCGCGCCTTCTTTATCAAGAGCAAGTGCGATAAACGGGATTTCCGACCCATCCGGAAAGACCGCTATCTGGAAAATGACGTTTACACGATCATCAGATTTAATAATGCTGGCCGCGCCTATAAGCTTCGTCCCTTTTGGCAGAACGATTTTGTCGTTAAAAGTGATGTCATATTCGACAAGCGCGATCACCGGCGTTTCAATGTTGAAAGAAAATATAGCGGTTTTAATAACCGCGTCAAACGTGAATCCCGTATGCAGGAAGTTCTTAAACTCACTTTTTTTCTGGCTTGTTAGCCCTGGCCACGCCTGCAGAGCGTGTCCGGGTAAAGTTACAAACAAACAAAAAAGCGATATAACGCATATTCCGGATTTCCGACGGTAAAACGACGCACGCATTTGCGGTTTAAGGCTGGTAAAAATATGTTCTAATGCTTTTAGACCTGTCATTTAAGCACCTCTCAAAATAGAATAGAGAATTTCCGGTATGCGCCGCCGGATTCAACCATTGAGAATGTATAAGACGACCCTTTAACCGGAAATACGAGGTATCCAACAGACGTTTCCTTTGCATTTATAACTTGTTTGAAAAGAAGTCTTGACTGTACTTCGGATATCCCAACGTCTTGAGGTATAAAATATTTATCTGTATTATTATTGACCCTGAATTTCAATATCTGGCCGCCTTTGAATGGTGTAACTGTCAGCAGCTCAACAGAAACGTCTTTGATCTCCTTTGTCTTGTTCAAAGTATAAGATTTGTCGGACCCTTTTATGATGTTCTCGATGGTGTAAAGATTGAGCATATCGTCTTTCACGGGTTCTTTCTTCTGTGTCTGTACCTCGGGCTTAATATTCTTAATGATATTTGCTTTTAAACTTGGTGATTGTTTCGAGCCGGAAACAGCCGCGGGGGGGGAGGCGGCATATCCGGATACTTTTGTGTCCGGAATATATTTCACCAAGTACCCCGTATTAAGGGGCGTAGAAGTGCTGACTTTGCTTGAAAAGATTATTCCTGTACTCGCTTCTACGGCAGGCATGATATTATTCTTCGGAATATTACTGTTTACGATTATTCCGGCCAGAATCATTAAGGCAAAAGCTGTGATAAAGAACTTCAGATACTCATTCACTGTAAATATGCTCCTCGAAAGTATCTACGAGCATGCCCCAGAGCGATTCCGTCCTTGGGACGATAGCAATATTCATGTCTATAGAAAACACAACATCCTTCTTTTCTAGATTATCGTAAGAGCCTTCCGCGCGGTTTCCACGTACTTCCACACTTATGAAACACTTATCTATGGATTTTATATTTGCTTCTGTTACTTTGACTTTCCTTTTTACCTTCTTCGATACAACCAATTCGGAAATCGAGTTATTGTCATGGTATGACTTCGCCGCCTGAAGCATATTGGGAGTCATCATCCGGACAGCCCGGGATGAATACTCCTCGTAAGTGTGAACGTCCCAAGCGGTATAATATTCAACAAAGTAAGCGACAAAGTTCTGAATTTCCTCGCGTGTAATGTTCTGATTATGCTTAAAATCGGTTATAGAGGGGTTTCCTAACGAATCTATGCGTATAACCATAGCTGGCCGGTTAAGCACCCTCAAAGCCCAGAAAAGCACGATAAAAGCCAAAAACAGGGCTATCAGGGCCACTATCTTACTGAACCTGGCAAACGCAACGATCTCGCCCCATGTCTCAAAGTATTTGGGGGAGTCTTTGCCGTCCGTTTTTGTATCCTTATTTTTGAAAAGATTCATTCAATTACTCCCTTGGCTTAGGCGTAGTTTTAGGAATATCTTCTTTTTTTATGTCCGGCCTTGCGTCGGAAGAACCGCCCGGCGTTTTTGCGGCCGGCATAACGCTTGATATATCCTGTTTTGGCGCGGTTTGCGCTTTCGGCGAAGGTTTAGAAACAGAACCTTCGCGCCTTAAAGAATCAGAGGCCATCTTGCTTAACGAAGGGGAAGCCATGTATTTGTCTATGCCAAACCTGCGGCCAAGAGCCGAACCGGCGACCGCAGATGAAATCCTGTTGTCCAGGCGCGGGCCATAAGTCTTTGAAAAGTTCGTAATAATGGCCGTTGACGCGCCCATCGCGATTGAAGCAATAGGCCCAAGAACCCCGCCGACAAATATTTGCGAAGTGATGGCGGGAACGGAAAGAACCAGAACAAAGTAAGTAACTGTAAAGATAAGATACTGCGCCGGTGGAATCTGCTGGTTATTGACTATTGCCAATGCGCCTATTGATACAAATACGGATTGCAGTATTCGAAGCGAGATAATCCAGAAAGCGACCTGGACAACGTTTTTGAACCAACCGCCGAGAATGTTGCCAATGCGTTTGTAAAGAGCGAAAACAAACGCAAACGGGCCGATCATGTAAAGAAGCGAAAGTATCGCGTAACGTATAACGAGAAATACTTCCTCTACAAGCGAAGAAAGATACTTTGTAAAAAACAGCATTATCTTGTCCGGTGTGAGAGTCATAAAAGTTCCAGAGACACGAAAACTTTCAATTATACTCTGCATACGGGACCAGTCTTCCATAGAAAACACCATGAAAGAAGCAGCCTGGCAAAGCGCAACGATAGACATAAATATGGAATTGTACAAGAATAATCCCATGATAACAGCCGCAGCCTTAAATACAACCCCTGAATAATTAGGGATATCGTTCTGAAGCAGCTTTGCGTTTTCGTCTAAAATAGCAAGTATAAACAACGGTATGACAGCAAGATAGGCAAGCGGTTTGACGATACCAAAGAAAAGCTTCATGCTTAATGGTATCGTAGCAGGGTCCATGCTTGTAAGACTTAAGAAGTCCATTTTATGCCCCTATTTTAATATTTTGTTCAGAGCGTCAACGGAAGAATTACTCTGTTTCTTCTGACCTTCGCGCATTTGCTTGTTAAGCGCGTTCAACTGTTTTTGGAACTCTATTTCGCGCGCGTAAGATTCCCTGTCACCGCGCTTCATGTAGTCATAAAGAGCCGTCATTGTCTGTAAAGACCTTGCGTTAAGTTTTTCGATAGATATAAGCGTTTCAAGAGTGGCCATCTGCGCTTCGGTTTTTGCTCTTTCTACAGTTTCCTTATCCTTCTTGTTGGAATCTTTTACAGTCTCATCGTAGAATTGTTTTTCACGTTGTTTGTTATGCTCAAGCACCTTTTCAGAAAAGTCCAGATTATCCTGAATATATTTAGTAGACCTGTCCTGGAAGCGGCCGAGAACGCCCGGATCATCCTGCGCTGAAATAAATTCGCGCTCAGCATTCGTGTATTTGCGATACATTATATCGTTGCCGCGTTCTTCAAACCGCTTTGCCGTGTAATCAAGTATTGAATTCGGATTGTTAGAGATTGTCTTCATTTCTTCGTAAAATGCGGCGCTTTCATCGTAATTTTTCTTCAGCTGCCCTGCGGATGTGATTGTTTGGGCGAGCATACTATTTTTCCAGAACTTGTCAAATACCTTTTCTGTCGAATTACTAACAGTATCAACACCCTCTTTTAGCAGGTCAAAGACAAGCGCATCAGCCGCAAGAGGGAAAAAAAGGAGCGTAAAAATAACTATAACCTTTTTCATAGCGATACCTCTTTTGAAAGTTTTAGAATAAAATCGTTATACGACAGCTGAGGGTGCTTCTTTTTGAACTCTTGTTCAACGATGTAGTCTTTTGAGTCAGTCGTACATATCCAGTAGTCCAGGGGATTCGGGATTATCCTCAAAACCGAGCAGTGGTTCAGGAATTTAACAAATACTTCGGAATACTTTTTCGGCGAAAAAGAAAGATTCTGAATTTCCGAGATCTCGGAATGATTAAGGCCGAACTGAGGAAGCAGTTCGGTACCTTTAGAATCTATTTTAAGGAAATACTTCGTATAAGAGTTTGAAATAATGGCGTTGGACGCTTTTGTGGAAAGAAAATCGGCGGGACTCTGCGATATACTGAAAACCGAGGCATTGAATTTACGCGCTGTCCTGTAAAGATTCTCAATCAGCTGCGAGCCGGTATCATCATTGAAAAACTGCCAGCCTTCGTCAATAACAATGATTTTCTGTAGCTGCTTGTTGGCAAGGCGGGCTTGTATGGCCGAACGCACGACAAAGAACATGACAGGGCCAAGGTCTTTTTCATCAGCAAGCTTCTGAAGGTCAAAAACCACGATCCTGGCGTTCGGGTTAAGCACAAGTTTCGGGTTTTTGTTGTTTAGCAGCGTACCATATCTCCCGCTAACCCAAGGCGCCAGGTCTTTGTAGAATCCGACAGCCGTTGATTTATCTTCTTCGTCTCCTTCGTAGTTCTTAAAAGATTCCGACACGTCCTCTAACCGAGGCGGGTCCGTCTTTGCATTCTTATATGCGGATTTAATACAGTTTTCTATGATCGTCGATTCGCGCCCAGACAATTCCGGCCGCTTGAGCATTTTCTGCAATATAAGGCCAAGGAAGGAAAACACGTCCGGGTCAACTTCCTTTGATTCCGTATAAAAGAACTGTTTTTGCGGGAATGGGTTGAAAGCGTACTCGTCGCTTATTTTAATATCAACATATTGCCCGCCGAATATCTCACATAGTTTTCTGTAACTCCCGCCCACATCTATAATGACCACTTGGTTGTTTGAAGATTCTATGAGATAATTGGTCAGGAAGTAGTTTGTAGTAAACGACTTGCCGCTTCCCGTTGACCCTATAATAAGCCCGTGTTTGGCCGGAAGTTCTTTATCAAACAGGTCCAGCCCTATCATCTCGCTTGCGCCAGTGAGAAATACCATTTTAGGTATTTCCGAACCCTGCCAGCTGCGCTGGATGGGAAGCAAGTTTGCGATAGCATCCTGGGCGAACGGATGCACCCGGCTGTTAAAGAAGCTGTGCCCGGGTAAAGAGGAAAGCAAAAGATAAATATGGTTCATATTCTCAATTATCCCCTCGGCTTCTCCGAGAGTCCGGAACGCCGAGACTGCATTGTTCGTTTTCTTTGTCAAAAAATCTATCTTGCTGTCCGATAGCATAACGGACAGAGTAAACCCGAAAAGACGCTGGTGCGTATGCTCAATATCATCGAGCATACTGTCTATGGCGATGGCTTTATATCTTACCGAAGGCGTGAGAAAGTTTGCCTGTTTATCAAGGGTAGAAGCGGATTTTAACATTTTACGAATATCTTCATCCGGGCTAACGAGTAAAGTGAAGTTAGCCGTAAAATCAACGTCCAGCCCGGCAAGGAATTGGGCGACGTAAAAGAACGAAATAGATTCCGGACGGCTGTGGAGATTTACTGCCTTAAAATACTTATCCCCAAGCGTAGTGTAGTAAAAACTATTTTCGGCCGCCGAAAGGCAAAGCTGGCTTCGAAGCGTTTCGCCCGGACGCGGCTTAAAATCAAGAGGCCGCCCCGGATTGAGTTTTTGGTACAGAAATGAAAGAAGTTCGTCGTTAAGCAGCTGCCTGGTTTTTATGCCGCATGAAGATACTTCGCGCGTAAAATTGCCCGCGATTGAATTTATCTTGGCCGCTTGCCGGCCGTGATAATCAGCCAGCTTGTTCTTTAGCCCTGTGAAGTAAAAGGAACCGGCCGGTATTTTATCCTTCGGAATAGTGACGTAAAGGAAATATCGGTATTTCCTGCTTTTTACGTTGAATAAGAAATCCACTTTATCTTTTACGATGGTTTTAGAGAAATTATCATTGACCTTAACCGTATCGCGGTATCGTTTAATGATATCGGCGTTGCCGAAACTGCCTTCAACAATAAACTGCAATACAGTATTGTTTGGAAGGGAAAGAAGCGACCGGCTTATCCCCTGCAGTATTCCGTTTGTTTCTTCAGGGGGGAAATGAATAAGGTCCGGAAGCGTTGACAGCTCGTAAACAACGCTTACGCTTCCGTCAACACCTATGACGCAGTTATCCTCAATAGCCCAGAGATTCACCAGCTGGTGAAAAGGGGCCGTGTTATTTGGATAAAGAAGCTGTTTTAACTTTGTCAGCATATTCCTTTTCCACTGAAAACCGAATAGGTGCAGTAAGATAAACCGCGATCTCGGTGTATGTATATGTTCTCTTTGCGTATTTCCTTGCGACAAAAAACAATGCTAAGAAGCAAATAAAAGCAAACATCAAACCAAGAAACGAAGCGCCTAAAAACCGTAAGAGAAAAACACCGGCAAAAAAACACATAATTGTATCAAGCGGCTTCGCCCCAAGGAAATACGTCTGCCGTGAAATATCCTTGTAAGTGTTTATCATCCGGCAAAAGATTTTATAAGCTTCAAGATAGTCGGAGCCATAAATACCAATGCGCCGCCGCCTACAACCATTATCCCTGATTTGATAGCATCCTCTTTGTGGCCGGCAAGCTTAAATCCGGTAACGATAAGGCCAATAACAACCATTCCGCCGCCTACGGTTATGGATAAAAAATTTATCGTCCTATCGAAGAAACTCTGTATGGCCGCTTCTTCGCCGCCGTACGCTAACACATTCGTTACAAAAACCATCAGAACAGCTGCTACCTGCCATAAAATACGCATAACGACTCCTTTTAAACGCCCTGTACGGGCTTATTTACCTTCACAAAATGGACAGTCAAACGAAAGGCAACATCTGCCGGTCTCATGTCTGTATTTAGTCTTTTCTTCAAACCGCTTCGATTCTTCAGGAGTGAACTTTTTTGTACATCCATAAAGAAATCCACGCTCAAAATACTGCTTTAACGGGTCTTGCGGCGAAAACAGATGATCACATTTCATAAAATAACCGCTTACTATTTTATAATCCCTTCTTTTTGCAAGAAGTTATAAAGCTTTCGTCCGTTTTCGTGCACCGGATTAAACCGGATAAGCGTGTAGACGTTCTCGCGCGACTCGTATTTCTCGCCGTTTGCCAGATTCTTGGCCGAAAGGAAATACATCCGGTCAGCATAAAGCTTGTCGTTAGCCGAGAAATTTTTCTCCTCAAGGATTGTCTTTTCTGTCTTCTGCTTCAATGTCTGAAGCATTTTGCTGTCAGGATCCACAAGAAGCCCTTCAAACGATTTAGCGAATGCTTCCTCATACCGTTTGCCGGCAAACGAGTCTTCAACATCTATGATCTGCTTTGATACATAATTCTTCTTGGAGTTCTCTACGAGCTTTACTTTGTCAAAAGTATAGTAGCTGTCCGGGTCAACAGCTTTAAGCCGCTGTACCGCAACACCTGCCTTGTCAAAATCGTTGTTAGCAAGCGCGTTGTTAATCTCAGTAGCGCATACGTCAAGGTAGTCCTGGCGCAACTGTTTTGCGCTTGCTATCTGTGAGGCATTAGAACCGGTAACAATGTCGTTATAAATCTTTACGGTTTTCTGCTGTGTGTCATAGTCGTAAACCGTGTTCGATAACGTCTCTAAAGCCGTTTTATAAGCGTCTAAAAGGTTCTTCTTTGATGTTTTATCGTTGATAATGTCGTTCTGCGCCTGCAAGTACCTGGCAGTTTTCAGATCGCCTATCTGTTTGTATAGGTCTTTCGCCCTGCTATTATCAGGATTTAGGTATATCGTGTATTTAAGCATGCCGGTAGCTTCGTCAAATTGTTTCTTGTCTGCAAGTTCCTGCGCCAGCGCGAGCTGGCGATCGTAAAGCCGTTCGGCTTCAAGTCGTGTTTTACGGTATTTATCGAAGTCCTCGGATTCCGGCGCTTCTTTCGGTTCGCCCCAATAGTAAGTAAATCCGAGCTTGTGCATGTTGCTGTACGGTTTCGGGTCCAGCGTGTAATCGAACTGGAACGTATCCGAGTGATACCCGAGGCCAAATGTAACATTGTCGCGGTAGCCGGCCCTGATAAAGTAACGGTTTATAAAACCGTATTCTATCCCAGGCCGGAAAGAAAACTCATTGTAATCGGTGTTAAGCTCAAAATCTGTAGCGATAACCACTTTATCGAAGTAAAATATCTGCGCCTTTGGATTGTAGCGCATAAAAACGGGTATCCGGATCGCGGTTCCGAGCGTAATAGCCGTAGGCAGTTTTTCTTCTTCGGCAATGAATTTCATTTTCGGCTGGTAAAGGTTCCTGAAGTTAAGGCCAAAGAGAAGGATTGAATCTTGCTTCCAGAAAGAAGGACCTTTAACATCTTTTGAAAACCCGAGATCAAGCCCTAACGCGCTTGCGCCGAATCCCGCAAGATCAAAGTTCAGGTACTTAACATTCGCGCCGACGTTCAGCTTCAGCGGTTCGATCAGCGCGCCAAACGACATATTGAAAGCATATTGCGAAGTATGAACGATAGAAGGGGAATCTTCTATATTTTTTCGCACCTCGATATCGCCTGATCCCAGCACAGCAGCTGCAAGCCCAAAAAAGCCGTAACCTATCGGGTATCCGATAGCGAAGAAATTGTACTGATCATCGTCAAAAAGGATGAAATGCGAAGCGGTAAGCGTGCCCTGAACAAAATCGGCAAGCAACGCAGGGTTGTAGTAGTAAGCTGTCAGATCCCGGCAATACGCCGTTGCAGCGTCGCCGTAAGCGGCTCCGGCCACACTCGGGCCATAAGTCGTAAAGTCCTTGCGCCCTTTAGCGTAAAGAGGTGTTAAAAACAAAATAAGAGATACCAATATAATTAACGGATAACGAGTATTTTGCATTTGTCTTGTATCTCCTTCCCCGCATATTTTTTGTTTATTATGCAATTGTAGGCGCCGCTGAACAATGGAAGCCCTCGTTCGTCTTTACCGTCCCATGTAATCTGGTTGGAACCTTTTCCAAGATTTACAGCATTAATCTCAACGATTTTTTCGCCGTATAACGAATAAATGAAAATATCGGCGGTTCCTGCTTCCGGCATGTGGAAGATGATATTTGTCGAGTCTTTACCCGCCTGAAAAGGGTTAGGGTAATTGAAAGCCTTTTCCGGAAGGGAAATAGTATTGAAAATGCTTATCTGGCTTGTGTATGATACACCGTACTTATTTGTCGCTATTACCTGCCAGTAGTACGTCTTTGAGTATTTCAGATTCTCGACGTAGTAGTAGCTGTTTGTTCCTTCGTAAACAAGATGCATAGCAGCGGGATCGTCGCCGAAGTAAAGCTTGTAAGTCAGGTCAGAGCTATTCACGGCCAATGCGGCGGAATAATCGGCATTATTTATTTCCCAAGCGACCTTTACTCGGCTTGTGGTAGTATAGCCGTTGTCAGCAACGCCTTTGACACTAAAGTTATTTGGAGTCTTTGAAACAACAAAAGCGGAAGCTCCTGAAGAATACTCTGCAATGTTGTGAATGTTTTTATATGTGAACCAATAAGAATACGTACCGGTAGATAAAGATACAGGCAAAGTAACATCATATTTATTGACTCCGGTAATAATGAGGCTGTATGTGTAGGCCTGTCCGTTTCCGGTAATATTAAGTTTTGGATATCCGGAAGCAGGATCATATGAGTATGTATCAATCCAATCCAGTGAGAATTTCGGTTTATCTGGATACACAACAACGAAGTATGCGGGCGTGTTTGCCGATCCCGTGGCCGGGGCTGTAGGCCGCACGGAAGGCGCGGGGTTATCAACTATGAAAGTATGAAGGGCTTTTGGAGTGCCGGTAGAATCGCAGTAAGTATTCGAAGCGACAAAATTGTAGTAATACGTACCGGCGGCCAGGTTCTTTGTGTAATAAAAAACCATGCCGGTGGCGCTGCTGACCGCATTGTCATAATACATCGTTGCCGATAATATAAGATTGCTGTCTTTGTACAGGTTTAAAATCGGCTGAGTAGATACAATGGGAAGTTCATTGAAATCGTAATACCGGACACGGAAAGTGACGGTATCTCCTACGGGAATTATAGACGATTGAACGGCTTTATCGGTGTAATTTGTATCTGCCGTCCATAAAAATGAAGGATTGTTCTCCTGAATATCAAGCGCGGATGTTAAAACAGCCATCTCTGTAAGGGAAGCAAATCCGGTTTGCGTGATACTTGCGCTTGAAACAATCAAAGAAGTATTCACTGGCGCGGTAACATTAAGTTTTATCGTCTCTCTATCAATCCAAGTAGTAGTATTTATTTTAAGCGCACTGTATCCAAAAGTAACCGGCGCATTATTTCGCATATTGCGGCCGGATACAGTAATATCCAACGTCTCGCCGCGTTTTATCGTGTTTGGTGTTGTACTGTAAATCTTGGGCGTACCCAATTCTTTTGAAGCTCTTGTTCCGCCTGGGGTTGTAGCGCCGACACCAGGCGCGCAAGCATAGAGACAAGAATTATTATCCGTTATCAGAGGGTTTATAGAACCACCCTGAAACATCCACATTCCGTCGCTGCCAAGCTCTGTAAAATTAGGGGATATTTTTAAATCATAATCTATTAGTCCGGAAAAAGTCCATTGACCGGACTTTACAAATATATAACCTTCCTTATCTACGGCTATATCATAGCCGCCGTAACCATGAGAAGAACAACCAATGCTTGCTAAAACAACGAGCGAGGGGGAATATTTAACTGCGTAAGGAGGATTATTCCCGCCTGATACGTAAACGTTACAACTAGAATCCGTCGTAATACCGTAAGCCGGAGTACCTGTTCCACCCCAAATAGCAGATGAAATAAATACGAGCGAAGTATCATACTTCGCCGTAAGAAAAACAGTGTTTGCATTCATCGTGCCGCAAACATAAATATTATTCGCGGTATCTATAGCTATGTCGTAAAAAGCACTATTACTCCCCAGTTTATATGTGGCAGAAGAAATAAAGTTAAGACTGGAATCATATTTAACCAATGTGCCTGAACTTGTATTAACGATACAGTAAAAATTGTTATTAGTATCTCTTACAATACCCCTTCCATATGAAGAATTACCTAGATTCATAGAATTTGAAGTAACGTATCCGAGTGAAGCCGTAAACTTTGCAGTATACATTTGAGAAGCACGTATTCCGGTAGCATATACATTGCCTGAAGGATCGCAGACAATACCTAAAAATTCATCCCATTGAGCCAAGCCGGAATCATACTCATTGAGAAATGTCATAGCAGAACTTAACCGCACTATATACCCGTCATAAAAAGAACTCGCGGCTCCGTCAGCACCATTGTTTTTAGTACCGCAAACATAAACCTCATTATTATTAGCATTTACACAAATCCCGTCGAAATTATAACCGCTTCCAGTGCCTAACGTGCCATTCCCAATCCACCTTCCCGAGTATAAATAATCCATAGCAAATATTACACCCGGGATGAATAAAAGCAAAGTAGTAAAAATATATATTAAGCGTTTCATGCAGAAACCCCCAATCTTTCAGTCCTAAGATTTAATCCTTCAGCATTCATCTCTTTATGAGGAGAAAGAATTGTAATATCAGAATAAGTATCAATCGGCCACATTCCGCAGTTTATGATCATCGGGTGCTTGTCGGCCGTCTTGAATACCGCCCTGCCGACCGGCAGCTGCCGGAATATGTTCGGGTGAACGATAAATTCTTCCACCTCGCGCATAGAGCCCATCTCGGTAACCTTCTGCGTGCCGAAGGACCCGGATTCCGTCTGTTCAGTATGTTTGAACGTTTTATCCGTGCCGAAAGTCTCCGCCCAGAAACTCGCTTCTTCGGACTGGCGAAGTATCACTTTCGTTGCTGTGTTCTCCCGAACTATTACGGCAAGCCGGTCAGAACCTTCTTTGGTTTTCAGCTGTGCGTTTGTTTGGTGGGAAAGAACCACTCCCACGTTGGCCGACCGGCACGTTGAAATGAATTTGTCAAATGACTCGCTCACATACTGGCCAAATTCATCAAGTATCAAAAGCATGAAATCATTCTGTCCTTTTACATGGCGTTCGCCAACGGCATTTGCGAGATCCGATAAAACCATCTTTGCCAACGCCTCATTTGTCTGCGCCTTCTTGCCCGTTGAAAAACTGAATATCGCGCGTTTGTTGCTGCTCATAACGGTCTTGATGTCAATGTCGGGATTATAGCTGTTGATTAATCCGGATATTTTTGGATCAGCGACAAAAAGCTGGTCAACCAGAGTCGTAAGACCTATCAGCTCTTTTTCATTCTTTGACAAGCGGCCGGAAAAAGCTTTTAAGTCCTCTTTATGGAAAGTGTTCTTTGAGATTTTCAAAACGTAGTTCCGCACGTCCGGATAGTTTGAGAACTCCAAAATATCCGTAAAACTGAACTTCTTGCCGGTGCTCAAAAACAAAGACAGAAGCACCAGCAGATATTTTTTTTGTATATCCGTGTACACCTTAGCTTCCCCGGGCGCGTTCAGGTCAAGCCCGGCCGCTATCATGTTCATAAGCTCTGTAGGATCATCACTGCAACATAAAGGATTATAGCTGTGCGACCTTTCCGGATCCAAGGGATTGAAAACAAGCATTTCCGGATCAACTGAAAGAAAGTCCCTGATAAGGCTTGTGTCACCCTTGCCATCAATAAAGACCATCGGGACACCGTTCCGGATGGCTTGCATGGCAAGGGGGAAAAGAATACTTTTGGTTTTGCCTGTCCCGGAAGGGCCTACAACCTGGACGTGGTGCGTAAGCGCGCCTTTGTCCAGATAGACTGGCCCATTTTCGGCAAGCCCAAAAAAGTAGCTTCCTTCTTTGATATGCTTGCTGAAATCCGTAACAACCGGAATGCCCTTTCCAACAGCTTTATCATTTATCCGGCGTTTAAATTGGTACAGCCACTTCTGAACCGCCGGATAAAACCTGCGGTACATGTATATCCAAACGATACACAGAACAACAAACCCGCAATTTATAGCCAAAAGCCACAGGTTAACGGCTTTAAGGCTACCCTTTGCCAACACCTTTGAAAATACCAGCAGAAACGCAGGGCTTGCGTTTGCTTGCGCTAAAACCTCCGGAAAGTTGATATATAGCCCGTACCAGCAAAGCGCCGTGAAAGCGGTCAAAACAGTCACTCCAATAAAAATGTATCTAAAATACTCCAGCCTGGTTACAAACCAGAGTAAACCAAGTAGAAATATGAATTGTAATATTAAGATAATGAAAGATGTTGAGATCATATAAAAAGCCCGCACTCCCGGCCCTGCCAGTCGGCGACACGGCAGGACATTACACCCTGTTCCAAAAGCTCGCTTAACAACAAAAACCTATGCTTGCCAGGTTCTGTAACCCTGCTGTCTTTTATAGACCTTATCAAAGCGTCTTTAGTAACAGAATCGCCACATACCCAAATGACGCTTTTCAAATGATTGAACTTCCCGGAATCGAATTTCTTCATCTTCCTGATATTGCGCTTATGCCACTTCGGGCGCAATTCCACTTCAAGCCCGGCTCGAAACGTTTGCGTTTCAGCGGTCAGGTTTTCGCGGAATATTATTTCTGCGTCAGGCTTAAGTTCCGGCAAGTCGCCTATCCTGGCCATAAGAACCCGGGGAGTCTCAAAGTCCAAATAGTACGGATGCTTCTCAAGGGCAATCCGAGCCTTTGCAATTGAAAGATTGTGGTAAAACTCCGTGGGGCCAAAGTCGCACGGCTTGAACAAAGACGTAACCCTAAGCAGTCCAACTGACGCAAGAGAATCGGCGCCCTTTTTCGTAAGGAAATACGCCTTTGAAGGCTTTAAACCTGTATCGAAAAAAGTCATAAGCCCCTTCATCGTCATGAGATTATTAACGTATCGAAATGCTTGCATTCTTGACCTTACTATCATTTCGATTTCTTTTACAGACATATATCCGTTTTCGGCTATCATCTGTAGTATTTTCTTCGTTTTTTCTGTTATCACTTTTGTCATTTTTCTTTCGCTTTTTTGTTGTGTTTTTCTTTGTTTTTTCTGTCTTTTTGTCTTTGTCTTTCGTCGTTTTTGTCTTGTCTTTTTGTCTTTGTCGTGTCGTTTCCATGTCCTTATCTTTATATTTTTATCTAATTTTTTCTTCTTCTTTTTCTGTTCTTATCCTTTTATTTTTTCATTGTATTTTTTGTTTTATCCCACCCACTGCACTCCTCAATTTATTGAGGATGTGGCGTTAGAGGGGTTTCCGCTAAAATCAGCGGAAACCCCTCTAACGAGGTGGGGGAAACAGCCTTTAAAATCAATGAAAAAATAAAATGGGGCGTATCTGGAAAAGTGTTACCTGCGAGTAACACATTTTGTAACACATAATTTTTCATAAAATATCTCATAATTATTGTTCTGATTGCTGCCCTTCCGCTGTCTGTGTCCCTGTCTTTTTCTTGAAAACTTTCTGCTCAAGTTTCTGCGAAGTCATATAAGACTTTTTCAGCGCTTTTAAGTCCTTTATTTCCGCGAACTTCTCGCCTATCTGCCTGTCTATCTCCTCTATCCTTTTATGGATTTCTGCCGTCATAATTCAGTCCTCCTTTTGCGAAAGTTTCCGCTTGATAATGTCTGTAGCTTCGCATTCTATAGAGAGCGGCAGAATGCACATTCCGGGTATGCCCCTGCTTATGAGATTCTGTCTTGCCTCGCCTTCAAGTTTTGTCCTCTCTTCCGCGCTCAGGAGTTCAATGATTGACTTGAACTTTGCCCGCTCGGATTCTTCCGCCAGAGCCCCTTCTTTTTCAACCCGCTCTTTTTCCTTAAGCTCCCGCTGGAGACTGTCTTTTCGTTCTTCGTTTTCAATATGTACAAGCGCTCTATCTTCATAGTTAAGCAGGCCCCCGAAATACTCGGTCGGCTCTAAGAACGCTTCCATGACCTTGTGCAACGCATAGTCAACTATCTTTTTCGCTTTCGCCGCACCGTACTTTGAAATCAGATTCCGCGCCTGCATTATTTCTTTGTAACCGGGTTCGCGCTTATGCATGAATTTAGTCAGAAAATGTATTACGAGCCCGCGGGCATTCAGCTCCGCTCCAGGATTCTTATCCGGCAAAGCAGCTCTTTCAACGGGCATGGAATTCGTTGCTTCAGCTGACGGCTTTTTGAGGGCTGGCGACAGTATTATAAAATCCTTGAAGGATTTGTCCTGCTGTGAATCGTACTCGTTGTTCATAAAATAGTACTTGTCCCTAATGTACTGCTTGAAATTCAGGTAAGTGGGGGGTAAAATGAAATCCTTCGCGACCAGTTCATTTAGGGCATTGTTAAGGCTTCTCTTCGTCTGCCCGAGATTGTAGCTGCGGCTCATCCCCAGATGTTCGCAGCACAGGACCTTAACAGGTTTCTTTAAGAGTTTGCCCCTGTTGAATATCTTGTCGGCGTACCTGAACAGGCGCTTTGAAAGCGGCCTTTCAAGCGAAGCGTAAAAGGTCAGGTCTGTTGACTTGATGTAGCCGTCTCGCATAGACTTCCAGATCGTTTCGTTCCAGGTTATGCTTATAAAATCGAGGTCCCATATGTGAGCGTCATGTTCTATGTCGCCGTTCTTCTTTCCGTAAAGCTTAAAGTTGTCTATTAACCCGAACCCTTCGATGCTTAGAAGGCGGTTCTGAGACTTGTCCCACCAGCTGTCGGTTGAAGTAATTTTGCAGTGAAAAAGTCTGAAAAGCGACTCTTTGAAGAGATCGTAGTACTGCTTTGTCAGCGGCCACTGAATGGCTTTTAAAAGCTCGAATATCTTGAAATTAAGGGTCTTATCGTCCCTTTCAAGATACCCGCCCGATTTTGTTATGTAGAACATGCCCATAATCACATCATCATCCGAAGCTATGGGGATCCCGTGAATCAACGAGCCATCAACTACCCATTTCCGGTTTATAAGCCTTCCGGTGTCCTTATCTTTGTAGGTATCGGAAAAAAACAGGGGTTTCTTGACCTTCTGGTAGGTCAAAGAAGCAAAAGGGAACTCGCACAGGTTCATCTCTTCTTTAACCATCTTTTTGACGTTTTCTTGCTTTTCCATGAAAAACACCCTTTACGTGTATTTTGAGTATAACTACTGTATATATAGCCGTCTAAGCCGAGTGTACAACTATACGTTTTAACCGGCTCCGGAGTGTACAACTATACGTTCCGGAGTGTCTAACTATACGTTTGGGCGGGTTTTGAACCGCACTTAAAGAACGCATTGAATACTCATTCCAGACCTTGAATCGCCCCCACCACAAGATGTAGCGTGGTTCCGATAAGTTATGTTATGTTAGGTTATTGCTATATGGCATCATGCTGACTTTTATCAAGTAAAGCATTAGATTCGGTCATTTCACTCTAGGTAATCCTGCATTCTCATTACATACTTAACATGTTACTTTAAGTTATTATTTCTAGCACTCCAGGTCAAAATGATTTTCCCAAAAATTTTGCCAAAATTTTGATTTTTAAGATTTCTTCCCAAAATTTTCCTGGCGATCCTGCGAATCCCGCGGCAGACCGGGTTCGATTAAGTCGCAAAAATGACCCTTCAAAAACACCATCTGGAGAGCTCCACGGCCATACCGCGTTTCCGGCCCATAAACCGCCTATTTCCATGCCTGTCCCTAAAAGACCACCAGGAGCCAGGTAATCATCTTTGCCAAGCCGGCCGGTTTTTGCCTGAAAATGCCCCCTTTCAAAAAGACAAAGAAAGATCCCGCGGGCCTAAAACCCCATTTGGAATCAATTCCGCAAAATACCAAAAAGAGCGTTTTCCGGGATATACCAAACCATTAAAAGAAAATAATAGGGGCCTAAAATCGCAAATATGCGCGTTCTCCGACGGAAAACAGCGAAATACAGCGTAGATTTGAGATTTTCGGGAAGGCAAGGAGAAAGAAAAACCGGAAATCAGAGGACCTGCAAAATTACCGGCAGGGCAAAAGCGCCATGACCGGCGCCGCGAAAAGGCAGTAAGATGAAAATACCGGAAATACGGACAACCCGGCGGGATCTACGGAAGACAACGGCAGAAAAACCATGCCCTGTAAAAGGCAAAAAGAGGCAGTTGCCGGCCAAAACTCTATTTGACGGCGAGCGGCTGAAAAACAATAAGGCGAAATACCGGCCGAAAATACCGTAAAACGCGAAAAAATCACAAACAGTGAAACACTGTAAAACCGTGATTTTCGAGAAGTATCAAACCACCAAATGAATAAAATAGGGGTCTCAAATCGCATTTTTGGCAATTTTCCGACGGAAAAATAAGAAAAAATGATTTTTTCGGGGGCGCGAGGGGATAAAAAATGATTTCAGACGAGTTCGATTATCTCCGCGGTAACTTTTTTGTCGTCCGCGATGGTAAGGATGCCGACAGACGGTTTAAATGAGGCGGCAGGCTTAACCGGCGAGCCGGGGTTGAAGCACAGAATACCGCTGACTTTCTTATTGAAAGGAAGGTGCGTGTGGCCGAATATCAATATGTCCAGTTTTTCCCCGCTGAAGTATCCGAAAAGCTTCTGAGGAAATTCTTCGGGTGAACCGAAGCCGTGAATTATCCCTATGTTTTTCCCCCCGCAGTTCACGGTTTTTTTCTTGGGAACGCGCATGGATACTTCAAATGAATCCATATTACCGCATACGGCTTCTACAGGCGCGATATCCTCAAGCATTTCCAGCATATTAAGATTCGTCAGATCTCCTGCGTGGATTATCAGGCTTGTCTTATCGAATATTTCCTTTATCTTGTCTAAAGGAAAACCCGCGGCTTTATAAGGCACGTAATGCGTGTCTGCAATGACTCCGATTCTGGTTTCGCTCATTTAACTGGAACGCATTCGGCGCATTTCTGAAGTATCATTTCTTTAGGGAGTTTTGTTTCTTTCTTCAGGTAGTTGATGTGTTCGGGCGAGCCGGAAGCTACGTGGAAGCAGCACTTGGCGCATATCTCTTTTCCAAGGCCGCAGTTCTTCAATATCTTATCTGTTTCTTGCTGGCAAATTTCACATTTCATCTCGTATCGCTGCGATTATGCGTTGGCCTGCTGTTCCTGGTCTGCCTGGTTCTTCTTTTCGGGAACGGCTATGCCTATGCCTATAAGCGCGTATCCTCCTAGTATCAGGAACGGCGATATTTTTGATGCCAGGTTCTGCCCGGCCGGATCCGTTTTTGTAAGGATGAAGTATCCCGCCGCCAGGACTATTATTCCGGCGATTATGATCTTCTTCCCAATTGCAGATATTCCCAGCGGCTTTTTTTGACCGGCCTGCTGAACCTGCTGCTGCTGTTGCTGGTGTTTATGCTTTTTGTGTTTCATTTTTAATCCACCTTCGTCCGCCTAGAAGGACTTCGGCGGATTTCAACTTGACGTGAACGTCTTATTAATACGCGGACGCAAGTCCGCGGAGCTTCAATCCACCTGCGCTTCGCTTACGCCGACTTCGGCGGATTTCAGCTTGTTGTGAACGTCTTGTTAATACGCTGACATAAGTCAGCGGAGCTTCAATATTTCACTTTGTCTAAGAACAGTCCCTGCGGCGGCGCCGCAGTGATACCAAAGTTTCTTTTCCCTTCCTTCAGGGCCTGCCCCGCTTTTTTCGGGTCCAGCCTTCCCCTTCCGGCTTCAACGAGCGTTCCCATGATATTTCGTATCATGCGGTACAGGAATCTGTCGGCCGTGAATGTAAAGATCGTGAATCCGTTTTTCCGCCTTACCTTTATCTTCTTTAAATTCACGGATTTGTTTTCCGAAACGCCGCCCGCGGATGCGTACGCGCCGAAATCATGCCTTCCAATGAGCTTCTCTGCGGTTTCTTTGACCTTTTCCATATCAAGCTGTCTCTTGATATGCCAGGACGTCTTTTGGGCCCAAACCGAGCGAAACTGCCGGTTCCAGACGCGGTATGAGTATATTTTTTCCTTCGCGGCGCGTCTCGCGTTGAAACCGTCCGGGACTCTTCTTGCCGAAACTACCGAAACGCTGTCCGGCAGATGCGCGTTAAGCGCCGGGACCAACCCTTGCGCCTTGAAATCTTTATTTGCGAAAATATTCGCCGCCTGCCCTTTCGCGTGGACACCCGCGTCGGTTCTCCCGGCGCCCGTCACTTTCACGGGTCTGCCGAGGATTTTGGCGGCGGCTTTCTCGATTTCCCCCTGCACGGTCCGGCAGCGCGGCTGCTTCTGCCAGCCGTGGAATCCCGAACCGTCGTATTCAATGATCAAAAGGTAATTCGGCATTACTTACCGGCTATATCTGAAAATCTCAACAGGTCTATTTTCTGGTCTATCAGGTACTGCTTCAGCTGCGGCTGGCAGCAGTGCGCGAGCTCGGCTTCGCGCCACAACTCCGCGTAGCCCGGATGCGTCATAAGCTCGGCTATCTGATAAGATTCGTCGACGTTTCCCCAGTACCATCCTTCTATGAACTGGTCTATGAAAACCAGGCCGTTGTCGCTCAGTATCTTTTTCATGCTTTCATAAACCTGGCTGTCCGAGTAGAATTTAGAAAAGAACCTGACCACGGGCACCTTGTACTCTTTAGCGATCTCGCAGATTATCGGAAATACTTCCGGATGCAGGTGGGAGTGGTGGTGGCTGTCAAGATGGTCCGCCGTAAAACCGAATGAAAAAAACTTATCAAGCTGCCGCTTGATCTCAGAGCGGATGGTATCCGCGTTCGGCTTGGGATTGCTCATTTCCACGATGATGCCGAAATGATGGTCAACGTTGAAAAACTGGTCGATGTCGATGTGAGGGCCCATCCCGAGCGACGGATTTTCCTTCGCCAGCCTTACCGCTTCCTCGGTGCCTTCCTTTTCAACGAACAGCGAGGCGCTTGTCACCACGCCGCTCTTGTGCGCGTAGATAATGCCCTTGTTGATCCCTTCCTTGTAACCGAAATCATCGGCGTTGACGATAAGTTTTTTCATATGATTTTTTTAGACACCAGAACTTCGGCTATCTCCACCGCGTTCAGTGCCGCCCCTTTTAATAAATTATCCGAAACTATCCAAAGGACGAGACCGTTCTTTACCGAAATATCTTCCCTTACTCTGCCGACGTAGGTGACCTGCTTTTCCGCGGCAAATAACGGCATCGGGTATTTCTTGTTTTCAGGTTCGTCTATCAGTTCTATGCCGGGAGCTTTTGAAAGGAGCTTCTTTGCCTCCTGCGCGCCGAGCTTCTTTTCGGTTTCTATCCAGACGGTTTCGGAATGAGCTCTCATGACGGGAACACGCACGCAGGTGGCCGAGACCTGGATCGAGCTGTCGCCCATGATCTTCCTGGTCTCATTGACCATCTTCATTTCTTCCTTAGTATAGCCGTTTTCCAGGAAAACGTCAATCTGCGGAATCAAATTAAATGCCAGTTGGTACGGAAACTTCTTGGAGGCCGGAATCGGCTCGCCTTTCGCCCACGCAAGGGTCTGCTGGCGGAGCTCTTCCATGGCCTGCCCGCCCGCGCCTGAAGCGGACTGGTAAGTGGAAACAATTATCCTCTTGATCTTGGCCGCGTCATGCAGCGGCTTCAGGACCGCGACCATCTGTATGGTCGAGCAGTTCGGATTTGCTATTATTTTTTTATCCTTGCTCAGGTCCTGCGGGTTGACTTCAGGGACAACAAGCGGTACATCCGGGTCCATGCGCCACGCGCTGGAGTTATCGACGACAAAACAATTCTCCTTCGCGAAGATCGGCGCGTATTCCTTTGACACGGCTGCGCCCGCGCTGAAAAGAGCGAGGTCGAGCCCTTTCGCCGCTTCCGGTCTCAGCAGCTCTATAGGCATTTCGCCCCTTGCGGTCATGACCTTTTTACCCGCCGAGCGCTCGGACGCGAGAAGTCTTAACGATTCCGCCGGAAAGTTCCTTTCTTCCAGCATCTTTATCATTTCCTGTCCCACCGCTCCGGTGGCTCCGACTACGGCTACTTTATATTTCTTCATGTTGTTCTCCATCAATTTCCTTTCTTTACCAGAATTGAATTCCTGTTTTATATGTTGCTTGCGATGAAATCGCCCATTTCCGTCGTTGACAATCCCATCTTGCCGGCCGCGAGGCTCTTGATCTTGCCGCTCTCCAGGCATTTGATAACCGACTGTTCAATGCTTTTGCCGGCTTTGACCTCGCCGATGGTTTCAAGCATCATGCCTCCCGCGCAGATGGCCGCGAGCGGGTTGATGACGTTCTTTCCCGTGTACTTGGGCGCCGAGCCGCCGATGGGCTCGAACATTGAAACACCTTCCGGATTGATGTTGCCTCCGGCGGCTATTCCCATCCCGCCCTGAATCATCGCGCCAAGGTCCGTGATTATGTCTCCGAATATATTGTCGGTGACTATGACATCGAACCATTCGGGGTTCTTAACCATCCACATGCACGTAGCGTCGACGTGCGCGTAATCCGTTTTGATCCCGGGATAATCCTTCGCTACGTCATAGAACGCGCGCTCCCAGAGATCCCAGGCATATGTCAGTACGTTCGTCTTCCCGCACAGCGTAAGTTTATTGTCTTTATTCCTTTTTTTCGCGTATTCAAAAGCATAACGGAGACAGCGTTCCGCGCCGAAACGCGTGTTGATAGATTCCTGTATAGCGACTTCGTTGGGCGTGCCTTTCCTTAAAAAACCACCGGCGCCAACGTAAAGCCCTTCCGTATTTTCGCGCACGACGACAAAATCTATATTCTCCGGTTTCTTGTCCTTTAGCGGGCACTCAACGTTTGGATAAAGCTTCACCGGGCGCAGGTTTATGTACTGGTCAAGCTCGAAACGCAGGGCGAGCAGGAGCCCTTTCTCCAGGATTCCGGGTTTCACGTCGGGATGGCCGATCGCGCCGAGATATATGGCGTCCATTTTTTTTAGTTCCGGCACGACGCTCGGCGGCAGGACTTCTCCCGTTTTTTTGTAGCGTTCCCCTCCGAGGTCATATTCCACCCAGTCTATTTTGAAACCCTCTTTTTTAGCGACGGCTTCAACGACTTTTTTCCCTTCCTTGATTACCTCGGGGCCGGTTCCGTCTCCGCCGAGCACTGCGATCTTGTAATTTTTCTTGCTCACCTGTTTGTCCTCTCTTTCTTTTTTTGTATTTTTGTTCACCGTTACTAATTGCCCCGCCGCGGCGGGCTATTTGCTAATTGCTGCCTTTATGTATTCCATCAGCCCGCCCTTTTTCATTATCTCCTGCATGAATCCGGGGAACGGCTGGGATTTGTACGTTTCCGATCTCGTGACATTCCTGATCTCGCCCGTCGCGAGGTTGACCTCTATCTGGTCGCCCGTGCGTATCTTTTCAACGGCCTTGTCCGACACAAGTATTGGAAGGCCGATGTTAATGGCGTTGCGGTAGAATATCCTCGCGTAGGATTTTGCTATAACTCCCGACAGGCCCGCGGCCTTGATGGATATCGGCGCGTGCTCTCTCGACGAGCCGCATCCGAAATTGCTTTCAGCCACGATGAAATCCCCGGGCTTTATCTTTTTCATGAAATCCTCGTCAAGGTCTTCCATGCAGTGTTTCGCGAGTTCCGCGTGCTCCGAGGTATTGAGATACCTTGCCGGTATGATTTCATCGGTATTGATGTTTGATCCGTACTTGTGCGCGTTTCCTTTTAATATCATATCTTTTCCTCTTTCTTTTCGTAATTCCTGGACCCTGGCTACTGGCCCCTGGACACTATAGCTGCTCCGGACTAACAATCTTACCCTTAATGGCCGAGGCGGCCGCTACCGCGGGGCTGGCCAGGTATACTTCCGACTTCACGTGGCCCATTCTTCCGACGAAATTCCTGTTCGTCGTGGCAACGCATCTCTCGCCTTCCGCCAGGATTCCCATGTGCCCGCCCAAACACGGGCCGCACGTGGGCGGCGATATCACGCCGCCGGATTTAAGGAAAATGTCGTACAGCCCTTCTTTCAGCGCCTGTCCCCAGATGGCCGGCGTCGCGGGCATTATCAAGAGCCTCACGTTCGGATTCGCCTTTTTCCCTTTCAGGATTTTGGCGGCGATGCGCAGGTCCTCGATGCGGCCGTTAGTGCACGAGCCGATGACAACCTGGTCGATCGCGATATTATTCAGGTCCTCCGCGTTCTTCGCGTTTGACGGCAGGAACGGGACCGAAACCGTCGGTTTTATCTTTGAACAGTCGATCTCCATGACTTCCGCGTACTCCGCATCCGGGTCGCTCGCGTAGAGCTTGTATTTCCTTTTCGCCCGATTTTTCACGTATTCCAACGTCTGTTTATCGGGATGAAAAATCCCGTTCTTCCCGCCGGCCTCAATAGCCATGTTGGCCATGGAAAACCTGTCGTGCATCGGAAGAGAATCTATGACGGGCCCGCTGAATTCCATCGATTGGTACAGCGCGCCGTCAACGCCGATCCTTCCGATCGTATGAAGTATGAGGTCCTTGCCGCAGACCCATTTATTCAATTTGCCTTTATAAACGAATTTTATCGTCGCTGGGACCTTGAGCCAGATCCTGCCGGTTATCATCGCCGCGGCCAGGTCGGTCGAGCCCGCGCCCGTTGAGAAAGCCCCGAGGGCTCCGTAAGTGCAGGTATGCGAGTCCGCGCCGATCACAAGGTCGCCGGGAAGCACGATCCCTTTCTCGGGCAGCAGCGCGTGTTCCACGCCGCAGTTACCGCCCTCGTAATAGTTGACGAGCTTCTGTTCCTTGGCGAATTCCCTGATGAACTTCACCTGCTGGGCGCTGTTGATGTCCTTGTTAGGCGTGAAGTGGTCCATGACCAGGACTACCTTGTTCCTGTCAAAGACTTTTTTCGCGCCGGCCCTGCGGAATTCCTTTATCGCCAGCGGCGAGGTCACGTCGTTGCCCAGCGCTATGTCAACCTTCGGTTCGATGAACTCGCCCGGCTTTACGGATTTCTGTCCGCAGTGAGCGGCCAGTATTTTTTCAGATATTGTATGTCCCATGATATTTTTTCCTTTCGTTATTACTTTATCTTTTTTCCCGCGGCCGCTATTTTATTGACCGCCTGCAAATACGCCTTGGCGCTCGCCTCGATGATGTCCGTCGAGGTCCCTCGCCCGGTATATGTTATCCTGTTGCATATCACTTTCACGTTGACTTCACCCTGAGCGTCTTTCCCGCTCGAGACGGCGCGCAAGCCGTAATCGACAAGTTTGGGTTTTATCCCGGTTATCTTGTCTATCGCCTTGTACGCGGCGTCAACGGGCCCGTCCCCGCAGGAAGCTTCCTGCGCTATGGCCTTCCCGCCCTTTGATGCCTTTTCGCTTTTCGCAAGACGCACCGTGGCCGTAGGCACTACGCCCGTTCCGGAAGACGTATTCAGGTAATCAAGCGTGTATGCCTCCGGAAGCCGGCTTATGCCTTCTTCCACCAGCGCGGATATATCGTCGTCAAAAACCACTTTTTTCTTGTCGCACAGTTCCTTGAACCTTGCGAATATCATATCCACATCCGCGGGCTTGACGTGGTATCCCAGTTCTTTCAAACGTTTTATCAGCGCGTGGCGCCCGGAGTGTTTTCCCAGCACCAGCTTGTTTGAAGGAATGCCTACGTCCTGCGGGCGCATTATCTCGTAGGTCTTGCGCTCTTTCAGGACGCCGTCCTGGTGGATGCCGGCCTCGTGCGCGAAAGCGTTCGCCCCGACTATGGCTTTGTTGGGCTGAACGACTACGCCTGTCAGCGTGGTTACCAGCTTGCTGGCCTTGTATATTTCGCGCGTGTCGATGCCCCACTCTACGTCGAACATGTCTTTTCTTGTCCTCAGCGCCATCACTATCTCTTCCAGCGCCGCGTTGCCCGCGCGCTCGCCTATCCCGTTTATCGTGCACTCAACCTGCCGCGCTCCGTTGGAGACCGCGGCCAGCGAGTTCGCGACAGCCAGCCCCAGGTCGTTGTGGCAATGAACGCTCACGACCGCGCGGCTTATGTTCCTGACCCGCTGGCGCAGCTTGCGTATCATCGCGCCGTATTCTTCGGGCACGGCGTATCCGACGGTGTCGGGAATGTTTACCGTAGTCGCGCCGGCCTCGATAACCGCCTCTATCACCTTGCACAGGTAATCGAAATCAGAACGCACCGCGTCCTCGGCGGAAAATTCCACGTCGTCGCAGTACTTTTTCGCGAACCTGACGGAATTCACCGCGATGTCAAAAACCTGCTCGCGGGTCTTCTGCAGTTTCCGCTTGATGTGTATGTCGGACGTCGCTATGAACGTGTGTATGCGCGGCTTCTTTGAATACTTCACCGCGTTCCAGCATGCCGTGATATCCTTCTCGCTGCACCTTGAAAGCCCCGCGATTCCCGGGCCCTTTATTTCTTTGGCGACCGCTTTAACGGCCTCAAAATCGCCGACGCTCGTTATGGGGAAACCCGCCTCGATGACGTCAACGCCCATGCGCGCCAGCTGCCGCGCCACTTCCAACTTCTCGTTTATGTTCATGCTCGCGCCGGGCGACTGCTCGCCGTCCCTCAGCGTTGTGTCAAAAAATATTATTTTATTATTTCTCATTTTCTTTCTCCTTAAATAGATCCAATCCTGCTTCTTGCTCCGACTTCTTACCGTTCATGATCTCCATTATCTCTTTGTGGCTGACCGTCTTTCCGACGGTCCTTCTAAGTCGCCAGTACCGCCAGAAATATCCGAGGACCCCGGAGAGTATGTATATAACGAAAACAATGAATATCGTGTTCTGGGGATATGTCAGTATCAGCAGTATGCTCGCTGAAATGAAGACGAACAGCTGCATCGATTTCGGCCTGCTGAACTTGAATCTCTTGAACCCCATATAAGGGATGCTTGAGACCATCAGCAGCGATATCACCAGCATCGTGGGCGCGATCGCATTGAAGAACAGCGGCATCCTCTTCATCACCAGAGGAATGGTTTTTACCGTTATGATGCCCTGCGCGAAAAGTTCGTAGCTCAGCACAAACGACGCGAGTATCCCCGCGGCCGCCGGTATGGGCAGGCCCACAAAATCCCCGCTGCTTTCGCTGTCATGCGCCTTAACGTTGAAGCGCGCCAGCCGTATCGCGCCGGCAAGCACGAAGAACAGCCCTATCGCCATTCCGGGTTTCCCGAGCGTGTGAAGCACCATCTGGTACATAAGCAGCGACGGCGCGACGCCGAACGATACAAGGTCGGCCAGCGAGTCAAACTCTATGCCGAAACTGCTCGTGGTCTTGGTCCATCTCGCGACGCGCCCGTCAATCACGTCAAACGCAATCGCGGCGATTATTAACCATGCCGCGGCCGTGTAATTGTTATTCATTGTAAAAAGCATGGAAATAAAACCCATCGCCATGTTTCCGGAGGTCAGCAGGCTCGGCAGTATGTAGATGCCGCGTCTCAAGCTGAATTGTTTTTGATTTTTTTCCATAATGTTTCTTACCTTAACTGCGCGATCACTGTGATTCCGGCTCTTACCTTGTCGCCGGTTTTCACTTTTACTTCGGCCGAAGCCGGCATTTCCAGATCCACCTGCGACCCGAACTTGATAAAGCCTATTTTATTCCCCTGCTCCAGGGCATCGCCGGGTTTGACCCACGAAACCACCCTGCGCGCCAGTATCCCCGCTATCTGGTGGACTGTGAATACGCCCTTCTTGGACTGTATCGTGATTATATTCTGCTCGTTGATTACGTGCGCTTCCTTATCCATCGCGGGAAGGAATTTTCCCGGCTTGTACTCCACGTTCTTCACGGAACCGGCAACGGGCGACCTCTGCAGGTGCACGTTGAAAACGGAAAGGAATATCCTGACTGTTTTTGAATCACACGCGGAAATCACTTCAAGGACCGTGCCGTCGGCCGGGGACAGGACCATGTTGTCATCCGGGACGATCTTCCTTGACGGATCCCGGAAAAAATATGAGAAAAAGAGCCCGAGCGCGATAAGCGTCCATCCCGGAACGGACCAGTAAGAACCGCGGAACAAAATTACTATCAAAATCCCTATAATAGCCGTTATTATGACTAACGGCAGACCGTCTTTCACTATAAACATATTATCTTCCAAATAAACAAAAAACCCTTCACTTTCAGGGTTGATTAAGAATAGCAAAATGTCAGTGGTTTGTCAACGGATTTTGACGAAAGCAAATGCGATGCTTTGATTCACCGGGTAGCGACATGGCGGTATTTAAGGAATTCAACGATTCTGCCCAGCAAACTCGTGCTGCCGTATTTTATCGTATTGATTTTCAGTTCGGCTTCCTGTTCCGATCTTTCAATTATCATATCTATCTTGTCGAAATCGGTCCAAACCAGG
>JBDRNC010000011.1:0-59480 GCA_043811535.1 Elusimicrobiota bacterium
AAGGAAGATGCTGGAGATCATTTACAATACGTTAAAAAACGGCTGGATGTTTGCCGATTTCAACAATTGGGTGTTGGAATGAAAAATATCAACAAAAACAGAGTAGATTTACTATTCTGAGTTTGATTTTTATCATAGGAGTTAATATGCTTCGTTATGTAACTGCCGGTGAATCTCACGGAAAACAACTAACCGTAATTCTAGAAGGCATCCCGGCGGGACTGCCCTTAACCGCGGAATACATCAACCGTGACCTCGCCCGCCGCCAAACCGGGTTTGGCAGGGGCGCCCGGATGAAAATAGAGAAGGACGGCGTTGAAATACTGTCCGGCGTGCGTTTCGGAGAAACACTCGGCTCGCCTATATGCCTGGCTATAAAGAACATTGACTGGGAGAACTGGCGCTATATCATGTCCGCCGAGCCTGGCAAGGAAGATTCAAAGAACGTTTACCAGGTATGCCCGCGCCCCGGCCACGCGGACCTTCCTGGCGCCATGAAGTTCGACCGCAGGGATTTGCGCGACATACTTGAACGGGCTTCTGCCAGGGAAACCGCCGCGAGAGTAGCCGCGGGTTCGGTTTGCCGCAGACTGCTGGAAGAATTCGGTGTAGGGATATTTTCGTTTGTCCGCGAAATCGGCGGTATCAAAGCGTCTATAGGAAAACTTGGCAATAAAGACATCGTAAAGCTTGCCGAGGGCTCGCCTGTCAGGACTCCGGACGCAAAAGCGGAAAAAAAGATGATGAAACTTATCAATAAAGCCGGCGGAAAAGGGGACACCGTGGGGGGCGTATTCACGCTGGTCGCCGAAAATGTAATACCCGGCCTCGGCAGCCACACGCAGTGGGACCTCAAGCTTGACGGAAGGATAGCACGCGGGCTCATGTCAATACAGGCTGTCAAGGGCGTGGAATTCGGAATTGGATTTGAATTCGCCGAACGCCCCGGCTCGCAGGCGCACGACCAGATATTCTACTCGAAAGCGAAAGGTTATTACAGGGATTCGAATAACGCCGGCGGCGTTGAAGGGGGCATCACGAACGGCGGGGACATAATCGTCAGCTGCGCCATGAAGCCGATACCGTCTCTGAAGAAACCCTTGAGGTCCGTCAATATCAGGACAAAAGCGCCGAGCCCGGCCGAGGCCGTCCGCAGCGACGTCTGCGCGGTGCCGTCAGCCGGCGTGATAGGCGAATCCGCGCTCGGTTTTGAACTAACCCTGGCGATGAAAGAGAAATTCGGCGGCGATTCGCTAGTCGAGATGAAAACAAACTTCAATTCATACAAAAAGCAGATTGAGAGGTTCTGAAATGGGCTCGATGGACCTGAAAAATATTCTGGCGACTCTGCAGGCCATGGCGGAAGGCGAAATAGCGGTATGCAACTTATACAGGGCTTGCGCCGAACGGTGGCCGGAGGACAGGGATATCCTGGATACTCTCATAGATGACGAACTTAAACATTCCGCATACCTGAAAAAAATATACGAAATGGTGGAGAAAAATCCGGGAAAGTACGAGGTGGGACGTTCATTCAATCCTGTCGGAGTCAGGACATTCATAAGTTATGTGAATCAGAACACCGCCAAAGTAAAAAACGGCGGACTCCCGAGGGAAAGAATGATGAATATCGCTCTGGATATTGAGAACTCCCTGCTTGAACAGAAATTCAGCGAGCTTCTAAAAACCGGCGACATAGAGTTTGCGACGCTGGCCAAAGAGATAGACAGCGAAACCTTGAATCACAGAAAAAAAATCCAGGAAAGAATCGCTAAATCGAGATGAACATTGTATTGACGGGCTTCATGGGAACAGGCAAGTCATACGTCGGAATGCTGCTCGCGAAAAAACTGGGCTGGCAGTTCTACGATACCGACGCGATGATAGAAAAAGACGTCGGGTATTCAATAAACGAGATATTCGCGAAAAAAGGCGAGCCGTATTTCCGGGATGTCGAATCAAAGGCCGTAAGGCTCGTGGCCATCCTGGATAAGGTCGTGATAGCATGCGGAGGGGGAGTGGTACTGCGCAAGGAAAACATGCAGGAGCTGGGGAAAAACGGCGTTGTCGTCTGCCTTACGGCGACACCGGAAAAAATATACGAACGCACAAAATATGACACGACCCGCCCGCTTCTTAAAACCGACGATCCGGTATTGAAAATCAGGGAACTACTGGATTTCAGGAAGGAATACTACGGCAAGTGCGGGCTCATCGTCGACACTTCCGACATAACGCCCGAACAGGTAACTGAGAAAATACTCGCATTCCCGCAGATAAATAATTCGCTGAAGTAATTAGCAATTGGCAATTAGCCATTAGCAATAACAAATCCGCAAAAAATATTTATTTTAGGATTGATAAGGAGACGGCCATGAAACTTAAGGGAAAGAAGCGTATCGGCATGCTGACCGGCGGCGGCGACTGCCCCGGGCTTAACGCAGTAATAAGAGCGGCTGTCAAGAGCGCGCTCAACCTCGGATGGGAAGTTGTGGGCATCCGCGACGGATTTGAAGGATTGAAAGACCCGGTAAGGATAGAAAAGATAACTTTAAAAAACATAAAGGGAATACTTAACCAGGGCGGGACGATACTCGGCACGACGAACCGCGGAAACCCGTTCATGTCAAAGAAAACCGTCGGCGGAAAAACGGTGGAGATTGACACCTCAAAAGAAGTCGTGAAGAATTTTAGAAAACTCGGTCTTAACGCGCTCATCGCAATCGGCGGCGACGGGACCTTGGGAATAGCTGCGAAATTCATGGACAAAGGCATACCGATCGTTGGTGTTCCCAAGACAATAGACAACGACCTTTCGTCTACGGTGATAACATTCGGTTTTGACACGGCGGTATCTACCGCGACGGACGCGCTGGACAAACTGCATTCAACAGCCGAGAGCCACCAGCGCGTGATGGTAGTGGAAACGATGGGCAGGTACTGCGGCTGGATAGCGCTCAACGCGGGCGTGTCCGGCGGCGCCGACGTTATTCTCATACCTGAAATTCCTTTTGATATTGATAAAATATGCGATGCAGTCAACAGGCGCTACGGCCCCAAAAGGTCAAATTTCGCTATAATCATGGTCGCGGAAGGCGCCAAGCCGAAAGGGCAGGGGCATTTTGTCAAAGTCGGCAAGGAGTGCGGGAAAGAGCACGTGATACTCGGAGGCATTGCGGAACATATAGCCAAAGAAGTGCAGAAACGCACAGGGCACGATGCGCGCTCGCTGTCGCTGGGGCACTTGCAGAGAGGCGGCCATCCGACGACGTTTGACCGGCTTGTCGCCACGCGTTTCGGCGCCGCGGCCATCAGGCAGGTGCAGAAAGGCCAGTTCGGCGTGATGGTCGCGTCAGTCCCGCCTACGATGAAACCCGTCCCGCTGAAGAAAGCCATAAGCAAACTCAAGACAGTCCCCGTCAACTGCGACACAATAATCTCCGCGAGACAGATGGGAATAAGCTTCGGAGATTAAATAAGACGGTATCTGGTATTTGGTATCTAGTAAAAACTTAAATGTCTTTAACCAAGAACCAGATACCAGATGCTAGATGCTAGATACTAGATACTGTTGTTAAAAGGAGTCAACTTGGTAGAGAAAATTCTTGGAGCGTTATCGCTGTTCATCATCGGCACTATCAACAAGATGGGATATATCGGGATCGTATTCCTGATGGGCATTGAGAGCGCGTGCATACCGCTCCCTTCGGAAGTTATAATGCCTTTTTCGGGTTTTCTCGTAGCGCAGGGCGTGTTTAAGCTCTGGATAGTCGCTCTCATGGGCGCTATCGGCTGCGTGCTCGGTTCTATTGTCGCCTATTATGCGGGACTCTGGGGCGGAAGGGCATGGGTTGTCAAATACGGCAAGTATATTTTAGTTTCTCATCACGACCTTGACATGGCTGACAGGTGGTTTAATAAGTACGGAGATATCACGGTTTTCGTTTGCCGGCTTCTGCCGGTTGTGCGCACGTTCATTGCGTTTCCGGCCGGTGTTTCAAAGATGCGCATGTCCACTTTCATCCTCTACACCTTTGTCGGATCGTATTTATGGTGCTACGCGCTTGCCTGGGTGGGATTGCGGATGGGCGAACACTGGGATTCTCTGAGGGTTTATTTCCATAAATTTGACATAGTCATAGGCGCTGTTATTGTTATCGGCGCGGGGCTGTATATTTATCGTCACGTAAAGGGACTTAAGAGACAGTAGACCGAAGACGGAAGACGAAAAACGGGGAGATTCATATGGCGGAACAGAATGAAATGCAGCCTAACGAGAAATACAAAGGCGTCAAAGGATGGTTGCTGCTTTTTTGCATAATTCTGACAGTTATCAATCCAGCGCTGACGGTATTCGTTTATTTCGCGGATTTTCCCGGTTTTAACGCGCTGACATTTTTTGGTATTGTGGATACGTTCTGGATGGTACTGGTGACGCTGTTCGGCATGTACGCGGGCATATCGCTTTGGACTGTCAGGCCGAATGCAGTCAAGACTGCGAAAATATATCTGCTTGCCATAGCCGGCTACGCGGTGTTTATCGTGGGATACTCGTTTTTCATACTCATGCCCGAAAAACCCACCGCGTATAGGATAGGCACCGCGGTCGGGGCGCTGCTCCGCCTTATGCTATACGCCGCCATATGGTATTCGTATCTGGACAGATCTAAAAGAGTCAAGGCGACGTATCCGCCGGGACAGGATATAGACCTGTAATAGATGCCTCAAACACGCAAAAAAATGCATGATATTGTTATTGAATATAATGCTATAAAGTATTCGTCACTGTTCGGGCCATTCTTCAAAAAAAGAGAGGTGATTACATTGAAAAAACTTCTATTCGCAGCAATGGCACTCGGTCTTATGGTTTATCTGTCAGGATGCGCCAGTGTTTCGTCGCCTATAATGGGAAGTATATACACAGATGTCAAGGCTCCCCTTATGGCAACCAGTAACTCGGGCTCATCTAAAGTCGGCACAAGCGAGGCGACCGGAATACTCGGGATGTTCGCTACCGGCGATGCCAGTATTGAAACAGCCGCCAAGAATGGTAAAATCACTAAGATACATCACGTGGATTACCATTCAACAAGCGTGCTCGGCCTATTCTCGAGTTTCACCACGACCGTTTACGGAGAATAACCGTATTTAGTTCGTGATTCCAGCTAGAATATAAAAAGCCCCGATTCGTCGGGGCTTTTTGTTTGCCTATCCGGAAATCACCCTCCGAATTTGTTTTATTGACGGATATTTGCTAAAATAAGCACAGAGAGTTTTAAAAAAGGTGCGTTGATGAGAAATAGAATCAAGGAAGGCACGGTACTTTTTATAGGTGTTCTGAAATGGTTCGTGCTCGCCACGGCAGTCGGCTCGATCGTGGGTCTTTCCACAGCGCTGTTCCTCAAGCTGCTCAACTGGAGCACTCTGCAGACAGGGCGGTTCGAATACTACTATTTCGCGCTTGTGCTTATATTCCCGCTTAGCGCCCTCATCATAAAATATCTTGCTCCGGCCGCGGAGGGCCACGGCACTGAAAAGGTCATCGAAGCTGTGCATAAGAATTCCGGCATGATAAATCTTGCCGTAGTTCCGGTAAAACTCTTAACTACTGTGATAACACTGGCGTTCGGAGGTTCCGCCGGGAAAGAAGGTCCCGCTGCGCAGATAGGGGCGGGGCTTGCATCATTCTTTGCCCGCCTGATACGTCTTGATAAAAACGATCACAAAAAACTCGTTATTTGCGGGATCAGCGCGGGATTTGCCGCGATTTTCGGCACGCCCATAGCGGGCGCCATATTCGGGGTTGAAGTGCTTTTCGTGGGAAGTCTTCTTTACGACGTGCTTCTTCCGTCTTTCATCGCGGGCATAACCAGCTACCAGGTGGCGCACGCGTTCGGGATAGAATATTTTTACCACCCCCTCACATTTGTTCCGGTTTTTAAGGAATCATTTTTTGTAGAAGTTGTTCTGGCCGGAGTATTCTTCGGAATAGCTTCCTTCATATTTATTGAGATAATACAATTCGGAAAGAAATTGTCCGAAAAGATCAAGGCCGGTAATATATTGAAAGGTATTGCGGCAGGCGCGGTGCTTGTCGGGCTGACGCTGGTGTTTTCACGGCAGTACCTGGGCCTCGGACTTGACACAATAGAGGCCGCGCTTGAGGGCCAGGCGCTCCCGTGGTATTCCGCTATACTGAAGTCCGTTTACACTACGATAACGCTGAATTTCGGAGGGAGCGGAGGCATCATTACTCCCATATTCTATGTAGGAACCGCGGCCGGGAACCTGTTTGCCCGCATTGCACACGCCGATCCGGCGACATTTGCCGCGATGGGCATGGTCGGCCTGCTGGCCGGCACGACCAATACGCCCATAGCCGCCAGCATCATGGCCATGGAACTGTTCGGGCCCAAGATTGCGCCGTACGCCGCCGTGATATGCGTTATCAGTTTCCTGATGACCGGGCACAGGAGCGTTTATCCGTCGCAGGTGCTTAGTATAAGGAAATCCCCGCATCTGGAGGCAGAGATCGGCAGGGAGATGGAAGACACAAGCACAGAGTTGAAGTTAAAAGACAAGAGCGTAGCCGGAAGGATTATCGGATTTGTCAGAAAAATGAAAGAGTATATAAAAAAATATAGTGATTAGTGAATAGAGATTAGGAACTAATCTGAAAAAAGCTCGCGGAAACGCGAGCTTTTGTTTTGCAAATAAACTGTCGTTAATATGTAATCTGTAATATGTAATTTGTAATTATTTCTTTTCTAAAGCTTTATACACTTCCTCTAATTCGATGTCAGTGTTGACGCATCCGTCGCGGGTCAGAGGAACGAATTGCGCGATCAGGCCGTGTTTTTCGCTCTCGTCCATCCCCATCACGCCTTCATAATAGCATGCCACACCGAGTACGGCCTTCGGTTTTAGTTCTTCAGTGAGCTTTTTGACGGCTTTCCCGCCCTTTAATATGTAAATCGCTTTATACCCCAGTTCCTTTGATTTTTTGCTGATGTTTCCTGTCTTGCATGCTCCGCATTCCATGCAGATGTAGTGGCTGCCCAGCTCTTTTGCCTTGCATTTCTCAATATTGCGCATGCAGTGAGGGACAAAAACCACCCGTTCCGTGTATGGAATCGCGGCGAATGACTCCGCCATCTTCCGGTTTTTCTTCTCGGTAAGCTTTCTGTTTTTCTCTTCGTTATTTTTCTTAGGGAATATACACAATTCCATATAAGATAGTTTAACAAAAAGAATAAATAATTACAAATTACAGATTACAAATTACAGATTTACTGCCCAATGCCCTTAATTTTTAATCTGTAATCTGCAATATGTAATTGACGTCCTTCCTTGCTCTATCGATATAAATTTAATATAATATTTCAGTAAGATTATGAAAAAGATATTAGTCAAATTATCCGAAAGAAGTTACCAGATTTTCATCGGAGCCAAACTTGAAGATTTGGGCAGGCAGCTTGCGGGTATGAAGCTGTCAAAAACCGCGCTTGTCGTGACAAATCCAAAAGTGGGAAAACTTTACCTTTCAAGGATTTCCGCCGGGCTGAAAAGAGCGGGATTCAAGGTTTCATCCTGCATCATTGGCGACGGAGAAGAATTCAAAACGCTAAACACAGTCAACAAAATATACGGCGCGATGCTTAATGCCGGGCTTGACAGGCGCTCGCCTTTGATAGCGCTCGGCGGGGGCGTTGCGGGCGACATAGCGGGTTTTGCCGCGGCTACATTCATGCGCGGCGTTCCATTAATTCAGGTTCCTACGACGCTTCTTGCGATGGTGGATTCTTCTGTCGGAGGCAAGACAGGAGTGGACCTGAAAGAGGGGAAGAACCTTATAGGCGCTTTCTACCAGCCGAAACTGGTCTGGATAGATATTTCCACGCTTAAAACCCTTCCGGAAGAACACATCGCAAACGGCATGGCTGAAGTGATTAAGTACGGAGTCATAAAAGACAGCGCATTTTTCAAGTTTCTGGAAAAAAACATCAATAAGATGCAGGGTCAAGGGTCCAGGGTCCAGGGTCCGGGAAAAACGGAAAAACTAATTGGGCATATCATTTCCACTTCATGCAAAATAAAGGCGGACGTGGTTTCCGGCGACGAGCGGGAGGAAAAAGGCCTGCGCGAGATACTCAATTTCGGGCACACGTTCGGCCACGCGCTTGAGACGCTGAATAATTATAAGGGAATCCTGCATGGGCAGGCGGTCGCGATAGGGATGAACTTTGCCGCAAGCCTTGCTGTAAAGCTGGGAATGCTTGGAAAAAGCGATAAGGCGCGGCTGAAAAACCTGATTCTTCTGGCGGGGCTCGGCGCGTGTTCGCACAAGCGTTTTACGGCAAATCAGGTAATTTCCGTAATGAAACGCGATAAGAAAACCCGAAGCGGGAAGCTCAGATTCGTTTTACCTGTAAAAATAGGAAAAGTTACGGTGAAATCGAATATTTCGTCCGAACTGATAAGGAAAATACTAGAGAAATAATTACAAATTACAGATTACACATTACAAATTCACGGCGAAGTTACTTTAATCTGTAATATGTAATTTGTAATCTGTAATTTCGGAGGTTTCAATGCATAAGATTCTCGTGATAAACGGACCCAATCTGAATCTCCTTGGCGAACGGGAGCCGGATGTTTACGGCAAGACGACTCTCAAAGACATTGAGGGCGCTATGAAGAAACTGGCGTCCGAATTAAAGCTCGAGCTTGATTTTTTTCAGTCCAACCATGAAGGCGAGATCGTTGAAAAAATCGGACAGAGCAGGAAAGCATATAAAGCCGTCGTCATAAATCCCGCAGCGTACACTCACACGTCGGTGGCAATACGCGACGCCGTGGCGGCTTGCGGACTGCCTACCGTGGAAGTGCACCTTTCGAACATCTACGCCCGCGAAGAGTTCAGGCACAAATCCCTCATAGCTCCGGTAGCAGCAGGCCAGATTGCCGGTTTTGGACTCGGTAGTTATTTGCTGGCTTTGCGCGCGGTATCAAGCATAATAAACTCGAAATCCTAAATACTAAACACTAAATAAACCCAAAATACAAAAATAAATGTCTAAATTTGTATTTTGAACTTGTAAATTTGAGTTTGTTTAGTATTTAGAACTTAGTATTTAGTGTTTATGAAACAAAATCGTATAAACAATATCATCTCCGATCTTCCAGTTCCCGCTTACCTGGTTACCGACAAGCACGATCTCTTCTATCTGACCGGTGTTGAGCTTGACGGTTTCTGGCTTTTGCTGACGAAAAACGGTTTCACGGCATTTACGTCTCCGATGTTCGCGGAACAGCTTAGCGAGCTGCTGCCCGGGGAAAACGTCATATCCGGAAAGATGCTGCTGAATCTGCTTGAGGCATACTGCGCGAAAAACAGAGTCAAAACCATAGGCGTTGACTATGAAAAGACAAACCTGTTTCTGGCAAAAGGGCTGGAAAAGATAGCGCCTCTTGAAGATACCCGGAACCTTGTCATGAGATACAGGCAGATAAAGGGAAGGGAAGAGATAGAATTGGTTAAACGATCCTGCAAGATAGCTGTTTCGGCGCTCAAGTTTGCCAGGAAGTTCATCAAGCCGGGCATGTCCGAGATTGAAATGATGTTCAAAATTGAGGAATATTTTGCAAAGAGGCATGCCAAACCGGCTTTTCCGACAATCGTTGCTTCCGGTCCCAACAGCGCCAACCCCCACCACATCAGTTCTGCAAGAAAAATCAAAAGGAATGATGTTGTGCTTGTGGACCTGGGATGCGTTAAAAACGGCTATTGTTCCGACTTGACAAGGACATTTATTTTAGGTAAAATCAGAAACCCGTTCAAAGAAATAAAAGCCCTGGTCAGGGAAGCCCGCGACCAGGCCGTAAAGCGGGTCAAAGACGGCGCGCTGGCCTCCGATATCGACTCTACCGCAAGGAAAATCATATCTGACGGCGGATACGCCGATTATTTTATTCACACCACCGGACACGGTCTCGGGATTGAAGTGCACGAGCCGCCGCGGCTCAGCGCTGCGGATGCCACTGTGCTCAGAACCGGCATGTTCGTGACGGTGGAGCCGGGTATTTATTTACCCGGAAAATTCGGAGTAAGGCACGAAGACCTGCTTCTGGTGAAAGAGAAAGGCAACGAGGTAATGACAGATGATTTCAACGGCTGATTTCAAGAACGGAGTCAACATATTTGTTGATGGAGAACCCTACCAGATAATCTGGTTCCAGAACCACAAGCCCGGAAAAGGCGGCGCTGTGATGCGCACGAAGCTGCGCCACCTCAAAAAAGGCAGCATAGTGGACAAAACCTTTAAATCCGGCGAAAAATTCGATACGGTTGACACGGAAAGACGCAAGAAGCAGTATCTTTACAAGGAAGGCGAAGAGTACGTCTTCATGGACATGGAAACATACGACCAGGTCCATGTTTCAAAAGAGCTTCTCGGAGAGGGCTATAAATATCTTACTGAAAACCTGGAAGTCAGCGCGATGTATATGGAAGGCCAGCTTGCCGGCGTTGAATTGCCGATTTCAGTGGTAGTGACGATAACCGAGACGGAGCCCGGCTCAAGGGGCAACACCGTTCAAAATGTCATGAAGCTGGCGAAGGTCAACACAGGCGCTGAGGTTCAAGTGCCGCTTTTTTGCAAGGAAGGCGATAAGATAAGGGTTGATACGCGCACCGGCGAATATGTGGAAAGAGCAGTTTAGATAGAAGGGTCAGGGATTTATGAAAGGCTTTAGGTGATGAATCCCGTTAGACCTATGGTGCAATAAGAAAACTGAAATAACTCGTATCATATAATTCGATTATTTGAAGATTAGATGTTAATAGCAGGGAGGTCTAACGGGATGAATTACGACGAACTTAAAGAATTCCTGGAAGCCGTAAAAGGCACCGACATTGAAGAGCTTAATGTCGAGTCCGGTGAGAGCAAGGTTTTTTTCCGCAGGAATGACGTTCCTGTTATCAAGGCAAAACCCGCGGCGGCCGGCAACGGCGCGGACGCGGCGAACGGCGACGCGTCTAAGGAAAAGAGGCTTATTCCGATAAAATCAACCATGGTCGGCACGTATTTCCACGCCGATTCTCCGGACAGGCCCCCTTTCGTGATTGTAGGAAACCACGTCGTGCCAGGTCAGAAAGTAGGCATCATTGAGGCGATGAAGATAATGAAGGAAATGACCTCTAACGTAAAAGGCAGGATAGTCAAGGTTCTGATAGATAACGGACACCCGGTTGAATACGGACAAGAACTTTTTCTTGTCGACACTGAAACCGAGAACGGGAGCAGATAAATGTTCAAAAAAATTCTTATAGCAAACCGCGGAGAGATTGCCTGCAGGGTAATACGCGCCGCGCGGGAACTGGGGATAAGGACGGCCGCCATCCATTCCGAAGTCGACAGGGACTGCCTTCATGTCAAAATGGCCGATGAATCCGTCTGCATAGGTCCCGGCCCCGTGACGGAAAGCTACCTTAACATCCCGAGCATAATCTCGGCTGCGGAGATCACCGGAGCGGACGCTATCCATCCCGGATACGGCTTCCTCGCCGAGAACACCTATTTCGCGGATGTCTGCGAATCGTGCGGAATACATTTTATCGGCCCCAAAAAGGAATCAATAGAGAAGATGGGAGACAAGATAGCGGCGCGGCGCCTTATGGAAAAAGCGGGCGTTCCCGTAGTGCCAGGAACCGACGGGCCTGTTTCGGCCGACGATCCCAACCTGACCAAGATCGCGAAAAAAATAGGATATCCGTTAATAGTCAAGGCGTCCGCGGGCGGCGGCGGGAAAGGCATGAGGATAGTCGCGTCGGAAGAAGCTCTCAAAAACGCCGTCGCGATGGCGTCGCACGAGGCGAAGTCCGCTTTCGGGAATGAAGCGGTCTACATGGAAAAATATATTGAAGAGCCACGCCACATAGAATTTCAGATACTGGGCGACGTGAAAGGGAAAGTGGTATGGCTGCCGGAGCGCGATTGTTCCATACAGCGCAGGCACCAGAAGCTCGTTGAAGAAAGCCCGTCGCCTTTCCTGAGCGGGCATGTCCGCCGGCTTATGGGAAGGGCCGCCAGACACGCGGCGGAAGCCGTTGATTATGTCACGGTCGGTACGGTTGAGTTCCTTGTGGACAAGCACGAGCACTTTTATTTCATGGAGATGAATACAAGGATTCAGGTTGAGCACCCGGTGACGGAAATGATAACGGGTATTGATCTGGTCAAGGAACAGATACGGCTTGCCGCGGGCGAGAGGATCAATTTTGAATCTAAGGAAATAGAGATACTCGGGCACGCGATCGAGTGCCGCATCAACGCCGAAGACCCGGATAGGGATTTCATGCCGTGCCCCGGAAAAGTCCTGCAGTACATAGCGCCGGGAGGGCCCGGTATACGCGTTGAATCGCACCTTTACGCGGGATACAGCATTCCGTCGTTCTACGACAGCCTGCTCGCGAAGATAATAGCACAGGGCAAGGACCGCAACGAAGCGATAGCCAGGATGAGCCGCGCCTTAAAAGAACTGACGATAGACGGGATAAAGACGACGGCGCCTCTGCATGCCAAGATCATGGCAAACGATAATTACCGCGCAGGCAACGTCTACACGAATTTCCTGCCGAAGTATATATTCGGAAATGACTAAATAGACAGGTAGAAGATAAAAGGTAGATGGTAGACGGATTGAATTAAACGGAATCATTTATATCCTTCCACTTTCTTACATCTACCGTCTAACGAGGTTTTGAAATGAAAGAAATTATCGAGAAACTGATTCAGGACAGCATCGACGCAAAAAAAAACCTTTTAAATTCCAATCACGTCGAAGTTCTTGAGCAGATGGCAAAAAAGATCCTGGCGGCGTACGCCGTGGGAAAAAAAGTGCTTGTCTGCGGGAACGGCGGCTCGGCTTCCGACGCGCAGCATTTTGTAGGAGAACTTGTCTGCAGGTTCCAGGTAAACAGGAAACCGCTTGCGGCGGTCGCGCTTAATTCGAATGTCGCGTCAATGACGGCGATCGCCAATGATTTCAGTTTTGAGGATGTATTTGCCAGGCAGGTTGAAGCTCTCGCCCAGCACGGCGACGTTGTGATAGGTATTTCTACAAGCGGGAAATCGCCAAATGTCCTGAAAGCTGTCGCCGAAGCAAAAAAACACGGCGCGGTAACATTGGCTTTATGCGGAAATGCCGGGGAACTGAAAGACATGGTGGACCTGGCTTTCTGCGCGCCTTCAAAAGTCACGGCGCGCATACAGGAATGCCATATACTCGCCATACATATTTTGTGCCATCTGATAGAGGAGCGTTTAGTTGCAAAATAGTTTACGCCGCAGCAAGATCCAGCCCAGGGAAAACCTCCGCGGGATTTTAGGCCGGCTGAAAAAACAAAAGAAGAGAATAGTGTTTACTAACGGGTGCTTTGACCTTCTTCATCCGGGGCACGTTAGGGCGTTTGAGAAGGCGAAATCGCTCGGGGATATACTTGTTGTCGCGCTAAATTCAGACGCTTCTTTGAAAAGACTGAAAGGGCCGAAACGCCCGCTTGTCCCGCAGAACGCCAGGGCGCAGGTGCTCGCGGCGCTGGAAACCGTTGATTACGTCACATTCTTCGGCGAGAACACGCCTGCGGAGTTAATCTCGGAATTAAGGCCGGATGTGCTTGTGAAAGGCGGCGATTATAAGCTCAACGAGATAGCCGGCAGGGAATACGTTAAAAAAGTCGTGCGCGTGCCGCTTGTTAAGGGATATTCAACAAGCGCGCTGATAAAGAAGATAGTCGAGAGATATAAATGATTACAAATTACACATTACAAATTAACGACTGTAAGTTTTTAATCTGTAATATGTAATCTGTAATTTGTAATAAATGATGAATAAGAAGTATTTTCGCTTATTTGATGCCAACTTAAACCGGTGCCGCGAAGGGTTGCGCGTCATTGAAGATACCTCAAGATTCGTTCTTTGCATGAATGGAGTTTACAAAAGAGTCAGGATCCTGCGGCATGCCCTGGATAAACTGACGCGCGGTATCTGTCCGGAACTTCTTCGGTACAGGGATTCTGCTGCCGATGCCGGCAGAAAAATTAGGGAAGGCGGCAGAAAAGATCTCCGGTCCGTCCTTGCGGCAAATTTCAGGCGCGTTGAAGAGTCCCTGAGAGTGCTGGAAGAATACGGCAAGCTGGTTTCCGCTTCTGCGGGCGCGAAATTCAAGAAAATAAGGTTTGAAGTATATACGTTAGAGAAGAAAATACTAAGAAAGGATATAAAATAGAGGGCGGCAGACTATAGGAAAATCCCCCTCTATCCCCCTTTAAAAAGGGGGAGGATATCGGAATATGTTTAAAGCGAAATTGTACTGTATCACGTGCGAAACGAAGGAATTAAACTACGACGAACAGGTTGAAAAGGCGTGCGAAGGCGGAGCGGACGCCGTCCTATTCAAGCCGAGAAACCTTACGGCGAAGGAAATACTGTTTTTCGGCCAGAGAATAAAGGATATCTGCGCGGAGAGGAAAGCTCTTTTCATTCTAAACGACAGGCCTGATCTGGCTCTCGCGCTCAACTGCGACGGAGTGCATCTCGGTCAGAATGATATCCCTATTGAATGGGCAAGGCAGGTGCTCGGGGGGATTAAGGTAGTAGGGCGCACCGCTTCTTCCCTGGGGCAAGCGACATCCGCCGCAAAAGAAAGCGCCGATTACATAATGCTCGGGCCGATTTATTCGGCGCCGGAATACTCCAAGAAAGAAACCGTGAATATAGACCTTATCAGGATGGTCAAGGACAGGGTGAAAATACCTGTCATGGCTTTCGGCGGGATCGGGATGGACAACGCGCGCGAGATATTAGACGCCGGAGCGGACGGCATAGCCGTATCAAGGGCCGTGTGCGGAGCGAAAGACGCGCGCGAAGCCGCGGCCGCGCTGAAAGCGAAGATATCCGGCGCCCGGACGGCAGGCACGAAGTACACGAAGGTATGAAATACCAGTGAGTATAAGATGACATTGATTGAATCCGCAAGAAAAATGATCGCCAGCGACAGCGTCAGGACCGTCGCGGCCAAGGAAAAAGTCAGCGAGGAGCTGATACTTTCAGGGCTTGCCGGCGGCGCGATCGTGATTCCGAAAAACATAAACCGCTCTTTGAAGAATGTATCCGGCATCGGGAAAGGCCTCAAGACGAAGGTAAACGCCAATATCGGCACGTCGCCCGATCATTTTTCCGTTGAAGAGGAAATTGAAAAGCTCGAATACGCGCTTAAGGCCGGCACGGACGCAGTAATGGACCTTTCCACCGGCGGGGACCTGAAGGCCGTCAGAAAAGCGATACTCGGAAATTGCCCGGTCCCGCTCGGCACGGTTCCCATCTATCAGGTCGTCTGTGAAACGGGCGATATAAGGAAAATAGAGGCCGAAAGGATATTCGGCGTTATAGAAGAACAGGCCGCAGAAGGCGTGGATTTCATGACGGTGCACTGCGGCGTCAATAAAGAGACCGTAGGAGTCCTGAACAGACAGGGAAGGGTTGTGGGTGTTGTCAGCCGCGGCGGTTCTATCCTCGCGAAATGGATTACGGCAAATAACAAGGAAAACCCGCTTTTTGAGCAGTTCGACAGACTGCTTGAGATAGCGAGAAAATATGAAGTGACTTTAAGCCTAGGAGATGGTTTGAGGCCGGGGTGCCTTGCGGACGCTTCAGACGGCGCTCAGATAGCGGAGCTTTCCGTTCTTGGCGAACTTGTGCTGAGGGCGCGTAAGGCGGGCGTGCAGGCGATGGTTGAGGGGCCCGGGCACATGCCGCTTGACCAAATACAGCCGCACCTGAATCTCGCGAAAAGGCTTATTCATGGAGCTCCGTTCTACCTGCTCGGGCCGCTTGTGACGGATGTAGCGGCCGGCTATGACCACATAACGTCAGCCATTGGCGGAGCCATAGCTGCTTCCGCGGGAGCCGATTTCCTTTGCTACGTCACTCCCGCCGAGCATCTGCGGCTACCGGATAAGGATGACGTGTATCTCGGCGTTATCTCCAGCCGCATAGCCGGGCACGCCGCGGACGTGGTCAAGAACGTTCCCGGCGCCAAAGAATGGGATAAAGAATTTTCAAAATGCAGGAAGGCCCTGGACTGGGCAAGCCAGCAAAAACTAGCGCTAGATCCAGAAAAGTTCAAGGCGGAACGCGATAAACTGCCGCCGAAAGAACCGGACGTGTGCACAATGTGCGGCAAGTTCTGCGCGATGAAAGATAAATAATCTGCGTAATCGTTGTTACTAAATCTGTGAAATCTTCGTCTATGAAAAAATTTAAGATTAAAGTACCCGCTACCACCTCCAATCTGGGCCCTGGTTTTGACGTAATAGGGGCGGCGCTGAAGTTTTACAACGATATCGAAGTGAAAGTGGGCAAGTCCAGCGGAAAGGACGTTCCGGAGATCAAGATAGTCGGCGAGGGCGCGGGCACTTTACCCACCGGCAAGACAAATATCGTATGGCAGTCGATAAAAAAAGTCCTTGATTCCAAAAAGAAAAGTATCGATCCGGGTACTTTGCGCATAAAACTTGTGAACCGCATCCCGCTGGCTTCAGGAATGGGTTCAAGCGCTGCGGCCAGGCTCGGCGGGATTCTCGCGGGCTACAAACTCGCGGGCATCAGGCCTTCAAGGGAAGATGTTATGGCGATGGGCATCCGTCTTGAAGGGCATCCGGACAATCTGGTTCCGGCTTTCCAGGGCGGCATGTGCGTGTGCGCCAAGACGAGCGAGGGTTTGAAATATCTCAAACTCCCGGTCCCGAGGCTTAAGGCGGTCATCTGTCATCCGGATTTTGAGCTTGCGACGGACAAATCGCGCATGATAATTCCCAGGACTCTTCCGCTTGAATCGGCGGTATTCAATTTGTCGCGCCTCGCGTTGTTTATATCGGCGGGGCTCACCGGCCGGTATGAATATCTGAAATACGGCATGGAGGACAGGCTCCACCAGCCATCCAGGTCCGGTCTTGTTCCCGGCATGCATAAAGTTTTCGCTTCGGCGCTCAGGGCGGGCGCGTACGGCGTTTCGCTTTCCGGCGCGGGCCCTTCGATAATCGCGCTGGGCAAAGCGTCAAAGGCGAAACACATCGCTAAAAACATGATAAGAAAATGGAAGCAGTTCGACATCGCCAGCAAGTGCTTCATCCTGAGTTTTGAGAAAGAGTCCTTGAAAATATAGGCAAAGACGGGTAAATAGCTAAATGGCTAAATTGTTGAACAACGATATAGCCAACAGAGAGGGGTAAAATGGCGTTGGTTGTGATGAAATTCGGCGGGTCGTCAGTATCGGACGCCGAAAAAATTAAAAGTGTCGCGGGCCGGGTTATCAAGAAAAAAAAGGAAGGCAACAAGGTTGTCGTTGTTGTGTCGGCGCCGGGCGACATGACAGACGATCTTATAACGCTTGCTCAAGGCGTCACTGAAAGCCCCGATGACCGCGAGATGGACATGCTGCTGGCCACGGGCGAACAAGTTTCGATAGCGCTGCTTTCAATGGCTATCAAAAATATGGGAGAGGATTCAATTTCCCTTACGGGCCCGCAGGCCGGGATCTACGCGGACACGACATACACTAAAGCGCGCATTACCAAAATAGTCCCGACGAAGGTGAGAAAAGAACTGGCGAAAAATAAGATCGTGATAGTGGCCGGTTTTCAGGGAATTAACCCGCACGATGACATCACGACGCTCGGAAGAGGCGGTTCCGACCTTACGGCCGTAGCGCTTGCCGCCGCGCTCGGGGCCAATGTTTGCGAAATATATACCGATGTTGAAGGCGTTTACACGACCGACCCGCGCGTCGCGTCCGAAGCGAAGAAAATAGAACGGATATCGTACGAGGAAATGCTGGAGATGGCCGGAACCGGCGCACAGGTCATGCAGGCAAGAAGCATAGAGGTAGGGAAGAAATTCAAAGTTGAGATACACGTGCGCTCTACTTTCAGCGAGAATCAGGGAACCATGATCACAAGTGAAGATAAAATCAAGACTAGGAGGAAATCGATGGAAGACGTCGCTGTCACTGCGGTAACTTTCGATAAGAATCAGGTAAAACTTTCAATAGTGGACGTGCGGGACCGCCCCGGCATCGCCGCCAAGGTTTTCGGTGAGCTTGCCAAACTCGGAGTAAACGTCGATATGATAATCCAGTCGGCGGCGAGGGAAAAATACAACGATATTTCGTTTACGGTTGCCCGCGCGGACCTGAAAAAAGCGCTCGTGTGCCTTGAAAAGGAAAAGATAGAGCTCAGGGCGAAGGACATACTGGTTGACGACAAGGTCGCCAAGGTATCGATAATAGGCGTGGGCATGCGCAGTCATCCCGGAATAGCCGCGAAGATGTTCAACGTTATGGCCGAGAGCGGCATAAACATAGAAATGATATCGACCAGTGAGATAAAAATTTCCTGCATCATCAAGGATACTGAAGTGAATAAAGCGGTCAACGAGCTCCATAGCGCGTTCGGGCTGGGAAAAACGAAAAAGAAAATTAAAAGATAGCAAGATTGAAAGATTTAAAGATTAGGAATCTTTGTAATCTTTACAATCTTTGAATATTGAAATAAATTATTGCCTCAATAATACTAAGGGGGGAGAGAGTTATGAAAAAGATTGAATTGTTTGACACGACATTGAGAGACGGTTCTCAGGGGGCGGGAATTTCGTTCACGGTTGACGATAAACTAAAGATTGCCCGCGCGCTGGACAACTTTGGCTTCCATTATATTGAAGGCGGTTGGCCCGGCTCGAACGAGAAGGATGAACTTTTCTTTAAAGAAGCAAAAAAGATTAAGTTCAAACACGCAAAGCTTGTCGCTTTCGCATCGACAAGGCATAAAAATCATAAAGCTTATCAGGACGCTTCGCTCAAGGCGATTATAGGGTCAAAAGTGAAGGTCGCGTGCATTTTCGGCAAGACTTGGGACATGCACGTGACACACGCCTTGAGGGCTTCGCTTGAAGATAATCTGAATATGATCTCGGACAGCATTTCTTTTCTGAAATCAAAAGGATTAGAAGCCATATATGACGCCGAGCATTTTTTTGACGGTTTCAAGGCGAATCGCGAGTACGCGCTCAAGACTTTGAAAGCCGCCGCGGACGCCGGGGCCGCATGCCTTGCGCTCTGCGAAACGAACGGCGGCATGCTTCCAAACGACATCCGCGAAATAGTTCAGATCGTCGCGAGAAAATTTCCAGGTATGAGGCTTGGTATCCACACGCATAATGATTCCGACTGTGCCGTGGCCAATTCTGTCGTAGCCGTGCTCGAAGGGTGCTCGCTTGTCCAGGGCACCGTCAACGGATACGGCGAGCGGTGCGGAAACGCGAATCTCTGTTCGATAATACCGGCGCTGCAGCTCAAGCTCGGTTATAACTGCTTTCCGAAAGGCAAGTTGCCGCAGCTGACAGAACTCTCCCGCTACGTTGATGAGATCGCGAATCTTCTGCCGGACGAACAACAGCCGTACGTCGGCAGGAACGCGTTCGCGCACAAAGCGGGTATTCACGTGTCCGCGGTCGCGAGGAACTCATCTACGTACGAGCACATGGAACCTTCGGACGTGGGAAATGAGCGCAGGATCCTTGTCAGCGAGCTGTCCGGAAGAAGCAACATCGCTTTCAAGTCCGGCGAGCTTTCGCTTGACCTTGAAAAGGACCCTGACAACATGACGAAGGTCATTGAGGCCGTTAAAAAAATGGAAAATCAGGGATACCAGTTTGAGGATGCCGACGCCACATTCGCGCTTGTCGCGCGAAAGGCGCTTGGCAAGCACAAACCTTTTTTTGAACTTAAGAGTTATCATGTGGAAGTCGAGAGGAACTCGCACGGCGAAGTTGTTTCCGAAGCGACAATTAAAATTGATGTCAACGGCAAGGAAGAGCATACCGTCGCGGAAGGCGAAGGCCCCGTAAACGCCCTTGACGGCTGCATGAGAAAAGCGCTGGCGAAATTCTATCCCGAGATAAAGGAAGTATCTTTGATGGATTTTAAGGTGAGAGTTATAAATGCTGGCGCGGGTACAGCCGCGAAAGTGCGGGTTTTTATAGAATCGAAGGACAATCAATCTTCATGGGGAACGGTCGGCGTGTCTGAAAATATCATAGAAGCGTCATGGAAGGCGCTTGTCGACGGAATAGAATATAAACTGCTGAAGAAACGCAAAAAATAATTACAAATTACATATTACAGATTACAAATTGACTTCTTTGACATCTTTTAATCTGTAATTTGTAATTGCAGAATCTGTAATTGAACCGGAGGTTCTTATGAAAAGCAATGAAATCAAGAAAGGCGCTGTCAGGGCGCCGAACCGCTGCCTGATGTACGCGACGGGCGTTGGAACAGGCGACCTGGGCAAGCCTTACATCGGCGTCGCGTCTTCGTTCACGGACCTCGTTCCGGGTCATATCGGGATGCGCGATCTTGAGCGCTATATAGAAAGAGGGGTGGCCGCTGGCGGCGGAGTGCCTTTTATTTTCGGAGTTCCCGCGATCTGCGACGGGATAGCAATGGGGCATTCAGGGATGCATTTTTCACTTCCTTCAAGGGAGCTTATCGCGGACTGCATAGAGTCGGTCGTAAGGGCGCACTGCCTTGACGGGCTTGTACTCCTTACCAACTGCGACAAGATCACGCCGGGTATGCTGATGGCTGCCGCGCGCCTCAATATACCCGCAATTGTTGTGACCGCGGGGCCGATGATGACAGGGAATCTCCACGGGAAACGCCGTTCGCTTGTGCGCGACACGTTCGAAGCGGTCGGGCAGTTCCAGGCGAAAAAAATAAGCGAGAAAGAGCTGACCGAGCTTGAGATGGCTGCGTGCCCCGGCGCTGGTTCATGCCAGGGACTTTACACCGCCAACACTATGGCCTGTCTTACAGAAGCGCTGGGAATGTCGCTCCCGGGTTGCGGAACGGCTCTCGCGGTTTCGGCGCAGAAACGCCGCATCGCTTTTGATTCAGGCGAACGGATCGTTGATCTTGTGAACCAGAACATTGTTACGAGAAGGATTCTTACGATGAACGCGTTCAGGAACGCCATATACGCCGACATGGCGCTCGGAGGCTCGTCCAACACGGTTCTTCATCTTCCGGCGATAGCGAACGAAGCCGGGATAAAACTGCCGTTGGAAATATTTGACGAAATTTCAAGAAAAACGCCGCATATAACCCTGCTGGAACCTGCGGGGGACCAGTACATGGAGGACCTTGACCGCGCGGGAGGAGTTCCGGCGGTCTTGTCAGCACTTAAGGGGAAACTGGCTTCTTCCATAACGGTCAGCGGAAAAAATATCCTTGAGATAGCGAAAGCGGGTGTCATACTGGACAAGGAAGTCATCAAGGCTTCCAAACCTTACAGTCACGAGGGCGGCATCGCGATATTAAAGGGCAATCTTGCTCCTGACGGCTGCGTGGTAAAGCAGTCCGCCGTGAAGGAAAAGATGAAGGTATTCACGGGGCGCGCGAGGATCTTCGAATCCGAAGAAACGGCAATGGAAGCGATACTTAAGAAGAAAATCAAGAAGGGCGATGTTGTCGTCATACGGTATGAAGGGCCCAGAGGCGGGCCGGGCATGAGAGAGATGCTCAGCCCTACAAGCGCGATACATGGAATGGGCCTTTCGGAATCTGTCGCGCTGATAACGGACGGCAGGTTCTCCGGCGGAACGAGAGGGCCTTGCATCGGGCACATATCTCCGGAAGCCGCGGAAGGCGGGCCGATCGCCGCTTTACGCGACGGGGACATCATAACCATAGATATACCGAAACGCGCCATTAATGTCCGCCTTACGGATACCGAGATTAGCCTGCGTCTTGCCAAGTGGACCTCTCCGGTGAACAAATTCAAGTTCGGATACCTGAGCAGGTACGCGAGGATGGTTGGTTCGGCGAGTACAGGTGCGGTTTTAAAGTAAAACCGCACATTTCAAATTACAGATTACAAATTGCAAATTAGAACTAATGAAATCTGTAATGTGTAATTGCAAAATTTGTAATTGCTTTTGGAGGTCTTAATGCAGAAAACAGGCGCTGAAATATTGATTGAGTGTTTGATTAAGGAAAAGGTTGAAGTTGTCTTCGGCTATCCCGGAGGGCAGGTGCTGCCCATTTTTAACGCGTTGTACGGGGCCCCTTTCAAGTTCATTCTGCCGAGACATGAGCAGGGAGCCGCCCACATGGCCGACGGCTACGCGCGTTCCACAGGAAAAGTCGGTGTCTGCCTGGCTACGTCCGGACCCGGCGCGACCAATCTGGTCACAGGGCTGGCCACGGCTTATATGGACTCGGTACCGGTTGTCGCGTTCACGGGACAAGTGCCTACTACAATGATTGGCAACGACGCGTTCCAGGAAGCCGACATAACAGGCATAACGAGGCCCGTCACAAAACATAATTTTCTTGTCAAGGATGTCAAGGAACTCGCACAGACCATCCGCGAGGCGTTTTACATCGCTTCGACGGGAAGGCCCGGACCGGTTCTGATAGATATCCCTTCCGATGTCCAGCGGGCATCGACGGAATTCGTCTGGCCTGAAAATATAGAGATACGTTCTTATAAACCGAATGTTAAAGGGCATCCCGGGCAGATAAAACGGGCGGCGAAGGCGATAAATGAAAGCAAGCAGCCGGTTTTGTATATCGGCGGGGGCATAATTATATCGGACGCTGCCGCTGAAGTCCAGGAACTCGCGAAGAAAGCGGATATCCCGGTCACGGCTACATTACTGGGATTAGGTGCTTTCCCGCCGGATTCCCCGCTATATATGGGGATGCTCGGCATGCACGGAACGTACTGGGCGAACATGTCGATACAAAATACTGACCTGATAATCGCTGTGGGCGCCAGGTTCGACGACAGGTGCACCGGCAAGATTTCCCATTTCGCGCCTAAGGCCAAGATCATTCACATAGACATTGACCCGACATCAATTTCAAAGAGCATATGCGCGAATATCCCCGTTGTCGGCGATGCCAAACTCGTGCTGGCCGATCTTCTGAAAGAAGTAAAGAAAGCTTCGCACGCGGAGTGGCTGAAAACGATAGACAAATGGAGAAAAACTCAGCCGCTTTCCTATGAACAGGACTCAAAACTGCGGCCGCAGTACGTCATCGAAACGATTTCAGAAATAACTAAGGGCGACGCGATACTTGTTACTGACGTCGGGCAGCATCAGATGTGGTCGGCGCAGTACTACAAAGCGAAGAAACCCCGCCATTTCCTGAGCTCTGGGGGGCTCGGCACGATGGGTTACGGTTTTCCCGCCGGGATAGGTGCTAAAATAGCCAATCCCGGGAAAGACGTAATCGTTGTTTCCGGCGACGGCGGGTTTCAGATGAACATCCAGGAACTGGCGACGGCTGTCGTAAACAAGGTGAACGTCAAGGTAATGATAATAAACAATGGATACCTGGGTATGGTCCGGCAGTGGCAGGAATTGTTCTGGGACAAGAAATACTCGCATACATGCCTGCAGAAGACTTCTGACTGCCCGGAGAAATGCAGCCAGCCCGTGCATAAAAGCTGTCCCGGATTTATCCCTGATTTCATTAAAGTCGCGGAGGCGTACGGCGCCGCCGGCATCAGGGTTTCCGACAAAAAACAGGTCGGGCCCGCAATAAAAAAGGCGCTGGCGATGGATAAACCGGTCGTCATTGAATTTATCGTTGAACAGGAAGAGAACGTCTTCCCGATGGTTCCCGCGGGCCACGCGCTGGACGAGATACTTACCAGTCTTGCTTAACGCAAGACTGGATTGCCGTCATTGCGAACGAAGTGAAGCAATCTCAGGTGTTTAGTATTCAGAGATCGCCACGGTCTTCGGCCTCGCGATGACCCCGGAAATCGGGGTCAATCTGTAATTGTTTTTTGGAGGTTGATATGAAACACACTATTTCAGTCCTGGTCGAGAATAAGTTCGGCGTCCTTGCGAGAATATCGACGCTGTTCGCGGCGCGGGGCTTCAACATTGACTCGCTTTCGGTCGGAGAAACGGAAAATCCTGATATTTCAAGGATGACAATAGTCGTAAAAGGCGACGACCGCATACTTGAGCAGGTTGAAAAACAGCTTAACAAGCTTGTGGATGTCATCAAGGTGTTTGATTTTCTTGAAACTCAGCATATCGAGCGCGACCTCGCCCTGATAAAGGTCAAGGCGGACAAGGATACCAGGTCCGAGATACTGCAGATAACCGACATTTTCCGCGCGAAAATAATAGATTTTTCGTCTGATACCATCATAATAGAGATGACGGGGGACGAGGAGAAAATAGAGGCGATGACAAACATGCTGAGGCCCTACGGAATAAAAGAGCTGTGCCGCACGGGCATCGTTGCGATGGCGCGCGGGGAGAAGCAGAATTAAAATACAGGGTCCAGTATCCAGTCTCCAGCGTCCAGTAAAAACAAAAACAAATCATTTAAATCCTGGACCCTGGACCCTCAGCAAAAGAAAATGAGAAAATTCTTATTTAAAATAACGCTCTAACAGCGCTAAAAGGAGAGAAAGATGGCAGAGAACAAGACGGGACTTAAGATTTATTACGACAAGGACGCGGATTTGAAGGAATTGAAAGGGAAAAAAATCGCGATAATAGGTTATGGAAGCCAGGGCCACGCGCAGGCGCAGAATCTGCGGGATTCGGGTCTTAACGTTGTTGTGGCTGAAATGGCAGGAACCGACAACTATAAGAAAGCGGTTGCTGACGGATTTAAACCGGTTACCGCCGGAGAAGCGGCAAAGGACGCCGATTGGATACAAATGCTTGTCCCTGATCAGACGCAAGCCAAGGTCTGGCACGCGGAAGTCAAACAGGTAATAAAGAAAGGAGCCACCCTCGGCTTTTCACATGGTTTCAATATAAGATATAACCAGATTGAGCCGTCAAAGGATGTTAATGTCGTCATGATCGCTCCCAAAGGCCCGGGGCATCTGGTCCGCCGACAGTACACGGAAGGCAAAGGCGTTCCGTGCCTCATAGCCATTGAGCAGGACGCGACAAAGAACGCGAAAGATATCGGCCTTGCGTACGCCAAAGGCATCGGCGGCACGAGGGGCGGAGTCATAGAAACGACTTTTTCAGAAGAAACTGAAACCGACCTTTTCGGCGAGCAGGTCGTGCTTTGCGGCGGGCTTGTTGAACTCATCAAAGCGGGCTTTGACACGCTTGTGGAAGCCGGTTACCAGCCAGAGATTGCTTATTTTGAATGTCTGCACGAATGCAAGCTTATCATCGACATGATATACGAAGACGGCATCGGCTGGATGAATTACTCTATATCCGATACGGCGGAATACGGCGAGTACGCCGTAGGAAAAAGGATAATTAACGAACAGACTCGCGCCGAAATGAGAAAAGTTCTGGCGGAAATCAGGTCCGGTCAGTTCGCGAAAGACTGGCTTCTTGAGAATCAGGTCGGACGCCCGGTGTTTAACCAGGCAAGAAGGGAGCTTGACGGGCACTTGATCGAAAAAGTGGGCAAAAAGCTGCGCGGTATGATGACGTGGCTGAAAAAGAAATAACATTACAGATTCAGCAATTACATATTACAGATTTAAGGATATAGAATTTGTAATTTGTAATCTGTAATTTGTAATAATAAAAAATATGCATATTAAAATAACTCGAAAGAATGTAATCATAGGAATTGTAGGGCTTATTGCGGCCTATTTTCTGGTTAATTGGGTCCTGTCAGGGATAATTCATTCCCGCAATGAAGTGATGGTGCCCGATCTCAAGGCTAAATCGCTTGCGGAAGCGGTATCGCTTCTTTCTCCTCTGAACCTGGGAATAAAGAAGGAGGACGAACAGTTCGATAAGAACTATCCTGCGGGAACTGTTGTCAGGCAGAATCCTCAACCGGGTATAACGGTCCGCGAAGGCAAAATCGTGCGCGTGACTATCAGTCAGGGAGGAGAGACAATATTTGTCCCTGACCTGACCGGACAGCAGGCGCGCACGGCCGAGATCAATATCCGCTCGCTCGGGTTGAGCCTGGGGGAGGAATCAACCAGGCATTCCCTAGTCATTGACAAAGGTTCAGTTGTTTCTCAGGATCCCTCCGCGGGAACCATTGTGGACAAGGAATCGCTTGTGAATCTGGTCATTTCGGCGGGAACGCCTCCCGACAATATGATATTGACGCCTAATTTCATCGGAAAGAACTCCGGAGAAGCAAAAAAGTGGGCCGAAGAAAAAGGCGTTCAGCTGGACGTGGCCGAAGAGCCTGCCGCGGGAGTCGCTTCGGGGACTATCATCAGGCAGGATCCCGCGGCCGACACTGATATTACTACATCCAAACAGGTGCGGATCGCCGCGGCTACGGAAACCGGAGCGGTTCCGTTTAGGGGAAGGACATTCTACTATGAGATCCCTCAGGGCGGCGGTGACAGAGAACTGCGCCTGGTGCTTCTCGATGACGGCGGGGAAAAGGAAATATTCAAGGGCATAAAAGCCCCGGGCACAAAGCTTGAATTGCCGATCGATCCTAAAGGCGGAGACGCCCGGATAAGGATTTTTATTAATAATATACTGGTGGAAGAAAGGGAGATCAATTAATGCCGGACGGAAGAAGGAAGACGGAAGACGGAAAAAAATCATGAAAAAAGTCATCATAGCACCGTCGATATTATCCGCTGATTTTTCCAGATTGGGCGAACAGATCAAGGCCGTGGAAGAGGCCGGGGCCGAATGGCTCCATATAGATATCATGGACGGCCATTTTGTGCAGAATCTGACCATAGGCCCGGCCGTTGTCAAGTCGCTGCGCCCGGTTTCCAAATTGTTTTTTGACGTTCATCTGATGATTGAAAGGCCCGATAAGTACTGGCAGGAATTCAAGGCCGCCGGCGCCGATCTCGTGACTTTTCACGTCGAGTGCAAACTTGACAGGAAAAAACTGATAGAAGATATGAGGCAGGCGGGTCTGAAGGTTGGAGTGACTTTAAGGCCTGTTACGGATGTTGACAAGATAGTGCCGCTGCTCCCGATGCTGGATATGGTTCTGATAATGACGGTTGAACCCGGGTTCGGAGGTCAGAAATTCATGCCTGAGATGCTGCCCCGGATAAAAGCTGTCAAGGACAGAATAGTGAAAGAGAAGTTGAATTGCCTTCTTCAGGTTGACGGCGGGATAAATGCTGAAACGGCTGTTCAGGTTGTCCAGGCCGGAGGCAATGTGCTGGTAGTGGGTAATTCGGTTTTCAAAGCGCCAGATCCTGCGGCCGCTGTCAGGGCCATAATGGCCAGCGTTGACAATCCCGTCAATAAAAAGGTATAATTACGGCTCAAATATCAATCTAAAAATTGAAATAAGCCGCTATTTAACGGAGGTGAACTAACAAATGACAGTCAGGTTAAGGTTGCAGCGTATAGGGAAACCGAAACGTCCATATTACAAGGTTGTAGTCATCGATTCCAGGTCCAAAAGAGACGGCGCGCCTATTGAGGTGCTTGGACAGTACGATCCAATGTTAAAGGAAAGTAAATTCAAAATAAACAAGGATAGAATCGACTACTGGTTGAAGCAGGGCGCACGCCCGTCGCGTGTGGTAGAATCCATGCTTAAAAAGGCATGAAGAATAGCGTTTAGCGTGTAGCGAATAGTCTACGATAACAACAAGGCAGGGAGGTCTAAACGGGATGAAGAAAGGCTTCAAGGTATGAAATCCCGTTAGACCGCGCAGGTTTTTAGAGAGAATCAGAGTATTCAACAAGAAGTAATTAACGCTCAACGAAGTTCTTTCTGTTGAATAACGGAGGTCTAAAGGGATGAAAGATATTGTTCTTTATATAGCCAAAGCACTTGTAGATAATCCCGGTGAGGTTGAGGTAAAGGAAGTAGCCGGTGAAAAGGCGACTGTCATTGAACTTAAAGTCGCTGAAAGCGACCGCGGGAAAGTTATAGGCAAGGAAGGCAGGATTATTAAGTCAATACGGACTATCGTGAATTCCGCGTCAGCCAAGATGGAAAAAAGGGCGACGGTTGAGATAGTGGAGTAGCGGCGGAAGAAGTGAAAAAACAATCCTGGAAGGTCTCTGATATAGCCGGAAGCGAGGTATTTGACGTTTCCGGAGAGAAGATCGGCTTGTTGGCCGATGTCCTCCCTTCCGGCGGCAACGACATCTGGGTTGTGGTCAATCCTTCAGGGCGTTACAAGGAGATCCTTGTGCCGGCGCTTAAAAGCGTCGTGAAAGAGGTTGACGTGCAGAATAAAAAGATCGTAGTCCAGCTTCCGGCGGGATTGAAGGAAATTTACCAGTCGGAAGATAAGCCGGCGGATTTGACGGGTAGTTATGAAGATTGACGTGCTAACGATTTTTCCTGAAATGTTCAGCGGGCCTTTGACCGAAAGCCTCATAGGGAAAGCCCTAAAGAAAAAAATAGTAGAAATTAAAATAACCGATATCCGTTCTTTTACAAAAGACAAGCACCACATCGTTGACGACAGGCCTTTCGGCGGCGGTCCCGGCATGGTCATGAAGCCAGAACCGGCTTTCGCTGCTTTCAGGCATCTGGGCATAAATCCTGGAAAGAAACAGACAGAATGGCCCGCGAAAAACAGGCCGCTTGTCGTGTATCTTTCACCGCAGGGAAAAAAGCTCAGCCATGAACGCGCGAAAAGGTTCGCGGGATACAAGAGGCTCGTCCTGCTTTGCGGCCATTACGAGGGCGTTGACGAAAGGATAATGAAGCTTGTTGATCAAGAGATCTCGATTGGAGATTACGTGCTTACCGGAGGGGAACTGCCCGCGATGGTACTGATAGACGCAGTGCTGAGGTTCCTTCCGGGGGTAGTGAAAGAGATCAGTTCAGTCGAGCAGGATTCATTCTGCAACGGGCTACTGGATTACCCGCATTACACGCGCCCTTCGGAATTCAACAAGATGAAGGTTCCGGGCGTCCTGCTTTCCGGAAACCATAAGGAAATTGACAAGTGGCGCGCGGAACAATCGCTAACGAACACTTTAAGGAAAAGGCCGGACCTGCTCAAAAATATTAAATTAAGCGAAGAACAAATTAAAATATTTAAAACCTTAAGAAAGCAAGTAAGAAAGTAAGTAAGCGAGTGAGCAAGTAGGTAAGGCTATTAACAAAAGGAGAAAGAAAATGTCGCTGATAAAAGAGATTGAAGCAAAACAGAAAAGGACAACTACCGCGATCAGGCCGGGAGATCAGGTAAAGGTTTTTTTCAAGATCATCGAAGGCGCCAATGAACGCATTCAGCCCTTTGAAGGCACTGTCATACGCATGCGCGGCACGGGTTCCGGCGAGTCTTTTACAGTGCGGAAAATGTCTTTCGGGGTAGGCATTGAAAGAGTGTTCCCAATAAATTCGCCGAGAATCGAAAAGATTGAGGTGCTTCGCAGGGGACGCGTGCGCCGCGCGAAACTTTATTACCTGAGAAATCTGACCGGCAAGGCCGCCAGGATAGAAGAAGCATAATAATACAGTATTGAGTAATGAGTATTGGGTTACGAGTTCGTGCATATATTTTCTCACAACACATTACCCATAACTCATAACTGTTGTTTGAAAAGGCAGGGGGGATGGACCTTATCTCATTTGACCGCGATTTCCGCATAAAGGGATACAGGGTGATCGCAGGCGTAGACGAAGCGGGCCGCGGTCCCTGGGCAGGTCCCGTGGTTGCCGCTGCGGTTGTTCTTCCTCAGGACCTGCGTATTGAAGGCATCAGGGATTCAAAAAAACTCACCCCCCGTAAACGCGAAAGACTTTTCGAGGAAATCAAAAAAAGCGCCGCTCATGTTGGTATAGGGATAATTGACCAGTATATTATTGATTCGGTTAATATCCTGCAGGCGACTTTCCTTGCCATGAAAGAGGCACTCGGCAAAATTCCCGTCGCGCCCGACCTGGTGCTTGTGGACGGGCATGAGATTCCCGGCTTGAAATGGGAACAGACGGCCGTGATAGGCGGCGACGACAAAAGCGTTTCGATAGCCGCCGCGTCGATTGTGGCAAAAGTGACGCGCGACAGAATCATGGTGGAATGGTCCATAAAGTATCCGGAATATAACTTTCAAAAACATAAGGGATACGGAACGAAAGAACACAGGGACGCCCTGCTCAAATTCGGGCCATGTCCTCTGCACAGGAAGAGTTACGAACCTGTAAGGGAGCGTTTGGGGGATGCAGGACACAAGGATGCCGGATAAAACTCAGATTGGTTCGGGCGCGGAAGGGCTGGCCGCGGAATTCCTGCGAGAGAACGGATATAAGATACTCGAGAGAAATTACCGTTCACATTACGGAGAAATTGATATAATAGCGGTAGACGGGGACTGCACGGTCTTTGTTGAAGTAAAATTCAGAAGCAGCCGCGGTTTCGGCTGGCCTCAGGACTCGGTAGTAAAGAGAAAGCAGGAACGCATAATCAGGACCGCGCTGCAATACATGAAGATAAAATCCCTTTTCGGCTCCAAAGTGCGGTTCGACGTGGTTGCCGTAGGGCCGGGCGCGATAGAAATATTTAAAGATGCATTCAATTCAGGTTTGAGAAAAGCGTACTAATTATGATAAAAGAACTGTTTTCACCGCTTCGCAAGGGCATTAAACTAATGATGCAGCAGAAGTATGATGATGCTGCGCTGTATTTTATTGAGATCATAAAGAAGAAACCAAATTTTTCCGAAGCGTACTTTGAGCTTGGGAGGTGCTGCTATAAGAAGGGCGACTACGAAGCTGCAAAATCGAATTTCCACAGGTTGATTGACCTGAAATGCACCGATTCAATCATTGAGGGAATACTCGAGATGACGAATTGGAGAATGATTTCGTCCACACAGTATTTCAACAACTGGCCTTCATTTTCTTCCGACGGGAAATGGCTGGCCTATGTTTCCGTGCGCAGGGACACGAACGGCGACGGAAAAATGAACGCGTCAGATTGCGGCGGGATATACATGTTCAATACGGAGACAGGACAGGAACAATACCTGGTCTCTGACGAATATTTCAATTCACAACCGGTATTTTCGCCGGACGGAACAAAGATTCTGTATCTTTCCGCGCGGAAGCCCATGCAGGGCGAAAGAGCTATATCGCAAAACAGCTCCCACGGACTTTACCTGCTGGACCTTAACACTTCGGAAGAGACGGAACTCCTGGAGCCGGGTTTCAGGAGCAAACACGCAAAATTTTCCGCTGACGGAAAACATGTGATATTTTCCGGATGGCGCCCCACGGAACAGAACAGCGGTATTTACTCGCTGGATATAAAAACAAAAAAGCTGGACGTGCTGGTCACGGGATTTTATGAAAACACGTCGCCTTTCATGACGCGCGGCGCCGATAAGATTGTATACTCGTCATGGCGCAGCGACACGAACGGCGACGGGGTCATCGACCTGCGCGACAATTCGGGAATATTCATTAAAGATTTGCTGGATAAAACTGAGATGCTTGTTTCCAGCGACGAATATAACAACAGTTTTCCGAGTTTTTCTCCCGACGGGAAGAAGATACTCTATCTTTCGGTCAGAAGGGACACTAACCGCGACGGGATAATAGATTCAACGGACAACGCGGGTATTTATGTTTTCGATCTGGCGAACAACAAGGAATACTGTGTCATGGATGACAGCTCCTTCAACAAGTTCCCGAGTTTCACTCCCGACGGACAGAGTATTGTTTTTATCAGTAACTGGAGACGCTCGCTCTTGAAGCGCGAAATAAGGGATTTTTACGAGAATAAGGGCGTTTATGTGATTGATATGTATATAAAAAGGACCCGCAGGATAGTTTCTGAAAAATATTACGGGAACAGATCGCCTGTCGTCTCTCCCGCGGGAGGCACCGTCGCGTATATCTCGTGGCGCAAAGACACCAACAGGGGCCTGTTCCTGGCTAATATGAACCGCTTACCCACCAAAAAAGAGATGCACAACCTGATCGACTGGAACCTTTAACGGGCCGGGTCGCTTGCACGGGTAAATGGGGGCTCAAAAACATCTAAATAGATTTTACATGGGGGGATTTTTTATGTTTGCCAAAATTGTTTCAGCGGCGGTAAACGGTATTGACGCCTATGTAGTAAACGTTGAAGTGGATATTTCGGGGGGGTTGCCAATGTATTCCACTGTCGGGCTTCCTGATACGGCAGTCAGGGAATCGAAGGACAGGGTGATAGCGGCGCTGAGGAATTCCGGGTTCGACCCGCCTTCAAGAAAGATAATTGTGAACCTTGCGCCGGCCGACGTGAAGAAAGAAGGCGCGGCTTTCGACCTGCCGATAGCCGTAGGAATCCTTGCCGCCAAAGAGATTCTCAAGCACGGAGCCGCGGGGAACTGCTGTTTCGTGGGTGAACTGGCTCTTAACGGCGCGTTAAGGCCCGTTAAGGGCGCGCTTTCCATCGCGCTGAGCCTGAGGAAATCAAGGATACGTAAGCTCATACTTCCTTCGATTAATGCGAAGGAAGCCGCGGTTGTCAAAGATATAGAGATATATCCCGCGGAGAACCTTGCGCAGGTGGCAGGATTCCTTAACGGCGAACGTTTTATTAAAAGACACGAAGCGTTTGGAGAGGATATACCCCCGGTTCAGGCGCACGATACTCTTGATTTTTCTGAAGTAAAAGGGCAGGCTTATGCCAAGCGCGCGCTGGAAGTAGCCGCCGCAGGCGGCCATAACGTAGTCATGATAGGCGCGCCCGGTTCGGGCAAAACGATGCTTGCGAAACGGCTTCCCTCGATACTTCCGCTTATGAGTTTCGAGGAATCCATCGAGACAACAAAGATTCATTCCGTGGCAGGGATTGTGCCTCCCGGTACGGGACTACTCGCGAACAAACCATTCCGCTCGCCGCACCATACGATCTCGGATACGGCGTTGTAGCAATGGGCGGGTCAGGGAAGGTTTTGATAAAGTATGTTTTAAATGGAATTTTATAACAATTTGACAAATGCGGGATAATAATATAAAAGATGGTATAATCATTACAATATTAATAAATATAGTTTAACGGCATTCACAAAATAATACTAATAATAGGGCGCTCACATTCATGTTATAGTTGGAGGTTTTAGCATGGTTAAGAATTATATTTCGTTACTATTGTGTTTTACTACGCTATTAATTTCCTCAGCCTTAACGCTTCAAGTCAATGCTAAGGTATATGAAAAAAAAGAAGACAAGCAATTAAGATACGCACAGAGTTTAGTAGATAGAGGGAAAAAGGCCGAGGCAAGTGCAATAATAGATAATATTATAGAAAACAGCAAAGATAATAATGCTGTAGCAAAGGCACTATATTACAAAGTAATATGGAAGTTTGCATCAGACGAGATAGATACTTTCGAGAAATTAAAGGCATTTTATCCTGATTCAAAGTATATAATTCTTCTTGAAAAATATTTTAAGAAAAAAGAGCAGTATAAAATAGGGCAGGAAGTCAAAGTTCTTTGTTTAGAAATCAACGATGGTGAAACAATTTCAAAACAGATATCTGTAGAATATCCTGATCATATACTATCAATTATTGTTAAGCTTTCTCTTGATAAAGGAATCAGGCTGTTTGAAAATAACAAGGGTGTTGAATTGAGTATTGGGTGTCTAAGAATGAGAATTGATGTTGATGGGGAAAACGTGGTTAATCAGGAATTTGAAGGTACAGATATTGCATCGTTAATATACTGGAAAGAAGACACCAATTATCGGCTCGACTTGTCAGGGAAATATCAAAAGTACAGAATTCAATATATGGTTGGTGGCAGTGGTCCTTATAAAGAATCAAGCTCAGGGGTTGTTTGGACTCCTGCTGAAGGTTGGATTAAGAAAGCCCATATCAAGATAGTGTGCATTAGAGAAGAACTATAGCAAAATGTTATGGCCTGCTTAGAAGGTGTATTAGTAAAGAGGTGTAAAAAATCAATGGATTAGAAATAAGGTATAATATAGGCGGTTCCTTATGATTACATAGTCTTTCCGGGGTCAGGTTCTTCCCCCAGACCTGGCCTCTTTTCTTTTACGCAGAAAAGAGGTAAAATCGGCATAAGATACAATACTTCCAATTCATATCAAGGAGTTAGTTTAAATGTATCTAAAATATTTGCAAATTAAAAATTACAGATGTGTCGAAAACGTGAAAATTGAATTTAAAAAAGGAGTAAATGTTCTTATCGGCGAAAACAATACAGGAAAAACATCTATCATTGATGCCCTTAGACTATCATTTAGTCTTGGTACACAAAGGAAAGACATATTTTTCTCTTTAGATGACTTTTATATAGATAAATATGGTAAAAGGGCTGATATAGCAGAATTCAATTTAACGTTTTCAGATATTTCAGAAGATGAAAGAGGAATATTTATTGATTTATTGGCTCTGGAAAATGGAGAATATGTACTCAAATTGCATCTAAGCTATCAACTAAAAATCAGACGCGGATCAGAATTTATAACATACAAATTTTGGGGTGGTGAACACGAGGGTCAAAATATATCATATGAGATGATGGATGCAATATATTATGTTTATTTAGAAGCATTAAGAGATGCTGAGCGATATTTAAGGCCAACAAGAGAAAACAGACTTAGTTTATTGTTGAGAAGATTAAAGAGTGATTCGAAAGAACAAAACGACTTAGCGAATATTATTAATAACAAAATACAAACGACAACCGAATGGATAGATTTAATAAGAGAAGCAAAAAGTAGGATTAATAAGCATCTCAAGAGTACTTCCTTAAATCAACAGCTCGTCGATATTGATTTTCTGCCACTAGAATATAGAAGAATTACTGAAAGTCTAAAAATGTATTTACCAAACACTTGGCTTATCGATAAAAGGGAGATAACTGAAGTCTTTAGAGATGATTCATGGAAAAAGCACTTTAAAAATCCAGAAGAAAATGAATTAATCTTTAAAGAAGATGCAATGTCAACTATTGATTCAGATCAATCATTAGGTGATAAAAAAGAAGTATTGAAAAATATTTATCAAAGAATTCAAGATAGATTTGATTTGTCAATGAATGGTCTAGGCTATAACAATCTTATATATATTTCAACTGTGATCGGAGATTTATTTGAAAGAGCGTCTTCAGACACAGAACGCTATGTGTCTTTTTTGATAGAAGAGCCTGAAGCTCATCTTCACCCTCAATTGCAGAACTTGTTGTTTGATTATTTAGGAACCATGGAAGACAAAAATATTCAGGTATTCATTTCTTCACATTCGCCTACTATAACCGCAAAAACAAATGTTGATTCAATTACTGTGCTGCAAAGTGCAAATAATTCAATTAACATAACCCCTATCAGAAAAATCCCACTAGATGCCGATGAAAAGAATTATCTTCGTAGATTCCTTGATGTTACAAAATCACAATTGTTTTTTTCGAAGGGAGTCATTCTTGTTGAAGGAATATCAGAAGCTTTATTATTACCCATCTTTGCAGATATTATGGGAAGCGGCTATAATATAAATCAACTGGGTATTGAAGTTGTTAATATAGGTGGTGTTGCTTTCTCATCTTTTGCAAAATTATTTAATTCAACAGATGTAAATGAACGACTAAATGTTAATTGTTCTATTATAACGGACGGCGATTCAAATTCGCCAAGAGCCCAAAATGCTAGAAGTTTTGCAAGTGGTAAATTGAAAGTGTATTTGAGTAATATCACCTTTGAATATGAGTTATACTTACAGAATGAAAATGTTATTACAGAAGTATATAGAAATATACATCCTCGTTTTAATCTCAACTCGGGCAACATTTCGGAAAAGGCAATTCAATTTACTCAAAAAATCAAGGATAATAAGGATAAAGCAGTTTTTGCTCAAATACTTGCGGAGAAGTTGAAGAATGAAAATATTGCTTTCAATGTTCCAGCGTATATTCAAGATGCAATAAAATGGGCTGAAAACAAGGTATGAGCGATTCAAATATTACATTGACAGACAAACAAAATATTATAGTTAATAAAACTGGAAAATATGTAGTGAAAGCGTGTCCAGGAAGTGGAAAAACTCTTACCGTTGCATTAAAATTAGAAAAATTAATCACAAATTGGAATTTACCATATAGGGGTATCGCTGCAATATCTTTTACAAATGTTGCATGGCAAGAAATTGCGAAACTCGTCGAAGTAAGATCGACAATATCATATCCACATTTCATCGGAACAATAGACAGCTTTATTAATCATTACATTTTTTTGCCTTTTGGCCATCTTGCAATGAATTGTGGGAAAAGGCCTGAGCTGATTGGGCACCCTTATAATGATTGGGAGCCAATTGGGAATGGTCTATATTGGGGCCAATCCGAATGTAATGTTAAGGGATGTGAGTTAAACGAGTTCACATACGATATTGATGGGAATATAATAAGTTTTAAACCGAGAAGTCATTTTAATAAATGTTCTTTGAGTCATAGAATATGTCAAAATCAAAAAAGTATACTTATTAAATCCGGCTATGCTACTCAATCGGATGCAAATTACTTTGCCATGAAAATATTAGAAACATTTCCTGATATCACAAAAGCACTCGCGCATAGATTCCCAATATTATTACTTGATGAAGCTCAAGATACTTCAAAAATACAGATGAAAATATTAGAGCTTTTAATAGATAATGGGTTAAATGAGGTTATGCTTGTTGGTGATCCTGACCAAGCAATTTATGAATGGAGAACAGCAGAACCGGGTTTATTCAACGAAAAATATATTAAATGGCAAACAAATTCAGAAATCCTCAATGAAAATTGGAGAAGCTCTCAAGTGATATGTAATTATTTTCATAAGATATCTACATTGCAAAATGCGCCACAATCTTTAAACAGTTATTGTAAAGATTATTCCTTTATTCCTGATATTTGGGAATATGATGACGATAATCATGGTAAGATAGTTGACGAATTTCTTAATATATGTAGAAAGCATTCAATTATGTTATCTCAGGATAATATTGCAATTATTAGTCGTAGCAGGGAATTCCTTTCGAAATTAACAAAAGAAGATATTAGCTATCAAAACCCACCTTGGCATGATAGTTGTAAAATAGCTAAAGGATTTGCTGAGTCGAAATATTGGTTTGATAATAACGAATTTAAAAAAGCGTTTAATATCATTGAAAGAACAATCTGCAAGTTAATAAAGAAGAAAGATTATGTTAAGACGAACGAAATATTAGAAATAATATCTGGGTACGGACTTGCGAAATGGAGGAAAAATATTATTGATATTCTCTCGAAATTACCAAAGACAGATTGCGCTTTAGGGAATTGGATAACCGAAACTAATAATTGCTTTAATAATACACCAAATATAGTGCATGACATATCGCCAACTTTTATATTAGTCATTAAAAAAGATAAGAAACCTTATTTTCATTCGAAACTTATGTTCAAACAATTATTTAATAGACAAGAAAAATCGAAAATGATTACTGAAAATTATACTATTGGAACGGTTCATTCAATAAAAGGGGAGACGTATGAAGCAGTATTACTATTCGTCAAGCAAAGAGGTGCTGATAATAGGGGCTATGATAAAATACTTCAATCCAAAATAGAAAACGATGAAGAATTAAGAATTATTTATGTAGCAATTACACGACCTCGAAAAATATTAGTAATAGCAGTTCCTAAAGGGAAAACATCAATTTGGAAAAGTAAATTCAAAAATTAAGCTCATTGTATAATGGAAAAACGTCTCCTTAATATTACCGAAGCATCAGAATACCTGGGCATTAAGAAAAATACGCTTTATGGGTGGGTGTGTTACAGGAAGATTCCATATGTCAAGATCGGAAGGCTACTCAAATTCGACAAGCACGACATCGATAAATGGATTGACAAGAAGAAGGTGAAGGCGGGTTCTTTTGATATAAGCAGTATTAAGGGACTTTAAGGCGGAAATTAATAATGCGTAAACGAAATTTGGGATTGAGGATTAAGTTAATTAGAATGCAATTGGACCTCACGCAAGAGGGATTTGCCAATAAGCTTGGAGTCAGCCGGGTAACAGTAAGCAATTGGGAGTCGAACAAGTCCAATCCGAATCTGCATTTCCTTCATCAATTAGCTAAGGTTACGCATAAACCATTTTCCTATTTTGCGCCAGTTATTGCTACAAAAGATGTGTACGTCTTGATTAAAAACTTGCAAATGCAGATTGATGAGATAAAACGCAAGATAAAGGAATAAGGCATAAGGATAGTAAATGGTCCAAAAAATGCAAAATCTGTGCGTCTAACGATGATTTAAGGGCCAGGTTCTTCCCCCAGACCTGGCCCCTCTTTAATTTACATTTAGAATATGATATAAGATGTATAGACGAGCTGGTAAGTAGAGGTGTTGTTTTATGGGGATGTTGTTCTTGATCAATATTATTATTAATAAACAGAAAACCACGCTGAAAATGGGTAGCGTGGTTTTTGCATTTTAAGGAGGTGAGTATAATGGTTAAAAGAAATCCTCATGTAGTTAAATCTGGCAATAGGTGGGCTGTAAAAAAAGAAGGATCTTCTTCACCTGTATCAACCCATAAAAGTCAGTCACTGGCAATAGATGCGGCAATTCCTATTGCTAAAAGCATTAAAGGTGAGGTTATAATTCACGGGAGAGATGGCAGAATTAGGGATAAAGATAGCTATGGTCCGGACTCATGTCCACCGAAAGATAAGAGGCACTAATGGTAAGAAATTCATATCATGTTGTAAGTCGATTTGGCGGGAAATGGAGTGTAAGGAAGTCAGGTGAAGGACGAGCTTCACGTGTCTTTGCCTCGCAATCAAGAGCAGTTTCATACGCTCGTTCAGCGGCCCAGGGAAACCTTGGGGAGATGGTTATTCATAAGCGAGATGGTAGGATTAGATCCTGCAAGTCATATAGTGCAGACCCCTGTCCTCCCAGAGATAAACGCAAATAATATAATGTTTATCAATAAGAATGTTTTTGTCAATTGTCCTTATGACGATAAGTATATTTTACTGCGTCCTATTGTGTTTACTATTAAGTTATTAGGTTTTAATCCACGACTTGCAATGGAATCAGCAGATTCGGGTATGATGCGAATTACCCGTATCTGCAATCTTATAAAAAACTCTCGTTATGCAATACATGATCTTTCGCGCCTTCGTGCTAACCGATCTGGTGAACCTTTTCGTCTAAACATGCCATTTGAACTAGGACTGGACTTTGGTTGTCGAGAGTTTGGTACGGGTCAATTAAAACGCAAGAAAAGTCTTGTGCTGGAAAAGGATAAATATAGCATGAAAGAAGCATTATCTGATTTATCAAATTCAGATGTATGTTCTCATAACAATGAGCCAGAAAAAGCTGTTCTTCATGTCCGTAATTGGTTGGTACAAGAAGCAGGAGCCGAAGGCCCATCTGGCACTGCAATATGGTTTGCGTATAATGATTTTAATACGGATTTGTACAAAAAGTTGTACTGTAGCGGTTTTAGAAAAGTTGATGTGGTCAGTCTCCCATTGCTTGAATTACTAAAATATATGACTGAGTGGATAAAAAGAAATATCCTTGGGAAAGATAGACCCTATTCATGAATATAAGATACTCAATTAATAAAAAACTAATAGGAGATATTAAATGGTTGAGACTCTAAAAGAATTAAAATCAATGTCTGATGAAGAATTGTTTAAAGTATATGACGAAGTGGCAAAGCAAACCGGAAAGAGTACTAGTTTCTATATTACAGAAATTAACAGACGTGATCAAGAAAAACAAACATCCATCATGATTAAATGTACGAAATGGATTACTTTTATGACATTTATTATGATGATATTTACAATACTTAGCACCATTTATGTGCTTACTAAATAGTAAAAGGGGGAAGTCATGAAAAAAAGCCTTTTTTCTATCGTATTGATTCTGTTCCTGTCAGGGCTTGCATATTCTGCCATGACGATGTATTTCATCAACGTTGGACAAGGAGATGCTGAGTTCATTGTTCTGCCGAATAAGAAGACAGTGCTTATTGACGGCGGACCCAACAAAAAGGCTATCTCTGCATTCATCAAGGCGAAAAAAATTACAATGATAGATTACCTAGTTTTAACACACGCACATTCAGATCATGCAGAAGGACTTAAATATGTATTTGATAACTGCCAGGTCAATAACTTTTATGATACAAAATTAGATAATCCTACCTACACCGGCGACAACATAGTCAGGCAAAAAGCAGCTACAGAGCCAGGATGCCATATCTATTATCCTGCACCCGGCACGACCTTGTCATGGTGCCCTAACGTTACAGTAAAAGTATTGAATGGATGTCCTAGGACCCCTGCAAGTACGGGCGGGAATGCAATTAATGATTCCTCCATTGTTCTGAAGATAACATACAACAAGACATCGGCCATGTTTACAGGTGACATTGACAGCACAATAGAATCAAACATTATTGCTAACTATTCAGGTTCACTCTCGGCCAAAATACTCAAAGTGGCCCATCATGGAAGCGCGTATGGCTCAAGTACTGCTTTCTTGAAGAAAGTAAAACCCAAATCAGCCTATATTTCGGTAGGAAACAATAACTACGGCCATCCTGATGAAGGGACAATTAGCAGGTTGCAGGCAGCGGGTGCAACAGTATTAAGGACCGATGTCAGCGGGACGATGAGCTACGTGATACCCTGACGTTATCGGTTGTCAAAGCCATATAAATGATGTAAAATAGCTTTGGGAACTAGTTACTGTTATAGGACATTTGTTACAGAATTAGACTCACATATTTCTCAAATAGTAAAGATTTTATAGTGTTTTAGTATCTTAACTTTGAAATGAACTCAACACATACCTTAAATGATATTCTAAGACAATTCCAAGAATACCTTCAAACCGAAGAAGCCCGAAAACACCTTTATCGAATGACTTCTGAAAAAAAAGAAGTAAAACAAATAATGCAAAAATTGTCCACTTTCGATAAACATAGCAAAGACTTTACTGAGCTAGTATTATATGGCCTACTTCCCTATTCAAAAACGAGTGTAGCTAAAAGGGTAAGCCTGTTCCCTGCTTTTATGAATATTAAGGTATTTTTCAGTGATTATAAATATACAGATGAAGAATGGAATTTAATTGCCAATAGGATATACGACTTGTGTGATAACTTTAATAAGAATCCCGTTCGTCTGGGTGAATTCATTGAAGAGTTTACGAAAGACAAGTACAGTAGAAGATTACAGTGCGGTTCAATTACTCCGATATTTTATTGCTTGAATGATTCCTTTCCTATAATTAATAACCGTGCTATCAGGGCTTTTAGAAGCATGAGGATATTATTAGGTAAAAAGGAAAAGCTATCACAAAAACTAAATGATTATTTGGATAATATAAACAAAATCAACGCGCTAATAAATGATTTGAAATTCGATGTTATTAAAAATCATGATTATCAAGATCTATTTTTTTACTGGTATGATTCCGAGTTTCTTAATGAAGAAAGGAGAGCCAATAAAATAGAATCCGAAGAAGATGAAAATATTTCAGAAACAGAACAAGAAGTAAAATCTGAAGACATAAATATACCTGATTTTATTGGTAAAATAGATGCCCAAAAAGATTTTGAATTTACCCCTCATTCCTTGGGTGATCCGCAAAGAATTAAGATTAATCAAATCATTTCTAATGTTGAAAAAACTAAATGGGTCTTGCCTCATTTTCAAAGATATTTTGATTGGAATAAAAATGATGTTAAAGAATTTTGGGAATCCATATTTAATGATTATTATGTCGGTTCATTCTTAATGTGGGATACCGATAGAAGTCCTGAGTTGGGTATACAGCCAATATTAGGTGTAAACAAGAATGAAGAAGATCTAAGGCCAGAATCAATTATCTTGGATGGTCAACAAAGAATTACTTCTCTATATTATGCAATAAAATCCCCAAAAATAAATTTGAAAGGTAGTAAAGTTCCACTATTTTATTACATTAACTTTAAATCCTTTTTTAGCAAAAATAATACCGATGGCTTTATCGAGATTCATGCTCGTAAAATATCAAAAGATGAGTCTAATAGTAAAATGCTATTCCCTTTATATGAATTGGAGAATTCCAACAAATGGATTGATGAATTCGAAGATTTTCTAGTCAAAATAACTAACGATTCTGATAAGGCTAGAGAAGTAAGAAGAGTCATGGATAAGAAATTAAGGCATATTTGGGAAGGATTTGAAATCCCATATATAGCACTCCCTGAAAGTATGAAATTGTACCAGGTTACGGATATATTTGAGAATATAAATACAAAAGGAAAGTTACTTAGTGTGTTCGATTTATTGATTGCGCGTTTATATAAATATAGTTTTGAATTAAAGAAAATGTGGAATGCCACATTAACAAATTATCCTAATATATCGAGATATTCAAAATCGGTTGCAAAGATTCCAATATATATATTACAGGCAATGTCTTTATTGTATGAAAAAACAAGTTCTGCAAAAAGAGCAGATATTCTTGATATATACTCAAATGTATATGAGTATTCTGATCGCGACTTTGAAGAGGACTGGGATGATATAGCAGAATATATGAATAAAGCTATAGAGAAGTTAGAGAACATGAGGGATGGTTATGGTGTAAAAGACGAAAAAGAACTTCCATTTGAGTCCACGATACCCGTATTGACTGCACTCCTTAAAGTTGTTGACCAAAAAGAAAATAAAGCCGATTGTTATGAGAAGATAGATAAATGGTATTGGTCAGCGGTTTTCACAAATGCTTATTCGTCAGCTGCTGATTCACAAATGACTTCGGATTTTAAAGAAGTAAGGAACTGGTTTGATGATAATTCAAAGACTCCTAAAGTTGTAATAGGAATGATAAAGGACTTACCCACGATTGAATTTAAGGATATTCAATCTAAATCAAATTCAAAGTATAAGGGAATTATGGCGTTGGTTGCTCTGAAAGGCGCAAAAGACTTCAATACATCTCAAAATTTAGAAAATGCTCGACAAAATGATAAAGACCATATTTTTCCGAAATCATTCAATTTTGGTTCTAATAAATATATTAATTCTGTATTAAACATGACTTGGATGTCTGCTGAAACTAATAGGAATATTAAAAAATATAAAAAACCTTCAGTTTATATTAAAGATTTTATTTCACAAAAATACAATCAGGATGAAAACGCTTTTGCCAATTTATTGGAAACGCATTTGATTTCAAAAGAGGCCTATAGTTTATTATCATCTGATGATTTTGAAGGATTTCTATATAAGAGAGAAGAAGCAATTATCTCATTGATTAAAGACATATTAGAAATTCATGATACAAATGCACCACAAACCCTAATATCTCCACAAAATCCGTTTACAAATAAGCGAATAATAGGGAGTACAATCAATTCGTGTAAAGAATACATTTACTGGGTCGATAAATATTTTTCAAAAGTTGGTCTTGAATTGTTGCATGAATATATGGACTATAATAAAGTAAAGGACATCAAAATATTAGTTTCATTAGATTATGCCAACGAAATATTGAGGAGTGCTTTTCAGGATTTCAAGAATGAACTTAAAAATAGGGATATCACTTGTGGATTAAGAATAATATGCGACAATAAAACAAAATCTAGTATTCATGACAGATGGATAATTACTAAGAATAGTTGTTTTAATTTACCCTCTCCTGATGTAATAGCAAGGGGACAATATAGTGAGATAAATAAGACCACATCGATTCCTCCGTTTGATGAATGGTGGAAAAATAGTCTCGATATTATTCAAGACTGGAATAATATCAAAGAACAAATAACTTCACTTAATTTGATTAGAAATGTTAATAAATAATCCCAATTATGCCTTAGTAATAGGCTAGAATATCCTACACAGTGATTAAAATGAAAACAAATGGAGTCAAACTAACATCTATGGACGACAAAGAGCTTTTTAGCGATATAAATAAAGATGTATTATTTTATTGTAAAAATGAACGCCGGAATATTATTCCTGTTACAAATAAGGAAATAAATGAGAAAGCAAAAAGTAGATTGAAGGAGATATTCGAAAAATATAAAGATGATTTACCGAAAAGTATTATAAATAACTGGAATAGAGTAAAGTTGTTTGATGCTTCTGGAGATGTAGATGGTGCCCATGCATTAATGATAGAAACTGATAAAGGTTCTTATGACATTAATAATAAAATAAATCACTTAACGGGTAAAGAATGGACTGTATTTTCGTGCAGCTGGTTTATTTTCAATGCTCTGAATAAAGATCTAAAAGAAGAAAGAGCAATATGCGGAGATTCAGAAGACCATCCAGCGACATACTCCCCGACAATGATGGAGAATTTCATAAAATTCTTCACAAAGGAGGGCATGTCGGTTTTGGATCCTTTTATGGGGATTGGCAGTACTTTGGTAGGTTGTAAAAGGAGTGGCAGGATAGGTTATGGCATTGAATTAAATCAGAAATATTATAATACAGCATTGAAAAGAGTTCCTAAATTTCGCAAGAACATAATATGCGGCGATTCAAGGAAAGTGAAGGAATATTTTAAAGGAAAAATATTCGATTTCAGTATATCTTCACCACCTTATTGGGATGTTTTGAATAGAAGCACGGGCTCATTTGAAAAAGAACGCTCGTCAAAAGGATTGGATGTTAAGTATTCAAGTAATAATATAGATTTAGGTAATATTTCCGATTATGATAAATTCCTTAATGATGTTACAAGCATATATTTAGATATCTATGATCTTCTTAGAGATGGTGCATATTTGGTAATTATTGTGAAAAATGTTAAAAAGGGCGGTAAATTTTATCCTCTTGCCTGGGATATCGCAAAAAGGTTGTCGGAAAAATACTCTCTGAAAGATGAAAAAATATGGATTCAGGATAAAATTGGATTAGCGCCGTATGGCTATCCGCATGTATGGACGGCAAATATACTCCATCATTACTGTTTGATACTAAGGAAAGAAGAAAAAAATGATTAATAGAAAAATAAAATATCTAAACAACACTATTTCAGAAGATACTATCAAGGAGTATTCCAGAATATACGATTTGCATAAATATTGGTCAAGAAAACCTTGGCATCCAATTGCCGAGTGTATTCAAAAGTATTCAAAAGAAGGGGATATTGTTTTGGATATGTTTCTTGGCAGCGGAGTAACAGCTCTTGAATCTATATCTGTAGGAAGAGACTTTGTGGGATTTGACTTGAATCCCATGAGCATATTTATATCTGAGAATACTATATCCAATGATTTCAATGTGAGTTCATTCCTTAAAGAATTGGATGCTATTAAGCTCAAGCTTCTTCCGATTATAGATAAACTATATACCGTATCAGATGTTTGCGGATTTTGTCATGAAAATCTAACGATACAACACATTAATCTTGGCCCAGCATTTAAAGGCAAAGAAACTATATATGTGTTTTGCGGGAAATGCGGTAAAAGAACAAAGCTCATTAGAAAAGCAACCAAGGAAGAGCTGGCAAAATCCTTCAAGAAATATAAGCTTAATAAGTGGGTTCCTAAAAACAGTTTTCCAAAGAAATTCTATAAAGACAGATTTTCTTACAAGGGAATCAAAAAAGTCACGGATATGTACACGCCAAAGAATCTTTATTTTTTGTCAGAGCTATTGCACGCAATTAAAACAACAAAGTTAAGATATAGGAATTTATTCCTTGTAGCATTTACGAATACTGTGTTGCATGCAAGTAAATTAAAAGGTGAAAATGTAAGGCCATTAAATGTGAATAATTACTGGATCCCGGACGACTATTTTGAAGAAAATCCATGGTTAAGGTTTTTGGAAAGAATTGAGCTAATAGTAAAAAGCAAAAGATGCTTAGAAAAAAAGATAGGCAATAACCATGTGGGCGAATGCAAGTTACACAATAAATCCTGCTTTTCAACAAGATTAGATGATGAAAAAGTGGATTATATAATTACAGACCCTCCTTACGGAGATGCAGTTCAATATTCGGAATTGTCTTATATTTGGAACTCGTGGATGGGGTATAAATATGAAACCGATGAAGAGGTTATTATAAATCCTGTCCAAAATAAAAGCGTTGACGTGTTTCTTAAATTGCTTGAAAAAAGTATTATTGAGGCTAACAGGGTACTAAAACCTGGCAAGAGATATACTCTTTGCTTTCATAATAAAGAGTTTAAGATATGGAAAGGAGTTTTAGATATATTCAAGAAATATGATTTCCTGCTTGAAAATACTGAAATAGTAGATACAAATGGTAATTCTTATAATAAAAATTGGGCTGAGTTTTCACCTAAAACAGATTTGTATCTTACATTTATTAAGAGCAAATATACCCCAACGCATTTAAGAGAGTTTTCAATACAAGAAGTACTTTCGAATATATTAACTAGTTACAATATTTCAGATCCATCAATGGTTTATGATGAACTTGCCGTAACATTGATTAATGAACTCTATTTTAATGAGTATCAAATAGATATATCACATTTAACCATTAAAAAGATTGGCGAAATGATGGGGATGATGAAAAATGGAAATTAGCGCTAAAGAATATATCAAAATAATGCATAAGAATTTTGGTTATGAGATTGTAAAAACCAAACTTGGCGATGGCGTTAGGGTTGATCCATTTACAGCTTTCATTTATTCTTCTGTAACAGGGGCAGGTTATTTAGATGATCCCCTGTATCTTTTCACCCCTAAGGGCTTATTGAAGATATTTTATAATGCCTTAGACTATAATCTTATAACCGGACTATTTGAACACACTACTTTGACAAATACGCCCTATATAATTTCAAAATCTAAGGTATATTTATTTAATTCAGATAAAATTATCGTTCCCGTTGAATTTAAATCAGAAATGCAACTACAATCAATACTAAAGCAGTTCGTATCTGAATTGGAAGAACCTTCGACAAATTATATAATACAACGCATCGAAAAATCCAAAAAAGGCAATGGCATGGAACCCTTTATGGAATACTTGGCTTGCGAGGCAATGAAAACAAGAAATTATATTGTAGAAAATCAAATACCTCTAAGCCACAACACTGGTTCTCCTGATTTTGGCGGTTATTTAATAAATTCAAGAATAGCATTCAACAAAATCCATTTAATAGAGCTTTCCTTAATCAGATTGGGTTTGCGTGTTAAAACATTTCGATCTGCTGATAGCCCCTATTGCATAGTGGGTGAAGCAAAAACTAGTACAACTCAAATGTCAGAGCAAATTGAAAAATATATCAGAACAAAATACTTTAATGAATGTTTTGAAATACATCCATTTAAGATTAGACCTTCAAATGCAAAATGTGGTTTGATCACAATCGGGAAAGATTATACTATTAAAATAATTGATAGAAAGTCTTCGGATGTATTATATGATGTTAATAAACAGTCTGAATATGTTATGTGGTTAACCAATTATATTAAGTATTATCTTGTTGCTAATTTGACAAATGATGAGTTCCTAATATTTTATAAGGAAAAGAAGAAAAGAAAAATAACTTGTGTAAAAGATATTATTGAATTCGTCAACTCTCTTTCTTTTGATGAAATTATGAAGAAAATTGAGGTGGTTTGCAATGGCTCAGTCCAGTGATGAAATAATTAAAAGAGAGTTATCCCGGGAAATAGGAACCACTTTTGCTGGACTTACACTAAGAATATTCCCCGAATCGAGTAATGATGACCAAAAACCATTTAGCGAAGGTGGTCTAACTTTTGGTGTTAATGGAGTATCCTATGGTTCTTGCGATGCCTGTTGGTTAAAAGACGGGGAATGGAAAGATCCATTAACTGGAAAAAATGTTTCTGTTATTCCAGCGATAGCACTTGAGGGGACTGATGCGCTAAATAGGGGTTCATCAGGGAATGCGCAATATCAAAGATTTCATCATGCACTAGGTGCTGTAAAAGCCGGGCTGATTGGCGTTTATTATCTTAAAAAAGGTGCAGATAAAATTCAGGAAGATTTATTTGGAATGGCTTATTATGCTTCTAAATATGAAAAGGGAGTTTATCTTATTATAGATGATTTGGATGAACTGAAGAGACTTATATCTGTATATAATAACAAAGTTAAACTTAAAATATTCCTTTGTTCAAAGTTACGTTCGATGCTTAAAATATTCAGAAAGGCTTTCAGGGAAAAGTATGGTAGCTCATGGACGAAATTTGCTAAAAGCAGGTCAACAATAATAAAAAAGGGTTATATTATAAAATACTCTGGAAGGATGAAAAGAAATTTTACTGAGTCCTCTCAGAGAGCCGGACATATAGCAGTAGGTGAGATGTATCTTACAAAATATTTTTTTCCTAAAAGTCAGTTCTATTATTTATGGCCCAGAATGAATAAAGAAGATATTGAGTATTTGGATGCCCATAAGTCAGATGACAAGGAATGGAAATTATTAAGAAATGAAGAAGGTGTGAAAATCATTACAATGGATGATCTCGAAGGAGTACCTGATATCGTTAAGGAACAAATGAAATCAATTAAAGATTTGCCTTTAAAAAATACTGCCTTGAGTATATATAATGAATATGTTGATATAATAGCAAGAGGACTTCAAGATAGTACAATTAGAATTAGGAAAGAATTATTGATTTAGATTTCTTGAATATTGATAAATCAGTTTGATTTTGATAGCATATTCACATAGTTCGCCTTTCATCAGTAAGGCGAACTTTTTTCTTTTTATAGAAGACTCCTTCCTAAAATACCGTCGATAAATTATACTTATAATAATTCGCCAAATGATAATACTAAAATACGGCTATTGACCTATAAGTACACAATACCACCTCCTTCTTAATCCACTCCAACAACACCGTCGTTAATCCATGCAAAAGCTTATAATTAAGCGTTTTTTCCTATTTCCATGAAGTTCAGAAAACTGATGAATTCTGCACCGGGAAAACCGAGGAAAAAGAGACATAACTGGACTTTGGATGAGAGCAAGTATCTTGCCAAAGAGGAGATCAGGAAGCTCAGGAGATGGTGTATCAATGCACGTGATAATGCGATATCGCGGTATGAATATCTTCCTGTCCGGGACTGGTTTATGGTTGAGGTTGGGCTGAATGCAGGGCTTAGGGTCGCTGAAATGGCGAATATGAAATGTTCTGATCTATTTGTTAATGATGAAAAATGCTCGATGTCAGTTGTGGGTAAAGGGCACAAGAAAAGGACAATTGTAATCAGCAAGTTCTTTAAGAAATGCTGTCAGCGGTTTCTTGACTGGAAGCATAAAATGGGGCAGAGCATAAACCCTGATTCTTATGTTCTGACAAAGGAAAATAACAGGAAACTGACTACAAGGGCCTTGCAGAAAGCGTTTAAAAGGTGCATGGCGAGAGCAGGGCTGGCAAGCCATTATTCAATTCATTGTCTTCGCCATACCTATGGGAGCCATTTGTATGTGTCAAGCGGCCACAATCTCCGGCTTGTCCAGGAGCAACTCGGTCATTCGTCTGTCCGCGTGACAGAGGTTTACGCAAGCGTGATGAATTCGGACGCGAAAAAAGCGGTTGAAAAGCTTTATCGCTAATATTTGAAAGGAGGATAATATTGTGTATAGAAAAATTATGTCTTTTTTAAGCATTTTACTCATTCTTGTTCCATGTTCATTTGCAGACATACATTTTGGCATGACAAGTGCTGTAAGGAAAAAAATTAAGGATTTAAAAGAAAAAATTACTTCCGAAAAGCAAAAAATAATTACAATAGAAAAGATTTCTGATTCCAATGGGAAAGTGTCATTTACATTGCCAAATGGTGAGACTGTTACTGTCAGACTTGTAAACCAGCAGACAGCAACACCGGTAAATGACATAAAGGTAATTCTTATAACTGACCAAGAATGCAAGGAAGGGGCATATCTGATAGTAGACACCAAAGGAAGATATTTGCCAAGGATTGTTAACTGCTACGAGAAAACAAATCAGACTTCCTCGGGTGCTCCACGAAAAGCTGTTTTCAGTTATTTAACCAAGGAAATACCTCTTTTTGTAAAGGCAAGCATTAATGGTGATGAGGGATACCCCCTATTTACAGATAATGTTCCTATTAAAATATCTAGTTACATCCTAACGAATCCCGATTATTTTACTTTTTGGAGAAGTAGTTATTTAAAAGACCTTCAAATAAATGTGAGAGATTTTGTTGCAGGAGAGGCAGTGGGTTATCTTGCAGGGGCAGCTGTGGCAAGTATTCCATGTCCCTTATTAAGCGGAATACTTTTAGTAACTGGTACTCTCGGGCTTTTAAATACTGCAACTCATGAGTATTGGTATATATTATACAAAGTCATGGGTTATAATGATTCAGATATGTTCGACATATATAAACCAGGACCAGTCTTCTTATCAGCCTTCGTACTGCCAGTAATCTATCCGCGAGATCCAAACGCCCCTTTTCCATCCACTGTGCGTTCCTTTAGCATAAGCGGCAAGATTACTGATGACCATGGTCTGCTGGTCGAAGGTGCAGATGTTGCATTGGTTCCTAATGGCTCAAAAATAACAACTTCGAGCGATGGGAAATACTCATTTTCAGAGATACCACTTTATACAATTGAACATACAACAATAACATTAGTGGTGTGTAAAATAGGATATCAGCAAACTAATCTGAATGTTTCAATACCACCAACAAGCATATATGGCTTAATCTTTGAAAATCAGGACATAGTTTTGAAGCAGTTGGTTTCTTCTGAATATGAATACAGATTTACATTATACTGGGATGAAAATCCGTTTGATCTTGATTCACATTTATGGACGCCTGCTATTTCAGGAACAGCATATCATATTTATTTTATGAGTAAGGGAAGCCTTACTTCAGCGCCCTATGCAAATCTGGATTTTGATGATACTACAAGCTGGGGTCCTGAAAATGTCACAATTAAGACACTTTATCCTGGAACTTACAAATATTCTGTTCATCATTATGCCGGCACGGGTTCGTTGACTACTTCAGGAGCATATGTGGAAGTTTATGATAAGGATGGTTACATTGCCACCTATAATGTGCCTACTTCAGGCAGCGGCGTATACTGGAACATATTTGAGCTGGATGGAACTACAAGGCGTATTACCGTCAATAACTCAATATCTACTGATCCCTCTATATCATACTCGCTCAGATTAGGACAATCAATGAATGAAATATTACCAAAAAAGGAGAAGTGATAAATTATGAAAATAAAATATCGGGTTTTATTGGCATTATTGCTTATTTCAATTATTCTTATAGCCACTAATCAAATTCATGCTGTAAGTGTATCAGAAAGGCTGAGCTTGGGTATAGGATATCCTTATGTTTCCCTGAAGTATGGAGCAGGAAAAGAAACGAGTATTGAGTTGCGTGGGGCTTTTGATTCAGGTATAAGCATATATGGCGGAAGGTTTTATTATAATTTTTATTCAAAGGGTTATGTATTAGGCTTTGCGGGAGTTGAAGCCGATTGTTTGACATTTGACGTAGATTCACTCCAAGGTAATGGATGGATTATTATGCCGTTTATTGGCGGAGAGTATTTTATTAATAATAATTTGAGCTTTGGTGCAGATATAGGGCCGGCTTATATAAATGTTCAAAGTAAGGCAATGAATAAGGATTTTATTGCCGATGGAATAGAAATAGTATGTAATCTCGCGATAAATTGGTATTTTGACACCAACCAAAATAAATCAAAAACTGAAAAAATAGATTCTTCAAAAGAATCAGAGCAAACTCAAGCTAAAGATCAAACGGATAATAAAGCCGAAGAAATGAAGATTTCTATAGTTGGAACTATAACGGATGTAGATGGACATCCTGTATCGAATGCGACGATTAAACTCATTAAAGAAGATGAAGAAATTATATCGGTTAATAGCTCGGAAGATGGAAAATATAGAATGGACTGGATTATTCATGGATCATATAATATGATTGTATGGAAAAAGGGTTATAAAATAGTACGTAAAAGTATGTCTACAGGTAAAGCGATAACCATCGATATAATATTGGAAGAAAACAGATAGATATTGCCTGTCTTTTAGGACAATGCCTTTTAATATGAATTTTGAAACAGCTATATGCAAAATGAGGATGATAGCTACGAGTGGGTCCTTGGAAACGCCCGGCGAAAGGCATTTCTTTTGTCCTTTGATAGACCTATGATAAAATCCGAAATCAACGCGAAAAGTGCCGCTTTTACGTCAATCAACAGCAATATCAGGCTCGGAGAGTTTTTGAAAAGGAATTTAGTAATATGCTTAACTCCCTTAATCAAAGAAGGCAGGGTTTATGGCCTTTCAGAAGAGGGGAAGAGTATTGCAAAAAGGCTTTCAGAGCCATTGCATATAAAATATGACTACTCTGAGCCTGATATTGACTGGGGTCTCTACGGTAAAATAGCCTGTGGCAAGCGGAAAAGGGCAATATTAGGTGATATTGTTGAAAAAGGACGTATTACTACCATTTCCAATCGTTACAGGGCGCGTGCCGAGACTATAAAGGGCACGCCGAGAAGCTATAAATACAGGATTATCGGCGAATTTCTTAAATCCGCGCTTGTGAGAAAGGTTATTGAGAACAGCGCGCCGGTTTATGTGCCGACAGAGAAGGCGAAGAGAATTAAGGAACTATTGCAGAGTTAAGAATGATTCTTTTTGTTTTTGATATATAATTTTACTAGTTCTTTACTTAATCCCTTTTCAATTATTCTTTTTGTAATCAGTTCCTTTAGTTCAATATCTTCTGAAAGCAGTTTTTTTGTTATTTGATCAATTTCTGCCTTTTGTTCATCAATTTTAATGACTGTCTGCATGTCTATTGGAGAACTGCATGATGGGCAGAACAAGAAGTCTTTTCTTACAAGAATCTTACATCGTGGGCATTGCCTTACCTTTGGATCTTTCTTTTCCTCTGTCGGTTTTATTCCGTGAATCTCAAGTATTACATTATTGACATCTTGCGAAATCAGGTGAGAATATTCTGAAAGCATATTACTACTTGGTGTCCACCCAAAATATACCTTTGCCTGACTTTCATTTATTTGCTTATTTGTTAATAGGTGTGTTACTCTGCTGTGTCTAAATAAATGAGGGTATATTCTTTTTTTAAGTTTTGCCTTTTTAGCAAGCCTTAATACGACTGCTCTGAAAGTCTGGTACTCCATTCTTCTGTTTTTATTTCTGTCTCCAATCATTACCCATAACGGCGTGCTTGGGTCGTTCCTGAAAGGATGTTCATTTAACCAAGCTGTAACAAAAGGCACTGATTCTACTATTCTTGGTGTCCTGTGCCCAGTCTTGCCGTTTAAATCTACTATAAGGCTATACTTGTCTTTGGAAATATCTCCTATTCTTAATGTCCCTATTTCGCCAATTCTTGCCCCTAATTCGTAAAGCATTGCAACAAAGGCTTTGTCCCTGGGATGTTCTGCTGAATCAATCAGTTTCTCGACTTCTTTTTCAGTCAGTATTTCGGAAGCCTGTACTTTCGGTTGCTCTTTTCTTTTTACATGGACTCGTATCCAGTTTACTATTTCAGGATATTCCAGTTTGAACTTGTAATCATCTCCGAAAACAAGCCATTTATAAAACTTCTTGATAACAGATTTATAGCTGTGTTTAGTCCACGGGGAATAATCTTCTTTTGAATCCAATTTCAGAACAGTGTTTTTGAGGTCATCTTTATCAGCCTTATCAAAATCTTTTTTAAGATAGTCTTTTACAATAATTATCAGGCTTCCTATTAGCTTTAACCTTCTAGGTATTCCTAATCCTTCAAGCTGGCATGCCTCATCAAACTTCTCTATCATCTTTTTGTTTTTTGCAGAAATTTCTACCTTAGAAAGGTATTCCTTTGCTCTTTCATATTTCAGGTTGTAGCTGTGGATATCCTTAGCAGGCTTCATAAATAAGAATATGGCCACTACTATATAAAGCCTTCGAAGTATACTAGTAGTTTAACGCCCCGAGCGGAAGCCAAACGACTTGTGCACTGTGCGGGCTTCGGGTTTATAGGCGCTGTAGAAGCGAAATTTCAGGTTATTGCTCTATTTTGCTTAAATACTTTTTCCTGTTCATATAATGTTCTGCGATGATACTAAACCATGCCGGTAAATGATTATTCAAATTATTTATGTCCTTGTAATTTTCACTTAAAGATTCATATTTTCTGTATTCCATTTTAGTAATACTCTGAATTTTTGTCATATCCGTTGCAGGTGTAGTAGTATTTACGGGATGCTACCATGTGGCTCAGGATATGCTTTATTTCTTCAACATTGTGGTCTATCTTTGTTATTGATTTCTGGCATTTCTTTTCAAGATTATCGTTTGTCATCGTAATTATGGAGTTAAAACACTTTTCTTTAAATATATTGTCCTGAAACACGGGTGTGGGGAAGTGACTATACGAAATTCGCGACGCTGGTAGCAATCACTTTTTTGGTGTTAATCAGCCCTGCTTTTTTAAGCTCTTCATTTATTTTTGATTCAGTGTCCTGGCTTGTTGCAATGGATATGACAGTATCACAGCCATGCTTGAGACATTTTAGGATGTTTTCAACTGCTCTCCTGCTTTCTGTTTCAATCTCTATTGCAATGCTTTCGTTGATTTTCTTTATTAGCAGGTCAGCATTCCCGTTGACAGGTTCTTCAATTCTTATAGAATAGCCTTTGTTTCTGTAGTATTCAGCGATTTTGTGTTTCCAGTACCTGTGCTCAAGACTTTCATTGCTGTATTTTACATTATGTCCGGCTTTGTTCAGTAAATCAGTGGCTTTGAAAGTTAGATGCAATGCCTTTATCATTCCTTTTCCTGTTGTTATCTTTCCTGCATGAATTAATCCATCATCAATCAGCTGATTCTTGATTTTGTTTCCTTCCCTTACATTCAACCCGAGCCGGTCATACCTTTCGATTATGTTTGATGTTGGATTCTCGTAAACATCTATCATGAATTTTCTGTTTTCGGGGGGTATTTCACTTTTTTCACTGCTATGGGGCAGAGTATCATGGCGGGTTGAAATACCCTTATTTACGCTGAAATCCCTTTTTGCGGGGCTGGAAGAGCTGAAATACCCCTTCATACTGTCTTTTACTATTTCATCGGTTATAAGCCCCTTTGTGATAGGTACAAGGGGAAATTTGACGTGACAGGGATCAATCCTGTTCTTTATTTTCAATATCCCTTCGCCGACTTTCAGCTTGTCAAGGTAGTTTTCCTGGCCGTTGGCAAGAAACAATGACTTCTTCGAGGCATAAATATCATCGCCATGCTGCAATCCGAGAGTTATCTGCGTGTGGCAGTTGCCGAGGATGTAAATAGGCAGTAAGCTTGTGTGCTGAGTTATGCTGACAAGGCCCTGGCCAAATCCACGTATCTCCCTGTATACATTTTCCAGCGACGAGAGAGATTCCTTCTCTATTTTGGATTTCGGAAAGAGATTATGTATTTCCTCGATGAACAGAACATGCCTTAGTTTATCGCTTTCCATTTGTGAAAGCCTGTAAAGATGAATCCACCTTAATATGATTTCAGTAAAGAAAGTTCTCAATGGTTTTGGAAGTTCCTGGTCAAGCTCGAATATTACAGGCTTTTCGAGCAATTCCTCAAGTTTAATGGGATGCCTGACATTAAAACAGACAGCATGGGGGCCAAAAGTAAAGCTTTTCAATACTCTTGAAGCAGATTGTTTCCAGAGCAGTTCCCTTGCATAAGCGTGTGTTTTTTCGAGTTCCTTGAGGCCGTCATAGAAGTTGGGGTATTTGTCAGGCTGACCGATTGTAAATCCTGCTTCACTGAATTTCTTTTCATACAGTTTCATGAAGAAATCAGCTACGCCCATTCCTGCAAGATGCGATCTTTCAAGCGCCTCTGTTATTATTGCAAGCCATGTTTTCCAGTGAACATTTGGCGGCGGCCTGAAAGGGTTCCAGAAAAATGGAGAAGTCATACGCCCCACAGAAAATATCTGCACATCTTTCAATTCAGGGAATTTGTCTGAAAGACTCAGTAAATTGCGGTAACTTCTTTTCCAGTCAATAATTATGAAGGGTATCTTTTTCTTTAGCAGATTCAGGGCAAGAATCATGGCCAGATTTGTCTTGCCTTCGCCTGTAATTGAGAATATGCCTATCTGCTTCACAAAATCGCTTTCATTCAGGCCAACAGAACACACTTCCTTATTGTTGTACAGGACATTTCCAATAGGAAATTCTCCTTTTGCTGATTCTTTGTCGGGCGGGCTTAGAAGAATAGGCTCGTTGCTGACATCTTTTTGAAGGTGCTTGAAATATAGAACCTGCAATAGTTCCTCAAGTTCTTTTCTGCCTTTCCAGTCTTCTGTAAGGTATGTTTTCCAGAGAATATCAGCTCTCTTTCCAATTACGGGCTTGAGCTTCTTGCATATTTCTTCCGGTGTAAGGTTATTCATACTGCACCACTCCCTCAAGGCTGCTTCCTGTAATCAGTTGTTTCTTTCTTGAATTTGACTTGTATTCATTCATGCCGAACATTAAATCTTTTCTTAACAACGCAAGATCGCGCCAGCATGATACTTCCTGCTCTCTTTTTTCCTTTTCTGAACTTTCTATTGCTTTCTCGATATCGTTCTTTGCCTTTGTTACATCGAAGGAATAGCTGTTTGCAAAAAGGTCCTCGATGTTGAATAGCCTTGTCCTTTGGTTGCTTATGCCGTATTCGATGTTTTTGAGATTGTTTTCCTTTATGGCTATTCTTTCCTTTATCTGGGAAATTATATTCAGGACAGAGCTTTTTGCCAGTGCTGTTTTGTCGGAAAACAGAAGGTCAATTTCGTCAGTGTAATCAGCCTTGGACTGCATTTCAATAAACCTGTTCAGCAGGCTCAAATCCTCTTTGTTTGCGTATGCCGGCAGAAAGCCCTTGCTGTATTTGCTGTCAGGGTTCAGTTTCTCTTCAAGTATTTCGTATTTCATCTCTCTAAAGTGGTAAGCATTTCCTTAAAAAGAATGTCCTGATTCTTGGTTGTTTATTGCCTGTGTTTCAGGACAAGGCTTTTTATGCAGATTTCCTGTGCTGGTGAATGGGGAAGCTGTTGATAGTTGAAAGCAGGATCAGGGAAGTGACAAAGGGAATGAGCATTTCCCCGGAGTTCTTCTCTGTTTTAAGCGCGAAAGTCGCGGAGTTAGTCAATGAGTCAAAAAGGAGAGCAGAACAAAATGGAAGAAAAACATTGCAGTCAAAGGACCTGTGAGAAATGCGGTGAAGGGGACGAGGAAAGATTAATCGAGTATGTCCATGCCGGACAGGGCAGAATTATCAGAAAAGGAACCATTTGTTTCAATTGCTGTTTTTCAGATCCTCTATAAAGCGATTCACTTTCAGGACACTCCTTAAATACTTCCTTTCATTTCGTAATTTAACTCAATTCAAAAAGCATGCGAGTCTCATAAGCAGACTCAATTCATGCTTTTTTACGGGATTATATTCCCAAAATAGTGAAATTCTTTTGATGTATTCAGAATTATGAAAAACAGGCTGTTTGCATACAAGGAGTGTTATTTATGAACAGTTTTTCGTGTTCGGGAAAAGTTATCAAGGTTGCAGAGCCTTTACTTTTAAATGAAGGCAAGACAGTTGCGCTCAGGTTCACAGTTGTTGCCGTGAACGGTCAGCTGGATTCCAGTGGAAAGCCCAGGGTCGATTTTATTCCATGCATAATATTCAATCCTGTTGATGAAGTCCAGGAGATATTTTCAAGGGATAAACTGGGATTCATTGTTGAGTTCAGCGGAAAGTTAGCAACAACAAACCTGTCCAGCAACGGCAAAAAGAGTTTCAGGACAGAAGCAGTTGTTTATCCAAAATCCCTTCACATGCTGAAGGACTAATAATAAAGCAGACAGCCTGTTTTATCTTTGCTTCGCGGGGTGATTATGGAAGAAATAATGAATGAAAGAGAGGAGTTGCTGTCAAGAAAGCAAGAGGCATTCTTTAACAGATTGCCGGGTTCAATGTTCTGGAAAATGTTGAAAATAAATGATGACAATTACAGGAAAGCAGTTGAATTTGTTTCAAGGGAAATGAGGAAAGGGGAGAAAAACAGCATGGATAAAATGCAAAGAAATGACCTTCTGAGAAGCAAAATCCCGTGTGTTTCGAAGCCAGATGCTCTTGTTGTCACATCAGGCATTTATGATGGATTTTCAGACAAGGAAGTTGCTGAAATCATGCAGAAGGTTAAGGATTTCAATGAATTTAATGAAGGCAATGACCCATGGAAAGAGCATGATTTTGGCTCGTTTGTTTTCAAGGAAAGGAAGATATTCTGGAAAATAGATGACCTGAATGGAGAGGAAGGCTATGGTTTGGTGCTCACAATCATGCTTGCTGAGCAATACTGAAAGGAGGCCGGATGAAACCGCAAATGAAGTTGTTGTACAGCCCAAGGATCAAGGACACACTGATTCCCAAGATTTACGGGGTCGCAAGGGCAATGAAGAAGCCAATGACAGAGATTGTAAATTCAATTCTTGAAAGGGAGATTGATAAAATGCTTCCTGCAACAGGGCCGCTGGAAAAAGAGCAGTGCTAAATGGGGGACAACAGCAGCTGGGGGATTGACAGGAAGCGTGGGGGAGGACCTGGGCATGTCTAAAAACTGCCCTTTTCTTTCCCTTGTTTGCATTTGTGCATTTGCATTTTCAGGCTTCATTAACCCACTCCCCCACTCATCCCTGCAACAACGTTGTAGAGCACAGCGACCCTAAAACCTACCTAAAAACCTATCAACTACCCTAATAACCTAAAAAAACACATAAAAACGCTCTTTAGAGCACTACAAACATATCGCCCGAAAGGCAATCCTATCATTCACGTGGCGAACTAAAGTTCCCATACAACCCTTAAACCACCCACCTAATCTCAAACTAACCCAAAACCCGAAATCAATCTTCACAAAGACTAACTAAACAGCCCGAAGGGCTGATACATAATAGCGCACGAAGTGCGACTAACAAAAAAACATAACGGCGAAGCCGTTAAGCTACGCATATCACGCACTATAACATAGCCCTCTATGATGCGAACCTCAATGAGCGAGTGAAACATCCTGCGAATTAGAGCGCAAGCGAGTATGAGCTGGCTATGGCAATTTAAATGGAAGGCTTACGCCTTCCCGTATAATTTCTCTATAATCTTGCCTAACTTCCTGTAATACTTGTCTTCATTCAGCTTGACTCCTTTTACATTCCTGTAATGCTCAACCTCAAATTCGTTAAGCACTATCCTGTCAAAAGGGTCATAAATATTTCTTAACTCTCTAAGTCTTTCTAAAGTGGTCGGGTTTGTCAAGGCCAGTCTTTGACTTTTCTTAAGGTGTAAACCTCTTTTTGAAAGAACCGCCGTTTCTATGCAACGTTTGCTGCGGCTAACGCATCGCACTTCCCGGAATATACATGCCACGGCGTATT
>JBDRNC010000012.1:0-127696 GCA_043811535.1 Elusimicrobiota bacterium
TGCATCTCATTCGCTGAGATTTCATCCGCTTTGACGCATCCGGTCACCCAGTGCATCAGGATTTAGCTATCTGGCTTTCTGGAAATTACCAGAGTCGGTCTTTCACCGACGAGTACTCTATGCCTTGCAAGGCACACCATAATGTATCTTTTGTCGATTTTAGCTATTTTACATACAAAAGAAAAGAGGCCGAGCCTTAGGGCAAGATCCTTAAACCCGGGTGTTAATATTGAGTCTTGGTTGTATAGTCATAAATTACTGCCTTTTTATAATAATCTTGCGACTAAGATTCCATATCTAAAGTTCCAACATTTGTATAATTATCTTTTGTGAAACGCCACTTTAAACCGTTCGTCAGGGTCGTCAAACTTCACTTCTTTAAGATCAAACTGCGCCGGGTCAAAATTGTCATTACCTATCCATTCCACCATTTCCTTGTGACCGGGATGGGATGGAATTTTCATTATTTCAATTAACTCAAAATACCCTGAAACACTTCCAACGTCTTCAGGCGGGCATGCGCATTCGCCTCCAATACATCTTGGATATTTGACATTTTCTTCACAAGGCATAATTTTCTCAAGTTCAATATTATGTTTCCAGTCATCGCCAAAGTCATAGACATATTTCGCTGTATTGTGTTCAAAGCTAAACCATTCTGCGATAGGCTCCTTCCATCCTTCGAGAGTTTTCCTACCTGTCATAAGATCTGAATCTTCATCAGGGATTCCTATATAAGCTTTATTACCGGAAATATGGTCTTTAATCTGAAACTCGTGAAGATGGCAGTCAAGCCACCCCATTGCGTCCTGTATAGCAACATGAAGGTCCCAAAAACTGTAACTTGACGGCACCTGAATTCTTCGCCAGATAGTAGGCCTGATTTCATCAAGAGAAATCCTAAACTGAAATATATTTGTGTACGCCTTAGGTAAGGCTATAGCGGCTTTATTTGTTCTTGAGCTGCGGCTGCTTGTCAAGTATATCTCTCCCAATACGCCTTTGACTTCATAAAACCTATTATCACTTGCTGCTATCCTTGATATGGTATCCGGCGGACAGTTGTCTTTGTATGAATACTCACACGTAACCCGTTTTGTGAGCATATCGATCCAGCCGCCTTTTATATCTGTCCTGCTCGCAATTTCATGAAGAATATCAGCGGTTTCTTTGTTCTTTCTGAGTATCAGTTCTTCGTTTCTTGATTCCTTCTTTTGGGGTACAATTTCATATATTGCAGCGTCATAATCCACCACTTTGATAATTACGTCATCGCAGGGACAAAGATTCCATTGTTTGAACCAGATGCCGAATCCTTCGATTGCTCTTCTGGGCGTTGCCTCGCCGCCGTAAAACGTTATTTTTGAACTTATGTCCCCATTCGCCGACCGCAGCGCAATAGGCAGGTTATCAACTCTAAAAACAGAATTAAAGATAAACTGTAATTCCCTGTCGCAAGATAAAATGCCTCTTTCAACATCAATATCTGTGAGCGAGTATCTGAAATAATTCCCGTTAATAACCCGGCTTAATAAATCATACATTCCTTCGCTAACACGGACTATATCTTTGCAGTCATACGCGTTCAGAGCGTTTCTTATCTGTTGTTTGGTCTTTTTGACTTTATATCTGTTCTCTATTTCAGATATCAATTCAAGCATGTTCAAAGGCTTATTCGCTTCTTTAAGAAGCTCTTTGATCATTTTATTTGTAGAAATGCCCTGCATGTCAACTCCTTTTAGCTATGTAAATGCTCTTCATTTCTTATTATCCCAGCCGGGGTTAAAAAGGACATCCCTCATATTCTCCGACAATTGGATTTCCGTTAGGTCTATTTCGACTTTCTTTTGAGCGCAAGGGGCATGCTCGTTGAGGTATTTATCAAAAGTGATCGGGGTGAGTTTTAGCATATCGGAGCGCAACATAACTTAGCTTGGCTCTTTTTCAATCTTATCCGATAATTCTAATATTTTGACCGCTGGCAAAGAAGCACCAACTATTCCTTCTAAATCGCCATGCATTCCGGCAATATTTAAGGTGATTTTTTCTATTTGTTTTTCTCTTTGTGCCCATATTTTTCCCATTGCCCGCTTTTCTGAGTCCAAATCACCTTTCATTATGACAAAGGATTCTACTATTGCCTGGATGCGATTTCTAAACTCTACTCCTGTTAAATAGTTATATACTATTTCTTTCTTTTCTTCTTTTCCGGTTTGAATTTCTTGTGTTTTTGCAACTTGAGTCAATACAACCCTTAAAGCTAGCGCAAGACTCAATGTAGACGGAACATCCGTAACCCACACATCTTCTATTTGTCTAAAATGATTCAATCCTTTTGGTAAAACTTCTGAAACTATCACTGATAAATCAGCTTTCGCTTCACGTTGATCATCTTTCAGCTTTTGTATCCACTTATCACTCCAGTCCTTTGTCCTTTTTGTTTCCCAAAGTATTTTACCACATACCCGGCCAGATTGTGTTTTTACGGTATGAATTACATCTCCACCCCTTACGCCTTTAGAAACCGGAATTATTTCATCAAATGGGAAGCTTTCTTTAAGCATGTTCTCTAATTCAAGTTCAAGAACCTCACCCTGGGCCTGCTGAGACCCTTGCTCGGCCTTCCGTTTCAAATCTTCGATCTGCTTTAACATATCGGTGAGCTGCTTATCTTTTTCCGCGTCTTTAAGCCTATGACTTTCTTCTATACCCCTGGTTATCTTCTCGGATATAACCTGTCTTTCGGCATCCAGCTTGCGGGCCATCTCAAGCTCAAAAGCCTTTTGGTCTTCTTCCAGTTTGCGCTGCTGCTTGCGAAGCTCTAATTCCTGCTGGCGGGCTTTTTCAAGATTCTGTGTTTTTTCGTTTAACTGCTCTTTCAGATCCGCAACCTGAATATTCTGGTTGTTTTCAACCTCTTTTCTCACCCTTTCTTCTATTTGCTTTTTCTCCTGCAGCAATTGCCCCTTCAGCTTGCTTTCCCTATCATCGTATTCCTTTTTAAGGGTTTCTTCTTTTTCACTTATCTGCCTTTCTCTCTTGCGAAGTTCAAGCTCCAGCTTTTGGCTTTCTTCCAGCTTCTTATTCTTCTCCGCCACCTGCTCCTTGAGATCAGATAACTCTACTTTAACCGAATCTAAAGCCACCTTTTTAGCCTTATCCTGTAATTGCTTCCGCTCTTCAATAAGCTTGCCTTCAAATTCCTTTTCAAGTTTAGTCTTAATAGAAATTTCCATATCATGAGATATAGCCTCAGATAGCTTGATTATTTCCCCACATTTAGGGCATTTGATTGTATCTTGAGACATGATAGCCTCCATATTTACTTAACAATAAATATTGTGTCACTGGAACTCTTAGTGTAGGATGGTCTTACAGCATTTACTTTAAACTTATACCGTCCCATTTATTCAATAAATATCTTGAACAACGTATTGCCTAACTTTGAACCTTCTCCTTAATATCTTCTTTTTTCTCGTATTTTCTTATCGCATCTAGATATAATCTATGACTTTCATCTCTAAACTTGTTTTTGTCCTTTTGTAGAGCTGTAAGCTTATCATAGATACCTTTGTAGATAATTTGATGCGCCTGATTAGCAAGATTTGCTTCGTTGTATACATCCATTTCAATGGCAGATTTCAAAATCGAATCCACCATACTCATTAAGTCCTCTTTGCCTATTTCATCTATTGGTTTCCACTGCACACCATCAAGACTAAAACTTCCCTTACCGTCATGAATTTTCAAGATTTGCATAAATCCTCCCTCTTTCATCATATGCTTGTTTCCCAGCTTCGAGACAATTCAGTGTTACATCTAAGTTATTAATCTTCTTTCCATCTCTAGCCACTAATTCCTTATCATTTGGGAATCCTGAATATATGCGATACTCAACCTTGTCTTTAATAACTTCCTTTTTAGTATAAAGAATATAATCTGGTTTAATAGACGCCCCCACTGTGCTATTGTGTGTCACAAGCACAACAGGCATAGTTTTCGATATTTCTTTAATAATATTATTCACTTCATTTTTTAGGAATAAATTATCGAATGATGATTCCGGCTCATCAATAAGCAACATATCAAATCGTTGCGCATCACTTATCGCCTGCAATAAATTGAATTCAGATCTTTCTCCACCAGATACTTCAAATCCATCTTTGTTATCTATATGATATTGTATTCTAGTAAAGTAGAGATAATATTCTGACTTTGCTAACCCGTCAATTTCCTTCAATTTTTGAAGGTACCCGTATGGATCCTGATATGTTTGATATGCAGAACTAAAAGATTTATTTGATTTACTCAAAGACCTTAATTCACTTGCACCAGTAAACTCATTTGCTTTTGCAACAATTTTGAATCCTTGAAGATTTTTATCTACAATCTTATGATCTCTACGCACAATTTTAGCGATATTAGCAAATCTAGTGACTTTATCTTTTTCCAATACAATCTGATACAAATCTACATCATCTATTTTTGTTGCAGCTGATCGCCTTTGAAGACTTTTCTTAATTTCACTAATTAGGTCGTTTAGAAATTGCTTTTTTCGTATTTCTTCATCCTTTTTTTCATACTCATGAATTAATTCCATTATTAAGGATTTCAACACTTGAACAGATACGTGTTTTTCAATTATTGCTTTATATTCAACATTCTCTATCAAGTGAATAACAGATTCTATTAGCTCTTCCAAACCCTTTAAATCTGAATTCTGAAACATCTCCTCGGCAAATAGTATTGCGTGCGAAAACGCGTCTTGTCGCTCAGATTCCTTAGCATGTTTTACAAGAGATTGCAGGAAATTTGATACGGCTCTATTATTCTCTTCAATATCAATATCCACTATATCATTAACAACAAGTTGAAACTCACGTAAATATTCTTGAGTGACCAAGCTATGACTATTGCTTAATATTTTACTGAATTCCTTCTCGTCTTTTTCATCATTTCGTTCCACTAATTCAAACTGTTTAATATATTTTATATTTTCAGATATTTTATTGATACGTTCCAAAGTAAAAGTCTTCCCACTTGATCTCTCGCCCACTATAACATTCAGTCCTGTGGATAATTCTTGACCATCATCGAAAACCTGAAATGATGAATGTCCTTCTTGTGGCGAGAGTGAAACCTTGTTCTTGTCACGCAAACAGCACTTAATTGCCTCAAATGTGATTTCACCGCAATTCACGTAGGTTTGCCGAGAAGGATACTCCGTAAATTCTGGTTTGATCCTACAATCGCTAAAATAAACAGGAACCAGACTCTTGTCATCTTTTAAACAATACATGAATTTCTTCGGGCTAGCGACTTCACCTGTGGTTATATAAGCATTCAATTGAGCTAATACTTTCTCATTAATAATTGGGATTTTATCATAGTGAGGTATCAGAATATATTTTGCTAAATCTTGGAATATTTCTATTAGCTCAGATACTGTTATTGATTTATGTTCTGTGACTATTCGGTCAGCTAATTTCATACATCGGGAATTAAAATCAGACAATTCCTTACCATCCGCAATTAAAAGAAGATGACCATTTTCTAGACTTATTTCTATTCCCGGAAAAACCGGAATACCAACTGAATCTTTTATATCTCTAAATTGATCTATATCAAATGTGTTATGATTTGTAACTGCAATAGCATCAAGATGAGCATTGTTGACATATTCCTTTAATCTATCAAGATCGAACAAAAAGGCTGCATCACTACTTGTTGATATTGTATGAATATGTAAATCTATTTTCTTCATATTCCCTCCCATTTACAACAGTCACATGTGAACCTATTTGCTTATCAACTTATACCCTACATATTGAATGCTTCAATCAGAACTGACTGCATTAGCATTTCTGATTGATTTTTACGTTCAATGACTTGTTTTTCTAGTTCATCAATATTTTTCATCAGTTTACCTATCCGCTCAACAATAACCTGCTGCTCTGTAATGGGCGGCAAAGCAACTAATAACGTCCTAAGAACCTCTAAATGAAGATGTTTTACCGCTACACCTCTAATGTCTTCTCTTTTTAGATTATTGCACACAAATTGAAGAGCATGCTTGAAATATCCTGGAATTATTTTGTCTTGAATATATTTAATTAAAGCCAGACTTTCGAATAGACTAAATTCATAAGCATATTGATTTAGAACTACAGTTCCAATCGAACCACTTTTCGAAACTATTAAATCATTCAACTCAGGATTGCATCTTTTAAACAGCTCTTCATGTGCTTCTTTTGAAATATATCTACATTTGTCAAATGTTAAGTACCCCATTTTTATGTCTTTTGCCGAAACAAATTTAATTCCTTCATTTCTATATTGAGGGGTAAAGTGAGTGCCATCGGTTATCTTCTTTACTAATTCGCCTAATCGACACCATAGCCACCCTTCAGGCAAATCAAACGGCTTTTCCGATTCTGTAATTGGTAAGGTTGATATAGCCTTCCTTATCTTTCCTTCTTTAATAAGTCTTTCCTTTTCGATGTTAATAATTTCTAGTAATTTTGAAGCGTGATTATCACCAGTGATCAGTTCGGGGTTTTGATTCCGCCATTCAGTGGTGAGTTTGCCTTCAACGGCTTCTTGCAGAAATGTCTGTCTAAGTTTATTGAGAAACAATATTTGTTCACTTACTCCGTCAGAAAACTCTTCGTTTATAGTTGATATTGATTCAATTTTGTCTCTAAAGCTTAATTGATGCTCATAATCAAAATATGGAAGTCTATATTTCCCAAAATTTGTTCGATTAATAGCGAGTTTTGAAGTTCCTGTTGCAGTCTTTTTAACTATATTCTGGCGCAAGGAATTGAAAAGACGATGATAAAATGATAGGTCAAGCTTTAATCCTTTTTTTGGAGTGAGAATAAAACAGAGATCGCTTGAGATGAACTTGCCCTTTATGTAATGAGTTCTCCCAAGAGAACCTGAAGCTGCCATGGCAAAAACCAATGCTTCACAATCATGAGTGAATTCTCTGTGAGTCTTCCACTCTTCAGCAGCGGTAATGAAAGTATATTTTCCCTCAGTACATTTTGAACTTTGGAGAGTTCCTTTTTCAAAATCAAAAAGTTCTTCGATTGGTTTCCATTCAACCATTTTTTAGTTCCGCCTTAAGCCTTTCTAACAACTCATTACTTTTACGAAACGAAACATGGAGCATATTAACAAGCTCTTCACTTGAATGTGTTTTCTCTGCTTCAGCAACATGAGGGTTCTTAATATCCAGATTATAGCCATTATCAACAATAGTATTTATTGGGACTTTCCATGCCTGTTCACTTGCCTTACGCTTTTTCCACCATTTTTTAAGTTCGCCGAATTCGCTTTTCTGAATTGGTTTTGTTTTGCTATATGCTTTTACGCCTTCAGGTAGTTTATGCTCCCAATACCAGATTTCTTTGGTGGGATTGCCTTTATCAAAGAAAAGTAGGTTTGTGGCAACACTTGCGTATGGCTGAAATACTGAGTTCGGTAGCCTTACTATGGTATGCAGGTTGCAGTTCTCCAGCAAATGTTGGCGGATACGTTGCTTTACTCCATCGCCAGTCAAAGAACCGTCTGGTAAAACTATTCCAGCCCGGCCCTTTTCTGTTAAATACCGAACCATAAGCAGCAAGAACAAATCAGCACTCTCAGTGGTTCTATAATTTTGCGGGAAATTTGTTTCAACGCCATCAGTAACAGAAGCACCGAACGGCGGATTTGCAAGGATTACGTCCACACGGTCTTTTTGTCCTATCGATGTGTATTCCCTATTTAAACTGTCTGTATAATCGATATTTGGCACTTCGATATCATGCAAAATTAAGTTTGTAACGCAGAGCATGAATGGTAGGGGTTTAAATTCCATACCATGAATGGTCTTTTCAAGGATTTTAAGGTCATTTACACCCTTTATGTCCTGTTTACGAATATTTTCTATTGCGCTGGTTAAAAAACCTCCAGTTCCACAGGCCGGATCAAGCACTCTTTCGCCCAAGCGAGGGTTAACCATTTCTGTAATAAACTCCGTAATTGCGCGGGGCGTATAAAATTCTCCATATTTTCCCGCGTTTTGAAGGTCGCGAAGGATTGTTTCGTATATATCTCCAAAAATATGTCGGTCTTCAGAATTATTGAAGTCTATCTGGTTTAACTCATTAATAACTTGCCTGATAACTGTACCGTTTTTCATGTAGTTATTTGTGCCATCAAATATTTCACGAATAATAAGCGCCCTCTTATTACCTGAGCTTACATCAAGGTTTTTAAGTTGTGGTATAAGCTTAGTGTCAACAAACTCTTTAAGTTCTTCACCTGTCATACCTTCATCATTAGCGGCCCAGTTTCGCCATTGTAATTTCTTTGGCATTGGCGAGACATATTTATCGTTTAGCAGTTCAAGTTCTTTGTCCTTATCATCAAGTATTTTTAGGCTTATCATCCAGCCCAATTGCTCTATACGTTGAGCATCTCCAGACACGCCTTGATCTTTCCACATAATGTTTTGCAGCTTTTTGATAATATTCCCGATATTCTTCATTTATGCCGCCTTGTAGAGTTGTTTTTCCAATTCCTTAATAACATCTAAATATGCATCTTTCCCACCAAAAATACTGACTATTTCGGAAGGAGTACCAATATTCTTGAAAGGGTCAATTTTTAGAACAGACAAGTCTTCAATGTTTTCTATACCCTCATCTGCATATTTATCCAAAAGTGCATCTATCACAATACGAGCTTTTTCGCTGTATTTTGTGAAGTAATTGCGCTTTTTCACATTCTCGGCCCTTTCACGCCTCGTAAGCGCGGGCATATCCCAGGCAACATGACAAACCAAGTCAAACACATCCAAATCCTTTTCTACGTCTTCTTTGAGATTTTCGAGAATAACTCCATTCGCTTCTAATTCATCGACTATGGCTTTCTTTTTAGTTGCACTGTTCCACCGCGTTAGGAATTCATCAAGAGAACGGAATTCCTTGATGATGCCGGCTTTTGTGAAATCTTTCAGACTTTCAATTATCAGTTTCCCATGAGGATCCAGGTACTGAACTCGTTCGTTAAGTACCGAAACATCGACTCCCGCTATGTACAATTTGCTGTGTATATCATCCAAAATATGGCCACCTTGGACTATTTCCGGTCGAACAGGATAGGTTACACCATCGTTGGGCCCAAATTCAATTGCTTTGCCCGTTTCAGGATCTATTTGAGATGGATTCTCGTTATCAAGAATTTCATCAGTAATAGGCTGTTCTGCAGTGATTCTCTTAATCATGACAGCATATCCGTCAAAAGAGGGATTCGCAAATTGGTCTGTTACATTGCGAAAGTCCATAATAGTAAAGAATGTTTTATTGAAATCTTCTCTTATCCGCGTACCGCGGCCAATAATCTGCTTAAATTCAGTCATTGAGTTTATGTTGGAATCGAGTACAATAAGCTTACACGTTTGGGCATCAACGCCGGTGGACATTAACTTGGACGTGGTGGCAATGACCGGGTATTTCTCCTCAGGATTAATAAAGTTATCTAGCTCCCTTTTGCCTTCAATGTCGTCACCGGTTATGCGCATGACGTATTTGTTGTTTTCCTTTACTAAGTCAGGATTTTCATTTATGACTGCTTGCCGCATCCGGCTTGCATGTTCCACATCGATACAGAATATTATGGTTTTATCGAATCGGTCTGTTTTCTTTAAATATTCGGTAACTTTTTTGGCAACCATTTTTGTACGTTCATCTATGACAAGATTTTTGTCAAAATCTTTAGTATTATAAATTCTATCAGGAACCTCATTGCCTTCTTGATCTCTTTTACCTGCCTCTGGCCTATAGCCTTCCAAATCTACATTGAATCCTACACGAATTACCTTGTAGGGAGCTAGGAACCCGTCTTCTATGCCTTGTTTAAGAGTATAGGTATAAATTGGCTCCTTGAAATATTCGATATTCGAGATTTCCTTTGTTTCGCGTGGCGTTGCTGTAAGGCCGATCTGGGTTGCAGAACTGAAATACTGAAGGATTTCGCGCCAAGCGCTATCAGCAGCAGCGCTTCCGCGATGACACTCATCTACTATGACTAAATCAAAAAAGTCAGGGCTGAACTGTCTATATGCATCTTTATCTTCATCATAATTGGTTAAACCTTGATATAGCGCTAGATAGATTTCAAAGGCTTTGTCTATCTTTTTCTTCCTGATGATTGTCATCTTGTCTTTAAAATGTTTGAAATCGCCCCGCTTGGTTTGATCAATAAGGACATTTCTGTCGGCTAAAAACAGTATTCTTTTCTTTGTTCCGCTTTTCCATAGACGGTATATAATCTGAAATGCGGTATAAGTTTTACCTGTACCTGTTGCCATAACAAGAAGGATTCTATTTATACCTTTAGCTATGGCTTCTACAGTACGATTTATTGCAATTTGCTGATAGTATCTTGGTTTTCTTCCAGAGCCGTCAAAATGGTAATCGTATGAAGCAATAGTTTCCTGTTTTGAAGTATCTATACCCTTGTACTTTTTATAAACTTTCCAAAGTTCATCAGGAGAAGGGAATTCATTAAGGGATAGCAGCTTTTCCGGCACAGGAAAAAAGCCGGAACTGTCGTGCTGGACAAAACCATCGCCATTTGAGCTGAATGCTATTGGAATATCCAAAATCTTTGCGTAATTTAGCGCTTGCTGTAATCCCGCGCCAACTGGATGATTGTTATCTTTTGCTTCAATTATTGCAATTGGAATATTGGGTTTTAGATAAAGGATGAAATCAGCACGTTTGCGTTCTCCCCTTACTGTTTTGTTGCCTTTAACAAATATTCGGCCGTCAGTGAAGAACACTTCTTCCCTGATTTGTTTTTCAACATCCCATCCGGCTTTAACAAGAGAAGGAAGAATAAACTTTGTACAAATGTCTCTTTCCGATAATTCTTTTTTATTCACTTTAATGTTCCTAAGGTTTTAATAATAAAACAAAAACCACACCCCATTTGCGCACAGTGTGATTTTATTCTAGACAGAATTTCCCCTTGATAGTTATTTCTGACCCCATAAATTGATTTTACCTCTTTCCATTGGATATATCAAGCATTTCAGCAGGCTGGCGTGGCAGCCATTTAAGCCGTTATGGCACCTGCCTTTCGTCCACGGTACATTATTCCCTACTTGTTATTCCCCACCCACTCAATCCTGTAGGTATAATCCTCCTGCGGATAGTTGATATCTGCAATATAATACTTGCAGACAATGTCATCTACAGTGTATCCATAACCGCAGAATTCCGAGGCTTCGGGCCTTTGTTGCATCCTTTTTGCTGCCTCCTTTTCTCCCTTGGGATTGAGAACCACTATCCGGGGTACTTTTTTGAACTTATACTCCATTCCGAACCCCAATTGCATTATGAACTCTTCCATCGGATAGTATGACCTATACGATGTGAATAGACCTTTCGGCGTTTTCCTGTCGAACATCCTCTCGAATGACCATGCCCAGGAATAACTGAACTCATCCGCGTAGCCGAAGGTTCTCACGGTGTCCAAGAGAAATGCTTGAGAGTTGCCATCCTTATCCGCCAACTGCCAGTGAGCCTTAATAACTGGGATAGCTATACCCTTTATCATGAACGTGTTGCCGTTAACCACTTCCCCGAACTTGTGCTTGTGGTAGTTTTGGCTCATGGCCTTAATGTCCGGAATGCATACTTTCGGCGGCACACCTTCTTCGGGCCCGAACCGGTGCATAATATACCTCGCGCCGGGACTCGTCCGAACCGCCGAAATCCTATATACCACTACCCCGTGCCCGGACTTTGACACGCTTACCTCTTTTGTTACCCTTCGCAAGCAGAAATCGGTTGCTTTGAGTTTAAACCTGTCTATTACCATACGGCCTCCTTGTGATGTTTGCGGCGCCATTTTGGCGCCGCAAGGTTTTCCCACTTGTTTTACTTCTTTTTGACATCCTCCTTAGCACTGACTGAACTGTCCCGCCTGCACAGTAATTCCACGAAAGGAATTCTACGCAGGCGGTTATGCATTCTTTACCGCAGCTTCCAGACTGTTTTGAAAGTAAACCCGAGACGGGGGTTATAGATTCTGACCTGGTAATACTTTCCAAAACACTGTATGAGCCGCAGATCATTAATGCTGTCACAAGGCATTTCGTACTTACTCTTGCCTTGCGAAGAACATTCATTCCCATTAATGTCATACATCAGGATCTTAGGCCCCATTTTCAAATGGTATCCCTTGGGGAAGCTAATCCTGAGCGTAAGCACCTCTACGGGATGCCTGATAAACATCCAACTGGAGAACTCGCCTTTAGAAGTCGGTTTCCCGAACATCTTTGGAGCGCTCCATCCATACCCATAGTTGAGCTCTTTGGCCCCGCCACAGGTTCTCTGGATATCGATCTCGAACCGGCGTATCCCTTTCTGGGGTGGCAGTTCACACCAGATCAGCTTCTTCCTATTGGGCGGGAATGACTCCAAGGTAAAGCTGTAGCCGTGAAAGAGCTGATGGATACCTCCCTTATCCAATACCTCTTTCGCTGTCTTGAGGCTGCCTAATCGGACATCAGCCGGAAGACTTTCATCGCCTCCGATTACATGCTCAATGGAGCTTACCCTCATGTTCTTCCGTACGAGGCTTACCTCGTAATTGACCATGCCGTGTCCATCTTCCGAGACATCGACATCTTTTGTAAGTCCCTTCATCAGAAACCCACTTTTCATAAACGGGAACCCATCTGTAATTACCATAATCCCTCCATTTCATTTATTGTGCTGCGGTCTTACTACTTTTGCCAGCAGGCTGGCGTGGCAACCATTTAAGCCTTAAAAGGCACCTGCTCTACCAACTGAGCGCTGGGATTAGTTCTCTTCGAGCTCACTGATCAGCTTTTCAACCTCCTCGGCGCTGACCATGTCGATATCTTCGGTCCCGAGTTTGCCCGTCACATATTCGAACACATCGGAATCGCTGTCTATGTGCTTCTTCTTGACCAGGAGCTGTCTTAACCTGTACCACTGGTCTTTTGACGGCCTCCGCGGCGTTGCGCTATCTTCGACCTGATAGACTATGGGGGCTGGTGCGGTTTTGGCCTCAAGCATCTGCCTGAGGATAACCCAGCACCTGCCGATGTCATCGCAGTCGTGCATCTGCGCGGTTATCCCAACGCTTATAGGAAGTCCTCTTCTGTCCAAGAACGTCCTCGTCACCGACATTTGAACTATTTTCATATGCGTTCACCTCCTTTTGACCATCCGTCTACTTTCGAAATCCGGGCATAAAAAAAGCCTCATAGTTTGAATGCGCATTTTCAAACTATAAAGGCATTGTTCTGGTGTTATACAGCGTTATTAATACAGCTTTCTGGATTCAATGAGTTCTTGAATCCTCTTTACTTCATACCGTACTGTCCTTTGGCCGATTTGAACTCTGGCTTTTGCGAGATTCCCATTATGTTCCAGTCTGATGATATGGGAAATGCTTACCCCGCCTAAAAGTTTGCAGAGTTCTTTGCGACCAATTAAGATTTGTTCTATCACTCTCATAGAAATCACCTCCCTTTTTTTCGCCATCTCCGTAAGCTTTTCGCTTACGTTTTGTTTTTGCCGTTTAGCTTTATGTCTGCCGTATTGATCCGGGCAAGGGACACATATTTCATGGACGTAGTAATATCCCTATGACCTAATCGCGCGGCAATTGTATGCGCTTCATGGCCTTGAAGAGCAAGATTGGTCGCATAAGTATCCCGGCAGCAGTATACCGTTATCCTTCTGTCCGTTAACCCGGCTCTTTTCACGGCTCTTTTGAAGCTCCTTCTAAGCCAGTTGGCATTAACAGAGAACCCGACTTCATTCCTACCGGCGACCAGGTCACTCGGGTTACCCGGCTTACCCATGGCCTCCATAAGTTCCCCCGTGATGGGTATCATCCTCTGGGTATATGCCTTTGGATGCCAATCCCCATCAACGGTTATATGGATATACGGATTTTTGCCCAGTACTACTCTTCGCCACGGCAAGTTGTGGAACTCGTCAGGGCGCATACCGCTGCGAACAAGTATCTTTATAGCCCTTTTCAGCGGTTTATTGCTTGCCCTGAGGATCTTATCCAGCTCCTCAGGGGTTAACGGACGCGGTATGGATGTTTCAACCTTCGGCATTTCACATTTAGTGAACGGGTTTTTCTCGACATACTGCCAGCGAGAAAACTTCTGAAATGCCGCTTTTGCAGTGCGAACCAGAACACTAGCCCCTGCCGCATTAAGTGTTCGTTTTTGGGCCGATTTAGGCTGTTTGCTGCTGCTTAGAAGCGTTTCTATCCAGGAGTCGGCTTTCTCAATGGTTACATCTGAAGGTTTCTCAATTTTTAGGATAGATTCCAGACTTCTAAACGCCAGATTGTAGCTGTAGAGCGTCCTTTTTGCTCTACCCATTTTCTCAAGATGATCAAGCAGCTTCTGCTTCGCATACACCCAGGTTATGCATTTCTCATCCGTAGCCGCTGCTTTGAGGTCTTTGTCCAAAAATCCTAATTCTATTAGGGTCTGGACCAGATTCTGCTTAAACCTCTCATCCTGCGCCACTTGTTCGATGGACGCTTTGATGATCTTTGCCTTGTTCAGATTCCGACCAAGGCTGATGTCTTTCCTTGCGCCATTCCTGCACACCATGAGCCGCCAGCTTTCACCCCGCTTGTACATATATCCCATACGTTCCTCCTTTTTAGAAATAAAAAAAGCCCTGCCCCCGCTTTTCGCGAGAACAGGGCTTTAAAACGCGTTACCACGGAATTACCCGGTCGGCCTTTCCCGGGCAATTATTTTACTATCCCATTTACACCCTCTCTTTTTCAAATTATGAAGAATAATACAACGTATCGGGCATTAATACTATAATTTATTTGACAATACCGCTAGTTTAATTTCAGCAACTATCTCCGCCGCCCTGCCTTTCCAAAATATATTTTCTTTAATATATTTCGACAAATCTTGTTTTTTAACCCCATCTGCTTTTGCAGCCCTTTCTGTGTATTGTACTATTAGGGCCTGTTGGATAAAATCATGCACTTTCTCCATAACTTTGCTTCTTGTTTCGTTGTATTCATATTTTTTAACGAAATCCATAAAAATATTACTGGTTCGCAATCCTAAATCATTTATGAATTCATCGATCTTTCTCTTTATTTCATCCTGGCTGTTCTTTCCGAGCTTAGATTCAGCCCGAATCCATAGAGGTGGAAGACTTTCTTTCGGATCATATCCTATTGGCATCTTAGTCACATACTCATTAATAATGAATTCAGTAACGCCAATCAGGAATTTATCATCCCTGTTTTGCTTGTACATTGTGGCGACCGGAACGTAAAACCCTATCTTCATAGCCAAATCAACTATTTTATTAAGAAATAATAAACCAGTTTCGCGGCTTAATGGCTTTATTCTTTCCTCGAAAGAGCACAGTTCCTCCATCATGTAATAATACATCCGTTCTTCATACTTCTTGGCCGCCGCTTTGAATTCCTTCATCTTTTGCCTCCTTTTTATTGTGATAACAAAAACGCCTTAATCAAAACAACTCTATTTGCACCGGCTTCCAGATAGCCGGTTTTCCTTCTTTTTTGCCAAGAACCGATTTCTGCTTCGCAGTAATAGCGTTGGAAGCAATTGTCTGCAATTTAATTTTTCCTTTGAACTCCGAACTTAACGATTTATTGAACCGCCTTGTCAGGGTTTTAGCCGATATCTTCTTGCCGTCAAGAGATAACAGGTATTTGTCTCTACGAAGTAAATCGGGGTACTTTTCAATAAAAGCGCAGATGCTTTTCGGTAAAACGTATTCTTCACCCTTCCCATCTATCAGCCTTTTTTGTTTTAAATCAAAACCAGTTGTCTTTAAATCAACCAGCTGGGTAGTTCTTAGTTTCAGTTCACCAGCAAGGAGACAAATGAATTGCATTATCTTTGTCTTGACATGCTCATTCGGATCAAATTTCTTGGCGTAGTCAATCTCAAAAGCGGCATTACCTTTGCGGTAATCTATTTTAGGTAATTCGTACTCGTCACCTAATACCTTCTCGTTTTTAAGATATTTTACGAGTTTTCTTAAGATTTTCATGCACGACATGGCGGTATTAGCCTTTCTGATAGTTCCAAAAGCTGAACGAATGTGTTCTTCTTTTAAGAATTCCTTTATACCACAGGACCCGGAGATATCCGCCCTGCCATAAGCCCTGCCTAACATGACTAGCTCGTGTTTTGCCCGTGTTCTGGTTTTAATAGTCCAGATGGGTTTACCTTTATGATCCGTAGCCCAAGATTCTATGAATCTTTTGACTTCAGGGATTTCCATAAAAGCTTTTTCTGTTCTGCCGATATTTTCCTTGGTTTCCGGGAACAATTCTTCCATAGCAGGGCCTCCCTTGATTTTAAACCTATTTGAGATGTCCTATTAATCATTTCTTCATAGCATTTGTCTATTAATTGACGGTAATTGTAAAACACCGTTTTCCCACCTTCCTTGCGGTTGGCGCCTTTTTGGCGCACAGAAGATATTTTGTTTCTGATAAGGAACTTCCTTAATCCTTCTTCATTAACCCGAAGCAGGCACATTGCTTCTTCCCGGCTGATAAACTCCTTTTCCCAGTAACGGCCTAACAATTGGTCCTTCATGACTAAATATGAGCTCTGATCGTAGGTGTTGTGCAACACGCGGATTGTCTCATGGCCCAGTATTGATGCCACCTTCTTGGGGTCCATTCCGGCCATCAAATGCCGTATGGCAAATGCGTGCCTTAGCGAATGCATGCCTGAAAAAATGTCTTCCTTGCAGAACTTACCGAACCGATACTTGTATTTTTCTTTGTTCTCCATGCCAAATAATTCCACTTTTCCGTTAGCAGCTGTATTTTTCGTCATCATATTTTTCGTCATCATTATAAACAGTTCCCGGTACTCGAAAGGCAGGAAGCTTAAGTCTACTCTACGGGGTTTGTTTCCTTTACCTAATATTTCGATATAATATTCGTCTTCGCCTACACAATATAACCACTCGCATTGGAAAGAATATGCCTCTTTACTTCTTAATCCACAGTAAAACGCTAAAGCTATGATCATTCCCATATCGAATGTCTGTTCATCTTCCGACCCCAGAAGATATCCAATACGCTCCATAACTTTCCTTTCCTCAGGTATCACTATCAAACGCCGGCCCGTATCGCAATATTTCTTCATCCTACCCCATCTAACTTCGGGCATCGGGGTTCCATATTCTTTCATACAAGCCTCGTAATGCCTGTATGCCGCTTCAAATCCCGTTAAAGTTTTCTTATTCAACAATGCTTCGCCATCTTGAGTTTTGCACTGAATAATTACGCTTACCAGATCTTCTTCGTATATTTCGTCCACTTCACTAAGTATCCTGAAAAGAAACAATTCTTTAATATATAGGAAATTTGTATAAACTGTTTCCGCGACTATCCTTTTCCCGCTTTTTGCCTTATTCTTAAAGAGTGATTTGGCGTATTTTGTGATTCTGCTGTCCGGATGCTCTTTAAGATACTCATCCAGCTCGTTCGAAACCTTGTTTCTATCATTTGTCTTTGTAAATTCGTGAACAACTGAATGGCATTTGTCTATATTTTCCAAGATATCGCTAAAATACTCGCTCAGATATATTATTATCCCTTCTTCCTCGTCATCTTTAGATACTTCCTTGATATTTGCTTGGGTTTCAACATCTAATTTGACTTTTTTGGGGATGTATCCCGGATAAAATGATTGTGGCGCAAGTATATTGGTGCTGCGTTCCGATGTCGTTATTTCCGCAAGATAAGCAGGCTTACAGAGGTATGCTATTAGCCTGTAATAAATACCCATCTGCCTGAATGCTTCAAGCGTAGACCACTTTGAAGATATATTTAAACGGTTCCCTGCGGCGCGAACGATGCTTCGCATGCGGTTTATGAGGCCCGGATACGTTTCATTGAGCGTTTTAGCGCCCTTTATGCTTTCGTTCCCAAAGAATTTGGGCATGCGCTTAGCTAGTCTTCCTAATACTGCCCAGGCGTCTCGGGATAATGAAGATGTCCTATATGAACTGCCAGTTGTAAGAAAAAGAATATTACGTCCTTCGGAACAGTCAAAAGACACACTCAGAAGATCTCTTATGAACCCGTAGTCAAGACCTTCCCACGCCAGTACTATCCCGAATATCGAGGCAAATCCAAGTTCTTCTTCGGTACTATATAAAGCATTTTTACGGCTTAAATTAGCAAGCCTGTTAAAAACGCATAAATCTCTTATCGCCAAAGCGTTATTTAACCCCATATCCTTATCCGTACCGATTTTAACTACGGTTTTGCGACCGCTAAAATACTGAAGTTTTAGCCTAAATGCTTCATCTCCAAGAAGTTTCTCGTGCGATGCCAGAAAAATGAGTTGCTGTGCCAGCATTGTCTGTGTCCTCATGTTCTTTCTAAACCTTATTCTGAACCAGATTCCCGTCATACACTCCTTTAAGAGCTTCCGCAGTTCATCTTTCAGTGTGTCATTTTCCGGTTTTTGCGAGCCACCTTCCTTTTGCATATTGTTCTGACGTCTTAAAAATAGGCTTTCTTTTATATCCGCAATCGATTTTTCCAGTTTGTCAACGCATTTTGTCCTCCATTCTTCACCAAAAATATATTGGTAGCCAAATTGCTGCTTTGCGTCAAACTCATGTTTGATTAGTTTTATTACCGCTTTTTTCAAAACATCGATGGTATTACAGGCATTTCGCTCTATTTCCATAGATTATCCATCCTCTCAATAAATGTATTTATTTCTTTCTCCCATGGCTTTGCATGTTCGCTCATTATCGATTCATATCTTGAAAATCCCGTATAGTTAAACGGCCCGAGTTTCTCATGCCCAGGACCAAACACGTGGCCGATGATGGCCTGGAAATCTTCATATGAGCTCTTTTCTGTTTTTACGAGGTTATTATGCATAGATGAAACCGAGTATTTCCTTATATTGTCAGCATTCGCGTTTGAGTTATTCATTGCCGTTTGAATAAGCCTATTCAGCGCTTTCGCCGCATCTTTCGGATATATGAACAGTTCATCTGACTTCGGGGTTCTTATAACTGCTTCCGGCAATAAACGACTTACTCGTTTGCTTAACCTTAAAAATGAATCAAGTAAACGGTGGGCCAGATTACACAAAATGAGAATACGACTTTCAAAATGGACCCTGTTTGGCTTTCCAATTACCACAAGACTGTTTAATGATAAAGTTATATCTCTCATTCTTATCTGACGGACTTCCCGCTCTCTCATGGCAAGGATAAGAATAAGCAAGGCTATTACTGTCATCTCTATTTGAATATAGCGTTCTTTGCTAAATTCGGCTATATTTTCGGTTTCTGCGAATATCTTCGTCATGATGCTGTTCATATTTTCGGTATCCGTAAACGTTATATGAGGCTTGCCGTTATCCCACATTTCACGCCTTTTATCCATATTTTGCCGCAACTCATCTTTTGCCGTAAGCAGATGCGACATCAGCGCCTTTTGCCTATTCATGTTTGCGGCGTCGCATGACTTTTGATAAAACTCTACATATTTAATCAGCCTGTCTAACAGCGAGTTCGACGATCTTTCAAATGATTCAATCAGCTGTAAAGGCATAACATAATAAAGATCGGCCCTTGTACCGGGTACAACGTTGCCACATATAAGTGATTGCTCGACTATGGTCATGTATTTCGTCTTGTCCGTGGCCCATGTGCGGGCTGTATACACTATATCGGACGAACCAAACTTTCTTGTCACGTATTTCTCCCTAAACTCTTCAATAATGGCTTTACACTTTAACCTGATCTGTTCTTTGTCGATTTCAACGTTTCCGGCGAGTTCATCCGCCGAGAAATATATCCCTGCCGGCATTCCGGGCATATTTCCAGTATCTATCCTGCCCAAGATTATGTTCTTATATGATGTCCCAACCAGGAATGATTCTATAAATATCCGGAATATCAGCATATAACAAGGATCATATTCAGCCTTTTCAAGAACAAAATCAAGGAATAAGCATATCTTGTCTGGCATCATAACCCGCCTGTTCTCCCAGCAATACACCACCATTAAAAGCGCCCCCGTTACGTGGTGCAAGTTATATTTCTCCTTAATAACTTTTCCCAGGTACTTTTCCTTAAATTGTTCTATCGGGATCCCGTCAGGTATCCCCTCAAAAATGTTCTCAAAATCATAATCCTCGCAGAAAACAGCCTTAAAAAACGCCTTTTGCCCTTCTGTAACGTCATCGTCGGCTATATCGTTTACGGCTCGCTCAATCACGAGATGCCTGATTTTGCTGGTCTCAGGCTTTTCATTTATCCATATGGTCTTATGCCTTTCTGTCGCATGGAAACAATCATCTACCCAACCCATCTCCTGAGCAATAGTGTCTGGTTTATAGCCCTGCTTGACACAGTACTCCCGTATTTCTTTCTTAATAAATTCTTTTGATATCACATCGTAGGTTTCCCCGGCATTTCTTACGACATGAATTATCTTTCTGACTATGCCTATCGGGTTATTTAATTCCCCGTCTCCCTGCAGTATCGGATCTATCCTTTGCTTAAATACATCCGTTATATCAACAACACGTTTCCCTTCCGCACTCTTATTCCGTTTATTTTCAAGCTGTATTAATTCAGCCGCAATGGTATCAATGAACGTAGAATTGAAGTAAGTGCAACACGCCAGGCATAATTTTGAGAAAATGCTTGATATATTTTGTTCAAGATAGAGACTACAAACCCCGTTGCTTAATGCTGTTCTTTCAATTTTGTTTTTTTTGCAATATGCCTTATTGTATTCCTCCATCCAATATACAGCTTTCATCATATCGTCTACATATTTCGTGCCCCTGCCTGCTGTTATCCCGTATTCCGCAATAAGACGTCCATACATCATCCTATCTATTGGAAATATCGGTTCCAGTATTATTGCAGCAAATTGATTCCTGTATTCATCCAACCTCCCGAGACGCATTGAATATACAAACCAAATAAAGTATTCCAATATGCTTCCTTTGGCTTTTATCAACCCGCAGCGTATCATGTCCGCAACTTGTTTCTTGATGAAGGTTTCGTTTCTTTGTATTTCTCTTCCAAACTGTGATAGCGAAGGGCTGTTATCCAGTGCTATTTTTGTTATGAGGTTTTTCAATGTGAAAGAACCAGTCAAATCAACAAGAGTCCGCAGCAAACGATCCATTTCAACGATTTCCATAGAATTACGTTTCATTGTTCCTCCTTCTGTCCCTCTACTAACATTATACTGTTATCAGGCCGATGCATTCCTGTAATGCATTCACTTTCAATTGCTTGAAATAGTGCATCAATAATTTATAATAATTCATACTAACACAAATATTTTATATATGCATATCCCATTGTATTTACAATGCTATTTGTAATATATATTTGGAGCATTTTGTTAATCCGACCCCATAAACGAGCATGTGATTATTAATATGCAAATTGCTTTATAACCGATTTTATGATATCATCTATGCTATAAGTTTGCTAATAATAACATTTCGATAGACAGGTATTTAACGAATGTCTCCCACTAACCTCCAAGATCAAATATTAGGTATTGAAGATATATTTACGATAAAACGCTTAATAAATAGGTTTAAGTCAGACTATTCTATTCAATATGTTAAAAATACCGTTTCAAGGTTATCAAATGAAAGTAAGATTCATAGAATCAAGAAGGGTGTGTATTCAAGAGAGAAACTTGATTATTTAGACATAATCACGCTATTAGACAAAGATGCCCGTATTTCTTTCGATGTGCCACTCAGAATGGACGGAACCAAACGACCACATCGTCCAAAAAAATATAAGTATTATCATGCCATAACAATAAATCAACCCAGAATATATGAATCAAAAGATTTTCATATAATTATTCATAAAATTAAAAAAGCCTTATATCTAGGAACCAGCTATTGCAATAGGAATGCTGTCAATTCAGAAGAAGCAATAATTGACATTCTCTATTACAACATCCCGGATCCTGCAATTGATATATATATGAAAAGAATGGCTATAGAAACGATAAAGAAATACAAAACTATAGACATATCAATAGATAGATTAAAGCAATACGCCAAGAAGGCTGGAATTGCTTGCGAAAGAAAACTTGGATTTATCCTAGATAAGCTGGGGATTGAAGAACGTAATGATAATGCACTAAAACACACACTTATGGATTATACCGTATTATGCGGCGAGGATCGATTTAATCCGGATTGGAGAGTCTATTACGATAAAGGGCTTTTTAAATGATACGGGATTGTATTTAGGTCTTGCTGCTGACATGAATTTTAGGAATGTATTTTGATATGTTGTTTTGCGGCAGAATATCTGGCAGGATTCTACATCTTAATTTCACTAGAGCTTATTTGTAATTCCTGTACGCCTTATTAAGCACCTGGAGAATATCACTGGGCAACGCCAAGTATGTTTCCACATGGCAGTTCACATACGTTAATACGTATGGGATATATGACAAATCCCGATAATCCGATATTGCTACGCATAATCTTTCGGCCCCACTTTCCTCGTCTTTTACGAAAGGCACTATTAGGTGTTTGCGGGCAAATTCTTCGGGAATCAGTTTCACAACTTCTTTGAGAGGCTCTATTCCGTCCAGAAGCACTGCCTTCATATTCCAATCCTGCGACATTGCCCTTAACAGATCCACTTTCCCTATTAACTGCATTCTTACTGCCAATGTCTGAATAGGCGTATGCGTCCTTTCACATTCTTTAAGAAGGATCTCTTCCTCCTCTTTATTAAGCAGCTTATTATCTCTAATAACTTGCAATACTGATTTACGGCTAAAACACCTTTCATCATTCATTCGAACCTCCTTTGGGATGGATATTTTTATAGTAAATATGTATTTGTGGAAGGGATTTTGTTAATGCTGGTTTTCGGTTTAGCGGAATTTCTATTTTGACTTGTTCGCCTTATAATACTGCCTAATGACTCGTAGCCCATGCGCCTGCGAATCCCTGTGCTTTTTTATTCTTATATATTCCGGATCTGTTTTGGCCAGCCGTTTCATTCTCATCCTTTTTGATTTCTCTTCCGCTTCCACTTTCATCATCTGTATAGTGCCTTCAGAGAGCTGTATTGGTATTTTTGATAGCGTTTTAGCCATATATTTTCCTCCTTGGACAAAACGGACTTTACTCCACTGATAAGGTCATCGCAAAATGCGATAACCTTCGTTACGCGTCGCATCCGATTTTAAGAGAATACATCTAACTGGAGACTTAACTTATGGCTGGAACATAAAACGGGGAGATCAATCTTTCAGAATGATTTGCTTACAACGAAGTTAATACTATTTCCGTTAACATAATAATTCATTTTTATACTATTCTTGGTGCTATTTTGTCTAGCCTTATCCTTCTTTAAATCTCTGTAAGCATCTATTGCGATATCTATTAATCCTATTATTGCCGTCACTGAAGCTAAATTGTTTATTGATTTGGCATAGGATTCGTAATTGTCAGCCTGTCCCCTATATACCCCTGCCTGATAGTTATATGCAATAGAATTATTGTTATGTTCATATGCGGCCGTTAAACTTCTATTATAGTATCCCCATAATATTTTTTCTTCCGATAAACCGGTTCCCATACCGCGATCGCTTAATTCAAGTAACCATTCATAGGCCTTATCCATATCTTCCTTTGCTGATTCTTGTTCATCTTCAGCTGATGCCAATGCCAAGTTTGCCTGTCTATTATACTCGCTTGTCCTACTCGATACATTTTTCCCTTCGCTTAATAACACTCCAGAAGCAATCAGCAATATTACCCCCCTAACATAACAATGCGCATTTGGCGCCGTAATCAATAACATGCATATTACCATGCATACTAATTTTCTATACATATTCCCTCCTTTTTCATTTAATATTACATCTCGATTATATGAATATATATACTATATGTCAATGTATTACTTATTTATCTATAGTTACTGTTATTATGAATAGGCTTTATCTATACTTACCCTTAGTAAAGAATTCAGATTTAAGGGATGGGTATATGGAAGAGATTTATACGGTAGTAGGGCGTAGAATTAAGGAAATCAGAGCAAAATTAGGCATTACCCAAGAAAAACTAGCCGAACTTACGGGATTGAGTGTGGCATTTATAGGTCAGGTTGAGCGAGGTCACAATAGGGCAAGCCTTGCAACAATTCAAAAGATTGCGGATTCCATGAGAGTGAAAGTATCGGAGCTATTCAAGGACGTCCCACTAAACAAGAATATGACGTACACTCTTCCCAATAAGATCTCGTTGTTACTTAAAAACTCATCTACTAAATCCAGGAAGGATCTTGTACGCGTGATTCGGTTGTTTCTTGAAAAGAACAAATAATCCAGTTTATTGTATTCCAAATAAAAAACCACCCCATTCATTCAAATAGGGTGGTTTTTCTTGAGCATCTATTATATTCAAATTACAACCCCAATAGCATATCAACATGTCACAAATATGGCACAAAATGCCCTAAATGGGCCTAAAACACGTTGAAATTAGGCTATTGTATGCTGGTTCTGTAAGCCAGATTTAGAATGGCCAGATGTATTCGAAGAATGATGGCTTTTTCCCGTCCAATCTATCCTGGGCTTTACTAATTCCCTTGTTTATTTTCTTTGTCATTTTTTTGTCGCCGGAATAAGTAAGCGCTCTCCTATACTCAACGATAGCTTCCTCATATTTCTTCTGCTTGAATAATAGCTTCCCTGCAGCATATGCTTTTATTGCTTCTTCCCTGTTTGGGGTGTTCTTAATATGGGTTTGCGCCTCCTTCTCTTTCGTTAATTCAACGGCCTGCTCGCTCGTAGTTATTATATGAGGAGTAATGAATATCAATAATTCCGTTTTTTCATCAACTGTTCCGGATTTTCTGAAAAGGGCACCTATAATCGGTATATCACCAAGCAATGGAACCTTGCTAAGCGTTTTAGACTCGTCATTCCTCATAAGACCACCAAGTATTATGGTCTGGCCATTCTTAACGACTATCGAAGTATCTATTTCGCGAGTCGCGAGTATGGGGGCATTAAGCTCTGCGTTGGTCCCTAGGATTTTCTTTATGACTGGATGCACCTGTAAGTATATTTCGCCCTCGGGATTTATTCGCGGGGTGACTTCAAGCTCAATGGCTACAGATTTATACTCGTAGCTTTTTACTTGTTCTCCCCCTGTAAGTATCCTTGTGTCTTTCAATACGGGCACCTCTTCACCAACCCGTATGACAGCCTTTTTGTTGTTCGAAGCCATTACGTGCGGCGTTGAAAGGATATTAACATTCTTGTCCGTGGCAAGTGCCTGAAGCAGTCCTGTATATTTGCTGTCGTCCTTAATTATCGAATATTTGAAACCTTCCGTTATGTACCCGCCAATGCCAAGCGCCTGACTGATCGCCTGGGTATATTGTTCACCTTCTATAGTGGTCTGACCGTTGAAAGACCATTCAACACCCAGCTTCGTTTCTTCGGTCAGCGTAACTTCAGTTATCATTGCTTCTATGAGCACCTGTGGGGTACGCTGGTCAAGGTTCTCTATGATTTTGAGGACACGCTGGATGTTTGAGGCCACATCGGTCACTACAAGGGTATTGGTCCTTTCATTGGCAAGCACGCTTCCACCCCTGAAAATCAAGCTCTGAATGTCGCCCTTAATCTCGCTTGCTCCAACGAATTTTAGCGGTATTATCTGCGTTATTATCCGATCCTCACCGCTAACAGAGTTTTTTGGGCTTCCTTCGTTCACTTCCACGTTCTTTTGTATAGCTTCTGACTGGGAGACTATCTTCATCACACGATCGCTTTTTCTTAGCATTGTGAAACCCTTAACCTCAAGTATCGACTGCAGAATATCCAGCGCCTCGCGCGCAGAGACACGTACTGGGCTTATCACGGTTACGTTGCCCTTAACAGAATCTGCTTTTATGAATATCAATCCCGTGACTTCGCTGAAGAATTTCAGCACAACATCAAGATCCGTGTTCTGGAAGTTCAATGATATGGATTTATCTTCGCTTCTCAATTCGGGAACAGCTTCGGCCGATTGACCCTGCTGTTGTGTTGGAATGATGTCGTCGACAGCGTAAAGCTGGATTACAAGGAATATCGTTGCAAGCATGGCACCGGTAATAATTTTCATTAAATAGACCTCCAAAGATATTTATTTAGGATAATCGCTTTGTTCGTTAATACCTTTCTTTAATGAAAGTGTTATCTTAAAGGAGCCCTGATAATCCAGGACTACTTCATTCTGTAATTCATTGACAGATTCGACAACGCATTCTTCGACTTTGTCGCCCTGCTTGAGGATAAGCGTTTTGCCGCCTTCCCTTTTGTTCTGGACAAAAGCCACAACCTTATTACCGTCAAACACAACACCCGTAAGCTGCAACGAGGATTCTATCTGCTTTTTTTTCGTTTCGATCTTCCGTTGTTCTTCCTGTTTGCGGAGTTCACCAAGTTTGTTTTCCTGCTCGTTCTTTATTCTCTCAAACTCGGTCTTTCTTTCGGCTTCAAGTTCCTCCGGCGTCTTCTGCGAGCTGCGCCATATCGGGTAGAACAGGTTCCTTGAGGTCACCGCCGAGTATCTTGAGAAGGAAGGTATATTTCGCGCGTAAACAGCCTGTACCGCGCATAGAACGGTAAGACACAAACCGACGATAGTCATAACTATTTTCTTCACTTTTTCCCGCCTGTAACAGGCGCCCACCGCATCGCCACGGCTATCTGCATTTTGACGTTCTTGGGGTCATTCTCTTCCGCATAAATCTGCAAACGCTCTATCCTTACGGGCATACGACCCGCTCCGAGCTTGTATAAGAAGAAAGCAACGGCGAAGTGCGGCAGTCTGGCGTCAAGTTGAACCGATAACTCCCGAAAAGAAGCATTTTCTTTCATCTGAAGCGACCTAATGCTCAGTATCTCCTTAACACCCGCTGATTTTATGGTCTCTTCAAGGTAAATCTGAAGAGCCACTTGCTGCTCTTCTACTGTTTTCTTGAAGTATTTAGGAGAGAATATCTCGTCATATCTGGCATTAATCTCATCTTTACGGTCGAGAAGAGATGCGTAACTGCGGTAGCGCAAATATGTTTCGTCTGACAGAGAGATGAATTGTATCCTCGGCTCTATAATGTACACGTACGCCAGAGAGATCGCAGCGACGCATATAGTGATAAACAGAATTATCTTTTCTCTTTTCCGTAAAACCATCTATTTCTCCAGGCCAGCTATCCGGCTGTTCACTGCGCAGGTTATCTCAAAATCAACGAGCTCCTTGTCTTCCATTTTGACAGAACGCGAGCCCTTGTTTGCAACCTGTTCAAATAGCGAGGACTTCGCCATGCGTTCAGTCGCCAGCGAGGCCACATTGAACGAATTCGTTCTTCCCTTGATATCAATCTTGTTTAAAGAATGATCATACACCATCTGGATAAGATTGACATTCGGAGGCAAAATCACACTAAGCTCTCTCAGCACTTCCAGGGGTATCAGTGAATCCGAAGCGAAGCTTTCAATGCCGTCTATCATCGCGGCACGTTTCTCAAGGGCTGATATCTCAGCTTTGGAAGAGTTTACTTTTTTTAAAAGCGCCCTGTTCTCTTCTATCGAAACCCTGTGCATCTCGAAATACACTATCCCCATTATGACAGCGAGAACTCCCGTCACAACCGATATCAATATTCTATTTCTATTTGCGCGCTGTTTCTCTTTATACCTGACGAATTCCTCCGGGACTAAATTAGCCTTGCCATCGCCAGCAAGCAGCAATCCTGTCAGGGGAAGGAAGGACGACCGGAAAGCCGCTTCATCCTTGAACACGATATCCTTGACCGGCCTGAATATATCGATGTCTATGCTCTTTAACCCCATTTTACCAGTTTCTTTCGAGAACACTGAATCCGCCGGCCCGGCAAGGTATATCTCCTTGAAGTTATATCCGGGATTCGCTGAGTTGAAAGACATTATTGACGTTCTGATCTCCCTGCTTGCCCTGTCCACGGCATCCGCAGGCTCGCCCGACGCCGGGTAGGCAAAAACTCGGCTCATGTTCAATTTTCCGTTCATGAAAATATCAAATTCCCATCCGGACTCTCCGCAACACAGGATACCGAACGCCCCTTGCGCAAGTCCTGTGAAACCCGCGGCGATTTCCAATGTGACCGACGGCACAAGCATCATGGACGGCGTTATACCCGCATCTTTCATAATATTGAAATGCTTAGCAACGGTTTCTTTCCTGGTGGCAAGCATCATGACTTCTCCTGGCTTGCCCTCGCCGGGACCATCCATCTGATAAAAATCTATCACAGCCTCTTCGTAAGCGAAAGGAATATACTTTTCGGCTTCGAACTTCAGCATCGAACGCAGTTCGTCTTTGCTCCCTGGAGGAAGAGAAACAGCTCTTACAAATACCTGGCTGCCGGGCAGAAGTACTCTTGTTTCCGAACCCTCCAAACCATGTTCCGCAACGAAGGCCTTTAAAAGTTCCGATATCTTCCTGTATTCCGTTTCTGAGTCGTCTTCCGGAGCTATTCCCGTTCCTATTTCGACAAGCTTCTCCACCATCAATACCTGCTGCGACCGAACGGCAATGATCGCCCGAAGCGTTCTCCGGTTCCATTCTAAAGATAGTATTTTATCTTTCTGCGCCATTTATAATTCCCGCCAATAACGAATCTTGATTTCTGCGCCCGTACGCTCCAGCATCGCTTCGACTGTTCTTGAGATCCTCCCGACTACGGCCGTGGAACGCACCCTGAAACGGATCGAACAGAACACTATGTGTTGCCCAGCCGCTTTGAATACTTCGTTCCCCAGGAATTCCACTACTTCGGCGCTCGAAGTAAACGGCTGGTCGTCTTCAGTTCCTTCCAGGGAATCCGGACCGGCCCTATGGGCAACGATCTGCAAAGCCAGTTTGCTGTCAAAAAGCGGCAATGCCTGTAGTACTTCGACCGGAGCCGTGTTGATGTTCACTTTTCCTGAAGAGAACACAGACATTGTCTTTGACGGCAGTTCTCGAAAACTCTCATCGTTAAAACCCCTTATCAAATTTAATTCATCGATGCAGTCGAGCGGTCCGTTCTTACAATGAATCGGATTATCTATATGTTGGTAATATTCCTCTTCCGCGCCGCACAACGCACTGTTCGAATCCGCATCCTGCCAATCGCTCACCGAATCCAACGCTTCCTGAGCGTTTGGCATCAATTTTACGGGGTCGAAATTCTCGAGTATTGCCCTCGGAGAGATATTTATATTCAAGCGGCTCTCTTCGTCATCTACAGAGACATTCAGGACGCTTTCGCCTATTTTAACATTTTCGTAAGCGTCAGGATTCTTTTTCCATTTCTCGGACAAATAATCGTATTTATTGTCGTCAGATAACAACTCGGCCTTAACAACTTCAATGCCGCCTGACGCAAGCGCGAGCGCCTGCATCTCCCTCAGCGGAAAATTCGCTTTTCTCAGTTCGAGGCGCGCGATATACGCGGCCGAAAGCACCATAGAAGCGAGTATTATGCTGATCCACAATACAGCGACTAGGGCAAAACCTTTTTCTTCAGCGCGATGTTTCATCCGTAAGGACCGGAACAACCGTTTCATAGAGTTTACCGGAATTCGCATTCCCGGGGCCGACTAGCATTACAACCACCTTCACAGCCCGAGGCAGGACACCATCTTTTAAAGAGGGTGATGAGGTTTTCCCTTCGCCCCACTCGTCTTTCCATGTCTTGCCGTCAAAATACTGTATTTTCAGCGAAGCGACATATTCCGACACCTCGGTTGAGGTTTCCTTCCTTTCCTGCTTAAGTTTTCCGGCAGGGAAGCCGAGATTGACCCTGATTAACCCCTGTTCTGGCGTAATTGGGTCCGAATCGATCTCATACCTAACACGCTGCAACCCGCCCCTTGCGGAGGAGGTCAATGTCGCGTACGTAGCGAACTCCAGAGTGTCTGTAAAACGCTCGCCGTCCTGTTCACGCTTCCCGATGAATTTCGTCATCTCGTTCATGGGCGAAAGATACGCGCACCTGATATCGCGCGATATCTGTCTGAGAGAATTCCTTAAGTTCTGATTAATCCTGCCATGTTCTTCTATCCGTCTGTATGCATCGATACCGCTTCTGAAGGTCGAGTATACAGCCGCCGCAATGACAGTTACAACCGTCACGGCAACAAGCACTTCAATGAGAGAGAATCCTCTTTCTTTACTATTTTTCATCGGTATCTTTATTAAGATCGGCGGACGGCTTCGCAGACAGTGTCTGGATTACCGCCTGACTCTCGCGTCCGTTCTCATCCCAGATTACAGTTATAGTGCAAAGATCAGTATGCTTATTGAACGGCGCGTATTCCCGTTTCCACTTGAATTTCACGCCTGCGTTTTCCAACGAACCTTCCGAAGCCGATCTTTCGGAGTTGCCGCTTCTCGCCTCAACCAGCACTGACTGGCACACCATAGCTGCCATACAATACTTGTCAGAATTTCCCGATACCTTAAGCATCATTCCTATCGAGTATATTGAAAATACAAGCACCGTGCCAATAATCACAAGCGCTATCAGCGTTTCAAGAAGGATAAAACCATATTCCTTCCTCAAGACATCCTCTTTACCGTGCATTTGCCATCAGCACCGTTTATGGTCACGGATATCTCCGAGTTCTTTTGGTTACTCAGAAATATTCTGAAATCCTCCGAAGTGCCATCCGGCTCAAAATTAACTTCCCTCACACTCAAGGCCTTAATCTCAATGTCATCAGGGAATTTTTGGCCGAGCGTGAGCGAATCCCTTAGCTTTTCATAATGACCCGGCTCGTTAACGGGATCATTCTCTACTGAAAGATCGAATGACCTTTGGAAAATATCAATATTCACACGGTACCTGCGCCCTTCAAAAACAGAAGCGTCACGCGCGTACGCCATAGCCGCCGCGATATTCTTCGCGGTATTCTCAAGCCGCATTTCCGCCGTAATCCCATTCAGCGCCGGCCAGGCAATCATTACGATTATCGAGATGACCGCGGCAGTTAGCGCAAGTTCTATAAGTGTAAAGCCTGAATTTGATCGCGTACGTTTCATACACCCCGCTACCTGTTTTCGTCCCAGTTTGTTATATCGTCGCCGCCGCCGTCAGCCTTGTTCTGTCCGTACGATTTCAGGTCAAAATCCTTATTGTGAATGCCTGGACACACATAGACATACTGCTGACCCCACGGGTCCTTGACGATTCGCTTCTTAAGATAGGGGCCCTTCCAATTATCAACGCCTGCCGGTTTATCGTAAAGTGCATCTAGACCCTCCTGTGTCGACGGGAAGCGCCCTGTATCCAACTCGAACGTATCAGCCGCGACGCCGATGTTCTCTATCTGTAGTTTCGCCGCCGATATTCTGGCTTCTTCGCTTCTGCCTATCAACCGCGGAAGCACCACGGTCGCTAAAATACCGATAATAGTCACCACGAGCATTATCTCAATAAGCGTAAATCCATTTTCGTTCTTTCTGTTTTTCATTTTTCCTCCGTCATCTTACTGCCGCGCTCATCTGAAACACAGGCAACAGCATCGATATGGCGACAAAACCAACGAGAAGCCCGACTATGAGAATAATTGCCGGTTCCAGCAAGGATGTCAGTGTTTTTACCGAATAATCCACTTCGCGTTCGTATGTAGCGGCTATCCTGAGGAGAGCGTCCTCGATCCTGCCTGTTTCTTCGCCTATGGCCACCATCTCTGCGACCATGGGCGGAAAAACAGGGCTTTTTCTGATGGGTTCTACCAGCCCCTTGCCTTCCTTGACGCTTAACCGTATCTTTTCTATCTCTGCCGAGATTATACTGTTTTCCGACGAACCCTTGACCATTTCTAGCGCGTCAAGTATCGGAACTCCATTTTTGAGAAGGGCGCTGAGCATGCGGATGGACCGGGAGACTTGCTCTTTTTTTATCAGCATTCCGATGAGCGGCATACCCAGAAGCATATTGTCATATCTGGTGCGGCCTTTTTCGGTTGTAAGATATTTTCTTATATAGAATACCCCTCCAACCAGAGCCGGTATATAGAACAACCATCCTTTTATAACAATATCGCTTGCAACGAGCAGTATCCTTGTGGGAAGAGGCAGCATCTGCCCCATATCCTTGAACATCAATTCAAATTTCGGGATGACCACGGCAACAACGAATATCACGCTGGCAATCCCCACGGCGAGCATAACCGACGGATAAGCTATAGCGGATCGGACTTTCTGTTTCAGTTCCTCTTCCTTCTCGCCGAATTCAGCAAGGCGCGCCAAAACTGATTCAAGCAGACCGGCAGATTCTCCGGCTTTCACGACACCCACATACATGTTCGGGAACAGCTCCGGGTATCGTTCGAGCGACGCCGAAAAACCTTTCCCTTCCTGGACGTCGGACCGTATCTCGATTATCACTTTCACCAAGGCCTTGTTCTCCGTCTGCCGTTCCAGAACTCCGAGTGCGCGCGAAAGCTGCAGGCCGCCCCTGAGCAGATCCACAAGGCGGTTAGTGAACAGTACTATCTGATTTTTATTTATTTTTTTTCTTCCGCTGAAAGAGGAGAACAGCGGCCTTTTCTCTTCGTACGGTTTTATTGAAACGGGGAACAGTCCGTTTGACTGCAACTTGGAAGCTGCAGCTTTTTCCGAGTCTGATTCTATCTTTCCCGACTTAAGCTGTCCGGAAATGTCCTTCGCCTGATATATGAAAACAGCCATTATTCCAGTATCTCCTCTTCCTGCGTCACCCTGATAATCTCTTCTAAGGTTGTAAGCCCCGCCCTGACTTTATCCCATCCATCGTCGCGCAGGGTTTTCATTCCTTTCCTTATCGCTTCCTTCTTAATCAATCCGGCGGAGACTTTCTCCACAACGAGTTTTTTGAGTTCGTCGTCAAGCATTAAAAGTTCATATATTGCCGTCCTGCCCCTGTATCCGGTATGCCTGCATTCCTCGCATCCAGGCCCGGCTTTGTATATCTTGCCCTTGAAATCCCGCGGAAAACCGATACTTTTAAGGAAATCGGTGTCCGATCTATCTTCGACGCGGCAGTTCTTGCATACAAGTCTCACAAGACGCTGGGCCATGATTGCTTCTATGGACGAAGCCACGAGATACGGTTCAATACCCATATCCACAAGGCGCGTAACGGCTGCCGGAGCATTGTTGGTGTGAAGTGTGCTGAAAACAAGATGTCCCGTAAGAGAGGCTCTTATAGCAATTTCCGCCGTTTCCTGGTCACGGATCTCGCCTACCATTATCACATCCGGGTCCTGCCTGAGTATGGCACGCAAACCGTTCGCAAAGGTGAGACCGATCTTCGAATGGACAGGGATCTGGTTGATGCCTTTTAGCTGATACTCAACCGGCTCTTCAACAGTGATTATCTTTTTATCGGGCGAGTTTATCTTACTCAGACAGGCATACAACGTGGTCGTTTTGCCGTGCCCGGTGGGTCCCGTGACAAGTATGATGCCGTGAGGGCGTTTTATCAGTTTTTCAGTCTTTTTCTGGTAGTCTTCCGGAAGACCCAGCTGATCAAGACCCAAAAGCATCTGTTTGCGCGGGAGTATCCTAAGATCAACGCTTTCGCCGTGTATCACGGGAAGCGTTGAGACGCGCAGGTCCACGATTTCGTCGCCCATCTTGAATTGTATCCTGCCGTCCTGCGGCAGACGTTTTTCTGCTATATCCATATCCGCCATAATCTTTATCCTGGAAATTATCGCCGACTGATAACGGGTCACCTGCGGCGGAATAGACGCCTCGTGAAGTATGCCGTCTATCCTGTATCGGATTATCATGTCGTTCTCAAAAGGTTCAAGGTGAATGTCAGTGGCGCGGTCATGGTAGGCTTCTTCGATTATCTGGTTTACGAACTTGACTATGGATGCGTCCTCGTCGCCGACGGTTTCGGAGGATTCTTTTTCGTTCGCGGCCTCGGGAACCGTTTCGTCGTCGGCCGCGATTTTCTCCATCGTATCGGCGCCGAGGCCGTAAAGTTTCTTCAGCGCCTTCAGTATCTCATTCCCCGTAGCAAGCACTGGAGAAACGTCGCAACCGAACATTAGGCGAAGGTCGTCGAACGCATGCACAGCAAGCGGATCGCTCACGGCTACGGTAAGCACATCGTTCTGAAGGTTAATCGGGACTAAATTATATCTATGCGAGAATTTGGCTGAAATCCTGCCAGTAAGGGATTTATCGATCTTCTGTTCCGCGAGGTTTACAAGAGGATAGTTGAACTGGAAAGATAACGCTTTGAGGACATCGTATTCCTTTGCCCAACCCTTCTGGATAAGAATTTTCCCCAAGCGTTCATTAACGGATTTCTGGGTTTCGAGGGCCTTATTAAGCTGCTCCTCGCTTATTACACCCTCTTTGAGTAGAATCTGACCTATCAAAGGTTTGTTCATGATAGACCTTTATAGACCCTTTTTGTCCTTAATTTCCAGCAAACAGCATGGATTAGACAATAATATTACTATTTTTTTTGCCCGGACACAAGACAAAATGTAATTGATTAACTGGGGCAAATGTAAAAAGGGGTTTTTGGGTATTTTCGGACTTCAATAACGAACCAGAATGCAGGAGTGGATAGTGTCTTTGCCTTTCCAATTTGGCAGCACACAAGAATCAATCTGTAAATGCTAAATATGCGGAAACGTTTTTGTCTATTGAATTTCTATTTAACTTCTATTTCCCACAATGAGTACCCCCACTGCGTCCCGCGTTGCTTCCCATCGATCTTAAGATACCTGGCAGACTGACTGCCTACATTTATTCTTTCAGTACCGCCTGTTCCGTTAGTCTGTGAATAGGCGTTAGTCCAATTACTACCGTCGTTCGATACCAATATATCGTAGGATTCGCCATACGCGGTTTCCCAGAACAATACTACCGTGCTGAATGAGACAGGCGCCCCGAAATCAATACTTATCCATTCCGTATCATCGGCGTCAGAAGACCATCTTGTCCCGAGATCTCCGTCAAATGCGTTTGACGCTATGAGGTCCACTCCCTGCGACGAAGCAGATACCGATGCTTTATGAATATTGAAATACTCTTCGAATTCCCACAATGAGTACCCCCACTGGGTGCCGCGCTCTGTTCCATACATTCTTACATACCTTGCGTTCACGGCGTTGAATTCGATGTTTTCAAGCCCACCCGCGCTGTTCGTCGTAGCATATACGGTCGTCCAGTCAACGCCATTTGATGAAACATCTATCGTATACGCCTTGCCGTACGCGGTTTCCCAATTAAGGACAACTTTATTTACCGGTTGAACTGTTCCAATATCCACCTGATACCATTGTGGATCAGAGGCATCAGATGACCAACGTGTAGAACCGACTCCGTCAACAGCCAAACTTGCCGTATCCTGCCCGCTGGATGCAGTCGCCGTCTTGCCCTTGGCAAGATTCGTAGCCATTGCGAAGTAATCCATGGATTCTGCATAATTAATCCTGCTTTGCGAATCCGTGGCTTCTACCCTAACCAGACTGCGTTCTGACTGCGTCAGGCCGGCTGTGTTGACAATATAGTCACCGGCGTTCGATATTGAATTGGCGATAGCATTCCATCTTATGAACCGTAGTTCATCAATGTATACACTTCCTGTTCCGGATATGCCGTCAAACGATATCGAGAAGTTATCCAGCGATGAGCAATTGACACCGTTGAACGCCGACATGGGTATCGTGACTTTCTGCCAGTAGGTAGTTACATCTTCAGTCAAATAGTCCTTGACCGGCAATTTTACCTCGTTATACGACGTATCTTTCAATCCTACCTTAAATTCTTCGCCGCCCTGGGATCCTTTGACCACAAGGCTGACATGAGTGTACGTGCTCATATCGGGCACCGTATATATCCCCGTCCAGAAGCCGCCGTTGTCATTTTGGCCGGGTATTTCATAGTCAAGCTGCAGAGATTTGCCGGTATTGGAATACGCATCCTGAGCGTTCGTAAATTCGGAACTGACAATAGCATTGCTGGAATACCAGATGCCGGAGTTCGCGTTCAAATTATTCACATAATCGCCGTCATCAAAATTATCTATCCCGGCCTGCATGGTTTGATCCGTATATTTCAACGTGATACCTGTTATAGTATCCGTGGAATAATATGGTACCGCGTTCCATTGTATGTCATATGTGTCGCCTTTAATCCTTTCTCCGCCGTCCGGTGTAATAAGCGTCACTACAGGCAGAATTCCGCTGCGCGTGAATACGATCTGTACAGGATTGGATTCCGCGGACCAGTTATCCGCGATGTCATGCGCCTTCGCGGTCAGCGTATATACCCCATCGCCGTTTGCCAGCGTTATCGGAAGGGTGTACGTATCCGATGATGCTATTACTGTATACTCTGCCATTGCAGCTTTTGGCTGATACATTTTAATATGCACCGTAGCATCGGTTTCTGCGCTGCCAGAAACAATAATCCCGGGATCAGACCTCGGACTGGTTATCGGATCAATCGTAGGCGTCAAAGTATACGTATCCCATATAACTTCAAACTTTGCAGTGGTAGAAGACGCGTAATGCCCAAGATAATCCCCGGCTTCCACTGTCATCGTATAGAACCCATAATACGGCAGTTCCGACGGATTTATGGATGAGGATGTAGTCACCGAAACCTTTGTGCCAATAAGCGGCTCGCATTCACATTCAACAAGCGTCATGTAAGCCGTTGTATTTGCCTGGGATATATCCGATGCGTTAAACGAAACATTTATCATATCGCGCGCTTCTACGTATATATCTCCGCCGATGGGAGAATTAATGACTATTGCCGGCGGAGTATTATCTACAACCACATCAATAGACTTAGTTTCTTCTGTATTACCGCCGTTGTCATATGAACGATAAGTTACCGTGTGAGCGCCTTCGGCGACATCTGAAAGCGTAAACGGTGAAGCATAGTTTGTCCATGTGTCGTTATCTATGCGGTATTCGGTGTTTTTAATATTCGAAGGATATTCCCCTTCATCCTGAGCAGTTATCGTAAATAATGTATCCAATGTGACGTATAGGTTTCCATTAGCCGAGTATTTCGGCTGTGAAACACTCATGTAGCTAACCGGCGCAAGAGTATCTACTAAGACAATATATTCACTTTCAGCTATATTACCCACATTGTCCGAACCTTTATATGCTATAGTGTGCCTTCCTCCGCCAACGAATGAGAGCGCACTAAGATCCTTATCGTATACTTTCGCGTTAGAGAACTCGGCGCTGCAGTTCATTGTCTCATACCCGATACCGCCGCTTAACTGCGATATCTTGGCATCATTTACGTTAAAATACAACTCATTATCAATGTATAGCTTAAGATTATTCCCGGATATTTCAAATCTGAAATTGTGCAGATCTTGAGGATTGAGAGATGATTGCACATCGTATCTGCTTCCAGCACCCTGTAAGGTTATCGTCAGCTCGATATTCCCGCCGCTATGCAATAAAGCGTATATTCTATTGGAAGAATCCGTGTGTTTTGCATAAACCCACGCTACATCCCACGAATTGGCGCCGGGGGAAGTCGTTTTAACATCAGTTTCCACTATCCTGTCGGCCGGATAAGTATCTACTGACAAGGATTTTCCATTGCTGCCGAAGTATTTGCCTCCAGCTATATGCCAATTACCAAATTGCTCAGCAAACGTATGATTGTTCTGCGTGAAATTCTCTTCCAAATAGTGGTTTAAAATAGAAGAATAGTCTCCGCCGTCGATAGCAACGGTCATTTCCTTTGCACCGCTCGGTTCCACTCTATCGTATACTTTCGCGTTAGAGAACTCGGCGCTGCAGTTCATTGTCTCATACCCGATACCGCCGCTTAATTGCGATATCTTGGCATCATTTACGTTAAAATACAACTCATTATCAATGTATAGCTTAAGATTATTCCCGGATATTTCAAATCTGAAATTGTGCAGATCCTGTGGATTGAGCGACGTTTGCACATCATATCTGCTATTGACCCCTTGCAAAATTATCGTCAGCTCGATATTCCCGCCGCTATGCAATAAAGCGTATATTCTATTGGAAGAATCCGTGTGTTTTGCGTAAACCCATGCTACATTCCAAGAATCAGCGCCCGGGGAAGTTGTCTTAACATCGGTTTCCACTATCCTGTCAGCCGGATAAGTATCTACCGATATGGTCTTTCCGTTACTTCCAGTGTATTTACCTCCGGCTATAGACCAATCGCCCCACAACGAATTGAACTTATAATGGTTCTCTTCGAAGTTTTCATCTAGATAATAATTTGTAATGAAAGGGTCTATTGCGTTCACCGTGAATGTGCTTTCGTCAAATATATAGATATTCGATCCATCATTAAACAGATTGTCTGAAATTACCTCAATTTCGGGCGGCTGTCCGTCAACGACAACATCAAGATTCTTTTCGCTTGACGCATTCCCCAGATTATCAACCGAGTAATACTTAATAGAATGCCTGCCTTCACCATTGAGAACAAAAGGCGAAATATAGGCGTTATATCCGGCATTGTCTATATTCATATTTGCTTGTGCTGTTCCGCAGCCGACTACAAAATCAGTGTATACTTTCAAATTATCAAATTTTGCCTGCGATTGGCCGTTCGCGTCGAACGCGGCGCTTCCGGAAAGGAACGGAACCGCCGTGCTTATAATATCAATGTATTTATCGCCATCAACGAATATCTTAACATTTTCCCCAAATATCTCGTACCTAAATCTGTGGTTCTCAAATGGATTCAACGAAGACATGGCAAAATACCTTTCGGTTTGGCCGTCCTTTAAAATAGATAATTCAATATCCCCGTTGGAATGCAGTAACATATACATGCAGTTGGCCCAATCGTGATATTTACCGTACAGCCAGCCCAAATTCCAGGTTCCGTAATCTTTGTAAACTGTACAAACATCAGCCTCAACTATCCTGTCAGCCGGAAATGTGGCTTCCGTACGCGATAATCCCGCAGTGCCATAATATTCGCCATTGGAAACATTCCATGTTCCCCATACGTTTACCCATCTTGTGCATCCGGTACTGAACGTTTCCTCGAACACTTCGCGTCCGACAGGCGGGTCATAATCCGCTACTGCGTAAATCATATCATCCGACACGTAATTCTCTGAGTTTTTACTGAACACCGGACTGCTTAATGCTATGCCGCTGAAGGGAGGTGTATTGTCGATGATAATATCGCTTGATATTACTTTTGTATTCTTGTACAAATCTTCTGAACGGCAACTCAGAGTATACAACCCTTGATCAAATCCGGATAGCGTAAACTCTGAAGAAAAGGTCTGCCCAACAGCGGGATTGTTATTCGTATATTCATTCCAGTTTGCGCCGCTTAACATCCATGAATTACTCGACACGCCCAATCCCAATGAATCTTCCGCGTTATAAAGGTCATCTTTTGAATTAATAGTGAACTGAGTATTTGACTTCACAAATAAGTAATTCGAAGCATATTTTGGGTTACCTACAACCAAATCCATTTTCGGCCGCATATAGTCAATTACGAATTTCCCGTCAACTAACTTCCCAAATGATACCGGCAGGAGCTTATCAAAGGATGACGGCCAGTCAATGGAATACAATATCTTATAATCGGTATCCTGGCCGTTGAAAGTCCTCGTTGATGAAGGCGTTTTGAACTCAATCTGAGTCAATTCCGCACCCTGGGAAGCCACGGTAATGCTTGAAGGCAGAATAAACATGCTTCTATTGATATTCGTGACTAATTTCGCGCAGTATCTGTCTTCATTGCCGGCGTTGTTCATAATCAGGCAATTAACCTGTTCCTGCTGCCCGAGCCCCATCATAACCTGTTTCGTATCAATTATCACGTCAAACGAATGATGTTTCACGACTCCCTGTATATTATCAGTGCTGGGCGCAAATATGTAATTCGTACCGTCAGCAATAACGGATTCATTCAGATTAAAGTCCACAATATAAGTGACTACCTCATCCTTGTCGACGGTAAACACATTATCAATGTCAACATCGGGATTTGTAACGCTGAAATTCACGACCCCTTTCGTTGCCTTATCAATACCCACCACGCTGTTTATCTTCGCGCTGAAACCGTTATATTCCCCGGACGGAACAATGCCCGCGGCAACCGCCACCGGTTGGTTCGGCTGCCTGGTTTCAAGCATGTCAAGAGTGGACTGTTCAGTATTCAAATCGACCTGTTCGTCGTTTGAATCCTTAAGCGAGATTTCATCAAACATAACATAGATATTGGAAAAATCGTCAACCGGAGCGTCCTGGAACCCGACTATTACCGGTCCGCCGTCTGGAGAAATCGCCACGTCTTTTTCGGCCTCATTATTCCCCCGGTTCATGTCGTTTACTTCGCTGTCAGGATCAGCTATAATCGTAAACCTGAAAAATGCGGGCGAATCAGAAATCGGGATGGTCTTCTCGGCAATCGCAGTCATGGTAGCATTGCCGCTAATCGCGTTGATTACTTTATCTTCTCCTATCTGGCTTTTGTTCGGAGCTTCACCTTCAAGGAACCTGACTTTAACATTATCCAGCATCGCTGCGCCAAGATTGCGTATATCTACGGTAATAATTATTTTTCTTTGGCCGGATAATATGTCATCCCGGGATACTACGCTGATATTCTCAGGTTTCACACAGAGATCGCCGGATTGAATACTCTTGCTGTAAAGCGCGCCTAAATACACTACGCTGCTGGATAAATATGAACTGTATCCGGCAACCGGTTGGCCACTAATGCTGTCAATCCCGGAATCCTGCGACCCGTAAGATTCTCCGCAAGTCATACAGGCAATATTACTCGCAAATATGCCTGTTCCATCATTATTCAGCACAACGGTGAATTTTCTGTTATATTCAAGACCGTTTTGATCAATCGCTCTTAACATAAACTTGTGCACACCGTCGGCAAGGCCTAAACTCCCCGAATATCCGGTATCAATGACAAATTCAGCTACTGATTGCTTCGTTTCAATAAGCGTATCATCAATATACAGTTTCAACGCGGTGATAGTTGGATTGGATATAATCGGTTGTATTGTAACCACGCCGGAAGTGATATCAACACCCGGGAAAAGTTGTGGCAAAATTGAAACATTGAAGGCTGTATCAAAATATCCCGTGGAAGAACTGGTCATATCCAAACGATTCAGAGATTTAACGTTATAATAATACCTCTTCGGATATATTTCCAAGCCGTCTATTACCGCCGCATGCGCGCGCACATTCTCCGTGGAAATAACCACAAAGTTTTCCGGCCAGGGAACAGTCCCATACGCTAAGTTAGTATCTGAAAGATCATCGGTGTTCCAGCATATTCTTGCAGAATTACTGGTTATATCTCTGGCCTGTAGATTTGAAATGACGGGGGGTGTATTGTCAATATGAATGCCGACTGTGGTTTCGTTAGTATTGCCGGCAACATCCGCTGCAGTCAATTTTAGAGTGTATAACTCGTCGTTTGCAGTGGGAGGAGTGTTCCAAGAGCCCAAAAGACCGTTTTCTACTGGTGTTTGTGAAGCAGTTATTGACACGGAACTGCCGGACGCGCTGCTATAGGTTAGTTCGTAACCTTGGAGCCCCGAACACAATACTCCGTAATCCTGGGCTGTCCCTGAGATATTAATCAATCCGGTAAACAATTCGCTGGAAATCGGCTCTGATAATGCCGTAACAGGAGCAATGTTTTCCACTCGCACAGTTGTAGTTGTTTCGCAGACATTTCCTGCCTTGTCTGCCACCGATAGCTTAATCCCATAGTACTCGCCATTGGCGCTCGAGGGTGTTTCCCATACGCCTAAATTACCGTTTTCGACAGCTACCCCGGAAGTGGATATTTCAATCCAATTTCCGGGAATAACGCTATAACTTAATGCATAGTTCAAGAAACCCGTACCGCCATACGCGTAATCCTGCGCGGTCCCGACAATCTGCACCGAACTCCTGCACCATGAACCTGCTGCCGGTTGTTGGATATTAGCAACCGGAAGAACATTATCTACGTAAATAGTAATTGTTGCGGTGCTTGAATTGCCGACAAAATCTGTGGCAACCAGTTTAAGTGTATATGTTTCGCCATTCGCTTCAGGAGGAGTTACCCATTGCCCCAGAATACCGTTTTCCACTGTTTCTGTCGAAGATAAAATCGGCATCCATGTCTCACCCGAACTATAGTTTAAAGTATACTCTGAAAGGCCTGAAATCATATCCAATGCCGTGCCGGATATTTCTACCGTGCCCTTATACCAGGAACCAGCAACTGGCTGGCTGAATGCTGTGACCGGATCTTCATTATCCACAATTACATTTATCGTCGATGTACTTAAATTGTTTTCCGCGTTCAAGGCAACGGCCAGTACTATATACGTACCCGTATTAACAGCACAACCGCTGCTGCTATTGCCATTCCATTCATTGGCATATAGATATCCCTGCTCAGAGCTTACAAATGGGAACGATCTGATCAGGTTGTATTCGTAATCATAAACAAGAAGCTCAACTTTCGCGTTTTCGGCGACCTGGTACTTTATATTTGTCGGTTCATGATGGCTTAAATATATGTCATCACTATATAAACTTGATATTGCCTGTGTGTCAGACAGTACAATAGCGCTCTCTGAAACTTCATACCCATACCTGCTGTCTCCGTTGAATTTCGCGCGAATGGGATATGTCTTTTGAATGGGCATCGGAAGCTGGAAACTTAATGTGACGCTACTGCCGGAAAGTACCGCTTCTGATAGTGCGTGCCAGGTATCGCTGGTTTTGTATTCGAGATACAGCGTCTTGGGCTCATCCTGCTGATGGAGCAGATCATAATCCTGGATATCTGTAACTGTTGTAGTTATAGTGAGAAAATCAGTTGAAGCAGTAACTTGGCTTGGATCCGATATAATAACTGACTTTTTGACTATATTTATACTCTCGGATACGTGCGCCGGGAAATAGAAATAACCATCACCCAGATAATCTATATCCAGTTCATATTCTCCAGCAGGCAAGTCCAACGGATCGATAGGCAAGAAATAGCTTCCAGAACCATCGGTTTTCGCTGTATAAGATGTGCCTGCAATTGTGAATATGACATCCTGATTGACGATGCTATTCGATGAGGTGTCGGTAAGATATCCCGACAATTCAGCTAAACTGGCACAGCTAAAGGACTCTGGCCCGGTGTATTGCAGATTAGTTTCAGACGCAACAACCGAAACTATAGTATTAGTATTGGTTTCTTCGGGGGCAGAAGGGAAAAACACCGTAGCATAATTACTTACAGCAGTTCCAACTTGTATCCCATCTACGAGTTTGATACTGATGTCAAATTTTCCGCCTTGATTAGGCCCGATTTCGCCCTCAGTGTCTACAAATACAGTCAACGAACGTAGTTCAGAATCAAAATTATAAGTAAAATCTGCGGAAGTTTCGGTTTGTGTATCATAATCTATTCTCTTAAAATTCGAAACGACTAATGTTGTCGTATCAAAATATGAATTAAATGTATCTACAATATAAACTCCGTAAGCAATGCCCTCACCGACATTTTCAAATTCCACTGTGTAATTGAGCGTTTGGTCTGGATCTATTTGTCCCGCAGGACCATACAGGATATTGGGGTCCGCAGGTGCGTCTACATCTTTGATAGATAACATGTATCCTTTATATGGTTCTATTGGGGTTTTTGCATTTTGCTTAGGTATTAGGTTTTTGTTCTTCTCCTGTGGTTTTGTCGGATCTGTAGCCATCATATATTCTTCATAATTGTTAAGTCCGTCGCTATCAGGATCTCCATCTGGACCTTCTTCTTCGGTATTTTCCCAATAGTAGTCTTCCCACCAATCAGGGAGCCCATCATTGTCTAAATCATCAGGATTTGGAGCAGTATCACCTACTTTTATTTCAAATTCGTACTTTTTACTCGTTTCAGAATAGTCCCATTCATTTGTAGCAGTTACAACATACTCATGTTTTCCAATTGATATGGGTGTTGTAGGGGTATATCTAACACTCACTCTTTCGTCATCTACTATTAGACATTCAACTGCTACAGGAGTTGAATCCAATGTAGCGGACACGGTTTCATATTTAATATCCAGCTTCGATTTCAATACTATCCAAATTGGTATACAAATATTATTATTGCTATTAACATATATTGTTTTTCTTGGATATAGTTTGGGGGTAAAATAAGGAAAGATAGTATATGGATCATGAGCCTGCTCTTGATTGACTTCATAAGCATTATTCCAAATATAAAATGAGGAATAATATGGACTCAGGCTGATATACTCTTCAATTACCTGCCGGCAATGCCATCCCGGATTGTCATTACTATAAGCCCATGAAACTGCATGGTAAACAAGTGCGCTGTTTTGTCCATTAAAAACAACATCTCCAAAAACCATAACATGACGTCTGGAATTATTAAATAAGAAATCACCTTTTTTAACATCTTTAGGTTCAATTCTAACCAATACATTTGCTTTCAAATCCGTCGTGTCGTACATCGCACTTCCAATTGCATAACAGACCAAACCGGAACAATCTATTCCAGCATACCCTTTATATCCACTTGGTCTAGGCGCCTCATCCTTTCGGCCTGCTACATATTTATCAGCCAGTTTGCTGCGAAATTCTGTTGGATAGTCTTTTAAACCATAAGCATATGCTTCGCCTTCTGATCCATTTACATTTACATATTGATTAAGTTTCCAATAGGGCCATCTTCTATCTTTGTCCGCTGGCGAATCGTCAGGATTGCCCCTCCTATCATCTTCCTCATCATCTTCTTTACTGCCAGGTATATCACCGTTATTAATAATATTCTTTTCTTGAATAACCCAATTACAATCAAGAAATGGCTGTATTTCATCAATTATTCCATCCCTATCTCGGGCATAGGAAGTACCAATTCCGCTAATAATAATTAATATTATGATAAATACATTTGTTATCTGCATCATTTTATCGATTTCCTAGTTTTCACAGTTACACGAATTTCACCTTCATTATTTTCTGATGGAGCAATGTTAAATATTTTCCCTTCATTATCCATAAACTCTCCGGATGCGTTCCTTGTTACAGATAAAAGCTTACCGTTTATGTCATACTCATTTACAAATACACCCCTATCATTGCCACGTCCTTGCCCATATCGTAAATATATTTTATTGTTATCAGATATCTTGCAAGAAGCCATTCCATTAATTTCGAAAGATATTGTATCATCTCCAATCCACGGTCTAATAGCATTTATATTTAAAACCGCATTTACACCATTTTTACTAAATATTTCTACTTTTATTCTATTATCATTTACCACTATTTCCTTTAATTCATAATCCTTATATTCTATCTTTCGCTTCATTCTGTCTTTGTAAGATAACTCTCTGTTTTTAGACAAATTGAAATTACCTATCCATATCTGATCTTCATTGTCCAAAGTCATTCCGTATACATTTGCGGGAGACTTTATCTTCTCAATAATTTCGTCATCCACAATTCTCCATATTTCACCTGTTTGAGTATCATTTTCTTTTTCGCCATCTACAATTCCCTTGGTCAAATAGTAATAAATTTCATTTTCTGAAGATACCATTATATTCTTTCCATTATAATACGGTTTTTCTTCTATATCTATATGTTCTGCTCCATTAATGTCTTCTCTAATTACAGTAAGACTCTTTCCATTTTTATCAGCACACGAAAGTACAGGTATGCTTTTTAAATAATATCCTTCCTTATCATATTTCTGGATTCTGTTATTAATATGATCTAATATGTATATTTCTTTCTTTGAGTTTACAACTAAAGAATCAGGATACATCGACGAGATGTTTAAAAACTCTGCCTCCATTGGTCCAATAACCCCAAATTCGCCTGGCCCCGTTCCAATTTTTCCCATATAAAACACTTCTTGAATATATTCCGAATCAACTGATGAGTATTTCATCGGCTGAGAATTCTTCATAAAGACAACTACTGCATATGTTAAAATACAAATAAAAAAAATAATTCTAATTATTTTCCACATATTCACTCTTCCGGGTCATATCCATATATATATGTTTCAATAACTACAGGATAATCGCTGCTTAAGCCCCATTTCGCCTTAGCGATTAAATTGAACGTAAGTGACGTTTTTGGATCTATAACTGGTATTTCCCATTGAACGCGCTCAGGACATGATTCGATTGTAGGATAAGCAACCCAATCATCCTCACCTATAAAAGTGTGATCGTATTCGCCGTCTGCAGATACAAAATCCATTTCTGGAGGAAGTTTGATTACAAGAAGGAGATACTCGCCTTTTTTTGATCCTTCATTTCTCACTGTTATTGTATACGGGATTGTTTGTCCTGGACTGATAGGCCCAGCATCAATGATATCCACTTCAAAGCATTCCTGCACTGGTCTTCCGTAGTCCAAACGGATTATCGAACCGAATAACGAGGGTGTCTGTTTACTCAATTCTATAACTGCCGAAAAGTATCCATCTAGTGGATTGGATATCATACCTTTCATTGCTATCCTTGAATTTTGTTTTGCGTAGGTATAAACGTTGCCGTTGCCAAAGCTCGACGTATACGATGCGAGAGCGAAGCCTTGGTTGTTGTAGGGGTTTGATGCATTGTTTATTCTGACGCAGTTGACAGTCATAGACATATTCCCGCTAAAATGAGCGAAATATGCGCCTGATAGATTGGCCTGCGTATAGGTTAGTGTTGTATTATCATACGTGTTGGTGTTTTGTACGGATATGTTTCCACTCAGCCATATTGTGTCGGTGTTTGCCTGATTTTGCACTTGGGCAATTGTCAATGTGGCCGTATATATGTCATAAGCGCCGCCGCTTACGGATTGCATGAATATGGCCTTCATAGTGCCTAACAATTGACCATCAATATACCCGTTGATAAATATCGTGCCGGTTGAATTACCCGTACCTAAATATGACATCCCTTTGACATGACAGATATGCGTACTGATTCCTATTGCTATTTGCAGGTTGCTCGTGAAAAAGCCCTTATTTGCGAAAGCGCCGGTTATGATATCCACTTTCTTGGCGTTAGAGAATGTTGCAACCCCAAAATTGCCGGCTTCGTTCCAGCATTCCGTATTAGTTAGTTGCAGTTCCTGTTCTTGGACTGTTTCTGAAAGGGATTTATTTGAAGTATTTGTCTGTGAAAGGTTCAGGAAAGTGACCGGTGATATCTCGCTCATTGAACTGATATATATAGTGCCATCTTCGCCATTGTTTATTTCTCCAATACCTTCTCCTCCGTATTTTCTTACTGTTCCAGTAAAAGAAGTTGTGTTGCGGTATATGACGATTCTGCCTCCCGAACCAGCGCCGGATGTGGCATATGGATCTGCATCTCCACCATCCGCGCAAATGATACCGGCACCTAATAATTGATTAGTCACTATAAAAATGCTTCCTCCCGCGCCACCGCCACCGCCGTTAGCACCGGAATGACTGCCCTGTTTTCCGCTTGACGTAATCGTTCCCTCATTCGTTAATGTTCCGTCCACCTTAATTCTGATTATTCCCCCGCCTGCACCGCCAAGCGCAAGACCTGCCCCTACCCCTCCGCCAGAACCAAAATCTAATGGGGCAAACATACTGTCATTTGTTATTCCCTTATTACCACTACTGCCAAATCCGCCATCACCGCCATATGCCCCCCCGCCGCCATTCCCTCCTGTATCCTGCCCACCGCCGCCAGGCCCTTCGCCTGCTGAAAAGGTTACACCATCTCCGCCGCGATAACCCTTGCCATCAACATTGATGGAAGCTCCGGAATCAATGTCCATGTTGTTGGTAACCATCAAGTTGAAATCCGGATCATTGACTGAGTGCGTGATTAATCCTCCGGAAGAGACATGAAGATCGGTGAAGGTTATGGCTGAATTGACGTACAATTCGCCAAGAGCGTTAATCTCGCCTGAGGTAACCGCACATTGCCCGGAATTGCAGTACATCGTGCTATTAGCGGAAAGGTCTAAATTTGTTATATTAACTGTCCCCTCGCATGCATAAATTCCATCATTAGAAACGTTCAACTGGTCGGCATTCAGGGTTTCACTGGTTTTTACAACACCCAAGCCCCGCACATTGATGTCATCAAACTGGCCTGAAATATACGTGCTATTGCCCAATTGATTATTGTTGCTGAAAAAAAGACTCCCATAACTTTGCGAACCGTTTTTTGTATATATAGTTCCGCATCCGCCTCTATAGGTAGTGTATGCACCTATGCCCCCGCCATATGCGGATATGGTTCCGGTAAAATTATTAGCGCCATAATAGATGGCTATCCTTCCGCCACTTCCCCCAGTACCAGGCCCACTCTGCACAGGTGAACCTCCGTTGGCCTCGATTATTCCACTCCCCTCAAGTATTCCGGCGTTAATTAAAATGCCGCCGCCTGAACCTGACCCTCCGAAATAACCATCATAGCCACCGGATGCTCCGTCTGTTTTTATTTCCCCATCATTTGTAAGAGTGCCTGTAGTGTTTATTACTATTTTTCCACCGCCCGCACCGCCACTTCCGCTTTGACCATAATTCCCCGCGCCTCCAGATCCCATATAATCTGGTTGGGTTATACTGCCGTATTGGTTACCTCCCATACTCATCCCGCCGTATGCACCAGCACCCCCTGGAGCCAATCCACCTCCAGGTCCTTCACCTGATTCGTCTGCTGACGTGCCGCCACTATATCCTTTTCCGGAAACATCTATCTTCCCGCCGCTGAATATTGTTATTTCAGGAGCAGACAACTCCAATGTCCCGCCCGAAGAACCATTATAGGCAGGCACATTTAATGTTCCGTAGATTTGTATTGAATTGAAATAGGATTCCGAACCAGTGGAAAGAGTGTATGTCTCTGTAGAATAAACAATGAGGTTATAATCATCATCCACAACCGCAAAAGATGCGGCTGGGATAAGAAACAGAAGTGATAGTAATGTGGTTATTTTCTTCATTGAAGATGTTAAATCATGAATGATTTACAATTTCATTATAAAAGCTAAAGCAAAATATGGAGGTACGTTACAGTGTGCTTGCCCTCCACCAGCCGAATTGCAACTAACATTGTGTGTATGATTACCAACGCTTGATATTGTTGGAGAATCCGCTGTATGCCCCTGACCATTGCCGCACAAGGTCACACTGAAACCGTACGCCGAAGTATAAGATTGGGACCCAAATAACGTATGCGAATGCCCCCCGGCCTCATACTGAGTGATTCCATGTGAATGTGATGGTATTTGCGAAATATCAAGCATAACCGTTGAATAGCCACCAGTCTGATTAGATGTGCCCAGAATATCTGTTTTTGGTGTTCCACTCGCATTATTTGAACCAATAACAAACCTATTCTCCAAATTAGGTGTTGTTGTAGGAACCCCATTATACGTATGCTCTTCCCCATCGCACAACGCCCATCCTTCAGGGATGTTGTTTACAGAACCGGACCACATTATTATTGCCCCTTTGGGGACCATATAAAACTCTTGCCCGTTTTTAACACTTTTTGCTTCCCCATTTATTAAAATATTCCCGCCAACTGTAAAATCTCCCGTTGACAAATCCGCGCTATAGGCATGGAAAGCATAGCCAGTTCCAAGCAGTTTCTGACGCGGCACCAATACTTCCGTTGAATTATCACTATGCTTAATTGTTGTCTCAAGCCATAAATCACCGTTTGTGTTGATTATTGAGTCCCTTAAAGCTGTCGAGCTATTTCCAAGGTTAACCTGAAATACCCCGTTTTTACATGTTACCTGGTTTTCCTCTGACCAAATAAGATTACCTTCAATATTGGCATCGTATATCTTAAATATTATATTGTATTGACCATCTGGCTTGTTTACACCCACTCCGTCTGTAAGCCGCCCTTGGATATTTAGGGCATTAGGCATAGCAGCATTAAGTGAGCAGAATAACGAACAACTTAGCAGTAAATTCATACTCACAAATAATACGATTTTACGTTTCAAATTGCCAAGAAAATAATTCATTTAAAACCTCCTAAATAAAAAATACCTGGAAATCTACATTTTCCAGGTATATAAACGTCAAACATACTATCAGCTCGTTGACTTCCCCTTTTTAGCTGCACTCGGTTTTTCCTTCTAAATGATATAATGCCAATTATTCATATGCTGTTGTCAGGATTGTAAACAAATATTTTATTATTGTCAAGTCATTTGAAAAAGTATTTTTTCAATAATTTTAATTAAAGTATTTTATCGTCGACAATTAAAGGGGATATAACTGTTAATTGCTTCTGGAAAGATATAGTTATAACCGGCGCTGACAACTAAACATGTCTTTACCAATTTGTTGTCACCCCAATTGACGTTATCCAGCCGCTCCAGGTGTGCTCTTCACCATTAGCCTCAAGTTTCCGCCACGGCGGAATGTATTTTAGATCAAACATTGCGTGAATTGTATCACTCGAAAAGAAGTTTATACCGGCAACCGGATATATCGTCAAATAACCGATTTCCGCCTCAATTTGTGATCCATAAACCTCCTGATATTTGTATTCCGGCGGTTCATTATAAGTTATTCTTTTTATGCTTTTAAAACTTTCCAGTAGATATCCTGCACCCAATCCGATGTACGGTGAAAACCAATTAGGATAAAGGAAGTTTTTCTTAACGGCAAAAGGAGAATACAAATGAACTGTGTATTCTGTGCGTGATCCAATATATGAATATCCCTGGAAAACTCCATTCGAATCAGCGATAGTCCGTTGTTTGTAATGGTACTCACTAGTTATATATGCATAATCTCCCCAAAACCATTGAACACCCCATCCATCTTTAAGTTGCCATTCCCATAACAATCCTGCTGGCGCAAACAATGTCGCTGAATTTTCAAAGTTTCCATAGCTCTTTAATGCATCGATATCTTCTGTCTTGCTGAGTACAGTGCTTTTTTCAAAAAACGATACAGAAGTTTTATCTTTCAACGGAAGAGAAACACCGCAGATAATCCCCAATCCAAAGAATCTACGCTTTCCAACAAGCACGATGTTATATCCCGGGTCAATTTTCTTTTTGTCCGAGCCCCATTTATATGCGATTGTTTCATAATCACCTATACCCGCGGCTTCCACGTTTGCGACAAACTTTCCCGAAGAATCATATACCGCATATATGTCTCTTTCTCCCACTTCATGCAGCGATCCTCTGTCAATGCTGACTTTGGGGCCGTATGAGGCAAGCACCTTGCCCCGTTTTTTTGGCTCAAACTTTGCGTATCGTTCAATCTTCAAATAGAGGTCTACTCCTTGCTGCTCTTTTTGACCGGGCACATATACCTTTGCGTTTTTTTCAATTGTGCCTTTGCCTGCGAGTGTGGCTTCATATGTATATTTTCCGTTCACTTCCATATATAGATCAGCTAAAATAGCCTTTATCTCCTTTTCTATGAATATCTCGGTACCGGTGGGTAGCTTGGTTTCAATCTCTACGGTAAGGATAGTAGAATTCGAGCGTTGGTACACACCGGTTACCTTTCCGATTTCCGCAAGCTCAACAGCATTCAAAAAAGAAGGGATACTAATAAGTAATATGGAAAGAAGAATAGGAAGTAATTTTGATTTAATCATATAAAATATTCTGGAACTCTAATTACGGTTGTTTTCATGTCACAAATCCGTCACAATCTGAAAATTTGACAAGAAATAGACATGTTTTTCTATAGTTTAAAAGTATTGAATATTCTATTGAAAAGGTGGGATTCGAACTCCCGATACCCCAAAGGAGTATACCGGTTTTCGAGACCGGCGCCTTTGAATATTCGTTGTGTTTGATATTTTACTAAACTTTTTGTCAGTAAACAAGGAATACTTAAGATAGGAATTACATAGGCGATAAGACCATTTGACAGTACTACCCTACCCGCCCCACCCCGGAATTAAATACCTTTTATAAACTGCAAATAATGGACAACATTGTGGTCTGTCCGTTATTTTGCATAGGTTAAGTCCGTTATTATAAACTACCACTTTTAGGAGTAATTTAAACGATCAGGCAGTAATTTTTCGATATTTTCAGATTTTTTTCAGATTTTTTGTCGTCGAGGGGGTCCGTTATTCCGTCGGAGGTTGTCCATTATTAAGAGTCGCCTGCTCTACCAATTGAGCTAGCAGTCCGATCTAAATTCCCATTATGTAGAAAGAGATTTTATCAAACTAGGGCTGATAAGTCAAGAAAACGACAGTATTGAGTATGAAGTTATGAGTATGGAGTATGAATAAAAACATTGGTTTTTTAAACAAAATCCTCTTACCCGGAACTGCGAACTCGACACCCAGAACCGTCGTATTTGACTTTATCACCTCTTTCTCATATAATAAGTGGCGATGAAAACCGCTAACGCGAAACGCATCAAAGCGCTTAAAAACGAGTGGAAACATATTAAACCCGCCATTGTTTCAAGACTGGCCGACTTCAGGCAACTTTTCGAATCAGCGCGCGAAGACAGGATCTTCAGCGAACTTGCGTTCTGTTTGTTTACGCCTCAGTCAAAAGCCAGACACTGCTGGCAGGCCGTTCAATCCCTTGAACAGAAAGGATTGCTCCACAAGAACGTTCCCGGGAAGATCGCCGCTGAAATAAATAAGGTCCGTTTCAGGAACAACAAGGCCCGATATCTTGTAAAAGCGAGGAAACAGTTTCTCCGCGGCAACAAGCTGAACATAAAACCCCTGATAAAAAGTTTTAACAGCGTCTTTGACGCCAGGGAATGGCTGGCCAGGAACGTGAAAGGACTCGGATACAAGGAAGCCAGCCACTTCCTGAGAAATATCGGGCTTGGACGGGACCTGGCCATACTTGACCGGCATATACTCAAAAACATGAAACTTCTCGGAGTTATCAGGGAAATCCCTAAGACGCTCACGCGAAACAGATATCTTGAAATCGAAAGCAAACTTAGAAAGTTCTCCGAAAGGACCGAAATACCCTTGGACCATCTTGACCTGTTATTCTGGCAGAGAGAGACCGGAGAAATATTCAAGTAAAATTCGCTCCTTTGGAATATTTAATATCGAATTTTACGCAGTACTTTGCCGGTTTTTCGGCAAAGTATAAATCACATATAGGAGCTGTTCATGGACCTTAAAACACTGCAAAAGCTCAGCTACGGGATGTATATTGTCTCAGCCCATAAGGGCGAAAAGCTTAACGGACAGATAGCCAACACGATGTTCCAGATAACGGCCGACCCGCCGGCTATAGCCGTCAGCATCAACAAGCAGAACCTGACGCACGAATATATTCTGGCGTCCAATTCATTCGCCGTTTCCATTATTACCACGGAAGCAACGATGCCGTTCATAGGCATATTCGGCTTTAAAAGCGGCCGCGACACGGATAAGTTCAAGGACTGCAATTTCAGGACCGGCGTGACAGGCAATCCCATAATCCATAATTACTGTCTGGGTTTCGTGGAAGCGGAAGTTACCGGCTCGCTTGACTGCGGAACGCACACAGTTTTCCTCGGGAAAATAGCGGATGCCGGGATATTTGACGATAAAGAACCCATGACATACGCGTATTACCATCAGGTTAAAGGCGGCAAGACCCAGAAAAACGCCCCTACCTACATCCCCCCTGAACCAAAAAAAGGATAATCATTATGAATGAACTCCGGCCAAAAGTATCTATCATAGGCTGCGGAAACGTTGGCATACGCTATGCCTACTCGCTCATGATAAGCGGGCTTGCCAGAAGCATCGTGCTCATAGACAGGGATAGGAAGCGCGCTGAGGGAGAGGCGATGGATCTTTCACACGGAGCACCGTATTCGGCCCCGGTGGAGATAACAGCCGGCGACTACGCCGATACAAAGGATTCCGACCTTGTCGTTATAACAGCCGGAAAGAAACAGCTTCCCGGACAGACCAGGATCGATCTTGTCAAAGACAACATAGGCGTGTATAAAACACTTATTCCTGAAATAATAAAGCATGCCCCTTCGGCCATTCTGCTCATTGTGAGCAATCCGGTGGACATTCTTTCCTACGCCGCTTATAAAATTTCCGGAAAACCTTCGAATGAAGTCATCGGCTCAGGCACGGTGCTTGATTCCGCCCGGCTGAGATTCCTGATAGCGAAACACTGCCGCATAGACCCTCATAACGTGCACGCCTACGTCCTTGGAGAGCACGGCGACACCGAGTTCCCAGTCTGGAGCAAGGCCATGATAGGCGGGATGATATTGAAAGAATACTGCCCGTTCTGCGAGTGGAACAAGACCTGCAACCACGAACAGGAGCTCCGGAATATTTTCACCGAGGTCAGGGATTCGGCATACAGGATAATCGAGCGGAAGGGCGAAACCTCGTACGGCATCGGGCTCGCGCTTACAAGGATAACGCGCGCCGTGCTGCGCGACGAAAACGCCGTTCTGCCTGTCTCATCGCTTATTGCAGGTTATTACAGGCTCAATGACGTGTATCTCAGCATACCGGCCGTAGTAAACAGGAAAGGCGTCAGGGAACAGCTCAAGGCGGAGTTGAACGAAGAAGAACAGAAAGCGCTGTTAGCTTCCGCTGATTCGCTGAAAAATGTCATAGCCCAGTGCGGGCTATGACCAATAATTGGCAATTGGCTATTAGCGATTAGTTAACTGCTTATCCTTCACACTGTTTATCAACCCCTGGAGCATTCTGCTAATTTCCTGTATTTTTTCATCGATAGCACTATATTCTTTTGGCACGATATAACCTAAACTTAATGCTATTTCCATTTGAGCATCCAACTCACTCACTGATCCCCTGGATATTGTGAAAAACCGTATCTTTTCCTGGCTACCGCTTCTAGCACATCCTTCTGCTATATTAGAAGCTATTGATACTCCAGCTCTTTTCATCTGCGAAGTCAAACCAAATACTTCCTCTCTGGGGAATTTTGAAACCAAACCATAAACGTCTTTGATTAAACCGATCACCTTGCCCCAAATGTGCAGCTTTTTATGTAACTTCATACGCCCCCCTCTTCTTCACTAATTGCCAATTGCTAATGGCTAATTGCGGTCTTTAGAATATCTCGATCCCAGTATCCCTATCTTCTTATATATCCCGAAATTTTCAGCGGTCAAAATTGACGCCGGTTTCAGCGTGGATTCCCCGAATTTCCTGTTTATCTCGTCAACTGTTTGCGTCAGAGTGCTCTTTCTCTCAAGTTCTTCTAGCAGGAAGTGCTGTCCCGTATCAACCGACAGGCCGGAGATGCTCACCCCGAGCATGCGCACACCCTGTTTCAACGGAAGGATCTGCTCAAATATCCTGTAAGCGTTGAAATATATGTCATAGCCGGTCTTTATACAGTGCTGCAGCCGCCTCTGTTTCGAAAACGTGAAAAAATCCCCGTACCTCACAACCAGGCTCACCGTCCGGCCCGCGAATTTCTTCTCCCTGAGGCGCCTGCCGGTCTTTTCGGAAAGCATCAGCAGGTAGGACTTTATGATGTCCAAGTTGAGCGTGTCCTTCGGCAGTGTATAGCTGTGCCCCACCGATTTTACCTCGTCAACCTCGGAATACCTCTTTACGGAGGAATCATCTTTTCCGAGACCGATATTCTTTAAATGGTACCCGAGAAAGCCGAAATACTCCGTCAGCATCGATATCGGCGCATCGCCCAGCTCTTTTGCCGTGCATATGCCCATTGATTGGAGTTTTTCCGAAAGTTTCCTGCCTATCCCGACGCCATGGAGCTCCTCCACGGGAAAGTTTTCGAAAAATTCAGGTATTTCCGCTTCCGTTATCCTGACAAGGCCGTCGGGTTTCTGGAGTTTGGCCGCGATCTTTGCCATCGTTTTATTGGGTCCTATGCCTACCGAACACAAAAGCCCCGTCTCTTCCTTTACCCTTTTCTTCACCTTTCTCCCGATGTCTTCGGGCGTCACGCCGTTCCTGCCCGCCACGGCGGGCAAGCACAAGTGCGTGACGTCAAGATAACACTCGTCTATGGAAAAGACTTCGACCTGATCGGTGAATTCAAGGAGTATCTTGTGTATCCTCAGCGACGTGTCCACGTATTTGTCCAGGTCCCCGCACACGACTATGAGTCCCGGGCAAAGCCGCTTCGCTTCCGGAAGCGACATAGCGGTCTTTATGCCGTATTTCCTCGCCTCGTAAGACACCGTTGTCACTATCGTGCGGGAAGGGGTGACGACTTTCCTGCCGCCTTCGTCATTTTCCTTACGGAGACCATTAGGAAGTCTTATCGAATTATGCGACGTCCCCGTAGCGGGACGGAGACCCCTAATGTCCGTAAAATTACACGACGTCCCCGTAGCGGGATAGCCGCGACCGGAAACGGCGACCGGCTTCCCCCTGAGAGCGGGATTGCAGACCTGTTCTACCGAGGCGAAATAGGCGTTCATGTCGATAAGAATAATTATTTTTTCCATACCAGAATGGACAAATGGCCATATGGCTAAATTGTCAAAGACTTTTAGCCATTCAGCCATTTAACAATTTAACCGTTAACAGTACTTTTTTCCAATCTCCAGGCGAGGGTTTTCTGGTTAAGCGATATCTCAAACAGGGTAGCACCGTCCGTGACCGAGAAAAAGATGATATTAGCCTCGCCCTCCCTGTCCTGCCAGGTGAAGGTGGTCTCCTTTATCTCGTACTTGCGGTTTTTCCACAGGAACCATTTCGGCCTTATCTTGTTCTTGCCGAAAACAGCCCCCACATCGATGGGTTCATTGATGATGGTTTCTTCCATGTTAGATCTTCCTGGAAAGGTAGACAACTTTGCCGATTATCCGGATATCATTGGAATGTATAGGCCTGTATTTTGGATTAGCGGGTTCAAGATAAACATCTCTTCCTTTTTTGCGGAGTTTCTTCACGGTAGCTTCGCCGCCGGCCATGGCGACAACTATATCTCCGGAATCGGCGGTCTGCTGATGCCTGACAACAACTATATCACCCTCCAGTATGCCGGCGCCGGTCATGCTGTCGCCTTTGACCTTAAGCGCGAAACAATCCCCTTTCCCGGCGATATCCCTATCTATGTGAACATGTCCCTCTATGTCCTCAATTGGCGGCACGGGGCTGCCCGCGGGCACCCTGCCCAGCACGGGTACTGTGGCATGAGGCGTCCGCGAAGCGATATCCAGCCCGCGAGATATCCCGGGGCTGTGCTTGACATACCCTTTGCGCACCAGCGCCGAGATATGTTTCTGAGCAGCCCCTATATTTACGTTGAACCGCGCGGCTGTTTCGCGCACCGTAGGGGCATGTCCGGAACTAGACAAGTGTTCCTCTATAAAATCCAGGACTTTCTTCTGTCTGTCAGTTATTTTTCTCATATTTTCTTTTTTTGAGGTAGATTCAGTGTCAGGTACCTCAATGATATAAATATGTTCTTCATGTTATCGTCATGAATCGTTACTTTTTTCTCCAGTTCGCCTATCTTCCCGGCAATTTCCCTGTAATTAGGCAGGTATTCCTTCATCTTCACAAAAGCCCGCATGATGTGTATATTCACCTGTATCGCCCGTTCGCTGTTCAAAATACTGGAAAGCATGGCCACACCATGTTCGGTAAAGACATAAGGCAGTTGAGATGAATATTTCAATACTCTTAAGTGGTCGCATTTTGCGACCACCTCATTTTTTCTCATCTCCCGACAACTTGAACATAAAATCAGGAGGAAACCTTCTAATATTCCTTTTTACCTGCTCATTCAAACGTTTTGTAGGAACACCGTATAGCTCCGCCAAATCCCTGTCCAGCATCACCTTGACACCGCGGACAACCAAAATCTTTAACAGTAATCCTGACGAATCAACAAGCGCAATTGCATTTTTAGCCATTTTACCTCCCCCATTTTATCCGATTTGGCTAACCACTGATATTATAGTATACAAATGTATACCTGTCAAGTGTCGCTCTGGGCATTTTCTCGAAGAACGTCCTCGCAGCACTCGGACTCCCGCACGAGACCCTCCCACTAGCCCAAGTTGGGCTCGTGAGGGTCTTCTCGGAAAATACCCCTCGCTTTGCATGAGAGACAAGGACATCAAGGCACTTTCTCGGAAATATTCCTCACTCGCGACAAAAAATAAAAAAGACCGGCGCTCAACCGCCGGTCTATCCGGTTGACTTAAACTAGTCCCTAGTCACTAGCCCCTAGCAACTGTCTTAAGGACATCGCGTTTTTTACGGCGGAGCCGGCGTGGCAGTTGTTGAAGAATACGTAGGTTTTACCGGAGAGTTTTTCCATCTTCTTTATTTCCGGAAGGAATTCACTGAGCTCTTTGCCGGAATACAGGTAGTCGTACCGCTCGCTCGCGGGAGCGTTGAACCAGTTCTTGTTGCGGCCGTGGAGCCGCAGGTAGGCGGGTGAAGACGTGACCTCGTTCATGAAAGGCATTAATCTTGGCAATTTAGGCTCATCCACCGCGCAATAAGATATGCTATTTGACTTCAGGAATTCAAACGTATCCGGCTTCGCCCATTTTTCATTGCGAAACTCTATCACGAGCGGTATCCCGGAAAACTTCTCTCTGCATTCAAACATATAATCTTTCGACTGTTCGGCGGGCGTAAAAAACACGGGGAACTGAAGCAGCACCGCGCCGAGTTTCCCCTTATCTTTCAGGGGCTGAAGCGAATATATGAACTTATCCATGTTCTGACGCGCCAGATCGAAGGACGGCTTCCTATCTCCAAGGCGCGAGTCAAACGGATCATGCGTTATGCCCCTGTATCCCTTGACGACGAATTCAAAACCGGGCCCTGTTTTTTTCTCCATGCCCTCAAAGGATTTGGCGGAAACAAGCGTATAGTAGGTGGAATTTATCTCCACGCAGTCAAACCCGAATTCCCGCTGGTAATATTCAAGAGCCTCTTTCGGCTGAAGATTTTCGGGATAGGCCGTCCCGCGCCAGTCCGCGAATGAAAATCCGGATGTGCCGATCCTTATCATCCCACCCTCTTTAGAAGATACACAACCGCGGCCGCCACCGCAAATATAACAACCGCCCAGACAACCACTATTGATATAATGAAAAACATTTTAATTTTTCCAAGCTTGATAACCGCCTCTTCGGACCTGGCCCTGTGGTCTTTCAATACTTCCGGAGGTATCAGCCTGAAAGCCATGTATATTCCCAGGGGAATGATTATTATATCGTCAAGATGCCCTATTACGGGTATAAAATCCGGTATCAGGTCCACCGGGCTGACTGCGTACAGCACTACCAGCACGGCGATCAGCCTCGCGTACCACGGCGTCCTCTTGTCGCGGAACGCGTGATACAGCAGAAAAACATCCGATTTCAGGTTCCTGGCAGTTTTTTTAAGATTCATAATAGTTCATGTAGACTGGCACTTAAGTGCCAGTCTACTGGCGTATACGGGTTGGTTCCGGCGGACGTAGGCGGGCAAACAAAAAAACACACCAACGGAAACATCCGTGATGTGTTCGCTTGGTGAATAGGATTCATCCCTACAAGACCTGGCGGCGGAGCTTGTCCTTGAGCGAAACGTTTTCGTAGGCAAGTATTTCCTTCAAATAATATATCTGCCTTGATATCGCTTCCGTGTACAAGTCCTGACTGATCTTGTACCTTGCTTTGAAATGCGGCAATGTAAATTTGTGCACGTCTTTCAAGGTTTTCTTCAGCCGTATCTTGGTGCTTTCATAAAAAACGATCGTTTTTTTCAGAAGGTCGATTTCCGATTTATAGCCCTGCACGTGGCCCTCTTTGAATTCCCTGTAAAGGTACAGCAGCCTCTCAAGATAGGTGCGCGAAGCCATCTGTCCGAGTATGTCCGCGGTACCCAGCATGTAGCCGAGGATCTCTTCAGTTTTATCCTGGAATTTCAATTCTTTCAGGTTTACCGAAAGCCCCGTGCAGTGCACCATATTCATCGCTGTTATGAAGTCCTTGCGCGTAAAACCATGCGACTTGAAGTATCTCTGAATAAATTCTATGCTTCTTTCGACGTGATTCAGGGTGTATTTCGCGCCGGTCCCTTCCCTGTCCGTTATTTTCTGGATGTATCCGGTATCGTGGAATATGGTAGCTATAAGCGCGACTTTGACTTTTTGTGTCGTGAACTTGTTCCTGTTCGTCAGGTTGTATCCGTCGATAAGGCGCGATATCGCGAGAAGGGCGTCGGTGGTATGTATCTTGTCGTGGTATTTCGTGTTACAGGCTCTGTATCCCGGGAATTTCCCTTCAAAAAGAAGGTTAAAATCGTAAAAGGCCTTTCTGACGGGCTCGAAATCCCTGAAAGTATAGAACTGGATAAAATTGTATTTTACTTCTTCAAAAACCGCTGTCGTGCTGTCGGTATTAACCAAATGCGCGATTTGAATCCCCATCTTTTTTTTCATTTTGCTTCCCCGTTTATCAAATTATGACTTAGAGGCGTGTTAATATTATAATTAATAAATCAACAATTTTCAAGAAATAAATTATTTAATATCGTTTACGAAATAATCCGTGACGGCGATAGCAGACCTGTAATAACGCACCCGCTTTTTCATCTGCGCCGTCTCCTGCGCAGGTATTATCATCCTTTGGGCCGTTTTATCCCACCCGTAATACGCCACGATGTCTTTTGCCAGCGAGCAGCTCGCGGCGCCTTCCTTTGAAAAGATATATCCTTCGGAAATAAAGGACTCGTGATTCGCTTTAGGGTCGAAGAGGTCAACTCCCACCGAGACATATTCGCTTTTTGAAAGGGCAAGATTGAACAGCGTAGGCATTATATCTATGTGCGAGCCGAATACGGACGTGTCGGCGCGCGCGGGTTTCAGCGCGCCGGGCGCATAGACGTAGAAAGGCACGGAAAACCTGTCAAAAAGCCGTTCCGTTCCATAGTCAAAAACATCCCAGAAATTATGGTCTCCCGTGACCGCGATTATTGTGTTTTTTCCGAACTCGGATTTCTTTATCTTCGTTATCAGCTCGCCGAGTTTCTGATTGGCGTACTGGTAGGTGGCAAACCTTTTCATGGCAAGCTTCCTGTCGCCCGTTATGCGACGCTCAAGCTCTTGTGCGGCCTTGAGCGGAAGGACCTTATAATCCCTGGGAACCGAATAGGGTGGATGATTGCCCGTGGACATCGCCATAATAAATTTCGGTTTTCCGTTTTTTCTTGATAATTGTTCATAGATGTAATCGAATAAATATTCGTCGTAGACGCCCCATTCGTTCTTGAGCGCTTCTTTAGACATCGCGCCTTCTCCGGCAACAGTTTCAAAACCCTGCACAGGGAGGAACATTATCAGGTTGCGCCAGCCCAGGTTGCCGCCGTATACAAAAACCGTCGAATAACCAGCTTTATTGAACGGGAGCGCGGCGCTCGACGGGAATGCCTTGAAGGCGTATCTTGACTGGCTGATGAATTTCGACTGCGGCCTTTTCGGTATGTTGAGAAATATGGATTCCAGGCTCCCTATCGTGCCGATATCGGCGGGAAGGAAGTTGTAGAAGACATAATCAGAGTCAAAATGCTTCTTGAGCTCGCCGAGAACATTGAAATCAGGCCCGTTGTAGCTCAAAAGATCGGCGCCGAATCCTTCCATGACAATAAGTATAACGTTGGGCCTTATTCTTTCGGCGGCCTCGTTGCGAGCGGTCGTTTTCCTGAGATTGGACGATAGGTCATTTTTGTTTACGCCTTTCCCGAGAAAATCGGCGAATGCCTGCTCTGGGCGCCCTTCATAACCCGCCATCTTCACAAGGTCGAGATTTCCCTTTGACTCCGCCCATCTTGCCTCAACCGCTTCTCCGAGCGTAAAGAAACCGTTCAGTGACAGCTTGTTTATGAATGCATTCGGGGATATCGCGGCATCCATCGTTCCGAGCGGGAACATTTTCAGCGATCCCCGCGCGGCAAGGCCGTTGCAGACAAACAACGCGCAAGCGAAAGCCGCCTTGAACCAGCCGGGGCGCTTCCTGTGCTGTATAGCGTCGGTTTTTCTTTTCCTTATTGAACTTCCGAATCTCCTGCAAATCACAAAGATAAGGTATTCCGTGCCAGCAATAATAACGCAGGCAACGGGGAACGCGCCGTTTTTTGCGATCGTCTTCAAAAGAGCGAACGTATCGTCTTCAATAACTCCGAATATGATGATATTGATATGGTTTTTAAAGTATGAGTAGAATCCGAAATCAACGAAAAGAATAAAGAACACGAAGGAATACATTATAAAATAATACAACCTGAGCCCGTTTATCCACTTCATGAAGATTTTTCTGCTGTCCAACGCCCAGACCGCGAAAAGCGACAACGTAACAAATATATTCAAGTAAGCCACTATCACCAGGTCATATCTGGCTCCGAGCACAAACGCTTTAATGACATATCCGTATAAACCTTTTAACTCAACCGGATTCGAGAAATAAAAATAAAACACCACCCTTAACGCGGTCATTAAAATCAGAAAAATGCCATTGAGGACCAGCGCCTTCTTCACGGTTTCAAGTATTTGATTGAAATTCAGTCTTTCGTGCATAAATGTTTAATGACATCAATTGCCCAATGGCTAAACGGCTAAATGGTTAAAAAGTCTTAAGCCATTTAGCAATTTAACAATTTAGCCATTTGTATTTCTTCTATTTCTATAATAAATGATAATATCCGCCAAAACCATGAACCCGTTCATGACATACAGGTAAATTACATTGTCCCGGCTGTAAAACAGCTTATGAACGAAACCCGAAGCGTATCCTGCAAGTAATATATAGAGGAATATCACGCTTTTGCCCGCGTTCTTGCGTGATTTGTAGGATTTATATATCGAGAAAGGCCATGCCGCGCCGAAGCATAACAGCATTACTGCTTCAAAGATGCTCATAGATAGTGAATAGAGAATAGGAACAACATGACTACTTTCTCAATGGTCCTTCAATCTATTTATCAATTTATCTACCGTGGCATGGAGTTTCCTAAGGTTGCTAGTAGAGTTATTCAATTTCAGGTCGGCCATTTTTTTACAGAGGCCCAGTTGCTGGCCAGCGCCTTTTGTCTGGGATTCTTTTCTCTCAAGGGCCAAAAATTCCTTATACGTCCCCGGATCATTCTCTCTTTTTCTGGCAAGCATCCTCATAAACCTGATCTTAGCCGGCGCGTCGACGAAAATAAACCTGAAATCACCGTTTTTCCTGAGCGCTTTTACCTCATCGGAGTGCCTGATCGAAGTGACCACAAAGTTTTTCCCTTTTTTAAGCTTCCTGAGCACCCTTTCCGCCAGCACAGCATAGCCGTATTTCGTCCTGAGCGCTATTCCTGTTTTTACAAGGTTATCGCGCGTAACAGCCTTCCCGCGCCTTCTTATATCATCCCTTATGACATCCGAAAGGGAATGATGTATGAAATTCTTTTCTTTTTGCAGATATTCCGCTACCGTATCCTTCCCGGAACAGAATGAACCCGTAAGCCCGATTATCATAAAATCCTTTCAAAAACTGTCTATTTTACAATGTATTTTACTTTTTTATTCTTGATAAAACAATAGCAGGATAAACAACGGCAATGGTTAAATGGCTGAACGGCTAAATGGTTTAATGTTTTAGCCATTCATCAATTTAGCCATTTGGCAATATAAAAACAAACCCCTTCTGATTTGAGCCAGAAAGGGGACATTGAAATAGACTGCGGTAATACTATTTTTGCATAGATATCTCTATTTCCGCTGGTAATCTATCAATCGTGATTTCGCCGTTTTTTACAGGAGCCGTTTTTCTACCGCTTTTTGCTTCAACAGCCCTCTTCAGCGCCGGAAGCTTGAGTTTCATGCCGTCCGGGCATTTAATATCCCCCCACGCCTTGAATTTTACTGTGTTGCCGGCCTTTTGAATCGTGTAATTCAATTTCCCGAAGTAGGTCGGCAGATTCTCTACGGAAACGCCTTCCGGCGAATTTAGCCACTCGTCCCTGATACCCGCCCCCATAACCAAAGTTCCGCCTTTTTCATACGCGAACATGTTCCTTGCAGTATTTATGTATATGGCGCTGATCCACGTGTGCGGCAGGTCGCCGAGATAGACATTCTCCCTCATGTCCTTAGTCACTGCTTCCGCCCAGACCTTCCACTCCAATGGCCTCATCACTGACAAGTAAAAATCGAGCATCTCGTTGGTTTTATCCGGGTGACCGAGCATCAGGTACGCGTTGGCTATCCTCATCTCGTATGGCGTAAAATTGTATCTTATCTCCCGTTTCCTGTCGGGCAGAAAAACGTTTTTGTACCAGCTGTCAAGCAGCGGCAGTATTTCGGAGGATATTTCCTCGGTCGGCCAGACCGACACGGAATTACCGCAAGCGTCCTGATGCCCTTCAGCGCTTGAAGGGATAAACGGCACGTTCATTTCTTTTCGAGTCATCCGTATCGACTCGGCCAGAGAAGCCCTTAAATCCGTTTCCAGCCTGTTCATCCAGCTGATTCTATTTTGTTCGCCGATCTCTTTCGCGATATAGACGGCGTCCTTGATACCCTTCAGCGCCCACCAGTCGTCAAAATAACTGTGCGCTCCCGGGTCGGGGAAACCCTCGTGGCTTATAGACGTGGGCAGAATGCCGTAAAATCTTGTACCCCGGTATGCCGCTGTTGTCCTCTGATTTCTGAGAGATTCTATGAACTCCACGGCTTTGATGAGCGACGGGAATATCTGCTTCATGTATTCTTTGTCTTTTGTGAACCTGTAATATTCGGCGGCGGTAAAAAGGAACTCTCCCTGGTTGTCGTACTCTCTTTCTCCGCGCGGTTTGCCGTCTAATTCCATTATCGGAGGTATTTCGCCGCTTTTTCTCTGCATCGACACAAGCCAGCCGATATATCTCTTTACCATCTCAAAATGGCCGCATCTCAGCATCGCCGCCGCCATTATCGAGCCGTCCCGCATCCATGATCTTTCGTAATTCCTCGGGCCGCCCATGAACGCGCGCTCGTCATAATTCAATATTATGTATGCCTGGTTCGCGCGGAACGCGTCGCTGAACAGCTTATCAGGCGCTGAAATCCCGGCTTTATTCAATATTTCCCGCCATTCGCGTTTTCCATCTTCAAATAATTGAGGGATGCTCTCATTGACACCCGGGCCGTTTATCCCTTCCCCATCGTCATCAGGTATGATGAGTGAATATTCGGCCGACCCTCCCGCCGGAAGGTCAAAAACATATACCGCGGCGCACGAGACGAAACCCCTGTCATCCGATGCCTCAGTAGCTTGAGGAAGCATGCCGTTTTTCAGGTCCTCTATTATTTCGCCTTTACTATAATCGGATGCTCCGAAACCGTCAGGTTCAACCGTAAAAAACAGCCGGGGCTTTCCGTTTATGATAACCGTATTGCCGGATTTGCCTGCTGAATAGACCTTGCCGAAACCGCCGAACATCCACGGGGGATTAAGCTGAAAAGACCTTACAGCGATGTAAAATTTCCCGCCAGCCCTATCTTGTGAAATATTTTTCACGCTGAAAAGTACGCAAGTCCCCGCCTTGCCCGCCCGCTCAAAGGAAAACACATTTTCCGTCAACTCGACCGGACTGCCGCCCCATTGCACCGAAGGGATAGGCATGTATCCTTCTTCCAACCGCCTTGACAGCGCAGCATCGCGTGAAGTTATCAGCCTGTTGTTCATATACAGGTAGGGCATCAAAACAAAAGCGCCGGAAGGATCTATCGTTCCGTCTTCGGAAACGAGCGTCTCGTTTTTTCCGTTTAAACTGCCCGTGGTGGCCCAGTATGACTGCTTTTTATTCAACCAGCCGGGATAATACCCCGCAGGCGAGATTCCGGCCGAAAGGTAGTAATATGCTGAAGGGCTCATATCCGACTTTGAGTATTTTACCTGCTCCGGCCTCGCATATTCCGCGATCGGGACCGCCTTTGCCGGCGTCGAATAGATCTCGCATTCAAATATCGAATAGCCCCATATCGTTCCCCTTGAGACCCCGTATATCCTGACATATCTGGCAGACACAGGCCTGAAGGTTATCTCATGCCTTCCTTCCGTTTTTTTGACCGCGTTATAAAGCACAAACCAATTTTTGCCGTCAACCGACGCCTGTATCTGATATGTCTCCCCAAACGCCGCCTCCCAATGAATCACAACCCGGTCTATGACTTCTTCCTTTTCAAGCGTGAACTCAATCCACTCGGAATCGGTAGGCTGGCTGCTCCATCTCGTGTTAAGGTCCCCGTCAACCGCTTTCATGACCTCGTTCCTGTCTTTCGGCGTGGAAGCCACGGCGTCGATGATGCGGGCCTTCCGCCCCCGCGCGCCGCCATCCAGGGCGTATAAATAATTATCGGCAGATAATAGTCTATCTGCCGAAATTATAACAAGAACTAAAAACAGCGCTGATATACACCTCAAAATCAAAAACTCCCTATCTGTATATTTCAAACTCGAAAATCGAATAGCCCCACTCTCCGTTTCTGGTTTTGCCGAACATCCTTACGTACTCGGCTTCGGTAGGCGAAAAACTGATGACTCTCTGTTCTTCTTCCTTGCCGTCATTTATTTTTGCGACGGTTTTCCAGTTCGTTCCGTCCATGGAGGCCTGTATTTCATACTTCCTCGCCGACGCCTTTTCCCAAATTACTTTTACAATCCTGATTTTCTGCGGAGAATCCAGTTTTGCCTGAAGCCACTGCGGGTCAATGCCTTGTTTCGATTCCCAACGCGTATAGGTATTGCCGTCAACCGCGTCCATCGCCTTCCCCGCATCTCCCTCCGAAGACGCGCTTGCCTCAACAATGGAAACCTTGTCCTCGGGAAGCAGCACAACCGGGTTGAGCTCTACTTCCAAAATTGAATAGCCCCAGTCGCCTATGCGCCTATTGCAGAATATTCCAAGATATCTTGTTGTTACCGGAGCGAACCTGATGCTCCTTTCCTCGCCTTCGGCTCCGTCAAATACAGCGCTTACCGTCTGCCAGTTCTTGCCGTCTTCGGAAACCTTTATCTCGTATTCGGACGCGCAGGCCTTTTCCCATAGTATCTTCATCGACTCCAGCAGCTTGCCCGGCTTAAGCTTGCACATCAGCCATGTATTGTCAATACCGTGCACGGATTCCCATCTTGACAATTTATCGTTGTCAAAAGCTTTTATCGCTATGTTGTCGCTTCTTTCCGAAGAAGCCTTTGCCGATTCTATATCCTTGTACGTAGCCCTTTTTACGTCGCTGCTGTCGTTCACGGTAAACAGGGCGCAGCCGCCGAACATGAACGAAATGAACAGAAGCATCAGACTGTGGCCGACAATCCTACTCCAGCACGACATAATCGTCCTCCTTGAAAGAAACCATATTTTCATTTTTTTCACCGTCTTCCGCTGCCTCAATAATGTGAGCCACCGACAGATTCGGCCCCCTGACTTCCTTTATCATTAGTTTTCCTATGTGTTTTGCGGAAACATCCCCAAGGAATTTACCCGTTTTCGGATGATACAGCTTTGACGAAGGGCTGTAGACGTTGAAATACTGCCCGGCCTTCACGCCGTTATCGGAACCGGCGTCTATATAGACGTCTTTCCCGCTGACTTTTACTATTTCTCCGCGTAAACCGTAAGGCTGGCCGAATATCAATCCGGAGATGCGCGGCATCGCCTGATACATCACTTCTTCGATGGATTTGCCGAGCACCGTGCCGCGGAACTCAATGCTGTCAAACTGCAGGTTCCATAGGCGTTCCAGCTCCGCCTTATACCGGTCATCTCCGACCGGTCCGCCCAATAATGAAAGCCCTGTATTCTGCTGGATCCTGCGCCCGATGACACTGAAATTCTTTACTACCGGCCCGCCGCGTTTTCTCAATGTCAGGTTAATTATAACCTTTGCCGAATAATCCTGGTAGCCGCCGATCCCGTACGAAGCAAGCCCCCTGGAGCCCAGCGTGAAATTGTCTACCGACCCGTCGAGAACATATTCCGGGGTGGATGCCAGGATTTCATAATGTTCCCGAGGCAGTTTTTCGCGCAGTATCGCGCTCAGCCCGGCTCCTATCTTCCAGTTACCCTTGTATTCGCTGTTATTAACGAAATCATTGACCCTTATCGTACATCTTTCCGCTGCGGAGCATAAAACGGCCGCGAAAACGATCTGTATGCAAATAAGAAATCGTCTCATATTAAATTTTGGCATAGGGCTATCGGGAACTTTTATTCAGGTAAACCGCTCTCTTTAAGCCTTCATTTGGGAGCCGTTTTTACCATTTGTAAGTGAGTGACAGGCGGTGAGTATTGCCGAAGAGCGAATACGGCGCGAGTGCGTAATCAACAGTGATCTTTGCGACATTGAACCCGAATCCGACCCCAAGCCCTCCGAGATCCTGCCCGAAAGCGTAACCTATCCTGCAAGCAAAAGTGTTGCCGACCCATCCTTCAAAGCCCATGCTCAACTTGAATTTGTTATCTATCGGCGAATCAATATCCATGTCGAAGGCTATGTTGTATGCGCGCGGAAAAGCCGCTATGCTGGTTTTAACGTTCATGGGCATGGGATCCGTCACGTCCTGTGGCGGCGTCGCGTACCCCATATTCTGGAACGTAAGGCCCATGACGACGTTGCCCCATGAAGTCGCGAAATCATGCATCGCGCCGAGGTCAACCGCAAGGCCCCATGAAGGCGCGACGTTCGGATGGAGTCTTTCTCTTATGGTCTTAAAATTCATTCCTATGGGCACGTTAAGCGACGATATCATGAATTCCCGCGCGTAAGAAAGCACCAGAATGGTTTCCTGCGCCGAGAAACTTTCTTTTTTCTCGTAGAAGGGGGCTATATCGATCTCGTCATACTGGACCATCGCCCCCGAATCAAGCTGTCCAAATGATACCGCAAAAATCTTCTTCGGAGCTTTGTCTCCCCAGAACTTGACATCGTCAATATATACCTTCCCGACTCCCGAAAACGTAAACGATACGTTTTCAAGGTTAGCCAGGTCCACGCCCGGGAAATCCTCCAGCGGAATATCAATTCTGGTCCATCCTGTTGTTATTTTCGAGTATCCTTTTACCGGCACCTTGGTCTCCCCGCCCTTCAAGTCTCTCAGTCCCACCCTGAAGCTTTCGGAACCGGCCGCTCCCTTGACCATAAAGGACAGGAACATGAACCTGTTCGCGTTTAGATTATTCAGGCCAATCCATGCTCCCGCCTGGCCCGGTTTATTGTTAGGCAGCGGGCGCACGTCGTATTTTATCTCAAATGAATATCCCGATGAATTATAGACATTTTCCATGTCGTCGCCGTAATAGCCTGTCTGTACCGAACTGCTCCCGCCCTCATCGGAGTCGCTCCACGTGCCGAAACCTCCATTGACCATGTTCGGGTCGGATCCGTCATCAAAATCATCTATGATTATTCTGTCGAATTCATCGGAACCCTGCGACATGGAACCGCTTCTTGTCAGATTCACGCCGTATCCTATCCAGTTATAGGTGATGCCCTCAAGCCAGTTCAGGCGGCTGAAAGTCAGTTCCCTGTTCTTAATCTTGACCAAACCGGCCGGATTCGTATTGACCGAATATATGTCCCGCGCCACCGATGAGGACGCGTTGCCCATCCCCGCGGACCTCGCGGAAGGATTGATCTTGAGGAAGTTCATCCTGGTCGTGCCCGCGCCCCACGCGAACAGGTCGGCGCACGCCGCCGCCAGGATTAAGACAACCAGAAACGATAGTTTACTGCTTCTTACCGTTTTCATATTCTTATTTTATAACCACGAATTTACCGGAAGAAACCCTTGCGCCGTCCCGCATAAGCATGAAAAGATAGATCCCGCTCGCCATCAAGGATCCGTCGGACGATTTGCCGTCCCATGTAATCATGCCGTCGTTGTAGTTCTCGTCCGCGTATAAGCCGTCGTCTTTAAGGGTTACAACCAGTTCTCCTGAAATAGTATATACCTTCAGCACGCCGTCAGTTACAATGTTGACGAAATGTATGTTCTTTGAGCCCTTGAACGGGTAATACGGATTCGGATACACGAATACTTCCTGGCTCTCTACGTCAAGATCAGAGAACTCCAAATTATTCGCGCTGTCCTTTCCTATGATGTTCTGGGCCACGGCGCGCGCGGAAACTTTTTGGCCTACAAGGCCGGACGCGTTCCATCCGGCCGCGTATTCGGAGTTGTCGGTATCATAATCGGTCGAGATGGTTTTCCATTCTATGCCGTCAAGACTATATTCAAACCTGACGCCTTCCATTGCTTTGTCGCTAGTATAACTGCTCGCGTTCGCCGACATGAGATTCCTGGGGCCGAGCACCATTCCGCTTGCCACGAGCTCCCCATTGGATTTAAAGCTTGTCGGAGTTACAGGCGGGGCAGCGGCTTTATCGCCGAGTTGAATATCGTCCACATAAACGGTTTTCGGCGAAGCCGGATCCGGGAACAGAGCCATGTGTATCGCGTTCAATTTCGTCTTATCAACGCCCGAGAACTCCGAAAGGTTGATCTTCTGCCGGACCCATCCCGCAGTGGCAGTCACAGTCACTTCATTGCTGTTGTGAACCGAACCGACGGCATCCTGTATCTTTACCCTGACTTCTTCGCCCCCGGCATTCCCCTTGAGATAAAATACCAGGGAGTCATAGTTTGAGACATTCGTGCCGTTCACGCTAATCCACGCGCCGTTGCGCCCGAACTCGATATTATCTATGTACAACGTTCCGGATGTATGTACGGAATCGATGTCCTGCGCGAACGAGACAGTTATGGCGTTCACGCCGCTCTGGACCCAGCCATTTTCTTTTGCCAGGAAATCCGACAATTTTATCTTCACTTCCTGCCATGTTCCCGTGGCGCCGGCCGAGATATAGCTCTTTATATTGACTTTGGGTTCATGCCCGAAATTATCCCTTAGGCCGACATGGAAATCAAGGCCGTTTACAGTGCTCTTTACCCAGAAACTCAGATCATCGTACGTAAGATTCTGGTAAGTGATTAAATCCATGACTATACCGGTATTTCTGCTGGCGGAATCGGGATTCACGTAATTAAATTCGATTTCCAAGGATTGACCCGCTGAGCCGTAGTACTCGCTGTTAGTATAAGTCGCCGTGGAACCAATGTTATGAGGATTATTCCAGTGATTTTGGTTTGATCCGCCCCAATAATTATTGCCGCCATTATCAAAATCGTCTACGAGTCCTTCGGTTCCCGAGTATATCTTGCCGGAGTACGCCCCGCTGTTTACATTGGAATTTTCAAACGAGAATGTTCCTTTGCCAAGCGTCCCCTGATATCCTCCGGCTTCGTTCACATTGCCTATATTGCCGCTTTCAAAATCGAGCAGGTTCATCCATGCGAACTGGTGGAATAGTATATCATCAATAAATATCATGCCCTTGAGAAACGGCGCGAAGGTGATGGAATAGAGGTCCATGCACGAATAATCCAGCCCAATAAAGGCACTGAACGGGATATAGACCTTCCGCCACGCGTCTTTTTCCAGCCCGTTCCGTGTATCGCCAACCTCGTATTGGATATAGTTGTTGATGCCTACTTTCTTTTCTAGCCCGTTTGTGTCTTTGAGACCGAACTCGAAAGTTTCCCCGCCATTCGTTCCGTTGACCCAGAACGATACGGCCCCATAGTTGGCAATGTTCTTTTCGTTCAAAGAATGCAAGTATCCAAAGTAGTCGTCCGCGGGAACCATGTCGCCCGCGGTTTCGCCGTACCAGAACTGCAGCGATTTTCCGGCCCTGCCGTGCACCTGCCCGGGCTCCGCGTCAAAGTAATATGTTTTCAGCACCTTATCCTTCGCGGATTCGGGCCAGACACGCCCTGTCCCGTCGAATTTATTCGTTTCGCTTCCCCTGTTGAAATCGTCCAGCAACAGGTTTCTTATCGTAAACTGATCCGGATCCGGTTCAAGCGCAAGGTTGTCCAGCCGGAACGAGCCCGAGGCGATCTCTCCCGGCGCGAAAAACACCATGATCCTGTTTATCCTGCTCCTGTCGGCTTCTCTCCAATCAAGTTTCGAAATGTCCCATTCAACGCGCGTCCATCCCGTGACATTAGTCGCGGCTACCGTGCCCACGTCAGCCGTTTCCTTGGAGTCTGTATCCACGAATTTTATGAGCAGTCTTACGCTGCCGTAAACATCCGCCGTTACTTTCGTGTACTTCCCGAAATTATGCGCGTTCCCGGACCCCATCAGGTTGTCGCACATGAGATATGTCCACTCGGCCCCGCTCGTTTTCGCATAGCTGCAGTACATGTTCGGAGTGCCGTCTTCCGTAACGTCTGAATTGATCTGAAACACGAACGTGGACTGCATAGCGTCCGATATCACGTACCACCAGCTCGCGTCCGGGCTATTCGCGTCATCGCTCAGCGAAGAGTCATTATTGAAATTATCAATGACTTTCGCCGCGGCGTGCGGGCCGAGCAATATCAACGCCATCATCATCAATAGGGTCTTTTTCATTTCATTACCACTGGAAATACGCTTTTATGTAGTAGTACTCGTACCTCTGCCGGTTGTCTTCCTTGAGCGCTTCCTGATTCACGAACTTCACTCCGCCTCCGACAAGAAGCGGGCGGTTCCAGTACTGGTCGTTATGCGTTATTTCGATGGCGAACACGTACCTGACGCTGTCGTTATCCTCTAAAAGATCGTCGTAAATAACGACCTGCTCCCCCATGAACAGGCTTGTTTTATCAGTCAGTTTATTCTTGAATATCAGGGCGAAGGCGTCCTTTCTCCAGTTACCCAGCAATCTGATGAAATCATCTTCGGTAGTCTGCTCGTTCCATCTTTCAAGTTTATACATCGGGGCGAACTGCCATTGTTTCAACCCCGGCATATTCTTGAACGGGAACCAATCGTTGACGAATATCTTAAGTATGCCGTTCTGGTGCTCGCGGAACTCGCTGGAATAATACCGCAGGTCGGTGCCGTACAGGTACCTGTTTGTGAAAGTCAGGCTACTGAACAATTTATAGTTAACCGTGACGTAAGTGTCATTCAACAGATTGTTCCTGAAAGGCACTTTATCTTCCCAGCCCTCCGAACCCTGCCAGTAATTTCTCACGTCCTGGTTCTGTATGGTTGGATCATATACGAGGCTGTCGGGTATGCTGTCCTTTGTGTTTTTAACTTCATGCCGCAATTCAACGCTTACTTTAGAAAAATTTAAGTTATATTTTGCCTTTCCGAAAATAGTCTGGTTGCGCCTGTCAGACATTTTCTCGTAGGCATTAACGAACGAGGATTGAAGCTTCATGCCCGAGAACGGCCTATAGGCGCCGGAAAATGTGTAGCCTTTCTGCCCTTCCCTGTACGGATAGTCGGGCTTGGTATCGTTTTCTTCGTTGTCAAATGCGATGTTGTTGTTTAAATCAATCCCCTCGCGGAAACGGGTGTCAAGTATGAATAAAATGAAATCGTCGTCGCTGCGTGTTCCCGGGTACTCCTTGTACAGCGGCACGTATTCATCCACGATATCGGGCTTGTCGTCTTTGTCGTCGTTGTCCTCCACCGCCCACGACGCGTCGTAGTTATGGTCGATATCGTACACCTCTCCTGTGATCAGCACCGGATAGAATTCCCTGCTGAAGTTAACGTACATTGCGTTGCCTACTTCGTCGGTCCTTTCGCCTTTTTCTGTAGGGTACTTGAAAAACTTTCTGCTGGACGCGAATTCGGCCTTGAACGGCACGTTAATACCGGGTATATTCCCTTCAATGTCGTATCCCAGCACAGTCGTACCCGTTTCTTCTCCGTAAACATAGGTTATCGTATTTTTATTTGAGTAATCTTTGGGATTCCCGGGCGCCCTTGCTACCAGATAATACTTGAGGTCGTCCCTGGATGCTTCTATTTTATAATCGTTCGCAACCGTGATTAAGAACCTGACGGATGTCACGTTCTTATTGAGCATCGCGTTGATTCCGTCAAGGTTGAATCTGTAGACTATAAAATCATTGGGTCCGCTGGCCTCGAGTTTCGCGGATGACCACGTATATGTCCCCCAGTAGGCCACGTCGCTGCCCGCGCTGCCCCCCGTAACGGACAGCGAAGGTATCTCTTCGCCGTTGACAAATGTGCGTATCTCGTAGACAGCCGCGCCGTTCCAGTCGGAATCGCCCTCTTCATTCTTCGGCGAATCATCCCTGAATCTTAAATACAAGGCCGTCGGAAGATTATCATTGATCACTCCCGACAAAGGGCCCTGGGAGGAGTAGAAATCCGGCTGAGTAAAATCATTTGTCGTGAAATTGGTGTAGTGCTGGTTGACAAAGGAAAAGCCCATTTTCATGCCGAACACTTCGGTCCTGCGCCTCATCGCAACAAAGTACTGGTCCTTGTTTATATTGGAAGTCCACCACTGGTCCTGGGTATCGCTGCCCGATGAATTGTAATACGCGGTCTTTGCCACGAGACCAACCCATTCATCATCCCCTTTTGTGGCCCTGAGCCGCGCGTTGCGCTGGTCCCACCACCTGCCCCAGTCCCATTGCCAGTTTCCCCACCATCCCCAGTTGTAATATGATGGAGAATATCCCCACCTGAACCTTGTGATATGAAGAGTAAGCGGCGTGAACCACGTTTCAAACCTGCCGAGCCTCAGCTCATACTCCCTGCCGTTGATCCATTCGTACAGCTTTAACTCGCTCCCGAAATCCCTCATGAACCTGTCCATGTTGACATTATTTGAATAATAGTTTCCCTGGAACCCGCCGTCAGGACTGCCGTAAGCCCAGAATTCATAGAGAGAATCTCCGCTGAAAAGGAAATCTCCTTTGATATCATATATATCGGTATAGGAAAACAAGGCGGGATGCATCAGGACGATGCCCAGTAATGAAAAACTCAGGATTTTAAGTAATTTTGCGCGCATTTTCACTGTTTTTTAGTAGGCATCAGCGTCTAGAGAACCGTACCTGGCCACTACACCGGTGACAAGTTTGACCGGCCCTTCCCACAACCCGCCGCCGCCGCTGCCATCATTAACCCTGATAGCGATCACGTTGTCCTGGTCAAATCTCACAAGTTCTTTAGGTATTGCGTATTTGCGGTATGTCTGCCATCCGGTTGAAGCCCCTATCGACTGGCCGTTGAAGAACACTTCGTCGTCATCGTCTATTTTGCCTATATCAAAAATAATCCCCGCCGCTTTTTCCCAATCGGCAGGGATCTGTAAGTGTTTCCTATACCAGGCAATCCCGTCATAATCAGGGTAGCCCTGGCCTTCCCAGACCGCTGGAACCCTTATGAACGACCAGTCCGCGTCCTGAGTTGATTGATTTTTCCAGTTAGAGTTGTCGCCGGTCTTAAACATCCAGTCGCCGGCAATAACCATTTCTTTTGGAGGAGAGGTTTTACCAACATCAAACCATCCAAGAAAGGTAACGACCACTGCGGTAAGTAACCAGTATCTGAAATCCACTTTGCTTAAGCCTCCATTGAAACATTAAAATAATGGAAACCTGCCCCGGATACATCTCTTGGCAGACCTGACTGCCAAACAATCAAAAACTGTAACCGTTTACCTTGAAATAAGGTTAGCATAACTCTCTTAGATTTGTCAAGGGGTTTTTTATTTTTCCTATTAATGCGACTATCTGCGGTAAATTCTTTCAAATGTTTATCTCAATAAAATGCTCGCGCTTTCATGTAATCGATTGCAGTGGAGCCCCTCCCCGAAAGAGTCGGGGAGGCTCCAAAAATTACGCGACCTCCCGCGACTTCCTCTGTGTATTTAACGGAGTCCATGCGCAGTCGGACGGCTCCGTCCACATTCCTCCCCCGACAGGAGTCGGGCCCGCCGCGGCGGGCATAACCGCGGGATTAATAAGTTTTCAATCAAGATTTCTTTCTTTACATTACAATGTATCCAAACAAAACGGAAAGGAGTCCTCATTCAACCGTTTACTGTAAAAGAAAGGCCAGCAGAACTCCTTCCCGCCTGTCAAGCAATTATTTGAAATATCTGCGTTAATCTATATCATTATTGCCGCTTTCCTGTGAGCAAAGCGTTGGCTTTCGGCACGCCTTTGTCCATCCCTTCCTTGGGGGATATCCGTCCGCCGTTGATCAGGTCAATGTTAGGAATAATGAATCTTTGCCACGCTTCATTCCATAACGGATGGAAAGGATCATAAACAACATACTTCACCGCTTCGTTAAGCATTCCCTTATTAAGCGGAGGCTTTGTATCCTGAGCCCAATGTTTTCCTTTGGCGATTCTCATATTAGCCGGCTGGGCAAGCCCGGTGTCCGCAAGCATCTCCTGCCCGTAATCACCTGCCAGGCATTTTATGACTTCCCACGCTTCATCCGGATTCTTGCACATGCTCATTATGGCGTAACCCGAACCGCCTGTCCCGAACGCGCGCTTGCCGGTATTGCTCTTCGGAAACATTGCCACGTCCCAATCAAAGTTCTTGGCGATCATCCTTCTTAAATTGGGGGTTTCCCATATCCCCGACTGAAACATCGCGGTTTTCTGCATCGTAAACATCTGGCAAGAGTTAAGCCCCATGTTGCTCACCGCGTCCGGTCTCGCAGACACGAAATGCTTAAAGGCAAGATCTATGCTGTACTGCAGGCCCTTCTGCGCGGCCGGCTGGTCCAGCAGGCACTTTGTCGGATTGTTTATATCGTCTACGAATTTCCCGCCGAAAGCATAAACGAAATTATGCCACGACCATCCGTGGTAGCCGTATTGCTTGATCTTTTTCTCGTTGAAACCCGGCTCGCCGGGATGTTTTCCGTTTTCGTCAAGCGTCAGCTTTTTCGCGGTATCCAGGAACTGGTCAAAATTCCAGCTGTCCTTCGGGAAAGGAACACCCATTTTTTTGAAGAGATCCTTGTTGTAAAAAACGCACGCGAAAGGCGCGGTGTCCCTGGGTATGCAGAATACTTTTCCGTTGCGGGTGAAACGCGCCACTACTTCCGGAAAGAATTCCTTAATATTGAAATCTTTGTCCTTTTTCAAGAAAGACGTAAGGTCGAGCAGGGCGTTCTTGTAGAAGAACGTGACAAATACGTTGACTTCGCAGAAGATAATATCGGGCGGATTTCCGCCGGCAATCTCGGTCAGCACTTTATCCTGATATGAAGCCGGTATATGCTCGAGAATGACCTTTATATTCGGATGGTCTTTTTCCCAACGCCTTACCGTATCGGTTATTATGTCTTTTTCTTCCACTGCTCCCCAGAATGCGACCTTGATTGGGATCTGACCGGGAGCTACCGTAGTATCTTCCGACTTTTTTCCGCAGCCGGCGAACAGGCCCACAACCATGACAAACACAAGCAATAACTCCAGCTTAAACTTTCTGAACATCTTACTCCTCCTCTTAAATATATTGTCTTCCGTCTTCCATCTTCTATCTTCCGTCTATCCTTTAAGTCCGCTTAACGCGATGCCTTTTGTGAAGAATCTCTGGTTGAATATAAACACAAACAACGCGGGCACGAGCACGATGATTGAACCTGCCATCAAAAGCGTCCAATTGGTAGAATACATATCCTGAAAATACGAAAGGCCCACGGGGAGCGTCTTCATCTCTTCAGTGGAAGTGATTATCAGCGGCCATACAAAACTCTGCCAGTTGCCGAGAAACGTGAACGTGGCCAGCGTGGCGAGTGCCGGTTTCGAAAGAGGCAGTATGATCTGCCAGTATATCCTCCAGAGACTGCACCCGTCTATCTTGGCGGCGTCCTCGAGCTCAGACGGCAGCGTCATGAAGAACTGCCTCAGCATGAATGTGCCGTACGCCGTGAATATACCGGGGATTATAAGCGCCTTATAGGTGTTAAGCCAGTCAAGCTTCTTCATAAGGATGAAAACAGGGATAGTGGTGACCATCCCCGGGATCATCATTGTCGCGAGATACGCGAAGAATATTTTATCGCGTCCGGGGAATTTCAGGCGCGAGAAAGCATACGCCGCCATAGAGCTTGTCACGAGCTGCCCCAGAGTTACCGCGAGGGCGATGTAAAGACTGTTGAGGTAAAATCTCCCAAAAGGTATGGCGTTCCACGCTTCAATGTAATTCGTGAATACTATCGGATTGGGAATGAGCGAAAGGGACGAACTGAAAACCTGTGAAGGTTCTTTCAATGAAGAGCTTAACATCCACATGAACGGGAGGAGCATTGTTATCCCGAAGATTGTAAGCGCGGCGTAGGCAACCGTCTTGTTCAGAATGTCTTTTAGCAATTTGATCTGAGATAATGTCATAGTTTTCTCCGGTGCTTCTTTGTTTTTTATTGCCGTTAACTTTCAACTATTCACTAATAACTAATCACTAATTACTGTCTTTATAGCGTCGAATACTGGACTTTTCTGCCGCCGTATTTCCAATTCACAATAGTCACGATAAATATTACGACAAACAGGAACCACGCAAGCGCCGAGGCCTTGCCCATCCAGAACCACACAAAAGCATTGTTATATATGTAATACTCTATTGTTGTCGTTGCGTTGCCCGGTCCGCCCCTGGTCATAAGGTACGCGTTCTGAAATCCCCCCTGGAAACCTCCGATCACGCTCATAATGAATATGAAAAATGTCGTAGGAGATATCATCGGAACTGTTACGTGGCGGAACTTCTGCCAAAAATTGGCGCCGTCTATATCGGCCGCTTCATAAAGATGCTGCGGAATGCCCTGGAGAGCGGCCAGATAAAGGATCATGTTGTACCCGCCTATGCCGCCCCATAAACCCATTATCATCAAACTGATCTTGGCCCATACCGGATGCATAAGCCAGGCGGGGCCGGCTATCCCTACGTAGCTCAGTATCGTATTGAGCATGCCGTAGTCCGGGTTGTATATCCATTTCCATAACAGGGCAAGCGCGACAGCCGAAGAAACCGACGGCAGGAAAAAAATTGTCCTGAAGAATACGATGCCTCTCAGGGACTGGTTCATGATAAGCGCGACAAAAAGCGAACCGACCATGCCTATCGGTATGCCAAGCATCAGGAACATCGTATTGTAAATGAAATACCACATATCGGGATCGTTGGAAACGATGTAGTTCCAGAAGAACAGCTTGTCTGTCACTGAATTAAAAATATATCCGGTCTTGATGTGAAAACCGAATATCGCCGTGAAATTATCGAACCACACCCACTGCGGCGGATTGAACAGGTCCCAGTTCATAAAACTCAGCACAAATGAGGCTATGACGGGCAGGAACGTGAAAACAAGAAAACCGGTCAGGTTGGGCATAATAAAAGAATAGGCTATCACGCCTTCTTTGTTAAAAAAATCTGAGATTTTTTGTTTCATTTTCATTTACGGCGCTCCTTTTTCAGGCAGAAATTACTTTCGCGGCTTCGCATTTATTGCATGATTCCCTGACTATCAATTCAACGGGAAGAACGATATTCTGCGGTTTAAATACTTTTATATCCATCTGGGCGAAAAGCATCCTGACGCCCTGTTTTCCTATTTCGCTTATCGGCTGGCGGATCGTTGTCAATGCGGGCCTGGCTTCCGACGCCATCTCCACATCGTCAAATCCTGCTACCGAGAGGTCGCCCGGCACTGATATCCCCATTTCGGCCGCAACCTGGATACACGCGAAAGCCATTGTGTCGTTCGCGCAGAAAATCGCAGTCGGGCGCGGTTTCGCGCCGAGCAATTTCCTTGCCGCCTGGACGCCTTTTGAATAAATAAATTCGCCGTTCGCTATCAGCTCGGAATCTACGGAAATTCCCCTTTTTCTCATTGCCAGACAAAAACCTTTGACCCTGTCCCGGGAGTTTACTATATCATCCGGCCCGGTGATAATGCCTATGGCCCTGTGCCCGAGCCCGAGGAGGTATTCAACTGCCATTTCGGCGCCGGAGATATTATCGCAGTCAATCGTAGAGAAACCCATCATATTGTAAGTCGCGCTGAGCATTATCAGTTGTTTAGCGTATGGGAGAAGTTTTTTCAGCTGGTTTTCAGGAGGCCCTACAATTAGCAGTCCGTCAACCTGTTTTTCCCTCAGGGGAACGGTGAAATCTTTGGCGAGCAGGTTCGCGTCATAAAGCGTGAGCGAATACCTATGGTTGTTTATTTCGGATATTATGCCCTGCAGAAGCAAGGAATAGTAGTTATCGGCGAATAAGCCTTTTGAAAAAGGAAGGAACAAACCGATGTGCGACGTGATCTGTTTAGACAGGCTTCTTGCGGCAAGGTTCGGCCTGTAGCCAAGCTCTTTAACCGTTACCAGCACTTTGGCGCGCGTGGCCTCACTGACTTTCTCGTGCTGAATGTTATTAACGACGCGGGAAACGGTAGCAACTGAAACTTTCGATTTTTTCGCAACGTCTTTTATGGTGACGCTCATATTTCCATTTCCCGGTTTAGTGATGGGGTTTACCCCGTTAGAGATAGGCCGCCTTGAGGCGGCCACGCTTCATTATAATATCAGGATGCCAAATAACTTTTCTAAACTTTCGGCACAGTCGCAGTTAAAAACAGCCTTTGTATCTCTAACGGGGTAAATCGGTTACATTATTATAATATAATAAGCGGATGAAATCAATAATAAAATGAATATAATGGTTAAACGGTTAAATGACTGATTAACTACATGGCTATATGGTTAAATTGCTAAATTGCCAAAAGTCGTTAGCCATGCGACCATTTAGCCGTTTAGCCATTTATTCTTTTCTAAACGGTTTCCACTCATAAGGAATGTGTGGGCCTATCTCCACTGGCCGCATCCATATCCCGCCGTCCCCGGAAAGATCGATTACTTTCACGGCGATCACGTTATCCTCTCCGGGATTCAACAGTTTCACGTCAATGTTATATATCCTTTCGGCGTCCCAACCGGAATGGTTACCTACTCTTGCCCCGTTCAGATAGGTCTCGTCCCTGTCGTCTATTCCGCCTATGTGAAGCGTGATCCTTTGGCCTTTCCAGGAATCAATCATTTCCTGCGTGACCGTAAAATGCTTGCGGTACCAGCCGGTTCCGTCGAATTGTTTTACAAGCTGGTTTTCCCATTTATCCGGAACGCATACTTTCTGCCATAAGGAATCATCAAAGTCCCGTTTGGAAAATTCCTTCCTGTCTGATATATTAAGAAACCAGTCGTTCCCTGAAAGATCCAGCGGAAGGACTTTCGCGGTCGCTCTCGGCTCGTCTTTGAAACCGATCTTCTTGAAAGCGGCCTGAATGTAGCGGTTTTTCATCATGTACTTCCATACAAGCCCCGTCCTGTGGTTTTCTATGGAGAGCACGAAAGGCCCCTGATCTATGCCTATATTGTCGCCGCAAAACCAGTTTTTCTCGATATTGTACGAATCAACAAAACCGTATTTACCCCAGATCTTGTCGCGCCACGTGTCGTACATGTACCGCAGGGCTTTAAGCGACAGCATGGGAGTGAACGCGAACGATCCGCCCGGCGCGGTAACCGCGATCGTGCCGTCCTCGCCGGGAGGTCCCGGGGGCGCGGCGAACGGATTATATCCGTTTGGATAATCGCAGGCCGTAAAACCCCAGCTGTTCGGCCCGTAGCCCTTTCTTTTATCCATTAGCTCTATGGCATACTGCCTGTTCGCGAGCGTTTCATTGACGGATATCTCAAAATGGTTTCCCCAGCCGTCGTTTTTATCGCGGAAATCCAGCCAGCAGTGTGGATACTGATAGCCAAAAAGCGGGCCTGTCTGGGAGACACACTCAAAACCTTTGTACGCGCCTTTCGCCTTTGAAATATCATACCATGACGATTTGTCTATATTCGCCTTTGGATGCCCGAGTTCCAGGATATTCAGCAGGAGCCCTTCGCAGTAGCGGTTCCATGAATCGCCGTTATTCCAGTTGGTCTCGGGGCTCCACCCCATCGCGCAGAATTTTCCTCCTGATGTTGACGGCACGGTCGAATTGTGCGCCCAGCGCCAGTTCACCCGCAGGTAAATATCTTCCGCGATCTTTTCTATTTCGGTCCCTTTGAAATATTCCATTGTAAACACAACACCCGCCAGAAACAGCGACGTATCTACGGTTGAAAGCTCGCAGTTCCAGGCCCTTTCGCCGGTAGTAATGTCCACAAAATGAAAGAAAAACCCTTCAACGTTCTTTGTTTTGTCGCGGTGGAACTTGAGCGTGTTCATGACGCGCTCGTACGCCTGCTCGTAAGTTATCCACCCGCGCGAGTGGGCAATGCAGACAGCCGTGAGCATGAACCCCGCGGAAGCGTTGCTCGCGACAACGTGTCCCGTGGTTTCGAAACAGCGCCCGCGGTCAAGCGTGAGTCCGTTGTCGGGATTGGCTTCGAACCAGAAGAAAAGAAAAGCCCTCTGCTGGACCATATCCATGAACTCTTCATCGGTCATGCCCTTGCTGTCGGGAGGATCGTTCTTGGCGGCCTCGATGAGCATGTCGCTCACCGCCTTCAAGTCCTCCTCGGTCCTCTTAAAAGACCTTATGATTTGAGTTATCGGAGGGTTTCCCTTGTAGACGAGTTTCCCGGAGGATAAATCCTTTTCCGCCGCGGGGACCGCCGGCGTCGCGGATTTCGCCGGAGCGTCAGTCTTAGAAAGACCGACTTCTCCGGATTTTTTATCCGTCTTTTTTGCGGATTTAGTCTTTATTCCATAGAATTCCAGTTCGTCAAAAAACAGGTAGCCTGGCGGGGACAGCGATGAAAAAATAACGGAAAACTCCCGGACGGAGGAAGAATTTATTCCGGTCTTGGCGTCCAAAGGCACTTCTATTTTCTGCCACAGGTTGTCGTGTATCTTTACGGGATGCGTATAAACGTTCTGCGAAGCGTCTTTCAAGGCAATAAGAAAATTCTCCTTTCCCAAAACGCCTTTTACCCAGACAGCGGCACGGGTGATACCGATGCCTTCAATATCGGACAGCGCCAGTTTCCATTCGGCGCTTCCAGAGCCGGAAGACCTGAATGTTATAAGCAGCGAACCGCTGCCCTCATGTATATTTTCCCCGCTGGACTCGTATACTTTCCCCGTGACAAGCGACCCTGGCTCGGTGTTGACGGATGATATCCCGTCCACGGAAGCCGGATTGTTAAAATCAAACTTTAAAACGGGCTCAGCGCCCGGTAGGGCCCACGCGGACGAAAACAGCAGCGAAATCGCGAACAGGATCCCGATGCTGTTTTGTTTGTTTAATTTTATCGGCATTAATAGCCTTTCTTTATTATTCGCTAAGTCCTAAGCGCTATTCAACAGTCCGTTTAATACTTTATCGTTACTGTTTTAGCCGCTGGCGGAAGATCGACTGATCTCGGATTGAATGTATCAATTTTAGCCCCGTCGACTTCAACGCCAAGTATAGTCAAACCTTCGGGCAAATTCAACACATATCCGCCTTTGGGCGGACTTTTCAGGTCAATAACGGTTTTGATTTGTCTGTTTTTGCCGTCCGTGGTAACTTCAAGGTTCAACATCCCGAAATATGTCGGGGCATTCTTCACGCTTATTTTCTTGCCGTTCTCAAGCCACGTCTTGGGAATGCAGCCCAGCAGAATCAGCTTGTCGAATTCCTCCCTGAACACCATGTTTCTGAGCAGGTGAATGTAATACGCGGCTGTCCATCCGTGAGGTGAGTCTCCTATGACGACGCCGTCGGCGATTTCCCTCAGGCCCTTGCTGTTTATGCGCGTGTACATCCCTTCGCACCAGCCGCCCGGGCAATTCTGGTTTTTCACGCTCCATTCAATATTTTTCAGAGTAACGTCTTCCATGTCCAGGTACATCATCGGGATCGCCAGCTGCACGTTGTATCCCCAGAAAAACCCCTCATACTCCACGTACCAGGCGCCGTCGTATCCCGAAAACTTGCCGGCGCGTTCCCAGTACTTTTTGTAGGTATTCCTGAAAAGATCCATCGGGATTTGAATACCGAGCGACAACCCCGGAAAAATCGCGGAACGGTGCGCCCAGGCCATCTGCGTGTCGCCGAGAATTCTATGCTCGGCATCTACTATATGCATGTTTTTCGGCCAGTAATCCGCAAAACCCGTCATGAAATCCAGCTTTTCCTGCGCCATGACTTTTCTTGCGCTGTCGAGCGTGCACTTCAGCAGGCTTTCATATTCGGACGCCACCCATCCGGCGTTTGCCGCGCCTATTATTTTCGCGGCATCCGCGGTAGCCTTCAGCCCCATAATCGCCCACCAGTCGTCAACGTAGAGGTACGCGTGGTGGTTCCAGTTGTCCTGGCTCTGGCTTTTCGGCATCAGCCCGTAGAACGCGGTGTTCTTGAATTCAGGCGTCATTTGCCTCGCGCGCAGCTGTCTTATGTATTCGCAGCCGGTAAGCATCATCGGGAAAACCCTGCGCAGATAATTGACGTCCTTCGTTACCCGGTAATGCTCGTACCAGCCGAATACAGCGCCGCCAAGTTCGTCTCCGTATCTATCTTCGTCGGGCCCCGCGAACGCCTTCACGCCGAAATGGTTTGACGCGCGCGCCGCGAGATCGTGCAACCCTGCCTTATCCAGCGCCCCGACCATTTCTATGGCATCATGCTGGAAATATGATTTGTAGCTATATGAGCCCGGGCACATCAGCGCGTCGCCCTTCATCATTATGAGGAGGTAATACAGCGACGAATAGAAACAATCGGAATAAACTTTATCAGGGACCTCAAATTCCATGGAAGTTCTGTTTTTCCAGAAATTTTCCGTCTCCGCAAGGTTGGTTTTGTAGTCAAGCTGGGAGAACGTCTGCGCGCTCATCTCGCCCGGTTCGTTCGAGGCCGCGAGGAAATCATAGGACCTTTCCTGGCCCGGTTTCAGCGTGAATTTATATACGGCCACCGCTCCCAGCTCGTTATTGTTGTTTATAGGAATGTTTACCCCGCTTTCCAGCGTCTTAAGGGATACCAGCCGGCCGATCCATGTTTCAAGCTTGTACCCGGAAACCGGTTTTTCCTTAAGATAGAGCGCCGACTTGCCGTTTACCCTGATCATGTTCGCGCCGTCGTAAACCACGTTGTTTAAGCTGGCGTTCCATTTTCCGGCGAGAGGGCTTCTCCTGATGACAAGATACAGGCACAGTTCCCTGTCGGCATTTCCCGTGTTCTTTACGGTCACCCTGCTGAATGTGATCAGCCTGTTCAGCGCCTTTATTTTTTTCGCGAAAACCGTTGACTCCGACTTTATGCCATTCTGCTCCCATTCCACGACGGATACCGGCAGCCTGCCTTCTTTTAGTTTCCAATCCGTCTGCATGGTTTCGGGCGTGTAGACCTGTTTTTCCTTCTCGTCGCCGATCCAGAAACTCACCTGGTACGGGTACTGTTCAGGCGTGAAAGTCCCGTCGCAGCCCACGAACGTCACCCACTCATAGCATTCATCGCCTACTACGGATCTCTTCATATCCAACCCGCTTCTCATTGATAACTCCTTCCAGTCCTTGAAACTGATCTCCGCTATTGAATAACCCTTCCCTTTATTGCTTTTCTTGAATTCAAGCTTCAGAAATCTTGCGCCGACCATATTCGCGGAAACAGTCTCGGCCCCGCCTTTTCCGTTCTTCTGGTCATACGCGGCGCGCCAGGTCTTTCCATCATTTGAAACCTGCATAAGATACGCGGTTGGATAGTCCGCGCCCCACGCGACGTTCACCGCCGCGCATGACAGGCCCTTTTTGAAAGCAAGCTGCAGGAAAGCGCCTGCGGATTCCGGGATATTGGCGGAGGTTTTGGAGTTGCCGTCAAAGATATTCTCGGCGATGCCTTTCAGTTCGCCGGAAGTTGTTATGCTGATTTCGTCTTCCGGGCCTTTCAAAGACACTTCCCAGAACGAATATCCCCATGGAGTGCCCCTCTCCCTAAGCACTAATTTAATATACCTGCATGTCCTCTTGCCGAAATAAATGTCGTCAATAGAACCGTCCCCGTTGTCCGTTGAATAGACCTTTGTCCAGTTGGCATTATTCTGCGACACAAGGATATCATAGGATTTACCGAAAGCCGTCTCCCAATGCAGAGTAAGGCCGACTATCTCGCGGGAGGACTGAAGGTCTATAAGGAGCCATTGCGGGTCGCTGAAGACACTGGACCATCTTGTCTGCATGTTGCCGTCAACCGCCTGTTGAGGCGTCACGCCGGCTTCTTGATTTGACGAGGCGGTTGCAATAACGGCGCGGCCGGATGAAGGAAACATTGCTGAAAACAGCGCGGCAAGAAACAAAACCATTGTCTTTTTCATCCCGTATAGACCTCTCTTATTTTAGATTTAGTAATATCTTTCAGTGATGCTCCTCCCCGAAAGAGTCTGGGAGGCTTTTTAATAACGCAGCCTACTGCGACATCATTATGCATTCATCCCCCGACGGAAGTCGGGGGATTTCATGTCGCATGTATCAACAATATTCTCATTATGTGTTATCTTTCCCTTAAACCCGCAAGGTCTTACGGGATTTCATACCTCAAAGTCTTTCATGTCATACCTCTTCAGTTGCCGTTATAGGAATAATTCATATAGGTAAGCGATTAACTTAACCGTCACGCACTTTCCCTTTTTTTGTTTTCCCGCCTGCAAGAGAGCTTTTTAGTTTTAGAACTGGAATCCGAGACTGATACGGTGAGAGCCCGAGGTCCCCTCTACATAGAAAGGCATCGAGAACGAATAGTGCGTATCTATGGCGTACAATGGATTTCCATAGATATCGGTGCGGCCTATATTGAATATGTAAGAGAAACCCAGCGAGAATTCATTTTTATTGGCGCCCAGCCTTCCTGCCATAGTGTAGTCCATGAACCAAATTTCCCCTCCAAGATATACGTTGGAATCGTTATTCCTCACGGCCAAGTCAAGGTCCATAAGAAGTATATCCGCAGGATTATCCATCTTGAAACTACCGGCCACGCCGATCCTTGATTCCATCGGCACGGGATCTACGGCCTCGTAGCCGACGTCCGGCTGGTTCAGATTCTTGACGCACAACCCGGTAAATATCTCTTCGCTCCATTTCTTGTAAAGTCCGATATCGGCCGCAAAAGCGCTCTTGCTGTTCCCGTTGGCAAAAACGGGATCGTCTATCGTTCTGATATCCAGAGTCACCGCGCGCCCGAGGCTCTTCAGGTTAAGCCCTGCGTTCATGAATTTGAAATCGTACGCGTACGTGAGCATGACGGTGCTTTCCTGATAAAGGTCAACGGTGTTAAACAGCGAGTAAGTCGCCGCCAGAGCCCCTGCCTTTCTCAACGGCATGACATATGTCGCGAACGACATGCTCATGTTAACTCCGCTCAGGTCAAGGTATGGTTTTGAATATGTAAGAAGAATGGAGTTCCTTTCAAGATTCGCTATGCCGGCAGGGTTGTACCAGACGGAATTAGCGTCGTCGCATATCGCGGTGAACGCCCCTCCCATGCCTATCGGCCGCGCCAGGAACCCGGGATCCTTGAAAGCGGCGAAGGCAGACGGAAGACCGAAGACGGAAGCAAGAAGCAGGCAAAGACCTGCCTTCCGCAAAACATCGATGGTAATTTTAAAATGTTTTCTTTTCATTTTTCTTCCGTCTTCCAACTTCCTTCTTCCATCTTATTTTATTATCAAAATCGTTCCGCTTACAGTCTCGTTACCCGTCTTTATCTGATAAATGTAGACGCCGCTCTCGACTATCTCGTCGTCTTCGTCCTTCCCGTCCCAAATATTAACGCCGTCCTTGAGCTCCCGCACCTTGGCACCGTTCACGTCGAAAATGTTTATCTTCACATTGTCGCCGCTGACGCCGAACTGGCAGAAGTCGTTCTTGCCCGGCGAACCGGCCGGCGTAAGTATCCTTTCTTTCGCGCGGTAATCGTCAGCCGTGAGCGATTTTATCGGGAACACGGCGTATTTGGAGAGATGCATTATTTTCGCCGTAACGGTCTTATTGGTTATATCCACTTTTCCGCCTATCAGCCTCCATTCATAATTGTCCCACCAGAACACGCGCATAAACCTTTCGTCCTTGCCGGACGAGTCCTCATAGCCGTCTTTGTCGGTTTCCATGTAAAGGAGCGTAAGCGTGACCGGCTTCTTGAATGTCACGTCCTTGCCCTTGGTGCTCCCGTCGTCATCCTTGAAATCGTAAACCGTTGAAGGGTAAACGCTGTTAGCCGGCGCATTGCCCCTGGGCACATCGGAATCGTCCCTGTTATTCTGGACTATGATAAGGTTTATATTGTCTTTCAGCGCGCCGGCGGGGATATCAATGCTGGTATTCCCGTCATCCGGATTCCCGTCGTCAACCAATAGCTTGCCTGACGAGAAGTTATCTGACTTCGTTATCTGGCTTACCGAGAATATCCCCGTTGAACTCCACGAAGTATAGCCCCACTGGTTAACCGCCGTCAGGTAATACCGTATCGTGCAGTTCCCGGCAACCAGGTCATTGAAGTCGGCGGTGTAAATAGTTGAAGTTGCTGTCAGCGTCTGCGCGGCCTTGGACTGGCTGCCTATCCAATAAGTAAGCGTTACAGACGATAGTTCGCTCTCGATGTCTATGATTTCAGAGACCAACAGTATCTTATTACCTATCATTCCTATATTCGCCGGAGGCGATTTTAGAATAGTTATGACCGGGGCGGTGTTGTCAACTGAAGACAATGCTATCGCATTCCTTTCAGCTATGTGAGTGCCTGAACTCCCTGTTCCGTCATGGTCCCGAACCGTTATCCTGGCCGTCGCGCTTCCGACCGCGGCCGGCGGTATATTTATGGCAACGAAACAGTAGAACGACTGGGCCGGAGAGAGGGCGACGGTATTTGCCACTACAGTGAATTCATCTTCGGTATGCAAGCTGTTGTGATTCGTATCGCTGGTTATCCACACGTTCCACGCGTTTCCGGCAACCGTTGTAACCGACAGCGAGAAAATATCCGGAACGTTGCCGTCGTTTCGGAAAGTATACGCAAAATAGGCGGTCGCACCGGGATTCAAGTTCTGCGTTGCCTGAGACGGCTCGTGCGTGCATGTGACAGCGTATACTGTTGAGACTTCCATAACGAAATCGTCCGTTATAGTATCGTCAACAGAACTGGCACTTGGATTCACGGGCCAGTTATCGGTATTCCCGTCGCCGTAGTTGGTCTTAGCAGTAACCCTCATCGTCGTGGGCTGGCCGCCTACCGCGTCAGAAGGAACAATCACCTTAACAAGGAACGGGAATGTACAGTTCGGCTGAAGTCCGGATGTGCTGAAAACCTCAAAATCCGTTCCCGCGTCATAAGAGCCGTTATTATTCCTGTCCCACAAAATTGAACTCGAGTATGCCTGTCCCGAATCAACGCTCGGAGTAAGGGAGATATTGTCGCCAAGGTTTCCGTTGTTCACCAGTTTGTACGCGAAATAGTAGTCGCCTGCGGCCGACACGGAAAGATCGGAAGGAACCGATGAAAAACTTGCCGCATAGCATGTTGACACCCTCACGTTCATTTCGCTAAATGTCGTTGAAGAGCCCTGCTGGTCCCAGTACACAAAAGAATCACCGGGGCAGTCCGCCGTATTCGCCGTCCACTTGTCACCGCCCGATATAACCAGCGAGTTTGCCGGCGCCTGCGGCAGATTGAGCAGTTTAACATCATCAATGTATATCCTGCCGGATGAATCATTGCCCTTGCTCGTCTCGGCTATCCATTTTATTTCTTTTACCACAAAGTCAAGGTTCGGTTCGCTGCGCCTGAAAGCCTCAAAAGGTATTATTACATTCTGCCACACGCTTGTACCCGTAGTTAAATAATCCTGCAACTGTACATAACCTGTCTCGTTGCCTGACGCGTCCTGATCCTGTATCTGAACGTTTAGGTCCGTATTCGCGTTAGGCGTGTATATCCAGAACGAAATGGCGTTGTAAGTTGATATGTCTACTGCCATGCCGTTCAAACCGCCGCCGCCCCAGTCGGGGTCCGTATAGTTCCACCTGAGCTCCAGAGAGTACCCGGACGCAGGCGAGTGGTTTAATGTTGAATATTCTGCAAATGGATTCCCCCATATTCCGCCGCCTATATCTATAGGATTGCTGCCGGAATCAAAATTCGCCACCGTCTCCTCAACGTTGTTGCCGTTTCCGTTTTTTATCTTCACCGTATAGGATACGGAATTGCTCGTCCCGCCGCCTACCGAAGCGTCCACCCACCTGACCTTCGTCGCTGTCGCGTCCCACCCGTCCTGCCACGCGCTCCCTACGTAAAACTGATTGGAATCCGCGTACCCGGCGCCCGGGTCAGCGTCAAACTCCGTGTTGAACGGTATCGCTTCCGTTATCAGCATGCCTGTGCCCGCTGTATCGCCTATATTAGGATACGATATAGTGTATGTTATCTTGTCGCCCGGCTCTGATACGCGTCCGTTTGCTATCGTGTCCACTGCCGCCGAACTCCGCGCCACAGATATCGATACGCCCGATACCGCGTTAGATGCTATAGCCACGAATGAATCGGTTATCGTGTCATCGTCAGCCCCGGACGGCCATGAATCATTCGCGCCTGAGCCGTTATGGTCCTTAGCCGTCACGGTTATCGTCGCGCTGGACCACATCACCGTCTCGGAAGGAAGATAGACGCCCACAAGGAAATATCCAGTCGCGTTCGGCCCTATATCCGGAAGCGCCCAGCACGGGTAGTCGTCTGCGGTGTATGTCCCGCTCTTGTCCTTGTCCCAGTATACCGTCACCGGCCACGTTGAGCAGCCCTGCACGTATGCCGTGCTGATATGAACACTGTCCCCTAAATTTCCTTCGTTAATTATCTTGTATGAAAAATACGCCGTTGTCCCGGGCAATGTCCCCTTGTCATCGGGCACCGAGCCCCACGCAGACGCGTAACCGGTTGAAACCTTAATACTCATCTCGCTGAATGTCGTTGAAGAGCCCTGCTGGTCCCAGTACGCGAACGAATCGCCGGGTATGTCGGCTGTGTTCGCGATACCTTTGTCGCTTCCGGATACTATCAATGAATTCGCCGGCGTCTGCGACATCACAAGAAACTTCACGTCATCTAAGTATATGTCGCCGTCCACGTCGTTGCTCATGCTCGCTTCAGATATCCATTTTATGTCCGTGATATTAGTCAGCGTGAATCCTGAGTCGGCGTTCCTTAAAAATCTGTCCAAAGGTATTATCACATTCTGCCAGACGCTCGTGCCCGTTATCAGCTGCTCCTGCAATTGGACTTTGGCATATTTGCCACTATTATCTACCAATTGAACATTACAGCTTGTATCTGCATTGGGCGTATATATCCAAAATGACATCGCACTGTAAGTTGAAACATCAACGCTTAAATTGTTTATTCCCCCGCCTACCCAGTCAACCATGCTTGACCACCACATCCTGTATGAATACCCGGAAGGCGTAAGTCTTATGTTTGAGTTATATTCCCGTTTGTCGTCCCTTGCCCATGTCCCTGCCCCCCAATTTGTGGGAGGTCCGCCGGTGTCAAAATCAGCAACAGTATCATCAACGGTATTGCCTGAGCCATGTTTTATCCTTACCGTGTATGATACGGAATTACTCGTCCCGCCGTCAACAGAAGCGTCCACCCATCTGACCTTCGTCGCCGTAGCATTGTACGCGTCCTGCCACGCGCCGCTTACATAGAACTGATTGGAATCCGCGGCCCCGTTGCCCGGGTCACCGTCAAGTTCCGTGTTGAACGGTATCGCCTCCGTTATCAACATCCCCGTGCCGGCTGTGTCGCCTATATTAGGATACGATATGGTGTAGGTTATCTTGTCGCCCGGCTCGGATACCCTGCCGTTGGCTATCGCGTCTACGGCCGCAGAACTGCGCGCTACCGATATAGACACCCCCGAAACCGAATTCGATGCTATCGCAATGAAACTGTCAGTTATAGTGTCGTCGTCCGTGCCCGAAGGCCAGGAATCATTCGCACCGGAACCGTTGTGGTCATTGGCCGTCACACTTATCGTCGCGCTGGACCACATCACCGTCTCGGAAGGAAGATAGACGCCCACAAGGAAGTATCCTGTCGCATTCGGCGCTATGTCAGGCAATGCCCAGCACGCGTAGTCGCCTGCCGTATAAGTCCCGCTCTTGTCCTTGTCCCAGTACACCGTCACCGGCCATGTCGAGCAGTTCTGCACGTACGCAGTGCTTATATGCACGCTGTCGCCTAAATTGCCGTTGTTGATTATCTTGTACTCGAAGTATATCGTCGTGCCTGGATACGTCCCCTTGTCGGCCGGCACCGAGCTCCACACGGCCGCGTAGCCCGTTGAAACTTTCACATTCATCTCGCTGAATGTCGAAGATGAGCCCTGCTGGGTCCAGTACGCGAACGAATCGCCCGGGTAGTCAGCCGTGTTCGCGATACCCTTGTCGCTCCCGGACATGATAAAAGAGTTAGCAGGCGCTTGCGACAGTTTCAGAAATTTTACGTCGTCTATATATATATCGGCGTCAACGGTGTTGTTGCCCAAGTCGTACTCACTGAACCATTTTATTTCCTTGAGCAGGTAATCTAAATTCTGGTTGTTCCTTTTAAAGGCTTCAAGAGGTATTATCACGTTCTGCCACACGCTCGTTCCCGTGACAAGGTAATCACGCAGATCCAGCACCCTTCCTATATCGTCGCCGGCATTATCCTGCAATTGCACGTTCAGACTCACATTTTGGGTGGAAGAGTATATCCAGAACGACAAAGCGCTGTATGTGGAAATATCTATTCCGCTGTAAGAGGTAAGGGCGCCTCCCCCCCATCTTCCGGCCGCGCTGCATCCTCTCCACCATATATAGAATGAATTGCTGCCTCCGGGAGTATGATTCACTACGCTGGAAATGGAAGACCCGCCGCCCCATGTCGGCATATTGTCGCCAATACCTCCCCAGTTGCTGCCGCCCCACGTGGTGCCGTCAAAATCATTAACGGTATCATCCTTTGGATTTCCCGATCCGTGTTTTATCTTTACGGTGTATGAAACGGAACAGTTCGAACCACCCGGCACCGAAGCATCCACCCACCTGACCTTAGTAGCTGCCGCGTCATACCCGTCCTGCCACGCGCTGCCTACGTAAAACTGGTTGGAATCCGCATCCCCGTCGCCCGGGTCAGCGTCAAACTCCGTGTTGAACGGTATCGCTTCCGTTATCAGCATCCCCGTTCCGGCCGTGTCGCCTATATTAGGATACGATATAGTGTATGTTATCTTGTCGCCCGGTTCGGACATCCGGCCGTTGGCTATCGCGTCTACCGCAGCCGAACTCCGCGCCACAGTTATAGATACACCGGATATCGTGTTGGATGCTACCGCAATGAAATCGTCCGTGATGGTGTCATTTCCAGCCGACGGCCAGTTGTCCTCTGTCCCAGCGCCGTTCCTGTCTTTCGCGGTTATGCGAATGGTCGAACTGGACCAAAGCACGGCGGTGTCCGGAATTAAAACGCCCGCGAGGAAATAATGTGTGGCGCTCGGAGCAAGGCCTATGGTATTATCATAGGGCGTGTCGCCCGTAGTATAAGTGCCGCTCTTATCCTTGTCCCAATAAATCCTGAATGACCATGTTGAGCCTTGTACCACCTGCGAGCTGAAAGCGATGCTGTCGGCGGCATTCCCGTCATTTCTTATTTGGTAGGCAAAATAGATTGTTGTTCCCTGGATCGCTCCCTTGTCTAGCGGCGTTGACGCCCAGGCGCACGCGAAACCCGTGGACACAAGAACATCGACTACGTTTGACGTCGTGCTTGAAGCCGCCTGGTCCCAAGTCATCAGAGTGTCGCCGGGAATATCGCACTGGTCGGCAAGGCCTTTGTCTCCGCCTGAATACACTCTTGAGTTGGCCGGGGCGTCTATGTCATCGAGGAATTTGAGGTCGTCTATGTAGATGCTTCCGGAGATGTCGTTGCCCTGATCATACTCCGACATCCATTTTATCTCTTTAATCTTGAGATCCAGGTCCTTATTGTCCCGCTTGAACGCTTCGAGAGGAATTATGACATTCTGCCAGACGTTGCTTCCCGTTACCAGGTAATCCGTGAGTTTTACCCTGCCCATGTCATCGCCGAAATCCGCGTGGTCCTGGATCTGGATATTTATATCGGTATTCGCGTTCGGAGTGTATATCCAGAAGGAAAGCGCGCTGTAGGTGGAAACATCTACGGATGCATTATTGAAATGAGTGTTGCCTCCGCCATAGCGCCCTGCCGCGGCGCCATAACTCCAGTATATATGCTCGGAGTTGCCGGCAATAGGCGGGTGGTTTGCCGCGGAACTGGGTTCTGCGGTCGCAATACCGACTTCGTAGCCTCCGCCCCATGTGCCGATGTTCCACCCGTTGCCGTCATAGTCATTGACAGAGTCCTCAATGCAATGCGCCGCGCCGAAAGCGCCGGCAATAATGACAGCAACGATGATGAAACAGCGCGCCAATCTCATAGGATGTTTAAACATATGGCTATACGGCTAATTAACTACATGGTTAAATGGTTTAATTGCTAAATTGCCAGAATAACCGTTTGACCATTTGCATCAATCAATTAAGCCGTTTAGCAATGATTCTTATTTTATCTTTATCTTATATGATACGGTCTGATCTCCGCTGCCCGAAGGAACGGAATCATCTTTCCACCGCACTTTCGTAGCGGTAACATCGTAACCGCCCTGCCAGGCGCTGCCGACATAATACTCTATGCTATCGGCATTCCCGAGGCCCGGATCAGCCGAGGGATCCGCCGCAAGATATGTATTGAACGGCAATGCTTCGGTAATGTAAAGGTTCGTCGCAGGTTCATTTCCGCTGTTATCGTACGTCAGTGTCACAAGTATCGTTGTGTCGCCAGGCCTTGCTACTGCCGTGTCCGTGCTCTTCATAAGCGACATAAGCGCGCCCGACGCGTTCAGCGAGAAACTATCTGTTATGGTATCGTCATCCGCGCCTGTCGGCCAAGTGTCGTTGCCGCCGCCGCCGAAGAAATCCTTTGCGGTCAGCTGAACCGTGGTCTGAGACTCGAGCGCCGTTCCCACAGGGACGTACATTTGAATAAGGAAATAATACGTGCTTTCCGGTATAAAACTGACCGACCTGTCGTACGCCGTGTCGCCGCTTGTCATAGTACCGCTCTTGTCCTTATCCCAGTATATAGTGAACGGCCATGTTGAGCCCACGACAACTTGAGAACTGAAAACAACTTCGTCGCCGGAATTGCCGTTATTGACTATCTGGTACGCGAAATACGCGGTCGTTCCGGGAAGCGCGTATTTATCGGCGGGCGTTGACGTCCACGCGATAGCGTAACCGGTTGACACCTGAACGTTCACAAGGTTTGAGCTCACGCTTGACGTGGCAAGGTCCCAGACCATCAGGGTATCGCCCGGCGCGTCGGCTGTATTCGCGGTCCATATATCCGTTCCGGAATAGACTCTTGACCTTGTCGGAGCATGCGCCAGTATTACAAAGGAGATGTTGTCAATGTAGATGCTGCCGGCAATATCGCTGCCCTGATCGTATTCCGACATCCATTTTATCTCTTTGATCTTAAAGTCAAGGGCTGGCTGGGCTCTTTTAAAGGCATCCAGAGGTATTATGACGTTCTGCCATGTGTTAACTCCTGTTACCAGGTAATCCTGCAGTTGCACCCTGCCCATATCATCGCCGAAATCCGAGTGGTCCTGCATCTGAACGGTTATGCCTGTATTCGCGTTCGGCGTGTATATCCAGAAGGAAAGCGCGCTGTAGGTTGAAACGTCAACTGCTGTACTGTCGAAATTGGCGTTACCGCCGCCCCAGCGTCCAGCCGCCGCGCCGTAACTCCAGTAAATATGGAGCGAGTTGCCTGCAACAGGCCCAAGGTACGCGTCCGTGGTGGTTTCGCCGGTCGCGATCCCGACTTCATAGCCGCCGGCCCACGTGCTGACGTTCCACCCGCTCCCGTCCCAATCCGTCATGAGATGATCGACGGTAGCGAAAGCAGGACTAGCCGCCATAATAATTGATGCAAATATCGCGGTAAAAAGAACAAGACACTTCTTCATAAAACCTCCCGTGAAAAAATATTGCTAAATTGCCATATGGCTAAATGGCTAACGCCTTCCAGCAATTCAACTATATGACCATTTAGCCATTTACTTTACTTTATCCTAAGTTTATACGAAACGCTGCAATCCGATCCCGCCCCGACAAAATTATCCTTCCATCGGATCTTTGTCGCCGACGCGCTGTAAGTCGCCGTCCAGGAATTGCTCACATAATATTGGACGCTATCGGCTGAGCCTGCTGTGGGTTCTTCGGAAAGATATGTGTTAAAGGGAATTACTTCGGTTATAAAAAGGTTGGGGGCTTCAAGGTCGCCGGTATTGCTGTATGCCAGCGTAATTGTCACCACATCATTGGGTTTTCCGACGGCGATATCCGTGCTTTTGACCACATTCGTGATATTTATCTTGCCTATGGTTATATTGTCAACGTAATACGTCCCGCCGGGATAGAGGTCCAGCCATCCCAGCCCCGGCTTAAATTCTGTGACGTTCCAGTATGTCGCATAGCTCGGCAAGTTCCAGTAAAGCGTCTGCCACGTGCCCGAAGACGTCACATAGCGGTATTCAGTGTCTTGCCCGTCGCCCCTCGCGCCGAACCACATGTAAAACTTAATAGGAATGGATGTCGTTGATGTCCAGACATCCGGTTTTAACCAGACATTGGCACGTATGGTATTATAATTTTTCCAGTCTTCGTTGAGGCCAGAGATCTGCATTTCGGCGTATGTATTCACGTCGTTATAATTCCAAAGCATGAATCCCGAACCGCAGTTCACCGTAGAAGACGAGTTATTGTGCGAAACGACCGTCGGATTGTCCGGGTTCCACGTAGTATAAGACCCGCCATACCACCAGCCGCGCGGCTGTTTGTTGAAATCCTCAAAATACCATGTGGTCCCGTCCGTCTTGACAAGCCGTATGTCGTCAAAGTAATGCGTAGTCTCGTTACTGCCCAGTGATTCGGCTTTTATGTTGATATGAGTCACTTTTGTTGCGCCGGTATTCACCTGCCAGATTGCGTCGGTCCAGGCATTATTAGCAATATTAGGAGTGCTGAGCTGCTGGATTATGCCGTCAGAGTGGTCTTTTATTTCAAGCGTGAGGGAAGTGGCCGCGCTGCCGCATTCAAGCCACAGGCGCGCTTTCACGAACAGCACATTGTTCCAGTCTTCGTCCTGGAATGTTTTTCCCCGGATGAGGATTTGCCTGTCTACAGTGCATGTTGAAACGATCTTAAGGCAATCGGCGCTGTGCGCGTTCGCCCAGGATATCCACCCCTGTTTAGCCCAGTCGCCGTAGCCCCAATCCGGATTGTCCCATCCGATCTGGTTGAAATCGTCAAATAATACGGGTGCCGCCTGAAGAGTGATAGGCAGGAATGTGAGGAGTGATAATAGAAACAGTTTACGTATCATATAGATATAATTATGTAACCGTTTACCATCAATATAAGTATATTTGATTTAGCTCAAAATGTCAAGATGATATAAGTCACAAACCATAATTCAATTATCAATAATCAATTAACAATTATCAATGAAAATATATACATTGATAACTGCTAATTGTTAATTGTCCATTGAAAAATCACATTCTCACCACGACGGCGTGTTCCTTGCCGTCTTTGAAAGCTGGGATTATGTTTGAATCGAATAATTTTCCGTCAAGGAATATCTCTTTCTTGCCGGCCGCGCTGCGCACGACTTTGATGTTGTACACCGTTCCCCTGTACACGCGTTTCATCTCGTAGCCGGGCCAGTGTTTCGGTATGCACGGGTCAACCAGCAGGCCGTCGTAGGTGGGTCTCACGCCTAGAAGGTATTCCGTCGCTATCCTGAAATACCACGCCGATGAGCCCGTATAGAAAGTCCAACTGCCGCGCCCGAAATTGGGAGAATCAGGCCCGTCTACGTTTCCCGGAGTGACGTATGGTTCCGCCTGGTACAAATCCGGTTCCATCCCCCTGTAAGGAGGGCAGAAACTCTTGTAAACCTGCCATGCTTTATCGTTCCTCTTGACAACGCACTCCGACCAGACGCCCCACGTGCCGGCGTGCGTATAAAGGCCGCCATTTTCCCTCGCGCCCGGAGCGTAGCGCGTCAGATAGCCGATCTCTTCGTCCACTTTACTGTACGCGGGATATAGAAGAAGCGGCCCGTATTCCCTGAACAGGTATTTATCAAGAGACTTCAGTACTTTCGGCAGGCGATCGGGCGTCACGATATTGTTAATGATCGCCCACGTCTGCGCGTTGAGGAATATCTTGCCGTCGGTGTTCTTTTTGCTGCCTATAGGCTTGCCGTTGTCCTTTGTGGCGCGGATATACCACTCGCCGTCCCAGAAATTCCTGTTTATGCTCTTGCGCATTTTCTCCGCAGCTTTCGCGTACTTCGCCGCGACCTTTTTATTGCCGCCCGGCCTGCGGTTCTCCATCTCCGCCCAGTTCTCAAGTATCCCTACGAGGAAATGCCCAAGCCACACGCTTTCGGAATTCAGTTTACTGCCGATAGTGGATAGTCCGTCATTCCAGTCGCCGGCGCCCATCAGCGGTACTCCGCGCCTGCTGATCCTCGTCCAGAATGAATCTATAGCACGGCGGCAGTGCTCATAAATCGAGCCGGCTTTCTTTGATTTCTTCCCGTTCTCCTCAAGGTAATTGACCCTATCCTTGAGCAGCGCGAAATCCTGCGTTTCTTTCAGGTAGTTGAGTGTGACAAAAGGCAGCCACAGCAGGTCGTCGTTATATTTCTTCCTCGCGCCTTCTTCCGTTATCGGGTGCCACCAGTGGTATGTCGTTCCGTCAAGGAATTGATGAGCGGCGTGAAGTTTTATCTGCTTTTTCGTGTATTCAGGGGCCAGCGGAAGGAATACCTGGCTGTCCTGCAGCTGGTCGCGGTAGCCGTACGCGCCGCCTGTCTGGTAATAAGCGGTCCTGCCCCAGATGCGGGCCGATAGGCTCTGGTACTTGAGCCAGTAGTTGTTCATTATGTTGAAAGCGTCGTCCGGCGTCTGCACGTGCAAAGGCGAAATGAACGCGTCCCAAAATTTCTGCGTCTCGTCCCACGCTTTCTTTACTTCTCCAAAGCTGTGGTATTTCTTTGAAAGGCGGACTGCCTCAATCTTTGTTTCCGCCGCGCCTATCGTGAAGATTATTTCCTTCGACTGGCCCGGGTTCAGTTCAACCGGGACCTGAAGCGACGCCATGCCGTCCTGGAATTTTCCGGCGTGATTAGACAGTTTAGGGTTCCCCATCGCGGCCGGGTTATCCATCGAGCGGAACTGCCCGAGGAATTTTTCCTTGTCCGTCTCGTAGGAAACAGGTTTAACATTCGCGGCATGGAATGCGCAGAAGTCCCAGTTCCTGTTCCATGACTGGCCTTTATCATTATTTATGCACCAGAGGCGTTTTGTCGCAAGTACCGCCTGCGCCGGCGCGGAGTACTCGGTTTCAATGAAGAGTTTGTGGAATTCCCTGTGCGAATCCGGCGCCGTGCCGAGGCACCATTCAAGATACGAAAAAACGCTCAGCATCCTTTTTTTGCCGGAATTGTTTTTTAGCACGACTTTCCAGATCTCAATATGCTCCGCGGGCGGGACAAAAACCATAAGCTCGCTTTTTATCCCTTCGTTCTCGGACGCTATGACGGAATATCCAATGCCATGCCGGCATTCGTATGAAACCGGCTGTCTCCTGACCGGCTGATACGCGAGCGACCAGAATTTACCCGACTGTTCGTCGCGGCAGTAAAAGTACTTGCCCTGGTCATCCTTTATTATGTCCTGGTCCCAGCGCGTCACACGGTTGATGCCGGCGTTGGTTCTCCATGAATAGCCTGAACCGGCATTCGACAGCGTGAGGCCGTAGTCTCCCGTGCATATCACGTTGCACCAAGGCTTAGGCGTCATTGGCGTTGTGATTACGTACTCTTTCCCGTTCTTGTCGAAATAGCCGTACTTGGTCTGGAATTTCCTGTCCATCTCTTTTGATCCTCCCGGTGATTTATTGTTCTTTTACTGATATTCCTTAAATTCAAATGACAAAGCACAAATGATCCGACTTTGCATGCGACCATCTGCTATTTATTTAACCGAAGTCCCTCTTTCGGGGAGACTCCATTGAAAATAATAATGAAATCGCAAAATATAACACCAATATTAAAGCACAAAACTTTTGAATTTTAATATTTTAATTTATTTGTCATTTGGATTTTGTTATTTGTAATTATATTTTTTAAGGTTCATCGGGTTAAATTGGTTTTTCGCGAAAATATACCACGCGGCGCATGACGCAAAACCGCGGTCAAACTTGAGCCATTCAAACCCGCCCTGCAGGTTGAGCGCGTAGGGGATCCCTTTTGTCTCGACGCCGTTTATTTCCCTGTCAATTAATAGGTTGTCCATCTGGTTGGCGTAGAAGAAAGCGCGTTTCGGCTCGCCTGCCTCGTAGAGCGCGCAGGCCATGTGGCCCATGCCGTCAACCCATATGTTATTGATCTCTTCCGAGGCGCTGTGCCACACGCCCTTGACCTTTTTCCCGAAGAAATCCACGGTTTTCTGGTAGCGCAGGTCCGTGTCGGGGAAAGAGATCATTTTCTTATATCCCCTGCCGAACGCCATGACGCGCCAGGTGTAGAGGTCGAGCGGCATCCCGCGGTTTTCGCCAAGCTGGAGGTCAAGCCATTTCTTTATCTCTTTAGCCGTTTGCTTTTCTCCGTAAAGCTTCATGACCGCGTAGGCGTCTATGTTGCCCTCGGCGTGTCCGTAGTCCTCGTGCAGTTTTGAATCGCCCTGTCTCCACCCGTGCTGGATGTAACCGCCGTCCTTGGCGGGCTTGTACCATGACAGGAGAAGGTCCATGATAAGCCCCTGTATCTTCTCGTAGCGGTCCGATTTATACTCTTCCTCGTAATACTTGTACGCGTACAAGAGCCATACCATATCCCCCATCCACCTGTCGGCGGCGCCGTCATCGTGGTAAGCGGGAATCCTGCCGTCGCGAATCAGCACTTGCTGAAAGAATCCGCGAGCCTCTCCTTTGTAGAAGAAATTCTGCAGTTTCGGGTCGTCATTATCCTCTTTCACTGCGTTCGCGTAAAAATCAAGTATCCTCTCGGCCCTTTCCCTTTCTCCTTTCAGTATAAAAGCCATCGCGACAAGAGAATGATTGAACGTCTGGACCTGGCTGTCCTCAACGTCATTCGAAGGAACCATCCATTTTTCCTTGGACGCGTTGTCCTGGACGGCCTTGAGCCATTCAAGCACAAGCGGGTTCTCCGGCGCCAGTTTTTCGTCGCGGCGCGCTTCAAAACCGTAGCCCTTCTTGTCCCAGTTCGGATCGAGTATCACCCCTCCGCCGACAAAAGAGGATTCCATCCCTTTTTTGCCTATGCCTATCTCGTCAAGCCATATAATGCCGCCTGACGGGGAACCGGAAAAACCTATGCAGAAATTTTTCATCTTGCCGAATTTGCCGTCGCCGCCCCATCCGTAATCCAGATCCTTCAAATATACCACTAACCGCGTCCAGTCCTTGTATTTTCCCTTAAGGCCTATTTTCTTGAAGAACTGCGACCCGTCGCTGTCTATGAACTTTATCTCCATATCAGATACCGCTTCCGCCTTTATCTTGAACACTATCGGAAACGAAGTATCGAACCTGCCCTTTATTTCCTTCCACATCACGACATAACCGTAATCCTGTTTGACGAGCTCGTAATCAAGCTGCAGCCCGTCCCCGTTGTCGCCTTCAAAACTGTTAATCGTCATCTTACTTATTCCGTCGTTTTCCGTAACGGCCCAGTTTGAAGGGTTGTCCCACTCTCCCGCCGCCGAAAAAGACGCTGTTAAGCATAACGCCGCCGCAAAAATCGCTGTCAAAACTCTGTTCATTTATTTCCTCTCCAGTACGGCGGTTATTTCAGCGGGAAGCTTGTCAAAAACAATCATGCCGTCCGCGGATACTTTCACCGATTGACCGTTTATTTTTAATTCCTTTACTTTTTTGATGTCAGAAAGCACGAAAACAAATCCTTTCGGAGGGTTTGCATCGCCTGAAACCGACGCCTGAAACACTTTTCCGCCGATTCTCGCGGAATAGCTGACCGCGCCCCAGTATGTCGGCATTTCCTTGACGCTCACGCCGTCTTTTGACCGGAGCCACGCGATATCAACTCCTTTCGCAAGCTCAAGCGTGTCCTTGTTCTCGTATATGAACAGGCTGCGTATCGTGCTGACTACTTCCGCGCTTATCCATGTATGCGGCATGTCGCCGATGTACTGCGGATGCCTGTAATTGTCGAAAACCACTTCCGCGAGCTCGTTCCACGCGCGCGGGCGCGAGGCGGAGACGAAATGCCTGACCATCGCAAGCGCTTTGTCCTTCTGTCCCATTATAAGGAACGAAAGCGCGTTCCTCTGTTCGTAAGGCGTGTAGCCGCCTTTCCAGTTGGACTTAAGTTTCGGCATAAAAGTGTCTTTGTAGTACTTATTGAACGTGGTTTCCGTCTGCGGGTGCGGCATGTTTTCCAATTCATCGCACGGGAATATCCCGATAGACGTGGACGTCGGGTCGAAATCCCCGTAATCCGCGGAGGCCGGGAGCGTGTCAAGATCCTTGAGTTTCATTACCAGGTACATCGAGTTGTAGAACGTTTTCTGGAGATCCTGCGCTTGTCCGTCGGCCCATTTGGCCACCTTTGAATCTCCTATGATGCCTGCCATTTCGGCTCCGTCTTTCCAGCCTTTAAGCGTGAAAAAATCGTCCCAGTAGCTGTGCACCGCAGGGAAATATCCTTCATGGCTGTTCGATTCCGGCACTAGCCCGTAATATTTTTTCTTGTCATCAGGACCGTCCTTGAATTCCGCCGTAAGGCGCTTGTTCCTGAGCGCCGCAATGTATTCAAGCGACTTCTTCGCCGCCGGCATGTAATCCTTGAGCATCTTTTTGTCATGGGTAAAACGGTAGCATTCCATTATCGCGTATACGAACTCGCCCTGGCTGTCGTATTCCGTCCAGCCCTTCGCCCAGTCGGGCATTTTGTTCACTTCGATCATGAACGGGACAAAACCGTCGGGTTTCTGCATCGTGACCATGTAATCAACGTATTCCCTGGCCTCGGCGGCGAAGCCCGATCTCAGAAGCGCCGCGTTGATTATCGCGCCGTCGCGCATCCATGAACGCTGGTAGTTGCGGGGGCCGGGCTGAACAAGAGGCCCGTCGCGGTTTATTAGTATGTACGCAAGGTGCGTCTTCATCGCGTCTATTATTCCCTGTTCGGGTATCTTTATTTGCACCGTTTTCAGGCGGGTTTCCCATGCCCTGATATTATCGGTGAGTATTTCATCAAAAAACTCGCTCATCGGCTTGTCACCTGGCGGCAGGCCGTATTCGCTTTCTTTGCCCATGGGCACGTAGAAAAAATATTCCTGAACCTGACCGGAGGGTATCGTGAAATCGTATTCAAGGGCTCCGGATGCGTATTTTCTCGCGTCAGACACCTCCGCAGCGGCCGGCAATTCCCCCGATTGAAGCGTTTCCACTATTTCACCGTCTTCCGTCTTCTGCGCGCCGAAACCGGATGGCTCGCTGAACGACACTATCCCCGCTGCTTCGTTGACAAAAACCGTCGCGAACAGCGTTTTGTCATATCTTAAACTTTTAATCTCGGAAAGCCCGCCGTACTGCCAGGGCGGATTTATCTGAAAAGGCCTGATCGCGACAAATAATTTGCCTGAGACTTCGTAAGGAGAGATGTTCTCTATCGAGTACCTCACGTAGCTTCCGGATTTTCCGGTTTCTCCGGCGGCAAATATCTTCTGGTTGAATACGAGGTTTTTAGCTTCCCATGTAACGGCAGGAATCGGCAGGTATCCTTTCTCAAGGCTCTGGGTGACGTCAACCTGCTCATAGGAGATCAGAGAATTGTTCGTATAGATGAACGGCTGTATTGAAAAACTGTGAAAAAACGGCTCGATGCCGCCGTCTTCGCTGAAAAGCGTTTCGTTTGAGTCCTTATCAACGCCGACAACTGTCCAGTAAGTCTGCTGCTTCACAAGCCATCTCGGATAATATCCCTTCACGGACTCCATCGCCGCGAGCTCGAACATTCTCTGCGGAGTCGCCGCTTCGTCCGGGCCTTTAAGCATCATTTCCTTTAATTCGAATCCGGCGCCGCTGCTCTTTTTCGCGACTATCTTGACACCGTCTATGCGGCTCTTATCTATATAAATAAGGTCTTTCCCGCCGTTGCCTTTGGCCGTTGAATATATTTGCTGCCACTCGGAATCTTTCAGGCCTAATATTTCGTACTCTCTGGGAAAATTCTTGCCCCAGTAAAGTTCGAAGCCGCCGACTTCCTTTGCGGTTTTCAGGACTATAGAAAGCCATTCCTCTTTCCCGTTCCCGCTTTTCCAGGAAGCGTTAAAACTCCCGTCCATGACTTTGTCAGGCGTTGAATCTCCTGCTTTTGAAGACGCTTTGAATTCCGGAGCTTCCTCGAACCCTTTAACTTTCAATTCCCATATCGAATAGCCCCAGGAAGTCCCTCTTTCCTTGCCTAATATCCTTAAAAATCTCGTCTTTGTCTTTGCGAAGAATATATCATCGGTGGAACCGTCGCCGTCAACAACCGTGTAAACGGTTTTCCATTTCGATCCGTTCTGCGACACCTGCACGTCGTATGTTTTTCCGTAGGCCGCTTCCCAGTTTATCAGGATACCGCAGATCTCTTTGGGGTTGCCGAAATCGAGCTGCAGCCACTGCGGGTCGGCAAACTGGCTGGCCCACCTTGTCTGCATGTTCCCGTCCGCGGCGTTCCCGGGTTTTGTCAAATCTTTCTCAAACGACGAAGCCGTTACTTTTAATCCTGCCTGGTCAGCCGTAAAAGAAACCGCCGGAATTGACAGCAGCATAGCACAGATTAAAATGTTCTTTTTCATTTTTTCCTTTCTTTATATTGTTGTCATTCCCGCGGATCGATAGCGGGAATCCATTTATGATTTAACATGGATCACCGATTAAGACTTTCGGGGATGACTTTGTTGAAATTATTTTCAACAAAGTTATTTCACAACTATCGTCTGTTCTTCGCCGGTCAGGACAATATTCAGCCTGAGCCTGCCCGCGGCGCTTTTCGTTTTTGCCTTTTTCCCGTCAACACTCGCGCCCCTGCATGCGGTGACAAGCTCCATCTCTCCCGCGGCGCCGCGCGCTCCGGAAACCTTAAAAATCTTTTGTTTTCCCTTTTCCTTTATGCTCAGTATTTCGAAAGTCGAATAACGTATTTTGTCGCCGGACGCCAGCGGCGCGTTCAGCGGCAGCATGTATGCTTTCCTGTTGGGCATCTTTATCGTTCCCTCCTGCGGAAAAACCGTCGCTTTGGTTTCGCCCGGCAAGGCCATCCTGACCTTTGTTTCTTTCGGCTCGTCGTGGTAGTTCGCGAGGAACAGGAAACCGTAAGTTTTGTCCGCGCGAAGCATGACATTAACGTCGCGCGCGACTTCTACGGCAGGTTTCACGCCGGCCTTTATCGCGAATTCATTGATCAGGTCAATTGAATAGTCGAACATGTGATTGATGCCGGCGCCTATGAGCAAGACCTTCCCGCTATCCTTCTTTATCTCAAGCAGGCACGGCTTCTGCTTCAGGGAGACGCCGATAACACTTGCGTCTTTCGGCGCGGCGTACTGGTTAAGTTCGCCCGTGGCCAGGTAGTCCTGCTTGCCTATATAGAAGAACATGTTACGGGTCAGTTTTTCCTCAAGTTTAGTTCCGATATAATCGGCAAGGACGGCACATTTATCCATGTTTAGGTTCTTTTCGGGCAGGGCCGGATTCAGTATAAGTGTCCCGCCGTTCCTGACGTATTCCGTGAGTTTTTTCTGGGTGTTCTCGTCCATAAAATCAAGCGTGAAGACCCATAAAGACCTGTGCTTGAGCAGTTCTTCAACAGACGCTCTCTGTATGTCAACAAAATCGCAGTTGATGTTCGCTATCTGGAGCAGCCTTCCGAGCCCGTCAAAGTAGAGTTGGGCCTTTGCCCATTCCCAGTGGTCAATTTTCGGACCGCTTAAATATTCCGTAGTGTAGTAGGGCGCGTAGAACCCGAACGCCGTGTCGTTTTTTTTCTTCGTCTGGCTGAAAAGAACACCGAACGTTTTTACAAACCCGCTGAAATTCACAAAAGCGTCGAAATGAGTGCTTTTTTCGGCTTCCGGATTGACAGCGGCCTGCCATTCGTGATAAGTGCCGAACGCCCCGAATCCCGGAACGTTTCTGCCCCCGGAAAACATGTACGCGTTGACTCCGTTTAATCCGCTCGCCGAAGAGGTTTTCAGGTTAAGTTCGACGTCCTGGTTATAAAGCTTCGGCCTGTCCCGCATTATTCCGGACTGGAGTTCCGCGCAGACAGCAGGTATCCCGGGATTCGTAATGAGCCGGACGACCTCGGTGGTAATGGGAACGTCGTGGAAGTTCTCGTAATCCAACCTGCGCATCTGGTACGCGCCCCCGAAAACCACGCCCGGCACGTACTTGGGGAATTCGCGGAACATCATTGTAGTCATCGGACTGAATACGCCGCGGCCGCGCACGTCGTAATCGTAGAACTGCGGAATATTCGCAAGCACAGGAAGGTCTATGCCCTTTGATTTCATTTGATTGTAGAGGGCATTGAAATATCTTGCGAGGTAATCCTGATAGAAATTCATCCAGTCCCAAAGCAAATTCATGTTCTGGCTGTCGCTGCCGGAAGGCGGCTGTTCCACCGATGAGAAATCCTTATGATTCGTTCCGTAGGAAGCGTTGAGCTTATTTATGTCGCGGTACCTTTGCTTCAGGAACTCCCTGTACATTTCCTCAACGAAGGCACTGTAATCGGCGGCCTTGTTCAGCCAGTGCACCATACCAATCTCATTGCACAATTGCACGAGGACTATGTTCCCTGCCGGATGCTGGTGCTGCTTGATTATCGGAAGTAATTGATCGTACCATTTTCCCACCATTTTCTGGAACGTCGGATTCAGGTAGCTGAACAGCGTGACATGCGGAAGATTTATGACCTCTTTTCCGCGGACGAATATCTCGGGATATCTTTCCATCAGCCATGTCGGCACGCCTTCATTCACCAACTCGCCGTTGGAAACAGGACCGACTCTTGCTATGAACTTCAAACCCGCTTTTTCAACCTCTTTCAGGTACAGATGCAGGTTTCTCTGCGGGTGGGTCTTGCCTTCAAAGTCAAATATGCCTTCTTCGGGCTGATGCCATATCCACGGGATGTATGAAGAGACCGTGTTCAATCCCGCCTCTTTCGCCCTGGCCAGATGTTTCGGCCACAGTTTCGGCGGAATGCGGAAATAGTGAATCTCGCCCGAATACATGAAGAATGGCTTGCCGTCAATATAAAACTGCCCGTCCTTTACTTCAACCATTTGTGCGTACTCCTTGTTATTATGTATGTCATTCCCGCGAAAGCGGGAATCCATTACCACGACTGGATCCCCGATTACAGTCCTCGGGGATGACCGAGATGAAACCTACGGTCATCTATATACTTCCATCTTATCTATAATAATCTTTGAAGTTGAATTACCGCCCGAGGCCATGACTATAGCGATGCCTTTGACCTTGTCATAATCCGGCCGGTTATTGCCGTCAGTCACCTGGTCGTACGGATCCCTGGCCAGGTTTCCCAGAGCCGAGATCACCTTTCTCCAGCCGGACCAGGTAAGCCGGATCTCAGAATCAAACCATCTTTCCCCGTCTTCGTCTATCAGCATCACCTTAAGCTTGTTCCATGAATTATCTCCGCGCACCCAGAAGCTGAACGCCTTGTAGTCCGAGATATCCCTTAGTTCCGGGAAAGCGTTCTGCGTGTATCCCCATGAACCGGCCATGGCAGGCTCGTAATCCAATACCAGGGCCGAATTCCCGCCGCGTTTGTTTTCCGTATCAACGCCCGGGACGTAATTCGCCGCGCCTTTATAAACGACCGAAAAATCTTTTTTCGCGCCGTCGGCGGAATCATACTCGAAATCATACAGCACGTCGCCGTCCTGCGCGCCGTAAACCTCAAGATCCTGATCGGCTATGCCGGATTCCATGGTAATGAATTTTGCAGCGGAATACTTAACCTTCTCGCCGTCTTTTTCCTGTTCCGCCGCGGCGACGAATTTTACAAACACTTCCTTCCCGTAAAATCTGGATTCAAACTTTATCTTACCCTCGCTGTCTGTAACGCCTTCAAACTCTTTTTCATCGCCGCCTAAAAGGACATGATACCCGTACCTGACTGCCGCTCCTGGAACCGGCCGGCCGGCCCCATCAACGAAGCTTATTTCCATCCCTAAATTGTCGCCGGGCCTGCAAGAATCCTTATCCGCGCTCAAGCTCAGCACAGGGCTGCTTTCGGAGCTCTTGCCGGTCCAGAAAACCAGTTTCCTGGTGAAATTCTTGCCGCTGGTACCGGCGCGCACTTTCACCAGCATTTCTTTTTTTCCTTCGGCCATAGCCGCGCAATCAAACTCGCCTTTAAACCATAATCCGTTCCTGGCAAGCCCTATCTTTTTTTCTCCGATAACACAGTCTATCGACTTCACGTTCTTGACAGCGTATATCTCAACCGGGACCTTGCCGGTATATGAAACTAGATTTCTCGGGCTGGTCACTATGGCCTGGTTATACTCCTTGAACGCGTAATAAACGGGCCGCGGTTTCCCTTTCGGGTCCGATTTTTCATCCTGGATGCCCAGCACCCCGTACCATTCCTCAGCGTGGTCGTCGTGCTTATTCGGGCTTCCCGCTTTCCACCAGCCGTCGTTCCACATGAACAGGCACCCCCCCTGCAGCCCCGCGGATATGATTGATTCGTACATCAGAAGATCGCCGTTTTTCTGGTCTTCCTCGGTATTGCCCCCGTACCCGAACTTTTCTTTCGCGCCGCTTTTTGAAACCGACAGCCCGAATTCCCCGACCACGAACGGCTTGTCCTTCGCGTAGGCCTGTTTGAACCATTCAAGGTGTTCCCTGTACCCCATGACCCTGTTCGTTATCGGCCCGTATATGTAGAAATTGTAAAAAAGCACGTCCCACATATCCTGCTCATAACACTCGTTCCAGTGCGCGTTGGCTATGGAAACCCCCATGCCGGGATCAACTTCTTTGACTATGGATTTCATCCTTTTCAGGGCATCGTTAACCTTTGACACGCCGTTCTTCGCGGCTATCCACGGTTCGGGCTCGTTATTGATTGAGTAAAAAAGCACGTTGCCCGCGGCTTTTGAATAGGCCACCACTTCCCTAAGCTTGCTCTCCATTTCACGTGCGTAGTCAGGTTCGTTCAAATACCTGTCTATATCGAACCAGAAGCCCTGAATTACCATGATACCCGCTTCATTGATCATCCGGAGCTCCTGCTCCGTAAGATAATTCCACGTGCGGATAGTGTTAAAGTTCCCTTCTTTTATGAGCTTAAGGTCGTAACGCAGGAATTCCGGGTTGAATTTACGCTCCCACGGTATCTCCCCGGGACGCGCCCCGAGTTCATGCCCCAGTCCTTTGACGAAATACTTCTCACCGTCAACATAGAACCACCCGTCCTTTATTTCGACCCTTGAAGCCGAATAGAGCGGCTGAAAACCTGCCATTATTAAAGCGAAAAGCAACAGGTTCCTGAGCAACTTCGACATGCATCCTCCTGTCCGGGCAAACGTTGTCATATTGTACAAAATATTTTTATTCTATCAACATCCGCGATAAAAAAATCGGATATCTTCGGAAAAGCGGCAGGGCCTATTTATCCTTCGTTTCCTTGTTATCTTTTTGTACTTCCGTAAAGCAAGCCGACAGCCATTTGATAATGGACGGGTGCTGCATGAAGTATTTCCATACGAATCCTGTCCTGTAATTCTCTATCATAAGGATCGTTATGCCCGTGTCTATTCCCAAAGACTCATCGCACCACCAGTCAAGCGCGATGTTGAAGCCGTTCCTTAAGCCGAACGGGGAATTCAGCCTGTCGCCGTACTCGTGAGACATCTTCCTGAGCGTCTGTATGCAGATCTTCGGCGCGAACGGTATCGAACCCGCCGCCGCGGAGGGAGCGATTGTGCCGTCGCAGAGAGGCTCTCCCGGACCGGCGCCGTATCCCTTGTAGCCGTAGGGCCCTATGCACGCCGTCACACCCCACATATCTTCGTCAAAACCGATAAACTCCCTCATGTTGTCTATGCAATAGTCCCTGTTCGCATTAGTCGCGCGCACCGAGTTCTCCCAGTAATCGGTGTATTTATCGCGCTTGCCCCTGAAATCTATCCATGCGTGGCTGTACTGGTATACGAAAAGACTGCCGGTACCGCAGTATATGAACGGCTTGCCTCCGTATTTGGATGTGGGCCTCGCCCATGTGTCCCATGATTCCGCCGGTATGGGGTGCGAAGGAGATCCTATCGCGAGCGCGTACAATATCATCAATTCATTGTATGAGTCCCAGTAATACGGAAGGAAACCTTTATCCGGCTTCCATCCCATGCTCAATACTTTCTTGCCGTTAAGCATCCACGCCCAGTCGATCCTCTCGTAAAGCTCGTTGGCAAGTTTCTCTATCTCGGTGCCTTTAAAATACTCGCCGGCCGTAAGGGCTCCCGCTATGAACAGGGCCGTGTCTATGGATGAAAGTTCGCAGTCCCACACGCGGTGCCCGGTCTTCATGTTGACAAAATGGTAGTAAAATCCGTGTTCTTCCGACAGGGCGTTCTTGAAGGTTTTCAGCCCGGTCAATATGAGCTTGTAGGCCGCGTCCTTTGTTATCCAGCCGTTTTCCGCGCCAATGCACAGCGCGGTAATCCCGAACCCCTGCGAGGCTATGCTGCACGGCGAGTCGAGCCTTGAGCTGTCAGGCATCAGCCCAGTATCGCGGTTGACCAGGCTTTCAAAATAAGCAAACGAATCTTTCTCCAGCTTCAGAAGGAACTCGTCGTCGGACATGGTTGCGGCATGAGCGGAAACAGCGGATAGAACGCATAATGCCGTTAAAAGAATTTTGATTTTGCTTTTGATTTTATTCACTTTGAGCACCTCAAGTGTTGTTTTAATTGCCTTATGCGAAATCCCTCAGCCGCGGCGGACGGGATAAGAACTTCTCTCAAGGTTAAGCTTGAGAGAAGTTTAGTGCCCTCTGCTTACCCGCCTTTAACCGGCCGGATTCAGTTTTCGTGCAATACCCTATACTTGTCCAGTATCTGCTCCGCTTCCACTATATATTTCTGTCTATCCTGCTCGGACTGCGTTTTGTCGTGCTGTTCAAGGCAATGCCTTACCTTATCTATATTGAGCGCGAAACCGTGGATGGCGGTATCTATGCTTGAGGCAAGATCTTTCAGCTCATCCCTCTGCCGCAGGGAAAACCTTACCGTCAGGTCCCCGTCAATCACGCTTTTTAGGTCGCGTTTCAGCCGGAAAACCGGGCCCGCCACTTTATGGGACATCAATATCGTTATTCCCGTAACGAAGCACGCGGCGATAAGCACGAACGGGATCAGTATTTTGTTCGCGCGGATCAATATCTCGTTGAACGTCGCTTTATCATGATCGCTTAGCATCTTCGCCCAGTCCTTGATTATTGGGATAGAATCAACTTCCTGGCGCGTCCTTACTATCTGATATTCGTGTATCCTTTTCATTTCCTGAAGGTTGCGGTCCACCTTCACTACGGAAAATTCCCTGACAACGGAATGCCAGATGCCCATGTAGATGCCGCCGCCCACGATAAACGCAAAAATCATCAGGTAGGCCAGGTTAAAAATTATGTACTTCATCTGAAGACGCGGTTCTATCCAGAAACGGCGCCTTCTGTACTTCATTTGATTTGCCATTTTATACTCCTTTAAACGTACTGGGTATCCTGTATTGTGTATTGAGTTAAGGAAGAAAAGTATTTAAAGGTTTTACCCAATACCCCGTACTCAATACCCAATACCGCCGTAATTCATTATTCCGTCAACTGCATCTCGCCCAGCCTAATCAGCTTGCCGGTCTCTTTATTGAAAACCCAGATAAGCTTCCCTGAAAGGGCATCGGCCCCGTCCCAGTCGTTGATAGCGGGCGATACTCCGATGACCATTCCTTTTCTGGGCGTTATATCCATGTATTTCCATTTTATCGCCGCCTCTATCTGGTATCCTTCCCACCGCCTTTTCTTGACAACGAGCGACGCAAGCTCAACGTTGCCGCCGGGGTCCTGATTCTGGAACCACGCCCAGTTCTGCGGCTCATCGGAATCGGGGCTTATGGGGCAGAATCCTATCTGAAAATCCTTCGAATCCCCCCACAAAAGCCCGTCGTCCTGCGGGTCGATATACACCTCAATGCAGTCGCCCTTGTATATCTCCGGCCCCTTGAACGGGCAAAGTATCTTTTCATCCCTGACCCACGCGGCAAAATAGAGATACTGCTCGTCCCACCTGAACGCCGCAGTAACGTCAAGGTCGTCTTTACTCTTCACGTATCCCGTTTCAAGGTTATTTGCCGCGTCATATCTCATTAACTTGACATTCTTAAAGTTTTCCCACTCGCGCAGGTCTCCGTCAACCGTTATCTTTTCCCCGGGCCCGAGTTTCGCCGCGAACGCGTCGTAGCCCTGCGAGCTTGACACAAAATAGATGTCGTCCACGTAAATCGTGCCGGTTTTTTTCGTGGATTTTTCATTGAAGTTGATAAACAGTTCCGTCACGCTAGACACATTCTTCAGCCCGAATTTATGTATGGGTATCATGTACTTCTGCCACTGGCCCATCACGCCTTCAAGCACGAAACTGCCCGTCTCCTTGCTGTTTTTCAATTCAAACGTCAGCGTCCGTGTGAAACCCTTCAACTCGTCTCCCCTTACCGATATTACGAGGTATTTCATCTTTTCCAGATTCATCCCCTTCAACTGCGTGAAATACCCGTTCTTCCCGATGTTGGGGAATTCCTTGTTGTAGGTAAAAGGCGTATCCACATCGTAGGACAGCTTTAAAGAACGTCCCATGTCCCCCAGTCTCGTTTCAGCGTCAAAAGAAGTCTTGCAGAACTGGTTCTTATCGCTCGGATTAACGCTCCAGCATCCTGTCGCGCCGCCCAGCTTGTTGACAGGTTTGCCGTCGTTGAAATCATCCACCCAAATTGTGTTTATCGCGCCTGCTGAAGCAGAAAATGAAAGCATTACGATCAATACAAGGATTTTTTTCATACTTCACCTCTATTATGGTACAGTCTCACTGCCCTATTATGAATTCAACGCGCCTGTTCTTCGCCCTGCCAGCGGCGGTTGAATTGTCCGCGACCGGATCATCTATGCCCTTCCCCGAAGCAACAAGCCTTTTCGCGTCAATACCGAGATTTATAAGCTCCACGCGGACGGCAGAGGCTCTCTCTACGGAAAGTTCAAGATTACGGTCTTTGTTCCCGGAATTATCGGTGTAGCCAACGATCTGAACGCCCCGCGAGGAGTATTTCTTCAGTATACCCGCCACTTGTCCGAGCTTTTTCTTTTCAGCTTCGTTCATGTCAGACCTGTTTGCACGGAAGTTTATCCGCACCGTGATGACAATTCCGTCCTCTTCCTGCCTTGCTTCAAGCCTGTCCTTTTTCGCGTCATCCAGCAGCGACCCAGCCCCGTTATCTTCGCTAATTTGTTTTTCAGCGGCTTTTTTCGGGAGCGGCGTGTCATAATTGCCGTCGGAAAAACATATATCGTCCACGTAAAGCGCTCCAATCTTATTGTCTGTCGTGTCAAAGCCGAACACGAAAACGAATTCCGTCAGGCTCGAAAGGTCGGTGAGGCCGTCAATCTGGTCAAGCGGCACGGCGAATTTCTGCCATGTGCCGTTTACACCCCTTATCGTGCATTTCCCCGACTCTGACGCGTTTTTCAGCTCGACGTTGAACTTGGTCGGGTATCCCACCGCGGTATCCCCTTTAATGAACAAAACCAGCAGCTTGTAGGGCCTGGCGTCCAGATTCTGGAGTTTCGTCCAGTAGCCGCCGAACGCCGGGTTAGGGGAATCGACGTCAAATTTCAGATAGAGAGAGCTCCCTTTTTCCCCGAATTTTACCTTGTCCGAGAATTCCGACCAGCACCCCTGCGTTTCGTCGCTCGGATTTCCGAGCCAAACACCGGACTCGCCTCCGAGAGAGTTTTTGTCCTGTTTTGAATTAAAAGTGTCCACCACGAGAACCTTCGCCCCGGCGATGGATGTCAAAAACAGCAATAATAAAACAATTATTTTTTTCATCTATATAATCCGTGAAATCAGTCGTAAATCTGTGTAATCGTATTTATTTTCATCTGCGTAATCCGTTGTTTGAATCTGTGTAATCCGCTTTTTTCAATCTGTGTAATCGTCTTACTTGACGAAGGTTATATCGTCCACATAGATAGCGCCGGTTCTTTTGGTCGTTTGAATGTCAAAACAGATGACGAATTCCGTCATCTGAGTCCAGTTCGTTATCTCCTTGAAATACTCCAGCGGTATCTCAAGCGCCTTCCAGTCATTCCTTATTCCGTCAATATATACCGCGCTGACCTCGGAGGCGTTCTTCAATTCTAATTTTATCTTTTGAGTATATCCCAGCTTATCGTCGCCTTTTACCCGGAAAACCAGTTTTGAATACTTGCTGATATCAAGCGTGCTTTCGCCGTTCAGCTTCATCCAGAAACCGTTATAGGCCTCTTTCGGCGAATCCACGTCATACACGAGTTTCAGGCATTTCCCCGTATCGCCGTAGCCCGGGGAAACAACCTCTATGCTGCAGCTCTGCGAGTTGTCGTTCGGGTTATTGCTGAAGTAACCTGAGACGTAGCCTTCTTTTTCGAAATCAGCCGCCACAAGCAATCCGGAATTCTGCGCGGCTTTTTTGCTTTTCGGAGACGTTTTTTTCGCCGCGGCGGCAGCTTCCGGTATTTGGCCCGCAAGCAATACCGCGCAAGCGGCAACCAATACTAATTTATGCATGATGTCCTCCCCCCTGGAATTTTTTTACCTGAAACTTGAAACGTTGGAACGCTGGAACTATTTATTAGTAGAATTTCTCCGTCGTCAGCAGTTTTTCCTGCGCCTTAATTCTCGCATCCCTGTGGAATCTTTCTTTTATGGCGTTGTTATTAAGGTAGTTGTTCAGGGCTATCAGGCTCATGGCCTGGTCAAGACACAGGTATTTTGTGCTTATCGCACCGTTTTTTACGTTTACCGCGTCATAAAAGCCGTATTCCCCGTACATACCGGTAAATTTCAGGAGTTCCCTGAGGTTTTTCACGGCCTTTTCCGGCTCAATGCCGATAGCCAGGAACGTGGCATGAGGAGTTATCACGCTCTTGTCTTCATAGCCCTTTGAGCCGAGAACCTTGACGCCGTACTCGCCGTATCCCCACGGGTCTCCCGGAACGGAACACGGGGATATTCCCCATACCGGGTATTTCATCTCGTTAAGCGCGTAATCTATCTGCACGTTAACTGCCGCCTTGTTGTTCTTCGCAAAACTGTCAAGCGCCAGTTCCTGTTCCTTGAGCACCAGCCCCGGCATGAGGAATTCGAACATGCTCCCGCCCCATGAAGGGACGTATTTGAATTCTTTAAAGGTGTAATATCCCTCAAAAACATCCTGCCCCAGATACTGCCTTGTCTCCCCGCGCGGCTTCTGCGACTGCCAGTCCCATTCCGCGGGAAGAGTTCTCTGCAACTTGAACCAGTGTTCCGGCTGCACATCGCCCTTGGCGATAGCAATATATGAGGTTATCCTGGGCTCAGTGCATACCAGGCCGTAATGATACTGGGGATATTCGGCTTTGTCCGCATCGTATCCGAGATAGAATTGACCCATTTTCGGGTCGTAGAGTTTTCTGAACCTGAACTTGCTCAGAAGCATCTCGCATTCGCGCCCCAGTTCTCCATCGAATGCCTGCCGGGCCACGATAAGCCCGGCCGCGAGCCAGCCGTTGTCCACGCTTGAAACATACCTGGGGCCGCGGTCAAGTTTTATGGTCCCGTAGTAATTATAAAACTGCCCTTCCCAATTCTCAAGTCTTTTAAGCGACTCTATGGCCAGCCGGATCCTTCTCACGCCTTCATTTTTCGTGATAAAACCGAAATCGTATGCGGAAACGACGCACATCATATAAAGGCCTATATTCGTGGTGGTGGTATAGCTGTTCACCTTTGAATATGAGGAAAATATCATGACATTGTCAAGCGGAAAACCGGTACTCTTGTCGACAACGTCGCGAAAATAACCCCATGTGTCCCTTGCCACCTCAAGAAGAAACTCCCTGTCGGGAAGGTTCGCGTTTATGCTCTTAGTAAATACAGGTTTAAAGCGCATCAGGCGGGCCTGCTGCTGTTTCTCGGTTAACATAGGTTTCTTATACTTTTTATCAGCCGGATAAGCCGCATGGACCGCAAAAAAAACAAAAAGAAATGAAAGTATAAACCTTTTCATTGTTTCAAATCCTTACAGGATTATCGTCCCCGCTGGACTGGCGCACGACAAGCTCGGTTTCCAGCACGACTTTTTGTACCGACTTCTGGCCCTTGTCCATCTGGTCGACAAGCAGGCGCACCGCTTCCTTGCCCACGTCGAATATCGGCTGGTGGATGCTGGTCAGAGGCGGGTCTGAGATCGCGGCAAGTATAAGGTCATCGTATCCGACGACCGCTATGTCTTTCGGAACCGCAAGCCCGGCATCTTTAATGACTTTTATCGCGCCGATGGCCATCAGGTCGTTCGCCGCGAACACGGCCGTGGGCTTATTATCCAAAGACATCAGCTTCTGCATCGCGTCAATGCCGCTCTGCTGGGAATATTTGCCGTATGTTATCAGTTCCTTGTCTTCGGGGATGTGGTATTTCATCAGGGCCAGCTGGTAGCCCTTATACCGGTCCTGGGCGTTGACGCCTTCAATGATTCCATTGATGATGCCTATCCTTTTGTGTCCCCGTTTAACAAGGTGCTCCACTGCCTTGAATGCTCCGTCCACGTTGTCCACATCCACGTAACTTATCTGCGTTGAAACGCAGTTAATAAGCACCATGGGTATATCCTTCTTCTCAAGGTTTTTCAGCCCCAGGTCGTTCATGACAGGAGCTATCAGCAGCAGGCCGTCGCATTTTTTCATTTCATAGTACTGGTGGTATGAATCCCTTGAGGCGGGCGTTGATATCTTAAGAAGCAGGTCATAGTTATAGAGCCGGGCGGCGTTCTCTATGCCGCGCAGCATTTCCGCGAAATAATCGCTGAAGATATGCGTTTCAGGGGGGACGATAAGCCCGATAGTCTCGCTTTTGCTTTTACTGAAGGCGCGCGCGAGCATGTTGGGCTGGTAATTATGCTCCTTTATCACCTTGAGGACCTTCTTTTTTGTTTCAGGCCTTACCAATTCGCTGCCGTTGATGACTCTTGAAACAGTGGCAACGGACACACCGCTTTTCTGAGCGATATCTCTGATAGTTAAAGACATGATTATACCTCGATTTTACGGCTCCACTGCGGGCTTGTAACCGATTACTAACTGCGGAGAATCAGGAAAATTTTCTTTTATTATAATACTAAAAAAACTCAGTGTCAAGGGCGTAATGTAAATGATTACATGAAACTTGAAAACAATGGCCAATTATCAATTAGCAATGATCATTTGCAGTTGATTATTGGCCTATATACTAATTACTATTTTTTATCTGCCGTTTTAGTTCTGCCGTACCAATTCTGTCTTACTAGTTCTGCCTTTTTCAGTTCTGTCTCTAGTATATTATCTTCACCGGGCCCCTGACTATTCCGCCGCCCATGGTATTGTCGTTGACCTTTATCACGATGACATTCTTTTCCCCGAATTTCACAAGCCCCTTGGGAAACTCGTACATTCTCTCCACGTCCCACGCGCTGCCTTTTTCGGGAGGAAAATCGCCCATACGCCCTATTTCTTTCCCGTTTAAATAGGTTATATCCGCGTCGTCAACACCGCCGATCTTGAGGACCAGTTTATCCGTCTTTATTTCTTTTTCAGCTGAACGTTCCACCTTGAACTCCTTCTTATAAACCGCGAGGCCGTCATAACCCGCGAAACCGTGTTTTTCCCACTCCCCGGGCACGCTGATGTCTTTCCATCCTCCGGACGGCAGGGCCCCGATGTCAGCGGCGCCTGTCCTGAACTTCCATGAACCCTCAAGATTTACAAGGTCTTTCCATTCCTTTGAAATATCAACGCGCAGGGGATTATACCGGATTGCGTCAAGCAGCGTTATATCCACCGGCCCCTTCCATATCCCCCCTCCGCCGGCAGTATCACTGACCCTTACGGCCAGCAGGTTGTCACCGCTAGTATTCATCAAATCCCTCGGCACTTCATACACCCTGGCGACGCCCCACGCGGACTTCGCCGACGGAGGGAATTTTCCGAGACCGCCGATCTTTTCGCCGTTCAGATAAACCTCGTCCGCGTCGTCTATCGCTCCGAACCTGAGCACGACCGCTCCCCTGGCCGAGGCCAGGTCTTTGGGGGAGCTGAATACTGTCCTGTACCAGGCGATGCCGTCAAAATCCGGAAACCCTTCGTCCTCCCACTTTGCCGGGACATTAATCCTATTCCATAATGAATCGTCAAAATCCGCGTCCTTCCACTTCATATTATTTCCAGTCTTGAAAGCCCACTTGCCGGAAAGGTCCAGGGAAGCCCCCTCAGGAATTTTTTCCTTTTTCACAAAACCGGTCCGCTCCATGCCCTTCTGCACGTACTCATTCATCATGAAGTACTTCCAAATAAGCCCGGTCCTGTAGTTCTCTATCATCAGAAGTATAATACCCTGGTCAAGTCCGCTGACTATCTCGGCTCTCCACATCGTCTTATTCTTGTTATTGAACTGGTTCTTTTCGCGCGGGTCGGTATTGTACGCGTCGCAGAAACCGTACTTGCCCCAGAGGTCATCCTTGTAATTTTCATACAAATATTTCATCATTGCCAGCGATTCTTCCGGAGTGAACGGCATTGAGCCGCCGGCCGCGTGTATAGCGACATTGCCCGCTATGCCTCTCATACCCGATTCAGGAACGTCTTCCAAGGCCGGCTCCGCCTCACCGGTGTGGTCATATCCCCGCGGCGGAGGTATTTCTGATGCGCTAAGGCCCCAGCTGTTAGGCCCGTAAGTCGTGAACTGATACTTCTTGTCAGCGATGCCTCCGATCGCGTGGTCTATGCAGTACTGCCTGTTCGCCAGCACTGAATTACGCGAACTGATGAAATAATCCGCGAACTTATCGTGTTTGTCCCTGAAATCAAACCAGGCCTGCGGGAACTGATGAATGAACAGAGCGGGATAGAAAACTCTCGGGAAATTCGCCTCATCCTTGCGGTTAGCCGTGGAAAACTGGAAGTTGCGCCACATTCTATCCCATCCTGAAGCCTGTATCGTATGCTCCGGGGCGCCCATACCCATAAGCGTCATGATTATGTATTCGTTGTAATATTGCATCAACTGATCGCCGAAAGCGTTCCACTTGATGCCCCTGAATATCCTGTCAACTATCTCTTTGAATTCCGGCTGCTTGTATTTGGCGCTATAGTACTCCGCGGCCGTTATCGCCCCCGTAATGAACAGGGCCGTGTCTATCGTGGATATTTCGCTTTCGTTCTTGTCGGGCCAGATCCACTGTTTATTGCTGCGCATGTCTATCCAGTGATAGTAAAGCCCCCTGTTATCCCTGTAAAGCAGTTTGTCAAAGGTGTTAAGCGTGACTTTTATCCTCTGATACGCCTGCTCCTTTGTTATCCAGCCCCGTTCCACTCCTATTATATACGCCGAAAGCCCGAAGCCTACCGAAGCAATGCTGGCGCGGTATTTTTTGTGGGTTTCCTTTTCGGTATCCTCTGTAAAATTGTTTGTCTGGTCTTTAATAAGCCCTGTTTCAGGGTCAGCGTTCTCCCAGAAAAAATCGAAGGCCTTGCGCTCCACCATGTCAATGAACTTTTCGTCCTCTGCGGACATTTCGAAGGTAGTTTCGGCCGGCAGGTTCGCGGCAAATCCGAACAGAAGCAGGATAGACAGGGCAATGGCGCAGATTTTTTTCATTTTCAATTCCTTTTTAGCAAGCAGTTTGCCTTTTTGCGCTGCAAAGTGAAAGGGGACGGTTCTATTTAACATATTTAATAAAATAGAACCGTCCCCTTTTTCTTATTTCTTTCTGACGTCAAGCATGACCGCGCCGATGATAATCAGACCCTTGACGACATACTGAAGGAAGGGGTCTACGTTGAGCAGCTGGAGTCCGTTATTAAGTATTCCTATTATGAATGCGCCTATTATGGTTCCTTCCACGCTCCCGAAACCGCCCATGAGGCTCGTCCCGCCTATAACTACGGAAGCGATCGCGTCCAGCTCAAACATGTTGCCCATGGTAGGCGTGGCGGCATTCAACCTGGCCGTCAATAATATCCCGGCGACGCCCGCGAGCAGTCCCATTATCGTGAAAACCAGGAATTTCACGCCCTTGACGTTTATTCCTGAAAGGTGTGAAGCGGTTGCGTTACCCCCTATGGCATACATGTACCTGCCGAAAGCCGTCCTGTGCAGTATGAATACACCGCACAATGCAATCGCCGCGAAGACCGCTACTATAATAGGTATTCCTTCATAAGAACAAAGCCACAGGAAAAACGCTACGACAACCGTTTTCAGAACGGCCCCCGATACAATGCCTATGTCGATCTTTTTCTTTATGAAAAGACTTACCGATCCCCACAGCCATAACACACCCATAATGGAGACCAGGGCGATCGAGGCCGGGGCAGGGATGCTGTTGTTGCCTATAGCGGCAAACCTATCGCTCATCGGAGCTATCGAGGCGCCCTTGGAAATAATAAGCGCAAGCCCGCGCGCTATCGTCATCATACCGAGTGTTATGATAAAAGGATGTATTGAAAACCTTGTCACGAAGAAACCGTTGAACATGCCGGCCAGCGCGCCGGCAACAAGGGCCGCAATGATGGATACGGCCGCGCCGCAACCCTGCATCACATGAAAGTAAGCGACGGTGATACCGGCGAAAGCGACCACTGAGCCAATTGAAAGGTCTATGCCCGCTATCAATATCACAAAAGTCATGCCGACCGCAAGCACCCCGTTCACCGCGACCTGGCGCGTAAGGTTCAGAAGATTCCTCGGCGTAAAAAACATGCCTTCGGTCATGGCTGTCAGCGCTATGCCCATTATCACGAGCGCGAGCAGCAGCCCGTATTTTCTCCAGTCAATAGAAGATGATTTGATTCCGGCCATTGTCACATTCCTCCGGTGGCGAGATGCATTACTTTTTCAGGGGTGGCGCTCTTTCTGTCAAGTTCGCCGGCGACCTCTCCCTCATGCAGCACTAAAACCCTGTCGCACATGCCGAGAAGCTCGGGCAGTTCCGAAGATATCATTATTATGGAAGCGCCTTCGCTTACCAGCCTGTTCATAATATTGTAGATCTCGACTTTGGCGCCCACGTCTATACCGCGGGTGGGCTCGTCAAGTATGAGTACCTTTGGCCTCATGCACAGCCATTTGCCAAGCACGACTTTCTGCTGATTGCCTCCGCTCAGGTTGTTAACCTGCGAGACATGCGAAGGCGTTTTGATCTTGAGATCGTCTATCTGCCTGATTATTATTCCGGTTTCCTTGTCATTGTCTATTACGTTCGCCCTGCATATCTTGTGAAGCGCGGAAAGCGTGATATTGTTTCCGACAGACATGCCGAGGACCAGTCCATGGAGTTTCCTGTCTTCCGTCACAAGCACAAGCCCTTTTTCTATGGCGTCTTTGGGAGACGCCGGGGCGTATTTCTCCCCGCACAGAACCATCTCTCCGGTCATCCAGCGGCTGAACTCTCCGAAAAGCGCCATCGCAAGAGCCGTCCTGCCCGAACCCATGAGGCCGCCGATGCCCAGAATCTCACCGCCCCTTGCCTCAAAATTTACATCTTTCAGTATATACCTGTCCTTAATCTCGGGATTTTTGAGCGTCAGGTTTTTTACCGACAAAAGCGGGTTCCCCGCGTGTGTCTTCTGCTTGGGGAACATGTCCTTTATGCTCCTGCCTACCATCATGGAGATTACTTCGTCCCTTGACAGCTTAGAGGTTTCTTTTGTCCCGACCGACGACCCGTCGCGCAGGACGGTTATCCTGTCAGACAGCGAGAAAACCTCGTCAAGCTTGTGCGAGATGTATATCATCGATACGTTGTTCTTCTTGAGTTCCTTGATTATGTCAAACAAGTGCTTGACCTCGGATTCGGTCAGCGCCGAGGTGGGTTCGTCAAGAATGAGTATCCTTGCGTTTATGGACAGCGCTTTCGCTATTTCCACCATCTGCTGCTGTCCCACAGTCAGCCCTCCGATAAGCGCATGGGGGTCTATCTTGACTTTCAGTTTCCCAAGAGCCTCGCGCGCGCCCGCAAAAAGCCTGTTCCAGTCGATAATCCCGGGAAGATTCACTGGCTCTCTGCCGAGGAATATATTTTCCGCTACGGACATTCCGGGTATCAGGTTCAGTTCCTGGTGAATTATCGCGATGCCGGCTTCTTCCGCTTCCCTTGTCCCGGGGAAGCTTGCAGTTTTCCCGTCTATGACTATTTCGCCTGAATACGTTCCGTGCGGGTAGACGCCGCTCAATATCTTCATCAGCGTTGATTTGCCCGCGCCGTTTTCCCCGACAAGAGCAAGGAGTTCCCCTTCGCAAAGCGCCAGATTCACGTTATCCAGCGCTTTTACGCCCGGGAACTCCTTTGATATGTTCCGGAGTTCGAGTATGGTTTTATTCATTTTCCGTTATTGAAAGGTAGAAGGGAGACGGTAGATGGCAGACGGATTTATGAACGGCGTTATGCTTCCCGTCTATCGTCTACCGGTCTTATTTAAGTCCCGACCAGCGGTATTTCATTTCGGAAATATTTTCTTTTGTAATTAATTTTACCGGCGTGAATTTGACCTTTACCCTGGCGCCCTGATTACTCACCGTCTTGTCGGCGGCGATCTTCTCCTTGTTTATCAGCGCCACCGCGGTTTTGTATGACTGCAGGCCGAGTTCATAGGGCATCTTGTCCACGTCGGCGCTCAGCGTCCCCTTAACTATCGCTTCGCACGCGTCTTTATCCGCGTCTGAACCGACTACCACCACTTTTCCGACAAGATTCTGGGCTATAACGGCCTGCGCCGCGCCCATCGCCATGCCGCTGTTATTGCACAGCACCCCGGCAATGTTGTTCTTGTATTTTGTCAGGGCGTTCTCAACCGTAGCCATGGCAAGATCGCGCGCCCATGACTTATGCATCTGGTTGACCACGATATTGATGCCCGGATATTTCTTGAGCACTGAAAGATTCCCGTTCGTGATTTCCCTGGCTACGCTGTTGCCCGCTTCGCCCTGGCATATCACGACATTCCCTTTTCCGCCTATCTTTTCCGCGAGGTATTTCGCCTGTATCTGCCCGACCTTGAAACTGTCCGCGGTCACGTAACAGTCAACCTGAGATCCGACCGGCAGTCTATCCATCGCGACAACCGGGATTCCCGCGGCCTTCGCTTTTTTTACAAGTTCCGTTGCCGCGGCGGTATTTACGGAGTGCAGTATAAGGCAGTCTATCTTCTGCGTTATCAGATCCTCTATATTAGAGACCTGGTTCGTCTCCATATTATCCGCGGACAGCCAGATTATTTTGATATTATCCTTATCTTTATTGTCCATCATCGCCTTTTTCATGAAGGTATAGACGGATTCCTGCATTGTTGCCACTGACACGCCGATCTTCTTTTTATTGGACTGCGCGCAGGCGCCGAAAAAGAACGCGCACACCATGAAAACAGCAAAAACTTTTACAGTCAACTTCATGTATACCTCCCGAACTCCTTGAGATTTTACTAAACCGCTCTTGCGAGGTCCGCCGTGGCGGACGGATTTCTATGGGACGTTGACAGTTGACTGTTGACAAGTGAATAACATTCCTTCTTCAGCAAACTGTCATACCACAAACTGCCTTTTTTCCGACAAACACAACATGGTCGTGAATCATGAAATCGTTTGCATCAAGTATAGGATAGAAATAATGTCTTGTCAATAGAAAACTATGCATTTTTAAAACACACTCAAACACAGGTAAACGCTTACAGGCAGATGCCCGGGACTGCCTTATCACATCATTACAAATCCGACCGCGAGTTCAACCGGCTGAACGAACGCGAATCCCTTGCCCGTCTCAGTCAATCCGCCCATCCTGACGACCGTATCGAAAATCTCCTGTTTTTGTTCCGGGCTGACCACTATCATGATGATCTCTTTTTCTTCCTTTATGAACATTCCCCTTATACCTATTTTTTCGCGCACGCCCCTGCCTTTGGCGTCAAAATACGTCGCCCCTGACGCGCCGTTCTTCAATGCCTGGTCCACGATATCCGAGGCCTTCCCCTTCTCAATTATGCAAGTGATTAAACTGTAGCCCATGTTACCTCCCGTAAAGACATGTTTAATTGTTTAACGCTTAACAGTTTAACGTTCCATACCTTAAACGGTTAAACAGCTGAAACGGTTGAAGCTGTTTCTATTCTCCGAATGCTTCATAAACAGCCCTGTTTTTCCCGGTCCGTTTGGCCAGGTACATGGCCTCGTCGGCTTTCCTGACAAGGCCTTCGGCGTCGCGGGAAGGTCTTATAAAAGTCGCCACGCCGATGCTCAAAGTTGACCTGTATCCCTTATTCTCTTCCGCCTCGGAATATTTCCCCACGATCTTGTTTACGACATTTTTTGAATCCTCAAGGTATGTTTCGGGGAACATTATCACGAATTCGTCCCCTCCTATCCTTGAAACCATATCGGTGTTCCTTACACTCTCAGAAATAACTTTTGCCAGCGCCCCGAGAAGTCTATCCCCTTCATGATGGCCGTAATTATCATTCACGGACTTGAAATCGTCAACGTCTATATAAGCGATTGTCAGGGGATGCTTGTACCTCTCGGCCCTTGCCGCCTCGCGCTGAAGCATCTCATTGAAGAACCTGCGGTTATTTATGCCCGTAAGCGCGTCCGTCATCGCGTTTTTAGTTTCAAAATCTATTCTCTCCTTCAGTTCGGAGATCAGGTGCGAGGCTATCAGAAAAAGCGCGAACCTGCCGAACATGTTCCACAGGAGTATGAACGGGTACGTAACACTTTTATCATAAAGCACTTCCGCCAAAAGCCAGCATATGCTGCTGGCGACAGTAACGACATAACCCGTTTTTCTGCCGACATACCATGCCGCCAATCCTATCGGCAGAAGGTAGAATACCCTAAAAAATATTTCAACTCCGGTTACGGCATCAAGTATTCCGATTAAAAGAACCATAGTGAAAGCGCTAACAGTGACTGCCGTCGTTCCGACTTCTGTAATCAGTGAATCAATCTTATTTCTGATGTTTTTAATATTCATATCGCTATATCCCTGATTATCTCATCTTTCCGCTGAACTCCGACCACCATACCGGGTCGATCGCCCCGCCCTGCGCGTAAACAGCGAAGTGAAGGTGCGGCCCGGACGACCAGCCGGTGCTTCCGGCAAGCGCTATCGTTTCGCCTTTTTTCACCCGCTCTCCTTCTTTTTTCAGGTTCTTTGAAAGATGGAAATAACACGTGACGATGCCCTGCCCGTGGTCTATGATTATTGTGTTGCCGTAGACATTGTAATTCTCGCCGCTCAGCGCGACCTTCCCGCTGTTTGACGCGATAACCGGCTCGCCCAGTTTCATGCTGTAATCCACGCCTTTGTGGAAATACTGGTATCTTTTCCCGGCTCTCTTGAGCGCGAAAACAGTGACAATCCTGTTTTTTGACGGCAGGATGAACTCCCCGTCCCAGAGTTTCTTTCCGCTTTTGATATTTATAACGTCAATGACGCTTTTCTGCTGCGAAGGAACGGAAGGCTGCGCATCCCTCATTTTTTCGCTCTCTTCCTTCAAAATAATTGTCTCAACCTTCCTCTTTGCCACATCAACCGATAACTTTTTAGAAGAAGTTTTGATGCCAAGGAAACGGCTCGATACTTCCAGCTTTTCCGGCCCTGCCGCCTCTATCCCGACAGGCAGGACTACTCCCATCTCGCCGCGGCCGGCGCCATAGAACCTGTATCTTTTCCCCTCGAAATCCACGCAGTATGAACTCATGAAAGACCCTTTAATTCCCACGACTACCGCTTCGCCGCCCCTGAGATTTTCGGGACATATATTTATTTCCAGCGCGGCGCAGGTGCTCGCGAGCAGGACAATAATCACAAAACAAAAATACCGCACTACCCCTCCCAAAAAAAACAAAACACTAAAAACTAAATCCTAAATAAATCCAAAATCACAAATACAAATATCAAATAAACGACGTGTTTTATATTTATATTTTATTGTTTTAAGCTTATTTAGTATTTAGTTTTTAGTGTTTAGTATTTTACGCACGATGGATCCCCGATTATCCGCCACTGCAGCAATGGCGGACGGGGATGATAATTGAAAAATTCTTGAGGTTATCACTTGAGCCACGGGATGGAATGCCCCATCTCTTTCAGCTTATTCTCGAGTTCCACGCACTCAACGCTTGATTTAAGCTTGCCGTCTTTCTCGCTGAGGAATTTTATTTCCCTAAGGTAGTTTGCGGCCTCTTCATTCTTGCCTTTAAGCACAAGCGCTAGCACTCTTTGCTCGACTTCGGAAAGCGTGACGCTCTTTAGCCGGTAATCCTTGAAGGCCTCCCACGCGTTCGGACACCAGCGGGATACTATTTCCTCGCCGATGATGTTTGAATAGACGCGTATCTCGTATTGAGCCTTCCTTTCCATTCTCAGCTCAAGGAAATGAAGCAGGTTGCTGAGGTCTATTTTCCAGTAAGCTTCCGTGTAAGTCGCGAGCGGGAGGTCTTTCCTTGCCAGTTCCCTGGCGACGCCAGCGTCTATGCGCCTCTGGTATTCCTCGCGGCACATTTTCTGAAGTTCCGCTTCGCGTTTCGTGAATTCGGCCCCGGCCTGCGCATCAAGTAAACCTTCGCTGGCCTGCTTATTGACCAGGGCCTGCATGCGCCATTCATCCGGCTTTACCTTATAAGCGGAATCTATCGCGACTGAATAGCGCGTGGAGTATTCGTTGACGTTGGCGGTCCGGTGGCGTATCCACTGCCTCCAACAGTCCATCGGCACCCTGATATGAAGTTTTATCTCGCACATCTCAAAAGGGCTTGTATGTTTGTGGCGTATCAGGTATCTGAGCAGTTCCCTGTCGCCGCTTGGGGTCTTGGTTCCTTTTCCGTAGGACACGCGCGCGGCCTGGACTATGGACTCATCGGAACCCATGTAATCGACGACACGGACAAAACCGTCGTCAAGCACTTTGAACGGCGTACCGAGAATCTTGTCAAGTTCCGGCGCCTGCACTCTTGAAATTGTTTCAAACTGGTTGGACATATATATACTCTCCTATGATAAAAATCAAACTCAGAATAGTAAATCTACTCTGTTTTTGTTGATATTTTTCATTCCAACACCCAATTGTTGAAATCGGCAAACATCCAGCCGTTTTTTAACGTATTGTAAATGATCTCCAGCATCTTCCTT